>NZ_JBEZEL010000029.1:0-44364 GCF_040648855.1 Streptosporangium sp. NPDC049078
GACCAACCGGTCCGGCAGAACTCCGGGGCGTTCGTTTTATTCTGTTCTTTCGTTGTGCCTTTATTCTTTCAGGCCCGCTTTTTCGTGTCAAACCGGCTCGTTTTAATCCGGTTGATTCGATCTGGCAGATCCTGATGGAATTCAGGCGGCTCCGTTTCCAGAGCAACCCCTCAAACTTACCAGCCTCTGAGCAGCTCTGCGAACCGAGCTCCGAGGCCGTTGGCTTCAAAGGGATTATCGGCGAACACGACGCAAGCCATACGGAAGTCACCGGAGTGATCAAAGTGGTTTGCGCCGGACCTCGCCGACATCGAAAGATTAGCAGCCCTCGCGGACCGCTCAGGACACAACGACGAACCTCGCGGCCGTATTCCCCGGACTCCCGCCGGCGAGCCGAGGGCTGAGAGCTCAAGTCCCCGAGGGCCTCGGCCGAGCGTGCCCGCGCGGAGGGACAGACCAAGCGCGACAGGCAGCGCCAAGGGGGACCCGGCGAAACCGGATGGGACGAAGCGCGACGACCGAGCGGGTACACCCGAACAGGCACCGGCGGAAACATAGACTCGGCCGAGTGAGCAGCCAGACGCCGCCGACGGCGAAGAAGGTTCCCAGCGAGCGCGTGCACCACGGGGACACCGTGGTCGATGACTACGCGTGGCTGACGGTCAAGGACGACCCGGAGGTGGTCGCCTACCTGGAGGCGGAGAACGCCTACACGCAGGAGGCGACCGCCCACCTCAAGCCCCTGCGGGAGACGCTCTTCCAGGAGATCAAGGCACGCACCCTGGAGACCGATCTCTCGGTTCCCACCCGCAAGGGCGGCTGGTGGTACTACTCGCGGACGGAGGAGGGCAAGCAGTACGGCATCCAGTGCCGGGTGGCCGCGGACGGCGAGACACCGCCCGAGCTGAAGGCCGGGGAGTCGCTTCCCGGCGAGGAGGTCATGCTCGACGGCAACGAGCTCGCCGGAGACTCCGACTTCTTCTCGATCGGCACCAGCTCGGTCAGCCCCGACGGCACCCTGCTGGCCTACTCGACCAACTTCACCGGTGACGAGCGCTTCACCCTGAAGGTGAAGAACCTCGCCACCGGCGAGACCCTCCCCGACGAGATTCCCGGCATCTTCTACGGCGGCGCCTGGTCCGCCGACGGCACGACGTTCTTCTACACGACGGTCGACGACGCGTGGCGCCCCAACCAGGTCCACCGGCACACGATCGGAAGCCCTGCCGAGGACGACGTGCTCGTCCACGAGGAGTCCGACGAGCGGTTCTGGGTCGGCATCGGGCTCAGCCGCAGCGAGCGCTACCTGGTCCTCTCCGCCGGAAGCAAGATCACCAGCGAGGTGCGCATCCTGGAGGCCGACAACCCCTCCGGTGAGTTCCGCGTCGTCAGGCCCCGGGAGACCGGTGTCGAGTACGGCGTCGACCACGCGGGCGACCACTTCCTGGTCCTGCACAACCGGAACGCGGAGAACTTCGAGCTGGCCACCGCGCCCCTCGACGCCCCCGGCGACTGGACGCCGCTCATCGAGCACCGCGCCGACACCCGGCTGCTCGACGTCGACGCCTTCGAGGGCCACACCGTCGTGCACTTCCGCAGGGACGGCCTCACCGGCATCCGCATCCTGCCCCGCGGCGGGGAGGCGTACGAGATCCCCTTCCCCGAGCCGATCTACGACGTCGCCCCTTCCGGCAACCCGGAGTTCGTCACGGGACGGCTGCGGCTCGGCTACACCAGCATGATCACCCCGCCGTCGGTCTACGACTACGACCTGGGCGCGGGCGAGCTGGTCCTGCTCAAGCAGAAGGTGGTGCTGGGCGGTTACGACCCGGCCGACTACGAGCAGTTCCGCGAGTGGGCGACCGCCTCGGACGGCACCCGCGTGCCGATCTCGATCGTGGTCAAAAAGGGTACGGAGCGGCCCGCTCCCACCGTGCTGTACGGCTACGGAAGCTACGAGATCTCGATCGACCCCTCGTTCTCCGTCGCGAGGCTCAGCCTGCTCGACCGGGGCTTCGTCTTCGCCGTCGCGCACGTGAGGGGCGGCGGTGAGATGGGCCGCCACTGGTACGAGAACGGTAAGTTCCAGCAGAAGAAGAACACGTTCACCGACTTCGTCGCCGCCGCCGAGCACCTCTCCGCCTCCGGCTGGTCGAGCGCGATCATCGCGAGGGGTGGCTCCGCGGGTGGGCTGCTGATGGGCGCGGTCGCCAACCTCGCACCGGAGACCTTCGCGGGCGTGGTGGCGGAGGTGCCGTTCGTGGACGCGCTGAACACGATTCTCGACCCGTCGCTGCCGCTGACCGTGATCGAGTGGGACGAGTGGGGCGACCCGCTGCACGACCCCGAGGTGTACGCGTACATGAAGTCGTACACGCCCTACGAGAACGTGGACGGCCGGGTGTATCCGCCGATCCTTGCGATCACCAGCCTCAACGACACCCGGGTCTTCTACCACGAGCCCGCCAAGTGGGTCGCGAGGCTCCGCGAGGTGGCGCGTGGCGGGCCGTTCCTGCTCAAGACGGAGATGGGCGCCGGACACGGCGGCCGCAGCGGCAGGTACGACTCCTGGCGCGAGGAGGCCTTCACCCTCTCCTGGATCCTCGACACGGCAAAGGTGGCCCAGTGACGTACATCGCGGCGAACGACAGGTACGACGACCGTCAGCCGTACAACAGGGTCGGCAAGAGCGGGCTCAAGCTGCCCGCCGTCTCCCTGGGGCTCTGGCACAACTTCGGCGACGACAAGTCCTTCGAGGTCCAGCGGGACATCCTCAGGAGGGCCTTCGACCTGGGGGTGACCCACTTCGATCTTGCCAACAACTACGGCCCGCCGCCCGGGAGCGCGGAGACCAACTTCGGGCGGCACTTCCGCGAGGACTTCGCCCCGTACCGGGACGAGCTGGTCATCTCCACCAAGGCGGGCTACGACATGTGGCCGGGCCCGTACGGCGAGTGGGGTTCGCGCAAGTATCTGCTGTCCAGCCTGGACCGGTCGCTGGAGCGGATGGGGATCGACTACGTCGACATCTTCTACAGCCACCGGTTCGACCCGGACACCCCGCTCGAGGAGACGATGGGCGCGCTGGACCACGCGGTCCGGTCGGGCAAGGCGCTGTACGCGGGCATCTCGTCCTACTCGCCCGAGCACACCAAGGAGGCGGCACGGATCCTGCGGGAGATGGGCACGCCGCTACTGATCCACCAGCCCTCGTACTCGATGTTGAACCGGTGGATCGAGGGCGGGCTGCTCGACGTCCTGGAGGAGGAGGGCGTGGGCTGCATCGCGTTCTCGCCGCTGGCGCAGGGCATGCTGACCGACCGCTACCTGAACGGGATCCCCGAGGGGTCGCGGGCCTCGCAGGGGCGCTTCCTCACCCCGGAGATGCTCACCGACGAGACGATGCGGCACATCCGCATCCTGAACGAGATCGCGAACCGGCGCGGTCAGTCGCTGGCGCAGATGGCGTTGGCGTGGGCGCTGCGCGACAGGCGCGTCACCTCGGTGCTGATCGGCGCGAGCAGCGTCGAGCAGCTGGAGAACAGCCTCTCCGCGGTGGAGAACCTGTCGTTCGACGACAGGGAGCTGGAGACGATCGACAAGGACGCGGTCGACGCGGGCATCAACATCTGGGCCAGGTCCAGCGAGGTCTGACCCGTCCCGCCCGTCCGCGCGTTTCCGAGGAGGCCGCCGGCCCAGGTGACCGGCGGCCTCCGCCTGTCGGAACCGTTCTCGAAAGCGGAAAGCCCAGGACGAACGCCGAGGTCAGAGCGCCTCGTTTCGCTGCAGGTACGTGAACGAGGCCCAGCCGGGCAGGACCGGCAGCCAGAAGGTGAGCAACCGGAACAGCAGCACGGCCGGGGCCGCCACCTCGCGCGGCACACCCGCCAGGGTGAGGCCGGCCGTGAGGGAGAACTCGACGGCTCCGAGCCCGCCGGGAGTCGGGGCGGCCGAGCCGATGGCGTTGCCCGCGAGGAAGACGATGGCGACGGCGGCGAAGTTGATGGAACCCCCGAAGGCGCGGACACAGGCGTCCAGGCACATCACGAAGGACAGGGTGAGCATCAGGGTGCCGCCGAAGCCCTCGATGATCTTCTGAGGTGACTGGAGGATGTCGAGCAGACGCGGGACGACGCCGGAGAACAGTGAGCGGAGCCGTGCGGTGATCAGGCGGCGCAGGCGCGGGACGCTCAACACGACCAGGGTCAGTACGGCCACGGCGAGCAGCGTGATCACGAGCGTGCGCGACGGGGTGAACGACGAGGCGGTGTTGGAACCGGTGACGTAGGCGAAAAGCAGCAGCAGGCCGACGTGGAAGGCGAGCCCGATGAGCTGGGAGGCCCCTACGCTGGCCACCGCCTGCCCCGGAGGGATACCCCGTTTTTGCAGGTAGCGGGTGTTGACCGCGACCCCGCTCACCGCGGCGGGCGCGACGAGCTTGACGAACGACCCGGCGAACTGGGCGAGAACGGTACGGCCGAGGGGCAGCTTCTCCGGGACGAACCCCCTCAGCATGAGGGCGGCGGCGACGTAGCTCAGCATCGCCGCGGCGAGCGCCACTCCGGTCCAGCTCCACTTCGCCGACGTGATCATGTTGAGGTTGATCTGGGTCAGGTAGTAGACCAGGAAGTACGCGGCGAACGCGGTGCCGATGATGGTGATCAGGGTCCGGGGACGGAAGCGCTCCAGGCGCACCTCCTCGGCCTCGACCTTCGGCTTGAGCTCGACGATCCGGTCGCGGATCTCGGTGAGCAGCTCCTTGTTCCTGGTGAGCGCGGCCCTGGTCTCGCGGGTCAGCGCGATCCGCTGGAGCAGGGGGAGCGCGTCGGCGAGCACGCCGGACCCGGCCACGGCCGCGGCGGCGGCGACCGCCCGCTGGGCGCCGACGCGCAGGCTGAGGTAGGTGAGCAGCTGGGCGACGTCGAGACGGAGCAGCAGGTCACCGGCGGCGATCTCGCCGCTTCGGGCGTCCATCAGGACGACCCGGCCGTCGCCGTCGACGTGGATGCTGTCGCCGGTCAGTCGCCGGTGGGCGAGCCGCTGGACCTGCAGCAGCAGGACCTGCTCCCAGATCTGGGCGAGCAGGTTGTCGTCGATCTCGTTGTCGGGGATGTCGTCGAGCGCGCGGGTGGGAACGTGCTCGTAGGCGAGCAGTGCGGCCTCGCTGCCGATCTCGCTGGTGGCGACGAGCCTGGGGGTGCTCGCTCCGGCCGCCTGCGCGGCGTACGCCATGAGGGCCTCGCGCTCCAGCTCGGCGCGGAGCGAGCGGATGGCCTTGCGGCGGGTCTCGGTGTTGAGGCGCATGCGCCGCCAGAGGCGGTAGAGCACACCGGCGACCTGGCGGTCACGGTCGAGGACGGTGACGTCGAGACGGCTGCCGTCCCTGAGGTCGACGGCGTAGCGGCGGCTGCTCTGGTGGTCGTCGTCGAGCCTGCGGGCCTTGACGGGGACGAAACCCAGCTTGCGGAGCGCCGCGACGACCGTGCTGCCCGGGGGGCGGGTGTTGGGGCTGCCCACGCCGTACAGGGTGGCGTAGCCGACGGCCAGCCCGATCAGGATGGAGACGACGATGCCGAGGATCGTCGCGGCGAGCCCCGCGAACAGGGCGACGGCGTTGAGCGCGACCGCGCTCCACAGGGCCGCCCGCCAGGTGGGGCGGCGGGATATCCGCACCGCGGTGACGTAGGCGATGATCGGGGTGAGCAGGGTGTTGATCGGCTCGACCCCGGCCCGCCCGCCGGTCAGCAGGACCCGCAGGTCCTCGGGACCGGCCTTGAGGATCCACTCGCCGAGCGCGAAGGAGAACACCATCGCGGCGATCGCCGCGAAGAGCCCCTCGGCCACCCTGAGTCCGTCGCGGTGCAGCACTCTCTCGATGGCGAAGGCGACGGGCACGCCGAGCATCGCCGACGCGCTCAGCACCCCGGCCAGACCGCTGAGCAGGAACGGTGCCCGGCTGGTGCCGTCGGCGACGTCGCCCTCCAGGCCGTTCAGGGTCTTCTTGGCGACGAGGGCGAGCAGGACCACGGCCGTGAGCACGAGCAGGGTCGCCAGGAACCGCAGCAGGTCGGAGGGACGGCGGATCCGCTGCGGGAGCAGCGGCTCGACGACGTGCACGGCGAGATCGTCGTCTGCCGGCGGCCGTGTACCGTCGACGGACGCCGTTTCGTCCAGTTCCTTGATTTCCGTCACCGCCTGCGATTCTGCATGTTCCGCATTACAGGTGCGTCACCGATCTTCTCGTTGAGTGTTCACAATCAGAGTCATGCGCATCTCGGTCGCCTCTGACAGTCTTGATGGTGTGGCCTCCATCTTGGTCTCCGAAATCGAAAAACGAGGCCACATGGTGATACCTCACGGCGCCCTGGCCGACGAGCGGGCCGACTGGGCGTGGTGCTGCGCGCGTGCCGCCGCAGATGTGGCCTCGGGGGTGGCCGATCAGGCGATCGTGTGCTGCTGGACCGGGACGGGCGCGTCGATCGCGGCGAACAAGGTGCCCGGCGTACGGGCCGCGCTGTGCGCGGACGCGGCCACGGCGGACGGGGCACGTCGCTGGAACGACGCCAACGTGCTGGCGATCAGCCTCCGGTTGATCTCCGCCCCGCTGCTCGGGGAGATCCTGGACGCCTGGTTCGCGGGGAGTCCCAGCCTCGACGAGAAGGACCGGGCGAACACAGCGTACCTGTCGCAGATGGAGAATTGACCGTTCTACCTGCGAGAACAATCAATTCGATGGGTGAAGGGCTGGAAGGCTGAACACCATGTTCCGTCACCCGCTCGCGTCCCGCCGAGTCGCGTCCGAGGGGCGGGAAGCCCCTTCCGTCGTCCCCAGGAAGTTGATGACCGCGATCACCGCGGTCTCGGTCCTGTCCCTGGCCACCGTGTCCGCCGAGGTGTCGGCCGCGACCCCCGCCCCGGCCGACGCGGCACCCGTCGCGGGAGGCCCGGGACCCGTCACATCCGCAGCCGTCACGGGAGGCTCGGGACCCGTCGTGGCCGACGCGGCATCCCTCGCGGGAGACGTGACACCCGTCACGAAGGGCTCCGCACCCCTCGCGGGAGGCGACGACTCCGAGAGGGCCGCCGGGGCCGTCATCCCGGCCGGCGCGGCACCTGTTTCCGGGGGCGGCGACTCCGCGCCGCCGGCCGGGAGCCCTCTGCCGCCGGAGGCGAAGGCGTTCGGGGCGTCGATCAAACTCGCCGCCCTCAGGGGGCACCTGGAGAGGCTCCAGAGCATCGCCGACGCCAACGGCGGCAACCGGGCGGCGGCCACACCCGGCTACGCCGCCTCGCTCGCCTACGTCGCGGACAGGCTCCGCGAGGCCGGATACAAGCTCACCTCGCAGGAGTTCAAGATCTCCTTCTTCCGCGAGGTCGCGACACCCGTGCTCAAGCGGACACGGCCCCTGGCCAAGAGGTACGTGCCCGGGACCGACTTCAGGACCATGACGTACTCCGGTTCGGGGGAGGTGACGGCCCCGGTTCAGGCGGTCGACCTGGTCCTGCCGCCGAAGAAGGGGCATGAATCCACCTCGGGGTGCGAGGCGAGCGACTTCTCCAGATTCGTCCGGGGCAACATCGCGCTGATCCAGCGCGGCACCTGCAGCTTCCAGGCCAAGGCGGAGCGGGCCGAGGCCGCCGGCGCGTCCGGCGTGATCATCTTCAACGACGGCCGGGCCGAGGGAGCCGACACCCACAAGGGCCTGTTCGGCGGCTCGATCAACACCTCCACCGTGCGCATCCCGGTCGTCAGCGCCGACTTCGCGACCGGTGAGCAACTGGCCGCCCGGGGAACGACGGCGGCGCTCGTCGTGCGGACCGAGATCGCCCCCGACCGCAGGACACGCAACCTCATCGCCGAGAGCACCTGGGGTGACCCCGACAGGGTCGTCATGCTCGGCGCCCACCTGGACAGCGTCATGATGGGCCCCGGCATCAACGACAACGGCTCGGGCACCGCCGGCGTCCTGGAGACGGCGCTGGCGGCGAAGTCGCTGCGGACGAAGAACAGGCTGCGCTTCGCCTTCTGGGGCGCCGAGGAACTGGGCCTGCTCGGGTCGAAGTACTACGTGTCCGCCCTGCCCCCCGCGGAGCGGGCGAAGGTCAAGCTCTACCTGAACTTCGACATGATCGCCTCACCGAACCACGTTTTCGGGATCTACGACGGCGACTCGTCGGGCAACGTGATCAGCGCGACCCCTCCTCCCGGCTCCGGCCAGATCGAGAAGCTCCTCCAGGCGTACTTCGAGGCGGTGGGCGAGCCGTACCAGGACGCCGACTTCAGCGGCCGATCCGACTACGGCCCCTTCATCGGGATCGGCATCCCCGCCGGCGGGCTGTTCACCGGCGCGGAGGGCCTCAAGAGCACCGAGGAGGCCAAGAAGTTCGGCGGCACCGCCGGGGTCGCGTACGACAAGTGCTACCACCAGGCGTGCGACACCATCGCCAACATCAACGACAGGGCCCTGTTGGTGAACAGCGGCGCGATCGCGGCGGCGGCGTTCACCTACGGGTACGCCGACGACCTCCCCCACGCTCCCAACAGCCCGCCGAACGCCGGTGATTCCCCGGGTTCCAGGGGTTCCAAGGGCTCCGGAGTGCCCGGGGTGCCCGGCAAGGGGGCCGTCGTCCCCGGCAGGCCGGGCACCGGCGCGGGCGGCCTGGAATCCGGCCACGACCACGACCACGACCACGGCGGCCTCCTCAGGTAGCACGGGGGCCGCGTGGCGTACGGCCACGAGGGTGCGGGGTGCCGGACACGGGAAACGACGGGATATGGAGGGCCGGGCGGACCGCGGAACTCGGGACGCGGGGAGCGGGGAGCGGGGAGCGGAGGGGAACGCGCGTGCACCCCGCGCGGAGAGCGCGGCTACAGTCGGGACATGTCGTCAGGCGAATTGCGAGTGCTGGGGGCGTGCCCGCTGGACTGCCCGGACACCTGTTCCTGGGTGGTGACCGTCCAGGACGGCAGTGCCGTCAAGATGCGCGGCAACCCGGACCATCCCTACACCCGTGGCGCGCTCTGTGTGAAGGTGAACCGCTACCTGGAGCACACCGGGGCGGCCGACCGCATCCTGCACCCGATGCGGCGGGTCGGCCCCAAGGGGTCCGGCCGATTCCAGCGGATCAGCTGGGACGAGGCCCTGGAGGAGATCTCCGTACGGCTGCGCGGCATCGTCGACGAGCACGGCGGCGAGGCGATCTGGCCCTATGTGGGCACCGGAACGCTGGGATACGTCCAGGGTTCTGAGGGGATCGCCGGGAGGCGGTTCTGGAACGTCCTCGGCGCGTCGAGGCACTTCCTGAACATCTGCGCCTCGGCCGGAAACCACGGGCTGCAGCAGGTCTACGGCACGCCGGGCGGCATGGATCCGGAGACGTTCGCGCTGTCCAGGCTCATCCTGCTGTGGGGGACGAACACGCTGACGACCGGGCACCACCTGTGGAAGTTCATCCAGGACGCCCGCGCGGCCGGGGCGCACGTGGTGGCGATCGACCCGATCCGCACCCGCACCGCCGAGCAGGCCGACGAGCACCTGCCGATCCGGCCCGGCACCGACGCCGCCCTCGCCCTGGGGCTGATGAACGTCGTCCTCGCCGAGGGTGCCGAGGATCGCGACTACCTGGAGAACCACACGAACGGCTGGGAGAACCTCCGCGAGGAGATCCTGCGCCACCCTCCGGCGCGTGTGGCGGAGATCACCGGGCTGCCCGAGGCCGACATCCGGGCTTTGGGGACGCGTCTGGCGCGTACGCGGCCCACCGGCATCCGGGCCACCATGGGCATGCAGCGGCACGCGGGCGGCGGCACCGCGATGCGTACGATCGCCTCCATCCCCGGTGTGACGGGCGACTGGCGCCACCCGGGCGGCGGGATCGTGTACTCCACCAGCGGGCACGTCCACCTGAACATCGACACCCGCGACGACCTGCTCCCCGGGCCTGTCCGAACGCTCACGATGACGCGGCTCGCCGACGAGCTGGACGAGTCGGTCAAGTGCCTGTGGGTGTACGCGGCCAACCCGATGGGCTCCACCTCCGGCCAGAACCGGATCCGCGAGCGGCTGCTGCGCGAGGACCTGTTCACCGTCGTGATGGAGCAGTTCCCGACCGACACCGTCGACTACGCCGACATCGTCCTTCCCGCCACCATGCAGATCGAGCACGCCGACCTGCACGCGGGGTACGGGCACATGTACCTGATGTGGAACGAACCCGCCGTCGAGCCGCCCGGCGAGTGCCTGTCCACCACCGAGACGTTCCGCCGCCTGGCACGGCACATGGGGCTCACCGAGCCGTCCCTGTACGACTCCGACCTGGAGCTGGCCGAGGAGCTGCTCACCTCGGGGCACCCGTCCTTGGATGGGATCACCCTCGACCGGCTGCGCAAGGAGGGCTGGGTCCGCCTCAACGTCCCCCAGCCGTTCGTGCCGTTCACCGACGGTTTCCCGACGCCCTCCGGCCGGATGGAGTTCGGCTCGGGACCGGCCTACGTCCCCCCGCACACGGCCTCGGCCGCGTCGGGGCCGTACCCGCTCGCGCTCATCACGCCCGCCTCCCACACCTTCCTCAACACCACCTTCGGCAACAACCCCGAGCTGCTGAGGCGCTCGAAGGGCCCGCGCGTCCTGGTCAACCCCGAGGACGCCTCGCGGAGAGGGCTGAGCGAGGGGCAGCGGGCGCGGGTGTTCAACGACGAGGGCGAGTTCGAGGCCGTGGTCGAGATCACCGAGAGGGTACGTCCCGGCGTGGTCGCGTCCACCAAGGGCCACTGGCGCAAGCTCAGCCCTGGGGGCGCGACGGCGAACGCCGTGGTGGCCGCCCGCGACGCCGACATGGGCCGGGGCGCCGTCTACCACGACAACCTGGTCGAACTCGCCCCCTGCACCACCACGGAATGACCGGCGGCCCTGCACTCGTGGCCGATCGTCACGAACACCTCGACGGCCAGGTCAGCGTCATCCTGTGGCGATCCACCGGCTGATCAGGTCAGCGCGATCTTGTACCCCTCGTGGGACGCGACGAAGCCGAGGGAGTCATAGAAGCGGTGAGCGTCCTTGCGGGACTTGTCCGTGGTCAGCTGGACCATGGCGCATCCCCTGGTCCTGGCTCGGTCGAGTGCCCACTCCATCATCGTGCGTCCCAGCCCTCGCCCTCGCAGGCCGGAGGCGATCCGCACCGCCTCGATCTGCATCCGGAGCGCGCCACGACGGGAGATGCCGGGAATGTAGGTGAGCTGCATGGTGCCCACCACCTCGCCGTCCAGTTCCGCGACGATCAGCTCGTTGCCGGGGTCGGCGTCGATGGCCTCGAAGGCGGCGCGGTGCTCGTCGCCGAAGGCTCCCTGGCGCGCGGCCGCGACGGCGTCGTCGGCGAGCATGGCCACGATGAGCGGGACGTCCTCGGCACGGGCGATACGGAATTCCACCGGCATGACGGCCAACCTACCCGGAACCGTTGACCTCCCACGCTCTCCCACCAGCGGTGCGGACGGCCTCCTCCGATGCGTCGTCTCGGGGGACAATTCAGGGTTGCTCCCCGATGTGAGCAAGGGGAGGCGAGGGGCACCCTGGAGGCATGAACGACGAACTGACTCAACGTGACGAGATGTCCCTCGCCGGAGCGGCGCTGCGCGGTGCTCCCTGGAAGGCCGCGGCGGTGACCGGCGGTGCGGTGGCGGCGGCCAGCCTGGGGATGGACCTGCTCTTCGCCGGGGATCTGGATCTTACGTGGGCGATGGTGGTCGGTATCGGCCTGTTCTCGCTCATCGCGGCCATCGGCTCGGTCAGCAAGCCCGACGTCGGCGACCGGGTCACCCGGCAGGCCCGGCTCTGGGCGTTGCGCCATCCCTGGAAGTTCTCCCTCTATCCCGCACTCGGCTCCGCGATCCTGATGTATCCGGTGCAACTCGTCTTCGACGGCGAGGGCGTGTTCGGGGCGGCGCTGGACGCGCTCCAGGGTGGTGTCGTGGTCTATCTGATCACGGCGATCGTCGCCCTCACGCTCAAGGGACGCGGCCAGACCTCGCTCCCCGGTGGCCGCTGAACCCCACGACCCGGCTGTCCGGCTCCCGGGTGACCGTCCGGCTCCCGGGCGGGCGTTCAAGGTCCCGACGAGTGCTCAAGATCTCCGGTGGACGTTCAGGCTCCGATGGGTGTTCAGGGGCCACGGCGAGCGGCCGGGGCGTGCGTGTCGCCCGGTCTCGCGGCCCGGCCGGGCCTTCCCGCGTGACCGGGCCAAGGGCGTCCGGGGACGCTAGACCCTCTCGTGCTCGGCGCGGCAGACGCAGAACTCGTTGCCCTCGGGGTCGAGCATCGTGACCCAGCCGCCGCCTTCGGGGTCGCGGTGGTCCTCGGAGACCGTGGCGCCGAGTCCGGCCAGGCGCTCGACCTCCTCGTCACGGGTGGTGCCCGCGGAGCCGGTGAGGTCCAGGTGGACGCGGTTCTTGACCGCCTTGTCCTCGGGGACCTTGATGAACAGCAGGTCGATCTTGCCTCCCTGGAGAAGGACCTCGTCGTCGTTCTTCTCCGTATCCGGGTGAAGCTTTCCACCGGTGGCGTCGCGCCAGAAGGTCGCCAGCTCGTACGGCTGGGCGCAGTCGAAGGTCACGCAGTGAACGTCAATCATCGCTCCACCCAACCCGACACCACCAAAGCCGTCAAGCAGGTTTCCGGATAGCCCGGTTCGGTTCCGGCGGGTCACGCCGTCGAACCCACGCGTTTCGGTTCTCGCCGGTCACGTCGCCGGGTGCACGGGTCACGTCACCGGATGTACGCCTCTCGGTTCTCGCCGGTCGAATGACCGGACGTACCGGTCCGGTCGCCGAGCGCGCGGATCGGGTTGCCGAACGTGCGGATCGTGACGCCGGATGTACGCGTACAGCCCGCCGGGACGTCCGGGTGCGCGGTCAGTGGCCGCCGGCGGCGAGGTTGAGCCCGACGACGCCCGCGACGATGAGCAGGACCGAGGCGATTTTGAGGGCCGACGCGTCCTCGCCGAGGGCGACGATGCCGAGTGTGGCGGTGCCGACGGCTCCGATGCCCGTCCAGACGGCGTAGGCCGTACCGACCTCCAGGGTCTTCAGGCCCAGGGCGAGCAGACCGAAGCTGAACGCGCCGAAGACCAGGAAGCCGATGCTCGGCAGTGGCACGGAGAATCCGTTGCTCAACTTGAGTGAGTACGCCATCGCGACTTCGAAGAGACCGGCGACCACGATGAAGATCCAGGCCATGACAACTCCCCCTTGATCAGGAGCGTCGTCTTTGCCTACCGGGTACGGCGCGTCTCGTCCGGAAACGCTCCTTTTGAGCGTTGTGACAGTGGAACGTAGCAGAGCCTCACTTTGATTCCCACCAGATTGTGAACCACTGGTCGCGGGGCACCGGCCACATGTCCAGCTCGACCACCGCCGCGATGACCTCGTCCGCCCGCTCCCGTCCGAGGCAGAGCCTGCGGCAGGCGCTCTCGGCGAGGTCTTCCAGGCGGGTGAAGCGGGGCAGCGGGGCCACGCGCCGCTCGTGGCGAACCTCGTGGCCGAGGCCCTCCGCGATGGCGATCACGTCGTGGGCCGTGGGCCCGCTGGGGCGGGTGATGCCGTGGAAGTGCTGCCAGAGGGGGTTGAGCCAGCTCATCGGGTGCCGGCCGGTGAGCTCCAGGACGACCCGGGCGCGGGCGTGGCGAGTGAGTTCTGCAAGGAATCCCGCCAGTCCGGGCACGTTGTAGACGACGTGGGCACAGACCGCGACGTCCGCCACCGGTGTCCGCGCCGCCACGTCGGGCCAGCGGCCGTTGACGACGAGGGTGGGAACGCCGAGCGCCTCGGCCCTGACGGCCAGCTCGGCGAGCATCGCCTCCGAGGTGTCGACAGCGATCAGCCGCCCGAGGTCCCGGCCCAGCGGCAGGGAGGCGGCCCCGGTCCCCGCGCCGACGTCCAGCACGCTCCCGCCGGGTGGGAGCGCCTCGGCGATCCGCGCCAGGGTGGGTCCCTCGGGGGCCGCGAGGGCGAGGTCGGTGCGTTCGGCGAACCTCGCGGGAGAGTGGCCCCAGGGATCGGCCGGCGCCCTCGCCGCGATCTCCGCGGGAATGCCCCACATCCCGAGGTCGGCCCGCCACTGCTCGTCCATGGGAAGAGCCTAGAAGAGCCCTCCCCTCCCCGTCGATCGGCGTCACCCGGGCACCGTTCCAGCAGTACGGAGGCGTGATGAACGTCCCAGTCAGGGGTGTTTTCTAGGGGTTACCCGCGGGTAGCATTACCGGTAACGTTACTGACGAGTATGGAAAGTTCCGGATCCCCCGGTTTCAAGGAGCAGACCCCATGGGCCACTACAAGAGCAATGTCCGTGACCTGGAGTTCAACCTCTTCGAGGTCTTCGGACGCCGGGACATCCTGGGCAGCGGTCTTTACGCCGATCTGGACGAGGATGTCGTGCGGAGCCTGCTCGACGAGGTCAACCGCCTCGCCACGGGCGTGCTCGCCGACTCCTTCGAGGAGGGCGACCGCACCCCGCCGGTGTTCGACCCCGCCACCGGGACGGTGACGATGCCGGAGGGCTTCAAGAAGTCCTTCGCCGCCTACCGTGACGCCGGCTGGACCAACCTCAGTCTCCCCGCCGAGCTCGGCGGCCCCGGTCTGCCCAGCAGCGTGAGCTGGGCGCTGGCCGAGATGGTCCTCGGCTCCAACCCGGCCATCTGGATGTACTCCAGCGGCCCGGCCTTCGCCCACGTGCTCCACGTGATCGGCACCGAGGAGCAGAAGCGCTACGCCGAGCTCGCCATCGAGAAGCAGTGGGGCGCCACCATGGTCCTCACCGAGCCGGACGCCGGCTCCGACGTGGGCGCCGGCCGCGCGAAGGCCGTGCGTCAGGACGACGGCACCTGGCACATCGAGGGCGTGAAGCGCTTCATCACCAGCGCCGAGCACGACCTGTCCGACAACATCTTCCACCTCGTGCTCGCCCGTCCCGAGGGGCACGGCGTCGGCACCAAGGGCCTGTCGATGTTCCTGGTCTCGAAGTACCACGTGGACCTGGAGACCGGCGAGCTCGGCGAGCGCAACGGCGTGTACGTCACCAACGTCGAGAAGAAGATGGGCCTCAAGGTCTCCACGACCTGCGAGCTCACCTTCGGCGGCGAGCACCCGGCCGTGGGCACGCTCATCGGCGAGGTACACGAGGGCATCAAGCAGATGTTCATGATCATCGAGCACGCCCGGATGATGGTCGGCTCGAAGGCGATCGCCACGCTCTCCACCGGCTACCTCAACGCCCTCGAATACGCCAGGCAGCGGGTGCAGGGCGCCGACCTCACCCAGATGGCCGACAAGTCGGCCCCCCGCGTGACGATCACCCATCACCCGGACGTACGCCGGGAGCTGATGCTCCAGAAGTCGTACGCCGAGGGCATGCGCGCCCTGGTCATGTTCACCGCCACCTACCAGGACGACGTGCTGCTCGCCGAGCACGAGGGCCGCAGGAACGAGCACGCCGAGGCGATGAACGACCTGCTGCTCCCGCTGGTCAAGGGCGTCGGCTCCGAGCGCTCGTACGAGCTGCTCGCCCGCTCGCTGCAGACCCTGGGCGGGTCCGGCTACCTGCAGGACTACCCGATCGAGCAGTACATCAGGGACGCGAAGATCGACTCCCTCTACGAGGGCACCACCGCGATCCAGGGCCTGGACCTGTTCTTCCGCAAGGTCCTGCGCAACCAGGGGGCCGCCCTCGGCTCGCTGTACGCCGACGTGAAGGCCTTCGCCGCCTCCGAGGCGGGCAACGGGCGGCTGAAGGAGGGGCGCAAGCTCCTGGACGA
The DNA here is from genome assembly GCF_040648855.1 of Streptosporangium sp. NPDC049078. Taxonomy (NCBI): domain Bacteria; kingdom Bacillati; phylum Actinomycetota; class Actinomycetes; order Streptosporangiales; family Streptosporangiaceae; genus Streptosporangium; species Streptosporangium sp. NPDC049078. The sequence goes on from NZ_JBEZEL010000029.1 coordinate 15,805, forward strand.
GGCCGCCGACGAGGTCAAGGCGATGGCCGACACGATGGCGGGCTGGGCGATCGGCTCGCTGGAGACCCCGCAGGAGGTCTACAAGGTCGGTCTCAACACCACCCGGTTCCTGCTCGCCCTGGGCGACCTGGTGATCGGCTGGCTGCTGCTGCGCCAGGCCGAGGTGGCCCTGGCCGCGCTCGGCTCGACCGCCGAGAGGAGCGACCACGCCTTCTACAGCGGCAAGGTCTCCGCGGCCTCGTTCTTCGCGCAGACCGTCCTGCCCCGCATCGCCGCCGAGCGCCGCACGCTCGACGCCACGGACCAGGACCTGATGGAACTGCCGGAAGAGGCCTTCTGACCCGCCTCATCCCGGCCTGACACCGGCCTGATCCCCGTCGGTTCAGGCCGCATGATCACCTGCTCCCGCGGCAGGCACGACGAGGGACCGGCCCCGCTCTCCCGGGGCCGGTCCCTCGTCCGTTTTCCGCTTCTCCGCCAGGACGGATCACCGCGAAGTTCTTGACAGCGGCCCTCTGTTATTCTCATACTGAGTTTGTCTCAACTTGAGAAGGACATGGGATGGATGAATCGGAGTTCCTCGCCGGCTATGACCCTCGGGCATACCCGGCGGTCGCGGTGACGGTCGACGTGGTGGCGCTCACCATTCGCGGGGGCGGGTTGCGCGTTCTGCTGATCAGGCGGGCCGAGCAACCCCATGCGGGGCTGTGGGCGCTGCCCGGGGGGTTCATCCGGCCGGGAGAGGACCTGCCACAGGCCGCGGCGCGGGAGCTGGCCGAGGAGACGGGGCTGTCCGACCGGTCTGGGCCGTTGGGCCGAATCCACATCGAGCAGCTCGCCAGCTACGGGGCTCCCGAGCGTGACCCGCGGATGAGGGTCGTGTCGATCTCCTACCTCGCCTTCGCCCCCGACCTGCCCGATCCCCGGGCGGGCTCGGACGCGGCCGACGCCTCCTGGCACCCGGTCGACAAGCTTCCTGAGCTCGCGTTCGACCACGACCGCATCCTGGCGCACGGGCTGGAGCGGGCCCGCGGCAAGCTGGAGTACACCCCGCTCGCCACCGCGTTCGCCGGTGAGAGGTTCACGATCTCCGAGCTGCGCGGCGTCTACGAGACGGTCTGGGGGGTGCAGCTGCACGCGGGCAACTTCCACCGCAAGATCCTGTCGGTTCCCGGCTTCGTGGAGAGCACGGGCGAGACCACCGAGAGCGGCGGGGCCAGGGGCGGGCCGCGCGCCAAGCTCTATCGGGCCGGTGACGCCCGGCTCCTGCACCCCGCCCTGTTGCGACCGGCCAGGGAGGAGCAGATCCGATGACCACGGCCGAGGCGATCGCGCTGGTGACCGCCGCTCACACGCCCGAGGACCTGTTCGGCGGGGACTCCCCCCACCGGGCGTACCGGAGGCTCGCGAGGCTGCTCCACCCCGACCTCGCGCCGGGAGCGGAGGCCGCCGTGGCGTTCACCCGGCTGGCGGAGCTGTGGGCGGCCCGCGAGGGAGCCTCGGAGCGGGCTTCTGAGCGAGCCAAGGAGGTGGTGATCACCACCAGGCGGGGCACCTACCGGATCGGGGGCGTCTTCCGGCGGGGCGCGTCGGCCGTGCTCTACGAGAGCGGCACCGACACGCTGCTCAAGCTCCCGCGCAGCCACGCGGACAACGACCTCATACGCCGTGAGGCGGAGTCGCTGAGGACGATCGCGCACGACGGCGACCCGTTGCTCCTGCCGTACGTGCCTCGTCTGGTGGAGTCGTTCCGGCACCGTTCCGACGGGGTCGAGCGGCAGGCCAACGTGATCAGCCGGGTGCCGGACGGGTTCCTGAGCCTGGAGGAGGTCCGGCGGCGCCGGCCGGTGCTGGACGTGCGGGACGCGGCGTGGATCTGGCGGCGGCTGCTGGTGGCCGTCGGCGCGGCTCACCGGGCGGGGGTCGTGCACGGGGCGGTGTTCGGGCACCACGTCCTCGTCCACCCGCTCGACCACGGCCTGGTGCTCGTCGACTGGAGCCAGTCGGTCCCGCTCGGCACCCCGATCACCGCCCTGGTGGCCAGACACCGCGACGACTATCCGCCCTGGGTCCTGGACAGGAAGCCCGCGACCCCGGCCACCGACATCCACCTCGCCACCCGCTGTGTGGCCGCCCTCATGGGCGACCACGTCCCCACCCCGGTCAGGCACTTCGTCCGGGGCAGCCTGCTCAGCCCGCCGAACGACGCCTGGCGGCTCCTGGGAGAGCTCGACGAGCTGCTCGACGACCTGTACGGGCCGAGGAAATACCGGCCGCTCCATCTCTGACCCTCGAAATCTCCGCCTCTCGAAACCCTCGCCCCTTCGACCCTCGAAACCCTCGACTCCCAGAACGACCTTCGAAACGACCTTGACGACCTCAGGAACGACCTCATAGAACGTTCCACCTGATCCGAGGAGATCCCCCGTGGGAAGCGGAATCTGGTCCACCGACGTCTACTCCGCCGCCGCGAGCTACCGCGCGGCCAAGGGTTCGAGCGCCTTCGCCTACAGCGACAGCGGCGCCCGCTCCGCTCACCCCGACCTCGACCCGCACAAGGTCGCGCTCCGCGAGAGCCGCGACTCCGCCGAGCACCCCAACTCCCTCGCCGTGGCCGTCCTGTTCGACGTGACCGGCTCGATGCGCGGGGTGCCCCGCACCCTCCAGACCAAGCTGCCCGACCTGCTCGGACTGCTGCTCCGCAAGGGGTACGCCACCGACCCGCAGATCCTCTTCGGCGCGATCGGCGACGCCACCTGCGACCGCGCTCCCCTTCAGGTGGGCCAGTTCGAGTCCGACAACCGGATGGACGAGCACCTGGGCAAGATCCTGCTCGAAGGCGGGGGCGGCGGCCAGATGTCCGAGTCGTACGAGCTGGCGATGTACTTCATGGCCAGGCACACCTCGATCGACTGTTTCGAGAAGCGTGGCCGCCGGGGTTACCTGTTCATCATCGGCGACGAGCTGCCCTATCCGCAGGTCAAGCGGCGCGAGGTCGAGAAGGTGGTCGGCGAGCGGCTCCAGCGCGACATCCCGACCAAGGACCTCGTCGCCGAGCTGACCAGGATCTACGACGTCTACTACATCCTCCCCGCCGGATCGAGTTACGCCGGGGACGGCCGGGTGCTCGCCGCCTGGCGCGAACTGCTCGGCCAGAACGTGCTGGAGCTGGACGACCTGGACGCGGTCTGCGAGACCATCGCGCTCACCGTCGGCCTCGGCGAGGACGCCATCGACCTGCGAGAAGGGCTGGACGACCTCGACGAGATCGGCTCGAACGCCGGAAGCGCCGTGGGCAAGGCCCTCGCCAAGCTCGACCGGGGCGCCCTCGTGGTGTCCGACGGGCTCGACCTGGGCGGCGACAGCGGCGTGATGCGGCTCTGAGAACCTCCCCGCCGTGCGGCGGCCACCGCGAAAGCGGCGGGGAGTGCCACCACGAAGGGAGACGGTTCCTCCCCGGCGGGACGAAACCCGCCGGGGAGGGGCCTCGACAGGCCTCGACGGAGGAGACCGTCCTGGCGCCCCCCGCCGACGCGAACCTTCGAGGTCCCTCCGGCGAAAGATACCGACGGCTCCGACAGAGGGACCGGCAGGGGCTTCCGGCTGAAGAGACCGGCCGGAGAACGGCTCGTCCGGGAGAGAAATCCGGAAGAGAACCGGAAGAGAAACAGAGGAAGAGGAAGAGGAGACGAGGGTGAACGGGTGGCCGTATGCGTGAGCACGTGATCGTGACCGACCTCGGGTACGGCGACGCGGGGAAGGGCACCGTCGTCGACTGGCTCTGCGCCCGCGAGCCCGTCCAGGCGGTCGTCAGGTTCAACGGGGGCGCGCAGGCGGGGCACAACGTCGTCCTGCCCGACGGGAGACACCACACGTTCGCGCAGTTCGGGTCGGGCACGTTCAGAGGAGTGCCGACCCACCTGTCCAGGTTCATGGTCGTGGATCCGCTCTCGCTGGCCGGGGAGGCGGCCCATCTGGAGGCGCTGGGCGTTCCCGACCCGTTCCGCCTGCTCACCGTGGACCGGGACGCCCTGCTCGCCACGCCGTACCACGTGGCGGCGGGGCGGGCCAGGGAGCTGGCGCGCGGTGAGGACCGGCACGGGTCGTGCGGGATGGGCGTCGGGGAGACGATGGCCTACGCCCTGGAGCACCCCGATCTCGCGCCGGTCGCGGGCGACTGCGAGGAACCTGTCCGGCTCACCCGCAAGCTGCGCGCGCTCCGCGACGCCCTCGGCGGGAGCGGGCCGCCCGTGGCGGACTGCGTGGACGCCTACCGGGCGTTCGCCGAGCGGGTGATCCTGGTCGGCTCCTCGTTCACGGCGGCGCTGCTGCGCAGGCGGCCCGTGGTCTTCGAGGGGGCGCAGGGTGTGCTGCTCGACGAGTGGCACGGCTTCCATCCGTACACCACCTGGAGCACGACGACCTTCGCCAACGCGCTGGAACTGCTCGACGGGGTGCCCGCCACGCGGCTGGGCGTGCTGCGGACCTACACCCCGCGGCACGGCCCGGGACCGCTCGTCACCGAGGACGCGGACCTCGCGCTGCCCGAGGCCCACAACGGGACCGGCCCCTGGCAGGGCCCCTTCCGCGCCGGCCACTTCGACGCGGTGGCCCACCGCTACGCGCTCGCGGTCTGCGGCGGGGCAGACGCCCTCGCGCTCACCCACCTGGACGCGCCGGTGTCGCGGATGTGCGTCTCGTACGACATCGGCGAGCTTCCCGTGGGCGTGACGGGCGACCTCGACGGGCAGGCCCGGCTGACGGAACGGCTTCTGGAACCGCTGACGGGGGCCGGGCCGCGCTACGCCGACGGGATCGACGACTGGCCCGCGGCGGTGGCCGAGGCCCTCGGGGTGCCGGTGTGGCTGGGCTCGTCGGGACCCACCGCCGCAGACAAGGTCCTTCTCGGTGGTGTGATCACACCGGAAAGGGTATGACCAATCCCGGACTCTCTCTTTGCCTGGCGTACAGCCTTTACCCGGAGGAACTCATGGGTGTCGGGGTCAGTATCTTCTTTCTCACGCTCGGCGCCATCCTCCGCTTCGCCATCGATCCCGACGTCCTCGGCGAGGCGGTGCACATCGACGTGATCGGCCTGATCTTCATGATCGTCGGGGCTGTCGGGATCGTGCTGAGCATCGTGATGTCCCCCAAGCGCGGGCACACGTCCGAGGACCGCCTGATGCACCGCGAGAACCACCCGCCGGAGGTCTAGGACCTCCGGGGGCCTTTTTCGGCCGTGCCGGCCGTGTCGTTCTAGACCTCGAACTGCACCGCCGCCCGCGAGGCCACGATCGGCTTGATGTGCTCGACGACCACGGCCTGGTGCAGCGGGTGGTCGCGGTAGACGAGGAAGTCGTCGGCGCTGTCGAAGTCCGCGACGACGGCGAACTCGTGGTTGCCGGGGTTCACGCCCGCGTCGGAGCCGATGGTGTAGGAGCGGATCTCGGTGATGGCTCCGGGCAGCTTGGCGAGCTCCGTGGCGACCCTGGCCCTCTGCTCCTCGGTGGCCTCTTCCGTCCAGGTGAACAGCACGACATGCCGGAACATGATCTTCCCTTCCCTCGGGTATCCCAGGTGCCCTGAGCGCCCGGCCAGCGTACGGCCAGACGCGCCGGGACGCGGCGGCGCCCCCACGGCACGGGAGCCGATATCACGCGGGACGCGATGTGGACCCTCGACGGCGTCCGGCGGACTTGATCCTTATCCGGCCGGAGCGTCTCGGCACGGCTTCGAGCACGATCTTGTGGGCCGCCTCGGGGATGAACCTGAGGTCGTGGGTGATCAGGATGGTCGTGCGCCCGGCCATGAGCCTCTTGAGCGGTTCCATGATCCGCGCCGCCGTGGGCGCGTCGAGGCCCGTCATCGGCTCGTCGAGGACGAGGACGGGAGCGTCGCGCAGGATCGCCCTCGCGATGGCGATCCGCTGGCGCTGCCCGCCCGACACCAACCGGCCGCGCTGCCCGATCGGAGTGTCGTACCCGAGGGGGAGCGTGGTGACGAAGTCGTGGACGTCCGCCAGCACGGCGGCCCGCACGACGGCGTCCAGGTCGGCGCCGGGACTTCCGTAGGCGATGTTCTCGCGTACGGTCCCCGAGAAGAGCAGGCTCTCCTGCTGCAGGATGGTGATGTTGTCACGCAGCGACTCGCGCGACAGGTCCCGGAGGTCCACCCCGTCGAGGAGGACGCGTCCCGCGGTGGGGTCGTGGAAGCGCAGCAGCAGCTTCGCGAGCGTGGACTTGCCCACGCCGCTCGGCCCGGTGCACACGACCAGTTCTCCGGGTTCGACGGTGAAGGACAGGTCCCGCAGCGTGGGTCTTCTCCTGTTCGGATAGGTGAAGCCGACTTCCTGGAACTCGATGCGGCCCCGTCCGCGCCCCAGGTGAACGGCGTCGTCGCGATCGACGACGGTCGGCCGGGTCGCCAGGATCTCGATGACACGGTCGGAGCCCGCCGCCGCCTCGGAGACGGTGAGGGCGATCTGCCCCAGGCTCTGCACCGCCGGGTAGAGGTAGGCGAGGTAGGCGGCGAAGGCCAGGAGGCCACCGATGGTGAGGCGCTCCGAGGAGATCTCCCAGGCGCCGAACCCGAGGATGATGACGAGGCAGGCGGTCTCGATGACCTGGACGACGGGTCCGTACAGGGAGGAGAGCCACGCCTGCGCCACGTTCGCCCGCATCCAGGTGTGTCCCTCGGAGTGCAGCCGCTCGGCCTCGGCGCCCTGGCGGTTGTACGCCTGGACGAGCGACTGGTTGGACAGGCCCTCCTCGATGACGCTGTTCATGATCCCGTTGCTGAGCCGCTCGCGCGCCGACACGATCCTGAACCTGCTCGCGAAACCCTTGGCGACCAGCAGGAAGGCCGGGACCAGCAGGAACGTCAGCAGCGCCAGGTCCCACCTGATGTAGAAGGCGGCACCGGCGAAGAAGACGACGCTGACGAGCGTGGTGAAGAGTTTGACCAGGCCGGAGCCGACGAGCTCCTCGATCGCCTCGATGTCGTCGGTGAGCCTCGCCATCAGGTCCCCCAGGCGGCGGTTGTCGAAGAAGTCGGGCGTGAGCGTCTGGATGTGCTCGAACACCCTGTCGCGCAACCTCAGCAGGAAGCGTTCGCCGCCCAGGGCGGTGAGGTAGGCCCCCAGGAAGGAGACCAGACCCGCGACGGCCGCGAGGCCGAGCCAGGCGGCGGCGGGGAGCCAGAAGGCCCCCAGGTTCTGTCTGCTGAGCACCTCGTCCGTGATGTACCCGAACAGGCCGATCGCGGCGACCTCGCAGACGGCCGCGACGACGGCGAGTACGCCACCGGCTACGAGCAGATGACGGAGGCCGCGGGTGTACGGCCAGAACTCCCGGAAGGTCCTGCGGATGGAGACCGTGGGTGCCACCGGAGGACGGCGTACGGTGGCCCTCGCTCCGTGGGGCGAGAGCGACTCTGAGAATGAGAGCCGACGGTTGACCCGCCGGCTCTCATTTGTTTCCGCTAGCACCGGATCCGGCTCACCACCACCATCCGCCACCGCACCCTCCGCCGCAGCGGCATCCACAGCGGCGGCGGCGACGGCAGCACCCCCAGCCGCCTCCCCAGTCCAGATAACGGCCGGCCGGGAAGAGCTGCTTGAAAGACATGGCTTCCCCCTTCGCATTGAGCTTGTCGCGCTTACCAATCACGACACTAACTCTCATACCCGGACAAACCGTCACATTTATCACGCATTCAAGATGTTTCGCCAAGCGATTCGTAAAGGCCGCAAACGGATCGCGAGTAAAGACCGCCTCGGCTTCCCGGCATCGCTCCGCCGCCCCGCCGGAGCCGGGGACGCGCACCTTAAAGATCGATCCGCAGGAGAAAAAAGGGGTTTCCCATTACCGGCCGGGTGACGGCTCGTACCGCGTCCCGGCTGTTCGGTACGGACCCTCCCGAGGCGCCCCCTCGTTTTCCCACCGAGGTAATCGACTTGTGAAGCCGGGAAAGGGAAGGCGAGCACCGGGGGTATATCGCCCCTCTCTCCCACCCCACTTTCCCGACGGGCACGAAGGGAAAGGCGCCCTCACGGACATATGGGAAGGACCCCATCCCTCCTGACAGGCGGGAAAGAACCCTTACCCGCGCGGGGAAGAGACGCTCGCGGCCGCGGGAAATCCGCGCTCTCGGGCGCGGGAGGGAGTTCTCACCGCGGCGGGAGAGGACGCGCACGTGGTCTCCCCCTCCGTGGGAGGAGGGGGAGACCACGTCACGGGGTCACGACGTCGCCGAGTCACGACGTCACGGGGTCACGGGGTCAGGCCCAGGCGAGCATGCGGAGAGGGTCCTCAAGCATGGCGCCGACGTCGCGCAGGAAGAGCGAGCCGAGTTGCCCGTCCACCACCCGGTGGTCGAACGAGAGGGCGAGCGTGCAGACCCTGCGCGGCACGACCTGCCCGTCCACCACCCACGGCATCTCCCTCACCTGCCCGAAGGCCAGGATCGCCGACTCCCCCGGGTTGAGGATCGGGGTGCCCGCGTCCACCCCGAAGACACCCACGTTCGTGATCGTGATCGTCCCCCCCGCCATGTCGGCGGGCTGGGTACGGCCCGCCCTCGCGGTCTCGGCGAGGGCTCCGAGGGCGGCGGCCAGGTCGGGCAGCGACAGGCGGTGGGCGTCCTTGACGTTGGGAACGAGCAGGCCGCGCGGGGTGGCCGCGGCGATGCCCAGGTTGACGCGGTGCTTGACCACGATCTCCTGGCGGTCCTCGTCCCAGGCAGAGTTGATCATCGGGTGACGACGGGCGGCGACGAGCACCGCCTTCGCGACCATGAGCAGCGGGGAGACCTTGACCTCGGCGAAGTCGGGCAGCCCGCGAAGGCGCCGGACCGCGTCCATGGTCGCCGTCATGTCCACCTGGAGGAACTCCGTCACGTGTGGCGCGGTGAACGCGGAGGACACCATCGCCTGCGCGGTCGCCTTCCGCACCCCCTTGATCGGGATTCGCTCCTCGTCCTCGCCCTCCCAGGTCGCGGCCGGTACTCGTGCCCTGACGTCGTTCCCGGGAGGGAGCCCGGTCTCGACGGCGTCCCCGGAGGTGGGGGCGGCGTCGAGGGCGGCCTGGACGTCACCCCTGGTGATCGAGCCGTGCGGGCCCGTCCCCACCAGGGAGGCCAGGTCGACCCCCAGGTCCCTGGCGAGCTTCCGCACCGGGGGTTTCGCCAGAACCGCGATCTTCCCCGGTGACGAGGCCGGACCCGCGCCGGGACCGGCCACCCCGGGACCGGCCGGACCAGGACCGTTCACACCGGACGAGGCAGGACCGTTCACACCGGGACGAGCCGGACCGTTCACACCGGACGGCGCCGGCTCGGCGGCCCTCGTCGTGGACGCCGTCCCCGTGGACGCACCCGCCGTACCCTCACCGGGCCGCGTCGCCCCCACCGCGGGGGACGTGCCGGGCGAGACCGGTTTGCGGGGACGACGCTTGGCCGCGCCCGGCTTCACGCCGTACCCCACCAGCACCGGCTGCCGGACCTCGGCCGGCGGGGTCGGCACCATGTCGTCGGCGAGGGCCTCCGTCCGCACCGCCGCCCCGTCAGGGGCCGTGGCCTGAGCGGGGGCCTGGGCGGGGGCCGGAGAGGCGCCCGTACCGTCGTCCACCGAGATGATCGGCCTGCCGACGTCCACCACCTCGCCCTCGTCCGCCATCAGCGCGGCCACCACGCCCTCGAACGGGCAGGGAAGCTCGACGACGGCCTTGGCGGTCTCGATCTCCACGATGATCTGGTTGACCTTGACCGGTTCCCCGGCCTTCACGTGCCAGCGGACGATCTCCGCCTCGGTGAGGCCCTCCCCCACGTCGGGGAGCTTGAACTCCTTCATCTCTCCGCCCCTCCTCAGAACGCGAACGCGCGGTCGACGGCGTGCAGGACCCGGTCCAGGTCGGGCAGGTAGTGGTCCTCGAGCCGCGAGGGCGGGTAGGGGGTGGAGGGTCCGCCGACCCTCAGGACCGGCGCCTCCAGGTGGTAGAAGCACTCCTCGGTGACGCGGGCGGCGACCTCGGCGCCGAAGCCGTTGAAGACGGGCGCCTCGTGCACCACGACGCAGCGCCCGGTCGCGCGCACCGACTCGGTGACCTTCGCGATGTCGAGCGGGTTGAGCGAGCGCAGGTCGACGACCTCCAGGGAGCGGCCGTCCTCCTCGGCCGCCTTCGCGGCCTCCAGACAGGTCTTCACCATCGGCCCGTACGCGAGCAGGGTGAGGTCCGTCCCCGGCCGCGCCACCCTGGCCTCGTCGAAGGGCGGCCAGCCGGAGGAGTCGACGTCCACCTCGGCCTTCTCCCAGTAGCGCCGCTTGGGCTCGAAGAAGATCACCGGATCGTCGCAGCGGATCGCCTGCTGGATCATGGTGTAGGCGTCGGCCGGGTTGGAGCAGGCCACGACGCGCAGGCCCGCGGTGTGGGTGAAGTATGCCTCGGGCGACTCGCTGTGGTGCTCCACCGCGCCGATGCCCCCGCCGCACGGAATCCGTACGACGACCGGCAGCCTCAGCTTGCCCAGCGAGCGCAGCGGCATCTTGGCGAGCTGCGTGATGATCTGGTCGGCCGCGGGGAAGACGAACCCGTCGAACTGGATCTCGCAGACCGGGCGGTAGCCGCGCAGCGCCAGGCCGATGGCCGTCCCGACGATGCCCGACTCGGCCAGGGGGGTGTCGATGACCCGCTGCTCGCCGAAGTCCTTCTGCAGGCCGTCCGTCACCCGGAACACCCCGCCGAGCTTGCCCACGTCCTCCCCCATCACGAGGACCTTGTGGTCGTCCTCCATGGCCTTGCGCATCCCCTCGTTGAGCGCCTTGGCCATCGTGAGAATGCTCATGCCTCGAACCCCTCCAGGTAGGTGGCGAACTCGGCACGCTCGGCGTCGATCAGGGAGTGCCGCTCGGCGTAGACGTGGTCGAAGATGGCCGACGGTTCCGGGTCGGGCAGTTCGAGACAGCGTTTGCGGACGTCACGTCCCAGCTCGTCGGCCTCGGCGTCGACCGCGTCGAAGAACTCCTGGTCGGCGAGCTGGTTCTTGAACATGTAGGCCCTGACCCGCTCGATCGGGTCCTTGAGCTTCCACGCCTCCAGTTCGGCGGCCACCCGGTAGCGGGTCGGGTCGTCGGAGGTGGTGTGGGCGCCCATCCGGTAGGTGAAGGCCTCGATGAGCATGGGCCCCTGCCCGGACCTGGCGTCGGCGAGCGCCTTGCGGGTGACGGCGAGGCAGGCGAGGACGTCGTTGCCGTCGACACGGACGCCGGGGAACCCGAACCCGCTCGCCCTGCGGTACAGGGGGATGCGCGACTGCTTCTCCAGCGGTTCCGAGATCGCCCACTGGTTGTTCTGGCAGAAGAACACCACCGGCGCGTTGAACACCGACGCCCAGATGAACGACTCGTTCACGTCCCCCTGGGAGGTGGCGCCGTCGCCGAAGTAGACGATGCTCGCGGCCTCGGCGCCGTCGCGCTGGATGCCCATCGCGTAGCCGACCGCGTGCAGGGTCTGGCTGCCGATCACGATGGTGTAGAGGTGGAAGTTGTGCTCGGCGGGGTCCCAGCCTCCGTGGTTGACGCCGCGGAACAGGCCGAGCAGGTTGACCGGGTCGACCCCCCTGCACCAGGCCACCCCGTGCTCGCGGTAGGTCGGGAAGGCCATGTCGGCCTCGGTCAGCGCCCGGCCGGAGCCGATCTGCGCGGCCTCCTGCCCGAGCAACGAGGCCCAGAGCCCCAGCTCGCCCTGGCGTTGCAGTGCGACGGCCTCCAGGTCGACGCGGCGGACCAGGACCAGGTCCCGGTAGAGCCCGCGGATCTCCTCGGGTGTCAGATCTATGTCGTAGTCGGGATGCTCGACCCGTTCTCCCTCGGGGGTCAGCAGCTGGATGAGCTCCGGAGGTGCTTCCGCACCACGAGAGGCGTCGGCTGTCACGTGCCACTCCTGTGTGCTCGGGGCCGTCTGGATGGGTTCTCCACCGTCGTCCGGCCGATTCGCGACGCGTTCGACCCTTCTGGTGGTGGTTCGTCCGCGCTTGTGGCCATCGTGGCAGAGGTCACATACCTGTGCGCAAGACCTGCCTCGACGTCCATATGCTCCCCGTTCCCCGCGCGTCCCCTTTCACCCACCCGTACCTCCACGCGAGATCCGGCGTATCGCCTGCCACGTCGGGGATCCAGGGGTGTCACCCGCCGCCGGGTCCCTTCATCCGCGAGATCCGCGACCGTTCACCGTCCGTGACCTCTCGCGCGGGATCCCTGGGTCCGGCCCCCGCACCGGAGCGCGGCCGGAGCCCGTTACTCTTGAGGCGCCGGACCGTCCCCGTCTCAACCAGGAGGAACACCGTGGCGCGCGTCATCGTCGACGTCATGCTGAAGCCCGAGATTCTCGACGCGCAGGGGCAGGCGATCGCCCGTGCACTGCCGCGGCTCGGCTTCGCGGGTGTCTCAGCGGTACGGCAGGGCAAGCGATTCGAGGTGGAGCTCGAAGGGCCCGCCGACGAGGCGGCAATTGCGGACGTCCGAAAAATGGCCGAGACCCTCCTCGCCAACACGGTGATCGAGGACTACACCGTCACCGTCGAGTCCTAGGCCGTCACTCCACGCAGATCGACTGCACAAATCCGGTTATATCCGGCTTTAGGGGCTGAGCAATCCCACGGCTTGACCACCAGTCAATAACATTACGGTTATTTTGCGGTTAGCCCGGATTCTGCAGGGAAGCCTTCACAAGGTGACGTCTGACCCCGGGAGGAAACCGGTGGACATGGAGTTCTCGCTGGCTCTGCCACGACAGGCCGTCGGTATACCGATGGTCCGCAGGGCGCTCGGTGACTCCCTGCGCTCGCTCGGCGTCACCGAAGACTGCGTCTCCGACATCCTGCTGGCGGTGACCGAGGCGTGCGCCAACGCCGTGAGACACGGAGGTCCGGCCACCCGCTACGAGGTCGAGACCACCATCGGCCACGGCCGCTGCGACGTCCGCATCATCGACCGGGGCCAGGGCCTCGTCCGGGTGCCCGAGCACTACCCGCCGACCGACGCCGAGAACGGCAGGGGCCTGCTGATCATGCAGGCTGTGGTCGACGAGATCTCCTTCGACATCACTCCCGGCCGCGGGACCGTCGTGCACCTGTGCAAGCACCTCGACTGGGACCACGACGCCGCCTACCTCCGCGACCGGATGCTCGCCGCCGTCTGAAGGCCCGCCCGGCCGCGCACCCGAGGCCGTACAAGATCGTAGAAGGCCGTACGAACCCGGCCACCGCCCGCTGAGCTGTGCGATCGGACACTCCGCGGCTGAGCGCCCACCGGGAGCGGATAACCTGGGAGCACCGCCGCGGACCGACGTCCGAGTGTGTGAGACGCCGGCGCGGTGCTCGTTTGTGGAGGGGAACGCTGTCTTGACTTCTTCCCCCACGGCTGAAGCCGAAGGCAGGGTCTCCGCGCTGAAAGGAACACGATGAGTGCTGCCCGCGTGGGCGTGGTCACTTTTCCCGGAACTCTCGACGATCAGGACGCGGCTCGCGCCGTGCGCCACGCGGGCGGTGAGGCCGTCCCGCTGTGGCACGCCGACCCCGACCTCAAGGGAGTCGACGCGGTCTTCCTGCCCGGCGGATTCTCCTACGGAGACTACCTGCGCTGCGGGGCCATCTCCAGGTTCGCGCCGCTGATGGAGGAGCTGATCCCCGCCGCCAGGGCCGGGCTGCCGGTGCTCGGCACCTGCAACGGCTTCCAGATCCTCTGCGAGGCCCACCTGCTGCCCGGGGCGCTGATGCGCAACGCCGGGCTGCACTACGTCTGCCGCGACCAGGGCATCCGGGTCGAGAACACCGCCACCCCCTGGACCTCCGACTTCACCGAGGGTCAGGAGATCGTGCTGCCGATCAAGCACGGCGAGGGCCGCTACGTCGCCGACGAGGCGACCCTGAGCGCCTTGGAGGCGGGCGGACAGGTCGTCTTCAGGTACGCGGGCGGCAACCCCAACGGCTCCCTGAACGACATCGCGGGCATCCGCAACGAGGCCGGAAACATCGTCGGGCTCATGCCGCACCCCGAGCACGCCGTCGAGGACCTCACCGGCGCCCCGAGCGTCGACGGCCGCGGCTTCTTCTCCTCGATCCTGAAGAATCTGGTGAACGCATGAGTCTCGACACCGTCAAGCGGGCCGAGGACACCCCGGACGAGCGCCAGCCGTACGCCGAGCTGGGCATGAAGCTCGACGAGTACGAGCGGGTCCGCCAGATCCTCGGCCGCCGGCCCACCGGCTCCGAGCTCGCCATCTACAGCGTCATGTGGAGCGAGCACTGCTCCTACAAGTCGTCCAAGGTGCACCTGCGCCAGTTCGGCACCAAGGCTCCCAAATCGGAGGCGCTGCTCGTCGGGATGGGGGAGAACGCCGGGGTCGTGGACATCGGCGACGGCTGGGCCGCCACCTTCAAGATCGAGTCGCACAACCACCCGTCCTATGTCGAGCCTCACCAGGGCGCGGCGACCGGCGTCGGCGGCATCGTCCGCGACATCATGTCGATGGGCGCCCGGCCGATCGCGGTGATGGACGCGCTCCGTTTCGGCGCGGCCGACGCCCACGACACCCGCCGGGTGCTGCCCGGCGTGGTCGAGGGCATCAGCCACTACGGCAACTGCCTGGGCCTGCCCAACATCGGCGGCGAGGTCGTCTTCGACCCCTGCTACATCGGCAACCCGCTGGTCAACGCCCTGTGCGTCGGCCTGCTGCGCAAGGACCAGATCAAGCTCGCGGTGGCACCGGGGCCCGGCAACAAGGTCGTCCTGTTCGGCGCCCTCACCGGCCCCGACGGCATCGGCGGCGCGTCCGTGCTCGCCTCGGCCACGTTCGAGGACGAGTCGCAGGCCAAGCGTCCCAGCGTCCAGGTCGGCGACCCCTTCATGGAGAAGCTGCTGATCGAGTGCTGCCTGGAGCTGTACCAGGCGGACGTGGTCGTCGGCATCCAGGACCTCGGCGCCGCAGGCGTCTCCTGCGCGACCACCGAGCTCGCGGCCAAGGGCACCGGCGGCATGGACGTCAGGCTCGACCTCGTACCGCTGCGCGATCCCTCGCTGCGGCCCGAGGAGATCCTGATGAGCGAGTCGCAGGAGCGCATGATGGCGGTCGTCACCCCCGACGACATCGATGCCTTCATGGCGATCTGCGCGAAGTGGGACATCCCCGCGACCGTGATCGGCGAGGTCACCGACTCCAGCCGCCTCGTGATGACCTGGCACGGCGAGACCATCGTCGACATCCCGCCGGGCACCGCGGCCGACGAGGGCCCGGTCTACGAGCGGCCGTTCCACGAGCCCGCCGGCCAGGTCGCGCTGAACGGCGACGTCCCCGGCCGTCTCGCCCGCCCTGCCGACCTGCGCGCGGCGCTGCTCGAACTCCTCGGCTCGCCGAACCTCGCGTCCAAGGAGTGGGTCACCTCCCAGTACGACCGGTACGTCCGCGGCAACACCGTGCTGGCCCAGCCCGCCGACGCGGGCGTGTTGCGCATCAGCGAGGCGATGCCCGGCGCCGAGGAGACGACCAGGGGCATCGCGCTCGCCACCGACGGCAACGGCCGCTACACCCGCCTCGACCCGTACGCGGGTGCACAGCTCGCCCTCTCCGAGGCGTACCGGAACGTGGCCGTGACCGGCGCGACGCCGCTCGCGGTGACGAACTGCCTCAACTTCGGCTCCCCCGAGGACCCCGAGGTCATGTGGCAGTTCTCCGAGGCCGTGCGCGGTCTCGCCGACGCCTGCAAGACCCTCGGCGTCCCGGTGACCGGCGGCAACGTCTCGTTCTACAACCAGACGGGATCCGTGCCGATCCACCCGACGCCGGTCGTCGGCGTGCTGGGCGTCATCGACGACGTGGCCTCGCGGGTTCGCAGCGGCTTCACCGGCGACGGCGACAGGATCGTCCTGCTCGGCGAGACCGAGGAGGAGTTCGGCGGCTCGGAGTGGGCGCACGTGGCCCACGGCCACCTCGGCGGCCTGCCGCCCGTGGCGCGGCTGGAGTCGGAGCGCGACCTCGCCCTCGTCCTGACGGAGGCCGCCTCACAGGGGTTGCTCACCGGTTCTCACGACCTGTCGGACGGCGGGCTCGCCATCGCCCTCGCCGAGGCGTGCATCGCCCAGGGCGTGGGCTGCGAGGTCTCCTTGACGGGCGACGACGCGTTCGTCGACCTGTTCAGCGAGTCGTCGGCCCGCGCGCTGGTGACCGTCGCGCCGGAGTCGTTCGACGCCTTCGCGCAGCTGTGCGCGGCCCGCGACGTGCCCTGCTACGGCCTGGGCACCACCGGTGGCGACGCGCTGAAGGTGGAGGGCGTCCTGGAGATCCCGGTCGCCGAGCTCAGGGAGACCCACACGTCCACCCTGCCGGGCATCTTCGGCTGATCCTCGTACGAGATCCCTGGGATCCCTGGGATCTCGGAGGTTTTTGGGAGGTCGGGCCCCTCACCGTCGTGTGACGGTGAGGGGCCCGACCGATCTATATGGATCACACGGTCGGCGCGGGGAGACGGCGTGATGAGGACGGTGAGTCCGCATCGCGCCGCCCGCCCTTCGCGTTCCCGCGAAAACAGGTCGGACGGATCACGTGGGTCGCGCTCCCGTGAAAACGGGTCCGGCGACCGGACGGATCACGAGGACGGCGCCCGGGCACGAGGATTCCCCTCCCGTGACCGCCACCGGTGGCGTCACACGGTGGATCGCGCGGCCGTCCGCGTTCCACGGCAGGTGAGAGGCCCTGACAGCCGTCCGGGATCTCTCACTGCCGTGGAGTGCCGCCGGAGATCAGGAGGCGCTCATGCAGAGCGCGTAGGCGGTGCCGCTGGTGTTCTTGCCCGCCACGGTCCAGCCGCCGCCGCTGGGCAGGCTCGCGTAGATCTGACCCGAACCGCTGCCGCTGCTGTTGAAGCCGCCACCCGTGACGACCTTGCCGGAACCGCAGCTCACGGTCTTGCTTCCGCCCTGACCGCCGAAGCTGAAGGAGTCGGTGACGGTGGTGATGGTCGGGACGGCGCCCTTGCCGTCCTTACCGTCCTTGCCGTCCGCGCCGTCCTTACCCGCGGGACCGGCAGGACCGGCGGGACCCGCGGGACCGGCCGGACCCTGAGCGCCCTTGGCACCGTCCTTGCCGTCGGCACCGTCCTTGCCGGGAAGACCAGGCTTACCGTCCGCACCGTCCTTGCCGGGAAGACCAGGCTTACCGTCGGCACCGTCCTTGCCGGGAAGACCAGGCTTACCGTCCGCACCGGGCTTGCCGGGGAGACCGTCCTTACCGTCCTTGCCGTTGTAGCCGTTCCGGCCGTCCTTGCCGTCCTTGCCGGGGAGACCGGGCTTACCGTCCACACCGTTCTTGCCCGGAAGGCCGTCCTTGCCGTCGGCGCCCTTCGGGCCCTGGGCCCCGGCGTCGCCCTTCGGGCCCTGCGGACCGGTGGCGCCGTCCTTGCCGTCCTCACCCTTCGGGCCCTGGGCCCCGGCGTCGCCCTTCGGGCCCTGCGGGCCGGTGGCGCCGTTCTTGCCGGGGAGACCGCGCAGCCCCTGCGGACCCTGCGGACCCTGCGGTCCGGCGTCGCCCTTGAGGCCCTGCGGACCGCGCTCGCCCTGCGGGCCGGCGCTGGCGATGCCCTGCTGCTGGGCCTCGCCCTGCTGCCCCCACCTGATCCGGATCTCGGTCGTCCTGCACTTGGCCGTCGCGTTGACGATCCGGGTGTAGCGCGTCTGCTTGTGAACGCACGCGTGAATCTCCGCGCCCGCCGACGAGGCGACGGCACTGCCGCCCGCGGTGAACAGCGTTCCTACGAGCACGCCAACGGTGACGGCGGCGAGCGAGCGTCCGCCCGGCAACCTGATAGCCACTGGGCTTCCTTTCTGCGACACCAGAGCCTGGTGTGATTGAAGAGGTACACGTAGTACACGTTTCAAGCGTTCCAAGGGTTGGCACGCCAAACATCACGCTTAGGCCTCGAAACCCTGCCGTTCGACTCGCCTGCCGACACCTGCCGCATACGGGATAATCGGGCCGTTCGGGGGAACCCGCCCGCTGGGCGCGGACGAACAAAGACAGGGAACCGACAGGGTTCTCCAGACGCGGAGGCCACCGTGCCGACCATCAACCCGGCAGACGCGGTCGCGGAAGACGCGAAAAACCGCGCCCGGCGGGAACCGTACCTTCCACCGGCGACCCAGCCGATCCGCACCGTGGTGTGGGCACTGCACCTGGCGCTGCCGATGCTCGGGCTCTGGCTGCTGCTCGCCGAGCCCGACCTGAACATTGTGTTGCAGGACAATCCCAGTCATTTCTGGCTGATCATCACCATCGCCGGGATCAACCTGGTCCTTGGGCTCATGGTCGGCGAGGCGTCGGCCCGGCGCTCGGACGCCCGCCTGCTGCTGGTCTCCCTGGTCTTCCTGAGTGGCGCGGGATCGTTCCTGGTGCACGGGCTGACCACGCCGGGGATCATCCTGGAGGGCACGAGCTACGGCTTCGACCTCTCCCATCCGGTCGGTCTTCTCGTCGCCTCGGTGTTCGCGTTCGCGTCGGCGCTGCCCCTGGGCGGGCGGGCGGCCGAGGCCGTGCTGAGAAACCAGATGTGGCTGCGCGGAGGACTCGCCGCCCTGATCATCGGGTGGGGAGTGGCCTGCCTGGTGCCGGACCTCACCCCGCTCAGCGGCTCGCCTCCCATGGGGACGGGCCTGGGCGGGCTGGAGTGGGCCGGGGTGGCTCTGTTCGCGGCGGCGTCGGCGATGATGTTCCAGCTGCACCGCAGGCGCCCGGCGGTCGTGCTGATCAGCCTGGTCACCGCGTACGCGCTCCTCGCCGAGGCGCTGGTCGCGGGGTTGTCCCACCGCAACTGGCACCTGTCGTGGTGGCTGTGGCACGCGCTGCTGACCACCGCGTTCGTCTTCGTCGCCTACAGCGCCTACCTGCAGTTCCGGCGGGAGGGCACCAGCGCGGGGCTGTTCGACTCGGTGGCGCTGTCGGCGACGGTCCGCAGGATCAGGGCCGACTACGAGGCCGCCCTGGAGGAGCTCGTCGGCCACCTGCGGCGCGGGGAGGAGAGCAGGGTCCCGATCGCGGACCGGCTGGCGGGCAAGTTCGGGCTCACCGAGTCGCAGGCGGCGGTGCTCGACCGGGCGGGTGAGGCGCTCGCCAACGAGCGGGAGCTGAGCGACCGGCTCGCGGCGCTGGCCGACATCGGCAGGCAGGCCCGGGTGGGCCTGCCGGAGAAGGAGATGCTCGCCCAGGGTCTCGACCGCGTCCGGCAGGCGTACGGGGACGTGCGGATCAAGCTGGTCGACAACGGCCGGGTCACCGTGAACTCCACGGAGTACGGCCGGCGGGACTTCCCCGAGGACCGGCCGATCCGGCTGGAGGGGAGGGTCGTCCACCCGCTGATGGTGAAGGGCAGGCTCGCCGGGGCGATCGAGGTGCCGGTCGGCAGGACCCCGCAGGACGAGGCGCTCGCCGCCACGCTCGCCGGCCAGATGTCCATCTCCCTGGAGAACGCCCGGCTCTACAGCGAGCTGGAGACCCTCTTCCGGCAGTACATGTCACCGGACGTGGCCCAGTCGCTGCTCGCCGACCCCCAGACCGCGGCGCTCGGTGGCGAGCTGGTGGAGCTCACCGCGCTCTTCGCCGACCTGAAGGGCTTCACGAGCTTCTCCGAGCGGGTGGCGCCCGGCGAGATCGTCGAGATGCTGAACCGCTACCACACCGCGGCCGTGCCCATCGTGCTCGGCAACGGCGGCACGATCGTGCAGTTCGTGGGTGACGCGCTGCTCGCGCTGTTCAACGCCCCGGCCCGGCAGGAGGACCACGCCCTCGCCGCGGTGCGGGCGGGCCTCGCGATGCAGCGGGCCGCCGAGGAGATCGCGGAGGGAATGCCCGGATATCCTCGCTTCAGAATTGGGATCAACACCGGTGAGGCGCTCGTCGGAAACATCGGCAGCCCCGAGTTGCGCGGTTTCAACGCGATGGGCGACTGCGTCAACGTGGCCGCCCGGCTTGAGGGGATCGCCGAGCCGGGCAGCGTCGTGATCGGCCAGAGCACCCTCGACCTGATCGGCTCCCGGGCCGAGACCCGATCGCTGGGCCCGCTCAGCCTCAAGGGAAGGGCGCAACCCGTCCATGCCTACGTACTGTCCGATCTCAGGTAAAAGTACCTTTCGCCGCGAGAGCGGCGCGCACACAATCGAAGTCGCCAGGAGGTGGTCATGATTTCTTCCCCCGAACCGGGCGAATTCATCACGTTGCTCACGGAGGACGAGGTGAAGGCCCTGTACGCCGCCGGGAGGCCCCGGCGCTGGGACAGGGGTGACACGCTGTGCACCGAGGGCGACGAGAGCGACTGGGTGCTCGTCCTCACCTCCGGCCGCGTCAAGGTCTCCTCGCACACCGCGGTCGGCAGTGAGGTGGTCCTCGCGGTACGAGGACCCGGTGCGCTGCTCGGCGAGTTCGCGGCGATCGACGGGCTGCCCAGGTCCGCCACGGTCACCGCCCTCGAACCCGTGGAGGGGATCACGGTCCGCGACTTCTCCTCGTACCTGCGCGACCACGGGAGGGTCGCCGTGCTGCTGATGCGGATGGTGATCGGCAAGATGCGCGACTCCGACCGCAAGCGCATCGAGTACGGCGCGTTCGACACCACGGGCCGGGTGGCCACCCGGCTGGTGGAGCTGGCCGAGCGGTACGGCGAGCCGGACAACGGCGGGGTGCGGGTGGCGTTGCCGCTCTCCCAGGACGAGCTCGCCGGCTGGACCGGGGCCTCCCGCGAGGCGGTCAGCAAGGCGCTGCGCTCCCTGCGCGATCGCGGGCTGATCGAGACGGGCCGGCGCCGCGTGATCATCCACGACATGGAGGGCCTGCGCAAACGGGCCCGCTGAGGGTCCGAGGGGCGAGGTGCAACGTCCGGCAGACTGGTAGGTATGGTCGCAATCCCCCAAGACCTACCCGGATCCCCCGAATACGCATCCAAGCTCCGCTACGCATGGCGGGTCTGCTCGGTCACCAGCCTCGGCCTGGTCTTGATCGGCATCTCCGGCAGCACCCTGAACGTGGCGCTTCCCACCGTGGTCAGGCACTTCCACGCCGACGCGTTCTCCGCGGGCTGGGTGCTGCTCGCCTTCCTGCTCGTCAACACCGCGACGCTGGTGTTCTTCGGCAGGGTGGCCGACCTGCTCGGGCGCCGGGAGATCTACCTCGCGGGGTTCGTCCTGTTCACCGTGGGATCACTGCTGGCCGGGCTCTCGCCGGGAATCTGGTTCCTGATCGCGATGCGCGTCGTGCAGGCGATCGGCGCCGCGATGATCCTCGCCAACGGCACCGTGATCATCACCGACGCCTTCCCGCCCGACCGGCTCAGCCAGGGCATGGGCGTCTACATCGGCACCCTCTCGGTCGCCCAGCTCGCCGGTCCCACCCTGGGCGGCCTCATCGCCGACACCGCGGGCTGGCAGTGGGTCTTCTGGATGAACGTGCCCGCGGGACTGATCGCCCTCGTCTGGGGCGCGTTCACGCTCCGCCACGTCTCGCGGGGGGCGCGCCGGCCGGTGGACGCGCTCGGCAACCTGATCGTGTTCGCCGCCCTCTCCGCGGCCCTGATCGCGCTGTCCGAGGCGGGATCGCGCGGCCTGTCGAGCCCCGTGGTGATCGTCGGCGCGGCGATCGCGGCGGTACTGGTGCCGGCGCTGGTCGTGGTGGAGCGCCGGGCCTCGCATCCCGTACTCGACGTGGGGCTGTTCGGCGAGCGCGTGCTCGCCTTCGCCAACCTCGCCTCCTTCTGCAACGCGCTGGCGCGCTCCGCGCTGATCCTGCTGGTCGCCCTCTACTTCCAGGCCGCCAGGGGCCTCGACGCCGTCACCGCGGCCCTGGGCGTGCTTCCCGTCCCGATCGGCATGGCCCTCGCCTCCCCGATCACCGGCGCCCTCGGCCGCCGCATCAGGCCGTACGCGCTCTCGGTGGGCGGCGCCCTGCTGAGCGCGACCGGGCTGGGCGTCCTGCTGCTGAACACCGCCCCCGCCACGCCGTACTGGATCATCGCGGTGGGCCTGTTCCTGTGCGGCTGCGGCAGCGGCACCTTCATGACCGGCAACACGACCCAGGTCATGTCCGCCCTGCCCGCGGGGAGCCTGGGCGTGGTGAACGGCTTCCGACTCATGATCATGAACGTCGGGATCGTGCTGAGCGTCGCCCTCACGCTCAGCGTCCTGACCGGCTCGGTCAGTGCCGGGCTGCGCGGCCAGGTCTACGCGGGCACGCTGTCGCGCCTCTCCCCCGTCGCCGTCGAGCACCTGATGACCGGCTTCCAGCGGACCTACGCCGTCCTGTTCGCCGTCGCGCTCACCGGTGTCCTCACGGCCGCCCTCGCCCGTCCCCGCCGCACGGGACGCGCGAGGTCAGCGCCCTCCTGAACGGGCGGAAAGCAGCTCGATGCCGGAGACGAGGACGTCGACGCCGAAGGTGTCGTAGAGATCGGGATCCCCGCCCTCGGAGAGGGGGACGGCCATCTCCACGATGTGCGGGTAGACGTCCGGCGGCAACGACTGGAGCCTGAGCCGCTTGAGGCGCATCCGCTCGGCCGCCTCCTGCTCGGAGACCCCGGGAGGGGAATGCCGCCCCGGCCCCGCCGCCAGCGCGATCGCCCCGCTGAGCAGGTACTGGGAGATCATGCAGCTCTCCTCGGGGGAGAACCCGCCGCGCTTGGCGAGACCGAGGGTCGTGTCCCAGACCTCCAGGAAGGTGGGCACCTCCGTGTGGTCCACCGCGTCCAGCACGTCCGCCGCGCACGGGTGGCGCCGGAGCACCCTGACCAGGCCCGCGACGAGCTCGCGGAGCCCTTCCTGCCACGGGCCCGTGTAGCCCCCCTCGATCACGAAGTCCTCGATCAGGTGGTCCGCCATGCCGACGGTCAGCTGCTCCTTGTTCTTGAAGTGCCAGTAGAGCGCCATCGGGGTGACGCCCAGCTCCTGGGCGAGCCTCCGGATGGTCACCGCCGGCAGTCCCTCGGCGTCGCCGATCTCCAGCGCCTGCTCGACGACCGCTTCACGGGTCAGTTTCCCCATCACGCTTGACAACTATACGCCGTACGGGTTCCACTGTACGCCGTACATGTACGACGTATAAGTACAACGTAGAGGACGGGGAATGACGGACACCCGCAGGTGGTGGGCGCTGGGAGCGATCTCACTGGCCACTTTCATGACATATCTCGACAACAACGTGGTGAACGTGGCGCTGCCGACGATCCAGCGTGACCTCGGGCTGAGCATCTCCGGGCTGGAATGGATCGTGAGCGGCTACATCCTGGTGTTCGCCGGGCTGATGCTCGTCGGCGGGCGCCTGGCCGACGTCTTCGGGCGGCGGCGCGTCTTCCTGATCGGCCTCGTCGTGTTCACCGCGGCGTCGTTCGCAGCCGGGATGGCCACCGACGGCGGCGTGTTGATCGCCACCAGGGCGGTGCAGGGTGTGGGAGCGGCTCTCCTCACCCCCACGGCGCTGGCACTGCTCACCTCGACCTTCCCCGACGGCAGGGAACGCGCCACGGCGGTCGGCCTGTGGAGCGCGATCGGCGCGCTGGCCCTCGCCCTCGGCCCGCTGACCGGCGGGTTGATCAGCGAACGCTGGCACTGGGGCTGGATCTACCTGATCAACGTGCCGATCGGGGCCGTGACGCTCGGCCTCGCTCTCTGGGCGATCAGGACGGCCCCGCGGGAGACCGTACGGCGCGGCCTCGACGTCCCGGGCCTGGTGACATCGAGCCTGACGCTGTTCGCGCTGACGTACGCGCTCATCGAGGGCGCGGGTGCCGGATGGGCCTCGCCGGAGATCCTGGGCGCCTTCGGGATCGCCGCCGTGTCGGCGCTGGCCTTCGTGACGATCGAACTCAGGAGCCGGGAGCCGATGATCGACCTGTCGCTGTTCCGGTCGCGGGTGTTCAGCGGGGGCACGCTGTCGATGGGCCTGTGGTCCTTCGGGGTGTTCGGGATCTATTTCTTCACCGCGCTGTACCTGCAGAACGCGCTGGGCTTCTCGCCGATCGAGGCCGGGGCCGCGTTCGTGCCGATGGCGCTGGTGATGGCCGTCACCGCCACCCTCGCCCCGAGACTGGACAGGGCGCTGGGAACCGCGCGGACCGTGGCGGCCGGGCTCCTGCTGATGGCCGTGTCGGTGTTCGGGATCTCGTTCATCGGGGAGGACGGGTCGTTCGGCGACCTGCTGCCGTGGTTCCTGGTCTACGGGCTGGGCGGCGGCATGCTGGTGCCGCTCACCACGGCGATCCTCGGCGCGCTGCCCGCCGGCAGGACGGGAGTCGCCTCGGGGGTGCTGAACGTCTCGCGCGAGGTCTTCGGCCTGCTCGGGATCACGGTCCTGGGGGCGATCCTCAACGCGCGGCAGTCCTCGCTCCTGGCCGAGGGCGTGGGACAGCTGACCGCCTTCCTGGACGCGTACCGGTACACACTGGTCGTCGCCGCGGCCATCGTGCTGGTGGGCGTGCCGGTCAGCCTGCTCTCCCTGCGGGCCTCCCGGACCGCGAACCCGCCCATGGCCGCCGAGGAGCGTCCGGCCGTACCGGTGGGCTAGGGAGGCTCCCGCCTACCGAGACCGCACATCTGGAACGGCACCGGCCCGCGCCCCTCCCGAGGGGCGCGGGCCGGCGGCCTGGTCAGGAGCCGATCTTGTCGCCCTTCGCGTGCCAGGCGACCACGACCGACGGGCGGGGCTGGGAGGTGCCGCCGTCGGGCCAGCGGCTGCTGGGGGCCTCAGGGGTGGCGCCGTTGGTCTCACCGGGGTGCTGTACGGCGACGAAGACGCTGCGCTGGTCCTCGCTGATCAGCGGGCCGCAGGTCTCGGCGCCGACCGGCACGCTCAGGAACTGCTTCAGGTGGCCGCGCTCGGGACCGCGGACCGGCATGACGAACAGGCCGTCGTTGGCGCCGAGCTGGCTGCCGTCGGTGGCGATCCAGAGATTGCCGTCCGCGTCGAAGGCGACGTTGTCGGGGCAGGAGATCGCCGAGACCTTGGTCTTGTCGAACCCCGCGAAGTAGGTCGCCGGGTCGTTCGGGTCTCCGCAGACCAGGGGCAGGGACCAGGCGAAGGTGGTGGCCCCGGCGTCGTCGCGCCGTTCGACGATCTCCAGGACGTGGCCGTGCTTGTTGGCCGGACGCGGGTTCGCCTCGTCCACCTGGGCCGGGGTCCGGTTGGTGTTGTTCGTCAGGGCCACGTAGACGCCGCCGGTGACGGGGTTGCGCTCCACGTCCTCGGGACGGTCCATCTTCGTCGCGCCGACCTTGTCGGCCGCCGTACGCGTGTGGACGAGCACCTCCTCGGCCGTCATCCCGGGAACGTGCGAGACCTTGCCGGTGACGAGCGGGATCCACTCGCCCGAACCGTCGAACCGCCCGTCGGCGGGAAGCGTGCCGGTGCCGTCGATCTCGGCGGCCGGGCTGTCGCCGGTGAACCTCGCCACGTACAGCGTGCCGTCGTCCAGCAGGGTCCGGTTGTGCCGGTCGAAGCCCCGGATGTAGCGCTGCCGGGAGACGAACTTGTAGACGTACTCGAACCGGGAGTCGTCGCCCATGTAGGCGACCACCCGGCCGTCGGCGGCGAGGGAGGTGGTGGCGCCCTCGTGGGCCATCCTGCCCAGGGCGGTGCGCTTGATCGGGGTGGAGTCGGGGTCGAACGGGTCGATCTCCACGATCCAGCCGGTGCGGTTGATCTCGTTCGGGTGCTTGGCCAGGTCGAAGCGCTCCTCGACCCGGTCGAACCTGCGGTTGCCGCTCGGGATGCCCGCGGTGGTGCTCACCCCGTACCGGGCGAGGTACGGCTTCTGCGCCTCGGGCACGCCGTTGCCGTTGACGAAGTACTGGTTGAAGTTCTCCTCGCCGCTGAGCACCGTGCCCCACGGCGTGGTGCCGCCCGCGCAGTTGTTCAGCATGCCGATCGGCGTGGTGCCCCGGGGGTCGGCCGCGGTCTTCAGCAGGGCGCTTCCGGCCGCCGGGCCGGTGAACTTCATCGGGGTCTGCACGGTGATGCGGCGGTTGTAACGGCGAGCGCCGTTGGTGACCAGCTTCCACTGGCCGGAGTTCTTCACCCGCTCGATCTCGACCACCGAACCGCCGTGCGCCGCCAGCGCGATCCTGATCTGCTCCTCCGTCGCGGCGGTGCCGTCCGTGTAGCCGCGGAACATGAGGTTCTCGTCGGTGTACTCGTGGTTGACCCAGAGCAGCCCCCGGTGCTGCCCCATCGGGAAGAGGGTGACGTAGTCGCAGTTGTAGCCGAACTGCTTGGCCTGCGCGGCGGCCGTCTGTCTCTCGAAGTCGAACGCGGGGGCGCCGGGCAGAACCGGGTCGCCCCAGCGCACCACGGCCGCCGACAGGTAGCCCGAGGGGACCGTCACCTTGTCGTCGGTGTTCGGCGCGATGGCGGTGAAGCGGAGGCCGTCCTGCCGGCCGGGGCCGTGGCCCGGACCGTGGCCTCCGCCGAGGGTCTTCGCGTTCACATCCGTGTCCGGGTCGGCGAGGGCGGGGGCCGCCGTACCGAGCCCGACGCCGGCGACGACCGCGCCCAGGGCACCGGCGCGCAGCATGCCCCTGCGGGTCATCGCCTCGGCGACCACGTCGCCGAAGTAGGTGTTGTCGCTGGTGTTCACCACATCGTGGGCGCACTGGTCACCGCAGCGGAACCGGCAGGTGAGCGCGCTGCGGCCCCCCTTGTGCGGGCTCGTGAGCAGGGGGAGCAGTCGGCGCGGTGACGTGTTCGCCACGGGGTCCTCCAAAAAGGGGCGAGGTCTTCCGGCCCGGAGGCTACGTGCGCCGACCGAACCTGAGGTGAACGACGTTTGCCGGGATAATGAACCGTCTGTCCGAATGAGCTGTTCAGGTGAGCGTCACGCCCCGGACGAGTGGCCGGTACGGGCCGCTCCGACACCGTCCGGAAGGCGCGAGTGGGTCCGGAGTCGTCCGCGTCGTCCGCAGGCGCGGCTCGGGCGGGCATCATGGAGGGCGTGCCACCTCACAAACCCGACCCGGCCAAGGTCCGCGCCGCTCTCGACACCCAGCTGAGCGCCCTCGACGAACCACCCTACGACGGGCCGGGAGGGCTCGCGGCGCTGCTCGGCGCCTGCGTGAGCGTGGTGCTGCGAGCCTTCGCCCGGGAGGTCCGCCCGGAGCGGGACATCACCCGCTTCGCCGTACGGCACCTGCTGGACGAGCTCGCGACGGCGGCCCCCGGCAGGACCGTCGAGGTCCGGGTCCCGCCCTACGCGGCGGTGCAGTGCGTGGAGGGGCCTCGACACACCCGGGGCACCCCGCCCAACGTGGTGGAGACCGACGCGCGCACCTGGCTGGAACTCGCCACCGGCGGCCTGACCTGGTCGGAGGCGACGGCGGCGGGAAAGATCGCGGCGAGCGGCGCCCGCGCCGACCTGTCCGGCCACCTGCCCCTGCGGTAACCCCGGTCCGGCCGTCCGCCCCTGCGACAACCCCCGGTCCGGCCGTCCGCCGTTACGGGGCGGGCCGCACCTGGACGCCGAACCTGTCCTCGATGCAGCGCCGCTGGAGCTCGGGAGGCAGGTTCATGCAGTCGCCGACCTTGCTGTAGACCCAGCTCAGGAACACCGCCGCGATCACCAGGGTGAGCAGGCTCAGCACGATTCCCACCCAGGCCCTGCCGGGAGCCGACCGCTTGGCGAGCGCGACGATGCCGATGATCAGGCCGACGACCGCCACCAGTACGCCGAAGCCGCAGACGACGAGCGAGAGGATCGCGACGATCCCGAGCACGAGCGCGGCGGTGCCCAGCTTCCCGCTGGACCGGCGCTCCTCGTCCGGATACGCCGGATACGGCGTGGGGTACGGATAGGCGGGCGCACCCGGCGGCGCCGGATACGGGGTGCCGGCATGGGGCTGCTGGGAGGGGTCGATCCCGGATGGCGGCACTCCCGGACCACCGTAGGGCTGCCCGGCCTGCTGCGCCTCCCCGTATCTCGGCTGCTCGTAGCGCGAGGGCGGGGTAGGAGGCTCGGGGGCCTCGGGGTGATGCGTCTCGGGCCTGCCGGACTCGCCGGAGGTCTCCGAGGCGCTCTCCCAGCCGGGGTAGGCGGACGGCGTGGTGCCGGGCACCGTGTAGGGCTGCCCCTCGGGCT
Organism: Streptosporangium sp. NPDC049078; assembly: GCF_040648855.1. NCBI lineage: Bacteria > Bacillati > Actinomycetota > Actinomycetes > Streptosporangiales > Streptosporangiaceae > Streptosporangium > Streptosporangium sp. NPDC049078. The sequence continues at coordinate 43,948 of NZ_JBEZEL010000029.1, forward strand.
CCCCGGCTCCCTCCGTCCCCTCCCGTGCTCCTTCGGGTGTCCTCTCGGGCGCCCCCTCGGGCGACGGGCCGATCGGCGCTCCCTGCGCCCCGGGACTTCCCGGGGTCCCGGAGGAGCCCGGCGTGACGTGCCGGCCGCTCCCCTGGTCGGGCGGGGGTACCTCGGGCGCGGTCGGCGTGTCCGGGTGCGGCGGCAGCCGCGGCTCCGTGGGAATGGAGGACGGTTTCCAGGTCGGCTCGTTGGGATCGGGCACGGGTGTTTCCGGGTCCGGCTCCTCCCACGGCTCGGGAACCGACGGCGTCGGGGGGTTCGGGGGGGGGGGGGCCCCCCCCCCCCCCCCCCCCCCCCCCCCCCGGCCCCCCCCCCCCCGCCCGGCCCCCCCCCGGGGCCCGCCCCCCCCCCCCCCCCCCGCGCGGG
>NZ_JBEZEL010000029.1:44374-99953 GCF_040648855.1 Streptosporangium sp. NPDC049078
CTGGGGCGGCGGCCGGGGGGGCGGCGCGGGGGGGGCGTGGGGGGGGGGGGGGGGGGCCGCCCCCCCCCCCGGCGCCGCCCCCGGGGGGGGGGGGGGGGGGGGGGCCCCCCCCCCCCCCCCAACCCCACACGGCCCCCTCGCCGGGCACCCCGCCCTGCGGCTCGGCCCTGCCGGGAATCTCCGTCCACCCGGTCGACGCCGTCCTGTCGGGAGGCTCGGCGGAACCGGAAGGCTCGGTCCACCCGGTGGACCCGCTCGCCGGGGCGGCGGGCTCCCGCCACGTGGGCGGTTCGTTCGAGGGAGGGACGGGCCACGCGCCCGGTTCCGGGGCGGCGGGCGCGTGCTCGGGCTCGGGCTCGGGCTCGCCGGGGACGGCCGCCTCCTCGGAGGTGCCCCGCGTTTCCTCCGCGCCGGCCCCTTCCTGGTCGGAGCCCCTGTCCCGCGGCACTCGTCGCGGGCCGGGCTGGTTCGGGTCCACAGGGTCCACAGGTGTTGTCACGTCTCGTCTCCCGACGCTCGGGCATGCCGGATATCTCACACTCCCCTGTCGGCCGGTGACGAAACAGGCTGACACGGCAAAACACCGATGATCGTTCGGTCAGGGTGCGACATGCCACGGAACGGACCCTGGGTGCGAGCAGGGAAGAAGCCGACCTAGAATGAAGCATGTGCTGAAGGGCGACGGCCATCTGAGCCATGACCTCGACTCCCGCGACCGGCCTCCGAAGGACGCATGTGGCGTCTTCGGAGTGTGGGCCCCCGGGGAGGAAGTCTCCAAACTCACCTACTACGGGCTGTACGCGTTGCAGCACCGCGGCCAGGAGTCCGCGGGCATCGCGGTCAGCGAGGGCAGCAGGATCCTCGTCTACAAGGACATGGGCCTGGTGGCCCAGGTCTTCGACGAGTCCGTGCTCGGGACCCTCCGCGGCCATCTGGCGATCGGCCACTGCCGTTACTCGACCACCGGATCGAGCGTCTGGGAGAACGCGCAGCCGACGCTGAGCTCGACCGAGTCGGGCGGGCTCGCGCTCGCCCACAACGGCAACCTGATCAACACCCCGGAGCTGTCCAGGCGGCTCTCCCCCGGCTCCACCCGGGCGACGACCGACACCGAGGTGCTGGCCGCACTCCTGGCCCAGGACCGCGACCGGTCGATCGACGACGCGGCCGCCGACCTGCTTCCGCAGGTCAGGGGCGCCTACTCGCTCGTCTTCATGGACGAGAAGACCCTTTACGCGGCCCGTGACCCGCAGGGCGTCCGCCCGCTGGTCCTGGGACGCCTGGAGCGCGGCTGGGTGGTGGCCTCGGAGACCGCGGCGCTGGACATCGTGGGCGCCACGTTCGTCCGCGAGATCGAGCCGGGCGAGCTGATCACCATCGACGAGCGCGGTGTGCGCTCGCGCAGGTTCGCGCTCGCCGAGCCCAAGGGCTGCCTGTTCGAGTACGTCTACCTCGCCCGCCCCGACACCACGATCGCCGGGCGCGGCGTGCAGACCACGCGCGTCGAGGTCGGCCGCGTGCTGGCCCGCGAGCACCCGATCGAGGCCGACCTGGTCATCCCGACGCCCGAGTCGGGCACCCCCGCCGCCGTCGGCTACGCCGAGGAGAGCGGGATCCCCTACGGTCAAGGTCTGGTCAAGAATTCCTACGTGGGCCGCACCTTCATCCAGCCGTCCCAGACGATCCGGCAGTTGGGCATCCGGCTGAAGCTCAACCCGCTGAAGGAGGTCGTCGCGGGCAAGCGCCTGGTGGTCGTGGACGACTCGATCGTGCGGGGCAACACGCAGCGGGCGATCGTGAAGATGCTGCGCGAGGCGGGTGCCACCGAGGTGCACGTCCGGATCTCCTCCCCGCCGGTCAGCTGGCCCTGCTTCTACGGCATCGACTTCGCCACCCGGGCCGAGCTGATCGCCGGTTCGCTCAGCGTGGAGGAGATCCGCGCCTCGCTCGGCGCCGACTCGCTCGGATACATCTCGCTGGAGGGCCTGACCGCGGCCACCACGATCCCCGAGGACCGGCTCTGCCGCGCCTGCTTCGACGGTAGGTATCCGATCCCGATCGACCAGGACAACGTGGGCAAGTACGTGCTAGAGGCCAAGCGTTGAGCGGGCCCGGCACGCGAGGAGAGGGTTCATGACCAGCTACGCGGCCGCCGGAGTGGACATCGACGCGGGCGAGCGCGCCGTCGAGCTGATGAAGTCGAAGGTCGCGCGGGCGCGCAGGCCGGAGGTCGTGGACGACGCCAGCGGCTTCGCCGGCCTCTTCGACGCCTCGGCCCTGCTGTCGTACAGACGACCGCTGCTCACCACGTCGACCGACGGTGTCGGCACCAAGGTCATGCTGGCCCAGCGGCTGGACAAGCACGACACGATCGGGATCGACCTGGTCGGCATGGTCGTCGACGACCTGGTGGTCTGCGGTGCCGAGCCGCTTTTCATGACCGACTACATCGCCTGCGGCAAGGTGGTCCCCGAGCGGATCGCCGAGATCGTGGGCGGCGTCGCCGAGGGCTGCCGCCTCGCGGGCTGCGCCCTCGTCGGCGGGGAGACCGCCGAACACCCCGGCGCCATGGAGGCCGGCGAGTACGACCTCGCGGGCGCCGCCACCGGGGTGGTGGAGGCCGACAGGATGCTCGGCCGCGACAGGGTCCGCGCGGGCGACGTGGTCCTCGCGCTGGCGTCCTCGGGCGTGCACTCCAACGGATACTCGCTGGTCAGGCACATCATCGACCGGGCGGGGCTCTCGCTGGAGGCCGAGCTGCCCGAGCTGGGGCGGACGCTGGGCGAGGAGCTTCTGGAGCCGACCAGGATTTACTCCCTCGACTGCCTGGAGCTCGCCCGCGCGGTCGACGTCCACGCGTACGCCCACATCACGGGCGGCGGCCTCGCGGGCAACCTGTCCCGCTCGCTGCCTCCGGGGCTGGACGCGCTGCTCGACCGCTCGTCGTGGACCCCGCCGGCCGTCTTCGAGGTGCTCGCGGGGCACGGCGGGGTGGCCCAGGCCGACATGGACCGGACGTTCAACCTGGGCGTGGGCATGGCCGCGGTCGTCCCCGCCGAGGCCGTGGGGCCCGCCCTCGCGCTGCTCGGCGAGCGGAACCTCCCCGCCTGGGTGCTCGGTGAGATCGTCGAGGGCTCGGGCGAGGCGCGTTTCCGCTGATCCGTGCTTTTCCGGAAAACCTTCGCGTAGCTCTCCTCCTCCCCTCGCGAAGGGGAGGAGGAACCGGATGGGAGTCGGGTACGGCGAAAGGCGCTCCGGACCCACCGGAGCGCCGCATATGGTCGACCCGCAGCGAGAAGAACACCCGGCGGCTTGTGTCCACCACCGGGTGCCCTGCTCACATCAACCTGAAATCCGCCTAGCGGCGGCCGGATTTCCCGTCGTCGCGGTCATCTCCGGAGCCGAAGTCATCGGCGTAATCGGCGTACCGATCCGCCAGCTCGTCGTAGGCGTCGTTGGAGTCGTCATTGTGGTTGGAGTCGTCTCTGACTCCGAGCTCGTCGCGCAGACGCTCAAGATCAGTGCCACCGCTGTTGTACTTCAGCTGGCGAGCAACCTTGACCTGCTTGGCCTTTGCTCGGCCGCGCCCCATTGGCTCGACCCCCTCGTGTGGGGTCGTGCCCGACCCCTCGTCGCTAACGCACCACGCACTGACGCCACCTGACTTAGGCGTCAGCTCTCGTTCGCCTACAACCGTACCCGTTTTACGCCCGGCTCGGTACGTCGTATGGGCGTGTGGGGCTAGCGGCCCAGCCAAATGCCCCTAATTCGCCCGACTTCCGACATTCTGCGCTCAGCCAGCCTATCGGCTGCGACCGCCGGGGGAACGCCTTCCTCCGCCGCGCTGGAGAAGATCTTGAGAGTCGTGTCGTAGATCTGGGTGGCCTTTGCCCGCGCCCGCTCCATGTTGAACCCCCTGATCTCGTCCGCGACCTGGATCACACCGCCGGAGTTGACCACGTAGTCGGGCGCGTAGAGGATCCCGCGGTCGGCGAGCCGCTTCTCCACGCCGGGGTGGGCGAGCTGGTTGTTGGCCCCGCCGCAGACGATCGTGGCGCGCAGGCGGGCCACCGTCTCGTCGTCCAGCGCCCCGCCGAGGGCGCACGGCGCGTAGACGTCGATGTCGGCGGAGGTGATCTCCGACCGGTCGGCGACGACCTCGACCTGCGGGTGGATCCGCCGCAGCCGCTCCACCGCCTGTTCGCTCACGTCGCAGACCACGACCTCCGCGCCGTCCTCGATCAGGTGGCCGACCAGGCGGTGGCCGACCTTGCCCACGCCCTCCACGCCGACACGCCTGCCACGCAGCGAGGGCGTCCCGTACGCGTGCTCGGCGGCGGCGCGCATGCCCTGGAACACGCCGAGCGCGGTCAGGATCGACGAGTCGCCGGCCCCGCCGTTGGCCGGGGTGCGGCCGGTCACGTACGAGCACTCGCGGGCCACGACGTCCATGTCCTCGCTGTAGGTGCCGACGTCGCACGCCGTGTAGTAGCGGCCCCCGAGCGACTGGACGAACCTGCCGTAGGCGCGCAGCAGCGCCTCGCTCTTGTCCTTCGCCGGGTCGCCGATGATGACGGCCTTGCCGCCACCGAGGTCGAGTCCCGCCAGGGCGTTCTTGTAGGCCATCGCCCGCGAGAGGTTGAGCACGTCCGCCAGCGCGGCCTGCTCGCTCTCGTAGGGGTAGAACCTGGTGCCGCCCAGACCGGGGCCCAGGGCGGTGTTGTGGATGGCGATGATCGCGTGGAGGCCGCTTCGCTCGTCGGAGCAGAAAACGACCTGTTCGTGCCTCGCCTGGCCGGTTACCGGGCCCTCGTCCTTGTGGGACGGCCCGAAGACGTCGGTCACTGTGGTGACTCCCAGTCGTTCGTTACCGCCGCACCGTTGCGGCGGAGATCACCCTCAGCGTAACCACAAGTCCCCAACCGGGACGACGTGCGCGAACGTCCCATCTCAGTGACCGAGACGACCCCCGCGGAAGCGGGCTCGCTACGGACAACGGTCGGTCCTTCGTGACACGATGCGGTCGTGCTGCCCTATGCCGCGTACCTCCGCGTCTACGAACCGCTGGTCGCGTTCGCCCCGGCGGAGCGCGTCTCGTGGTCCGCCTACTCCGAGACGACCGACCGACCGCGCCGAGCGAGCGCCCTGCACGCCGAACACGGCGAGGCGGTGCGGCGCCTCCTCGGGGTACCGCCGACCCCGGCACCCGCCCAGGAGAGCCCCAACGCCTATCTGAGGCGCGTGGAGGAGGTCCTGTACGTCTGCCCCTGGCAGAGCAGGCTGAGGTCGTGGCTCGCCTTCTCACGCTTTCGCGGGGCGACCCCGCCCAAGCTGATGGAGCGCTTCTTCCCGCCGGCCGTCGCGGAGCGGACGGCCGACGACTTCGACCGGTTCAAGCGCGGCACCGACTCCGCCGCGCTGCGCACGCACATCCGCGGCTCCACCTGGCACGTTCCGACCTCGTGGTTCGTCCCCTTCGACGGCAACGAGCGCTGGCTGGTGATCGACGGCGGCGAGGGGCAGGGCGGCACGACCACCACGCGCAACCTGATCTACGTCACCTCCATGGCCCACGCGAGGCGCCGCAGCGCCCGCGCCCTGCAGATCATCAAGAGGCAGGTGGGCGACGCCTCGGTCACGGCCGAGGTCGAGGACGTGGCACGCTGGCTGGAGGAGTTCCACCCGCACTCCCTGGTCGAGCTGGACTACGGCGGCATCGTCAACCTCATGGACGACGAGACACTCCAGGCCGACGAGTCCGTGGCGGAACTCACGGCGGCGCTGACAGGTCTGGAAAAAGGCGAGGAAGAACTGGCGTTCGCCATGTACCAGCGCGTCATCCTCCGCTGGCGATCAATACAACTTCTCGAATCAGCAAACTGAGTCGCAAATCATCCCTTCGACCTGCGTAAGTAGGTCCGTCGATGACCGGGGATGCACCTACGAACTGAGTAGTTTGCCGTTTTCACTGCGATACCACGAAACGTGTCGCTAGAATCACCGAGCGTGACAACAACACGTGTACAAGAGAGATGAGTCGCTCAAAGACTCGCCAATCGCTCTACGTGGCTGTATGGTCACATCGGGTGATGCCGCATATGGCCCAAACAGCCGCACGCAAGGGCCATAGGCGGACATCCGTGACAAGCGTCAAGTCGCAGGATCGCTGTCGCCGGTCCACATGGAGGAGAGGCCGCACAAATGTCAGCTCGTACACCCGAGGCAGAGCCGCTGCTCACCCCGGCGGAGGTCGCAACCATGTTCCGCGTCGATCCCAAGACCGTGACCCGGTGGGCGAAGGCGGGCAAGTTGACGTCCATCCGCACCCTGGGTGGACACCGCCGATACCGGGAGACCGAGGTTCGCGCGCTGCTCGCGGGGATTCCGCAGCAGCGCTCAGAGTAAGACGGGGGCCGTCACTGACCTAGGGGGATTGGTGCGCGCTCACCCTTTGAGCGTGTAGGCCACACGGGTTTGTGGGGAGCGGCGTCGCCCGCCCGGCGCCGCCCCAGCACGTGCTCCGCACGGCCGGGCACGTGCTCCTGAACGGCTCAGCGGTGCCCCAGGGGCTTCCTCAGCCGTCCGTCCCCGACCTCTCCAGGTCCACGGGACGACTCGCCTGTTCTCTGAACAGGTCGTCCAGCAACTCGCCGACGCGCGAATCGTGCTCGGCCGCCACGCCGAGCAGCGCCACCAGCTGGCCGATCAGCATCCGCTCCAGCGTCGGCCGCTCGATGTCGCGGCGCTCCAGCCAGTCGAGGCCCGCGGTCTCGACGGAGGCGATCCACGAGCGCAGCGCGACCCGGAGCACGGGTCCCGGCTCCTCGATCCGCATCTGCTTCATGATCAGCCTGAGCAGCCGGCGCCTGACCGAGTCGACGACCTCCCCGATCTCGCCGCTGCGGTTGGCGGGACCGCCCTTGAGCAGCGCGGCGAAGCCCGTCGCGTGCTCCTCGACGAAGTCGAAGTATCGGGTGAGCCCTCCGGCGAGCTCGTCCAGCGGGGTGCCCGCCCCCTGAGGCCTGAGCCTCGCCTCCAACTGGGCCGCGGCGCTTCTCAGCGCGGCGACGTAGAGCTCCTGCTTGCCACCGAAGTAGTGGTAGACCAGGGCCCGCGACGCGCCGGCCGCGGAGGCCACGTCGTCGATCGACACGTGCTCGGCGTCATGCCTGCTGAACAGCTCCAGCGCCGCCGCCATGAGCTCCTCGCGACGCCGGTCGACACTGAGCCTGCGCCGCGCCGGTCGCGTGTCCCCCGGCACGGTTTTCGCCCGTTCGGCGGCTCCGGATGTCGACCTCACATCGTGAAGACTATCGGAGCCGTTCCGCCCGGCCGCTTGGTCAAGATCGGAGTTCCCTTCCCTCCAACCCGTACCCCATTCGGAACTCGATCGTTTTGAGTGACAGGTGCCCATCCACCATCGCGGGGGAGAGCCATGTCAGGACCGTCAGTCAACACCACCGTCACACGAGCCCGCGGGTTCGCCGAGCCCGTCTTATCCGACGGGAGCGGGCCACGCCCGAGACCCACGATCCGCAACGTGGCAGAACGAGCCGGTGTCTCCAAATCACTGGTCTCGCTCGTCCTGCGCGGATCGCCCCACGTCAGCGAACATCGCAGGCAGGCCGTGCTCCAGGCGGCCAGAGACCTCGGCTACCGGCCCAACGCCGTCGCGCGCAGCCTGGTCGAGGGCCGTACCCACCTGGTCGGGGCACTCGTCGCCGACCTGCACAACCCGTTCTACGCGGAGTTCCTGGACGGCCTGCAGGAGAGCCTGCACGGCGACGGGCTGAGACTCCTCATCGGCAACAGCCAGTGGGACCCCGCCTTCGAGGACGAGGCGGTCGAGGCGTTCCTCGAACTTCGCGTCGACGGGCTCGTCCTGCTCGGCATCGCGCCCACCAGCGGGACGCTCATCGAGGCCACCGGCTACACGCCGACCGTGGTGGTGGGCGAACGCGACATCGACCTCGGCGGCGTGGACATCGTCGTCGACGACGACCAGCTCGGTGCCCGCCTCGCCGTCGACCACCTCGTGGAGCTCGGTCACCGCAGGATCGCCCACATCGAGGCCGCGGGCATCTCCTCGGGGCGCTTCCGGTGCGAGGGTTACCTGGTCGCGATGCGCAGGCACTCCCTGGCGCCGTACATCATGGTCGAGGAGGGCGAGTCCAGCGAGGAGGGGGGCGCCAGGGCGGCGCACAGCCTGCTCACGCGCGACCCCCGGCCGACAGCGATCTTCGCCGCCAACGACCGGGTGGCGATGGGCGTGCTCTCCGCGGCCACCGAGCTGGGACTGCGGGTTCCCGAGGACCTGTCCGTGGTCGGGTACGACAACATCCACCGGGCGGGCACCCAGCCGATCTCGCTGACCACCGTGGACCAGCCCCGCCGCGCCATGGGACGCTCCGCCGCCGCGCTGCTGAACGACCGGATCGGAGACCCCGGCAAGGCCTCACGTCTGCGTCAGGTCACGCCGCAGCTGGTCGTACGGAACAGCACGGGCCCCACCGAACGCTGAAGAGCCTGCCTGGAGCGTTACAGTCCGCCCAGGCAGGCTCCATGACCTCCTCAAATCCGGGTCAACATCGAGGGCGCCCGCGTGCCGCCGGTGTTGACTCTGGCCGAGACGAGGGGGTAGCGATGCGTGATCCGGAACTTGTGTCATGCGCCCAGCGGGCCGCGGCCGAGCTTGAACGGGCATGGGCCCACTGGCGGGCCGCCCGGGGCCGCGGCGGCGACGCCGGAGCCGAGTCCGTGGCCAGTTACGTGGCTCATTCGATCGACCATCCGTGGGGACGGCCGCGTGTGGTCCTCGGGCTGGACGCCGAGGACGCCAGGGAGCTCGCCTCGCTCCTGCAGAAGCAGGAGGTCGGCGAGCACGTCTGGTGAGCCTGTCCCGGGACGGGAGAGTCCGGCTGAGACCGGGGCCCGTGACGGGAGGGTTCCCCGAAGCCGTGTCTCCTGGCGGGCCGTGTCCCGTGACGGGCCGTGTCCCGTGACGGGAAGGCCCGCCTGAGGCGGGAACGTGTCACATCGCGTGACGGGCGTCGCGGGGCGGGAGAGCACTGCTGAGGAGGGAGTGCGTCACGCCTCGTGACGGGCGAGCACATATCGCGACATCGGCTGAGTCACACGTCCGGGCCACGTAGGTTGGGTGATTGACGACTTCCTTGGGGGCGATGAGCGTGACCGGCAAAGCACTCGCGACGACCCTTGTCCTGTGCGGACTCGGCGCCGCCGCCTGCGGTGGCACCGCCACGGGCGCCGACCTCGCGCGAGAGCGCGGCCCTGTCCCTCCCGCCGCCGACACGGCCGCGGCACCGGCCGCCGACACCCTGAGCGGCCCGGCGACCGGCACGGCGAGCGATCCCACCGCGAGTCCCGCGGCGGGGCGGAGCGTCCAGAGCGACCGGCCGCTCAGCGGCAAGATCGTGGTCATCGACCCCGGCCACAACGGGCAGAACTACCGCCACCCCGCGGAGATCAACAAGAAGGTCAACGTTCTGACCCAGTGGAAGGCGTGCGACACCACGGGCACCGCCACCGCGAACGGCTACAGCGAGGCCGCCTTCACCTGGGACGTCTCGCAGCGCCTGGCCAAGATCCTGAAGAGCCGCGGCGCGACGGTGAAGCTGACCCGTGCCGACAACTCCGGCGTCGGGCCGTGCATCACCGAGCGAGCCGCGATCGGCAACAAGGCGAAGGCGGACGCGGCGATCTCGGTCCACGCCGACGGGGCGAACCCCGCCGACCACGGCTTCCACGTGATCATGCCGGAGAAGATCGGCGGCCCGGTCGACCCGGTGGTCGGGGCCTCCAAGAAGCTCGGCCTGGACGTTCGCAACGCCTTCGCGCGCGGCACCGGCCTGTCGTACTCCACCTACATCGGCAAGAACGCCCTCGACTACCGCGACGACCTCGGCGGACTGAACCTCTCCACGGTTCCCAAGATCTTCATCGAGTCGGGCAACATGAAGAACCCCACCGAGGCTGCCAAGTTCCAGCAGGCGGCGTTCCGGCAGAAGATCGCGCTCTCTCTCGCGAACGGGCTCCAGCAGTACCTCAAGCGGTAGGCGAGGGCGAGATCGCCCGAGGCGCCTCGGGCGGGCTCCGGCGGTATCCCGTGGGCACGGAGAAGCCCCTCAGCGGCTTCCAGCGTTAGCGCCGAGACTCCAGCCGCCGGAGGGAGTTACGGCGGCGCGGAGACATGCTCAGCGGCTTACAGCGGCACCTCCGAGCCCGCGCTCGGGGGGAGGGGACACCTCAGCGGGGTCCTTCCAGACCCAGGGACCTCAGGTTGTCGCGGGCCGGGTGGCTGCGCGCGGCCGGGCCGGCCGCGAAGACCTTCAGGATGTTCCCCGTCGCCCTGCGGACGAAGGTCCCCGCCTCCCGCGTGACGCCGTGGCCGCAGCGGGCACCCCGCATCGCGCACACCCAGCGCATCGTGCCCGAGCTGAACACCCCGGCGCCGCTCGGCACGGTGTAGTAGGCGCTGTGCGCGACCGTGGCGCGACCTCCGCAGTCGACCGGGGAGACCGACAGGACCTCCATGGGGCGCGGTACGCCCGCGCCGACCCTGTCGGTCTCGACGCCGACCATCCCGGGGAAGACGGTGCCGCGCCGCACCCCGGTCCCCTTGAAGATCCAGTTGCCGGGGCGCCTGACCACGTAGGCGGACTCGGAGGGAAAGCAGTCGTACATCGGGCCGGTCAGCGAGCTCTCCGGCCTGGCCGTGGCCCGCCACAGGACCGTCCGGGCGTCCTCGGCGGCGTCCTTGTGGCAGACCACCAGGCGGCGAGGTCCCAGGCGCGTCGCGGCGAGGCGGATCCGCCAGTAGACCGCGTTGGCACCGAGGAAGGCGAGGTTGGTGCCGCGGTCACGGGCGGCCTCGACGGTGCGGCGCATGCCCGGCGACCAGTACTCGTCGTGGCCCAGCGACACCAGCCCCCTGGCCCCGTCGAGGACGTGCGGGTCGCGGTCCAGGTCCAGGCTCGTGACGTAGGCGAGCGGAAGGCCGCGACGCTCGGCGAGCTCGATGGCGTCGCGTTCCATGTCCAGGAAGAGCCGCGCCCCCGATGTGTCGTACGGACGGTCGAAGCTGACCGCCCGGGACCTGTCCGCGAAACCGCCGGGGCCGTGGTAGAGGCTGCGGCCGCCCCAGTCGTTGTACGCCTGCCAGGTGGTGACCGCGTTCACGACGACGAGGCGTCCCCCGGCGGAGGCGGACCTCACGGTGAGGGGGACGTAGCGCCGTCCCCCGGTGGCGGCGTCCAGCCTGATCAGGTAGGAGCCCTCCGGCCATCCCGAGGTGTCCACCTCGGGGCCGGGCTTCCAGTGGGCGGCGGTCACCGTTCCCGTGGCGGCGATCGTCCTGGGCGGAGCCTGCCTCCTGCCGGGTAGCCCTGCCGCCCGCCAGACCTGCCTCGCCCCGGCCCCGCCGTACCAGCCCATCCGGAAGGCCCTCGCGGTGTAGCGGTCGGCGGTGGTCGAGACGTACAGCCGGAAGCTCTCGCCGGGCAGCACGCTCACCCGGTCGGCGAAGCCCTCGATCTCGTGCTCGGCGCCGCGTCGGCGCACCCGCCACCCGGGATCGCCCTCCCTCGCGTTCTCCGCCACGGTGGTGTCGTCCCCCTCGGCACTCCTCACCGCGGAGGAGGACACCGTGGGAGTGGGCGGGGACGAGGTCGAGGGGTCCTCGACGGTGACGGCGCACCCGGCGACCAGCATGATCGTCACCAGGATCGCCGACGGTGTGCGGGCCGGACGCCTGGAGACCCTGGAAGGTTGGAACATGAGCAGCAGCATGTCCGGACGGAGCGTCTCCCCCGCTTCTCCCGCGCGGTACTTGGGCGGTTCTTGATCCCGTGTCCGGGCTCGCCGGCGTGAAAAGCCGGTCCCTCCGGCGATTCCGGCGATTTGGCATGATCTATAGCATGACTGACCTCCTGCCGTCCCCCTCCGCTTTCACACCTGCCGGCGGCGTCCTCGGCCTGCCCCACGGGGTCGTCGTCTCCGGCCCCGCCGAGCCGGTCGACGCCGTACGTCTCGCGCTCGCCGTCCTCGACCCGCGCCCCGGCGAGGCGGGAACGATCACGGTGGAGCCGGACGCCTCACTCGGCGCCGAGGCGTACGTCCTGGAGGTGACCGGCGAGGGCGTGCGGATCGCGGCCGGAGACCGCGCCGGCGCCTTCTACGCGGGCCAGACGCTGCGGCAGCTGCTGCCCTCGGCGGCGTTTCGCACGGTGGCCGGTGGCGGGGCGGACTGGAGCGTCCCCCTCGGCCGGGTGCGGGACGCGCCCCGGTTCTCCTGGCGCGGGGTGCACCTGGACGTGGCGCGGCACTTCATGCCCAAGCGCGAGGTGCTCAGGATGGTCGACCTCATGGCGGTCCACAAGCTGAACCGCCTGCACCTGCACCTGGTGGACGACCAGGGGTGGCGGGTCGAGAGCCGTCGATATCCCCGGCTGCACGAGGTGGGCGCGCACCGCCCGCGTACGGTCACCAGCCACTACCGGGAGGATCTCGCCTTCGACGACACACCGCACGGCGGCTACTACACGCTGGAGGACCTCGCGGAGATCGGCGCCTACGCGCGGGCCCGAGCCGTGACGGTCGTGCCCGAGATCGACGTGCCGGGACACGCCTCGGCGATCCTCGCCGCCTACCCCGGGTTCGACGCCCGCGCCACCGGCGGCCGGAGCCCCGAGCCCTTCACGGTGCTGGATCGCTGGGGCATCTCCCCCGCGATCCTGTCCCCCCTGCCGGAGACGATCGACTTCCTGACCGGCGTGATCGAGGAGATCACGGGGGCGCTGGGCGAGACCCCGTACGTCCACATCGGCGGGGACGAGTGCGTGCTCGACGACTGGGCCGGCTCCCCCGAGATCGTCGCCTTCCAGGCGGAGCTGGGGCTGGGGAGCCTGAGCGACCTGCACGCCTGGTTCCTGCGTCGGCTCGCGGACGAGCTGGCCGAACGCGGCAGCAGGACGGTGGTGTGGGACGAGGCGTTCGTGAGCGGCATGCTCAGGCCCGACACGATCGTGATGCCCTGGCGCGGTCCCGGGGTGGCGAGGCGCGCCGCCGCCGCCGGGCACGACGTGGTGCAGACCCCCGTCTTCCCCCTGTACTTCGACTACGCCGAGGCCTCCAGCGAGGAGGAGCCCCTCGCGATCGGCGACGCGATCACCGTCTCCGACGTCGCGGCCTACGCTCCGGCGCCGGAGTCGTGGACGGCCGAGGAACGGGAACACGTGCTCGGGACACAGTTCCAGCTGTGGAGCGAACGGCTGCCCGACGCGCGGGCGGTGGACTACCGGGCCTGGCCCCGGGGGTGCGCGCTGGCCGAGATCGCCTGGTCGGGCTCGGCCGGGGCCGGGTTCGAGACCCGGCTGGAGGCGCACCTGACCCGCCTCGACGCGCTCGGTGTCGAGTATCGGCCGCTGACCGGCCCGCACCCCTGGCAGCGTGGGGGGACCGGCCGCCGACGCCACCGCCCGGGGGTCGTCAAGGTGGACGAGGCGATGAAACACCTGGAGGAGCTGACCCACGAGGCCGACTCGACCCGTCCCAGCATGTGACCCTCGGCGAGCTCCCGCCGAGGGTGACCGCCCGGGGGCCCGTAGCCCCGCCCCCGCCCCCGCCCCCGCGCCCGTCCCGGCAGGTGACGGCTCCGGCTCTTGACGAGCCCCCACGGGCGGAACCCGGATTCCGTCCCGGTGCGGGACGGGGGCGCCCTTCACGGGCGGGGCGTGGATTCCGGCCGGTCAGGAGACCTCGTAGCCCGCTTCCTTGACGGCGGCGCGGACGGCCGTGTCGTCGAAGGCGTCGCCGGAGACGTCGACCCGTCCGGTCTCAAGGTCGACGTCGACACCGGTGACACCCGGGACCTCGCCGACCTCCTCCTTGACCGAGCTCACGCAGTGACCACAGGTCATGCCGGTGACGGTGTATGTGATCGTGCTCATCGTGCCTCCAAAGCCGTGAGGTTACCCACCCAGGGTATAGCGTCAGGCCGTGGCGCTCCGGTCGGCGGTGCGGCCGATGATCTGGCGGAGGTCGACCACGCCGTGACGGCGCAGGCGGCGAGAGAGGTCGCGGTTGACGTGATAGGCCCAGAGGGGCCCCTCGTAGATCAGCGCGCTGTATCCCTGGACGAGCGTGGCCCCGGCGAGCAGGCGCTCCCAGACGTCGTCCACGTCCTCGACCCCGCCGACGGAGACGAGCACCAGGCGGTCGCCCACCCTGGCACGCAGCCTGCGCAGCACCTCCAGCGACCTGGCCTTCAGCGGACGCCCCGACAGGCCGCCGCTCTCGCGGCTGTGGTCACGGCCCGAGGGCTCCGCGACGGCCAGCGTCTGCCTGCCGATCGTGGTGTTGGTGGCGATGATGCCGTCGAGCCCGAGCTCCAGGGCGAGGTCGGCGACCGCGTCCACGTCGGCGTCCGCCAGGTCGGGGGCGATCTTGACCAGCAGCGGGGTGCGCTTGGGCGTGGCGTCGGCCACCTCCTTCACCGCCCGCAGCAGCGGGCCCAGCAACTCCACGGCCTGCAGGTCGCGCAGGCCGGGGGTGTTGGGCGAGCTGACGTTGACGACGAGGTAGTCGGCCAGGGGGGCGAGCTCCCTGGCACTGGCCACGTAGTCGGCGACGGCACCCGACTCGGGAACGACCTTGGTCTTGCCGATGTTGACGCCCACGATCGCGGGGACGCCCCTGGGCCTGGCCAGCAGCCTGGCCGCGGCGGACGCGCCCGCGTTGTTGAAGCCCATCCGGTTGACGATCGCCCGGTTTCTCACGAGGCGGAACAGGCGGGGCCTGGCGTTGCCCGGCTGGGCGTGGGCGGTGATCGTGCCGACCTCGACGTGGCCGAAGCCGAGCGCGGACACGGCCTCCACGCAGCCGGCGTCCTTGTCGAAGCCGGCCGCCAGCCCGAACGGGCCGGGGAAGTGCACGCCGAAGGCCTGCACGCGCAGCGCGGGGTCGCGTGGCGCGAGACGGCGGTGGACCAGCCGTCTGACCACGGGCGTCACCGAGAGGACGCGCAGGGCGCGCACCGTCAGATGGTGCGCGTCCTCCGGGTCGAGGCGGCTGAGGACCTGCGAGAAGACGAATCGATACATCACCGATCAGGTTAGTGCCCCGGCGAGGTGCCGCTCGCGCCGACCGCGTCCCCGGGGTATCTGATCAGGAGGTATCGGTCGAATCCCAGCAGCCGCAACAGGCGGAGCACAGGACCCGAGGGGCGGAGAACGATCATCTCGCGGCCCAGGCCGCGCATGTACTCGTCGGCCCGGAGCAGGGTCCGGGCGCCCGCGCAGTCGATGAAGCCCACGTGGGCCAGGTCGAACTCCACCGTCTTCGCGGTGGTCGTGCCGAGGACGCGTCGTAGCTCGACGCCTCCAACGGCGTCGAGATCACCGTGAACGGTGATCTCGACGCTGTTCTTCGAGGGCTCAGGCGACGTGAGCAGGATCACCGTATTTCGCCCGCCCCCTCACCGAGCACCTCGGCCGCCAGGTCGGCGACGCGGCGGCGGGAGTCACGGGCCTGCTTGCGCAGGCCGGTGAAAGCCTGGGTGGCGGTCAGATCGTGCTTTCCCATCAGATAGCCGATCGCCCGCTCGATGACCACGCGGTAGTCGAGGGCGTACTGGAGCTGGTCGGCCAGGGCGCTCTTCTCCTCGGCGGCCATCGCGACGGTGAGAAGCTGCTCGATCACATCCGCGTAGCCGTAAAGCGTCTGGACATCCGACTCGTCCCACTCGTACAACTTCGCCTGGTAGACGTTCAGCGTGCCCACGGGCTCGCCTCCAAGACGCACCGGCACCCCCGCCACCGCCCGCACCTCGGGGTGCAGCCGGTCGGCGAGCTTCGGCCAACGGGGGTCGACCCGCACATCACTTGAGGTCACCGCGCAATTCTGCTCATACGCGGAAACACATGGTCCCTGACCAAGATGGAGCTGCGCGCCTTCAAGACTGCGGCCCCGCTCATCGGTGGCCACCAAATAACGAAGATCTTTACCTTCTTCGGCAAACATCAAACCCGCACCCGCATATCCGAACAGCGAGTTCACCACATCCACGGCACGCTCCAACTGCTGAACTATGCCTGTGGTGGACGAGGTCGTCTGAAGCCTTCTCAGGCTCGCGACCAGCGCTTCCGGATCAATGTGAGTCATATGTGGAGCGCCTTTCAGCGTCGACCTGGTTACTTGACGTGCACACTACGACTTCCCTCAACAAGAAGATCTATGAGCCATGCTCTGGAGGACCATCACCATGAGCTCTCCGAGACGTTCTCCCGTACGGACTTTCGCGGGTTGCCATTCGTGGCTCGTCCGGTCGTAGAAATTCAGGGTGCCGATCAGCGTTTTCTCCGCCCGCAATGGCACGGAGAGCACCGCCCTGACCTCCGAGACCCGCGCGGCGACGCCGGGGAAGCCGAGGGGCCTGGCCGCCCGCAGGTCGTCGACCACGACGTCCTCGCCGCGGCTCAGGGTCTCGATGGCGGGCCCGGCGCCGATCTGCTCCTGGATCAGCTCCAGTTGCCGGCCCCGCTCGTCGGAGCCTCCGACCGCGCGCAACCGGTCGTGGTCGTCTATCAGCATGAGTGCGGCCCCGTCGGAGCCGAGAACGTCGGCGAGGGCGCTCAGGGTACGGTCGACGAGCTGAGTGAATTCAAGAACCTGGGTCATGGGCGAGCTTCCTCCACGTCGAGGTAGCTCCGCGGACACAGGGCGGAATGATCTGCGAAACAAAGCCTAGTGCTGCCCGATGACTCCGGCCAAGCGGTTCCCCCTTTGGCCGTACGCAGGGGCCGGACATCACCGTCAATACATCGTTAAGCGTTCGGCAAACAACGATCGGCAGGGTTGAGCCTATGAACATCCTGTCACGTTCGGCCATCGCCCGACGACGGCGCACCCTGGCGAACCTCGTGCTCCGCGATCTCGCGGACACCGGTGACGTCACCCTCCCCGCCTGGTGGGAGGAGGAGATCCAGCGGGAGTTCGGCGGGCTGGGCGGGTTCCTGGCCGAGCTGAGCCGCCAGTGGTGGACGGCCTACGCCGCGCACCTGGACGCGCTGATCGAGCTGGGCCTCGACGACCCCTCCCAGGCGTGGGACGACGTCAGCGAGCAGATGCCGTGGCTGCGGGCCGTACTCGACGCCCACACCGACGACGCGGCACTCGCCGAGGCCGAGCGGCGGCACTGCGACGTCCTGCGCTGGACGACCCGGCGCGAACCCCGCCACGCGGCCTGAGGACCCCTCGGGCCCGGACGCTCACATGTCGTGCGGGGAATCGCGGGGAATATTCGCGGGGAATCGGGTAGCCATGAACGATGGTCAGATTTGTCGAAGGCAAGCCCTCGCCGCAGAGGAAACCCGGTAACCACGCCTCTGACCTGCGGCTGGGCGTGCGCCTGACGATGGCGCTCGTGGCAGTGGCGATCTTCACGGTGCCGTTCGTGGTGCTGCTGGTGCTCGTGAAGACCTCCTCCTCGCCGCTCAAGAGCCTCGACGAGAACATCGCCCTGAGCCTGCACGCCCAGGCGCTGGCGAACCCCGGCTACACCACCTTCCTCAGCGTGGCCACCGAGGTGTTCGGCCCCTGGACGTGGCGTGTGCTGGTGGTGCTGGCCGCCGTCTGGCTCTGGCGCCGGGGCGCGCCGCGCCTGGGGATCTGGGCGGTCGCCACGATCACCTTCGGCGGCCTGCTGAACCTCGCCGTCAAGGAGATCGTCGACCGTGCCCGGCCCGACCTGCCGGATCCGGTGGCCTCGGCGCCCGGAGCCTCCTTCCCCTCCGGGCACGCGATGGGAGCGGCGCTGGGTACGTGCATCCTCGTGCTCCTCCTGCTGCCCTTCCTGCGGAGCACGGCCTCGCGGATCATCGCCTGGGTCGTCGCCGCGGCCATCATGGTGTTCGTCGCGTACAGCCGGATGGCGCTCGGCGTCCACTGGACCAGCGACGTGATCGCGGGGGTCGCGCTGGGCGTGGTGGTCGTGGTGGGAGCGGCGGCGGGGTTCGAGGCCTGGCGCCGTGGGGAGGGCCGCAGACCCGCCGAACCACACGTGGAAGGCGTCGAACCCGAGGCGTTCCGGGAGACCCATTCGGGGTAGCTGGCGCGCCATGTCGAAAATGTCGGTGGATTTCAAAGGCGTGACACGTCTCATCCTGGCGCCGCTGGCCATCATGGCCGTGCTGACGATCGGCGTCGGCCTCCTCATCACCAAGGTCCTGCAGACGACGACCCTCATCGCGAACGACCAGGGGGTCAACGCGCAGATGGCCGAGGGCCGCACGGCCCAGCTGAGCTCGATCACCGACGTGCTGTCGGGCCTGTCCGACACCCCGGTGATCATCACTGCCACCGCGCTGCTGGTCATCGGCTTCCGGCTCGCCTTCAAGCGCTGGAACGAGTCGATCTTCCTCGCGCTCGCGGTGTTCTCCCAGTCGGCGATCTTCCTGCTCGCGACCGTCTTCGCCGAGCGCAAGCGACCCGCCGTCGAACACCTCGACCCCGCCCCGCCCACCTCCAGCTTCCCCTCCGGGCACACCAGCGCCGCGGTCGCCTTCTACTGCGGCGTCGCCCTGGTCCTGACCCTCCACACCCACCGTTTCAAGATCCTGAACGTGCTGTGGTGGGTGGTCGGCCTGGGCATTCCCCTGGGCATCGCCTACTCGCGCATGTATCGCGGCATGCACCACCTGAGCGACGTGAGCTGGGGTTTCCTGCTCGGCGCGGTCTGCATCGCGGTGGCCGCCAACGCGCTGCTGTTCCGGCCGGTGGTGCAGGAAAAAAAGAAAAAAATTCTGAGCACGTAGCGATCCCCGGCCACGTCGGGGATCCAGGCGTCGCGAAGATCGCTGAAGCGTGCACCGGCGGGGGTGAGAGAGGGACATTCCCACCCGCCGGACCGCTTCACATGAGACCGTTGTGAAGCAGCACCACCAAGGTTCACACCCGCTATCAGGTGTCACCAAAAGATCACTGCGCGCTACGAAGTAAGATGAAAACCTCGTTAGGGAGATTCAACTCCTCCCCTCGGGGCACGAGCAGCCAGCCGACCGGACCGAGGACGTTCGCCGGCTACCCTCCAGGAAGGAAGCCGGCCATGGATCAACAGTCCGTCGTCTGCCAGAAATGCACAGGCGTTCTCCTCGCCACCGACTCCCGCACCTACACCGCACAGCGAGGACGCCTGATCCTGGCCAACGGCTACTGCACCTGTCCCGCCGAGCAGGCCCCCACCGAGCAGGCCGCTCCCCAGCAGCAGTCCCAGCCTCAGCCCGCCGCGGAACAGCCCGCCACGCACCGGCAGCCCGCCCACCCTCAGCAGCAGCCCGCGAACCAGATCTCGATGGTGGGCGCCTAGCACCTTCTTCGAAGGGGCGCCCTTGGGAGGGTCGTCGCGGCGTCGGGAGGCGTACGCGACGACGAAGCGGTGCTCAGCCGCTCAGCCCCCAGGCCAGCACCACGGACAGACCGCTCGTCGCGAGCAGGCCGACGACCACCACTATGGCAATCACTCGACGGTTCATACCCGAGAGCCTAGCCAGGCATCCGGATGGTCCCGCACGTCAGCGCCCGGGTGGGGCACCAGGGGCGAGTACGGGATCATGACGGCCAGCTGGTCGGGGGCGTCCGCTCGCTCTCCGCGCGGATGATGTGGATCACCGCGTTGATGAGCGCCAGGTGGGTGAACGCCTGGGGGAAGTTGCCGAGGTGGCGCCCGGTCACCGGGTCGATCTCCTCGGCGTAGAGACCGAGTGCGCTGGCGAAGGAGAGGACCCTCTCGCACAGCCTGCGGGCCCGGGTGAGCTCCCCGATCTCCGTCAGCGCCGAGACGAGCCAGAACGAGCAGATCGCGAAGGTGCCCTCCTCCCCGCTCAGGCCGTCGTCCGTGCTCTTCGTCTCGTAGCGCAGGACCAGCTCTTCGGCGGTCAGCTCGTCGGCGATGGCCAGCACGGTGGCGCGGACCCTGGGATCGTCGGGCGGCAGGAAGCGCACCAGCGGGATGAGCAGGAGCGACGCGTCGAGGGCGTCGGTGTCGTAGTGCTGCCTGAAGACCCCGCGCTCGCTGACGCCGTGGGCGCACACGTCGGCGTGGATCTCGTCGGCGACCGCCTGCCAGCGCTCGGCGAGTTCCGGCTCCTCCCTGAGCCTGGCGAGCCTCGCGCCCCTGTCGGTCGCCACCCAGCACATGACCTTCGAGGAGGTGAAGTGCTGTGGCTCGCCGCGTACCTCCCATATGCCGCGGTCGGGCTCCCGCCAGTGCCTGATGGCCGACTCGACCTGCCGCTTCAGGATGGGCCAGATCCGCTCGTCCAGGCGGTCCCGCGACCGGGTGTGGATGTAGAAGGAGTCGAGGACCGCGCCCCAGACGTCGTTCTGACGGTGCCGGTAGGCGGCGTTGCCGACCCTGACGGGCTTGGCGCCCTCGTAGCCGGAGAGATGGTCGAGAACGTACTCGTCCAGCTCCCGTTCGCCGTCGATGCCGTACATGACCTGGAGTTCCTCGTCCCGTTCCGCCACATCGGCGATGAACCAGAAGAAGTCGTCGGCCTCCCAGTCGAAGCCCAGCGTGTACAGGCCCCAGAGGGCGAAGGTCGAGTCCCTGATCCAGGCGTAGCGGTAGTCCCAGTTGCGGTCGCCGCGCGGGGTCTCGGGCAGGGAGGTCGTCGCCGCCGCGATGAGGGCACCCGTGGGGGCGAAGGTGAGGCCCTTGAGGGTGAGGGCGCTGCGCTCCAGGTATCTCCGCCAGGGGTGGTCGGGGAAGGCGCCTCTGGCGAGCCAGTGCTGCCAGTGGTGGGCGGTCCACACGAGCCGGTGGTAGGCGTCCTCGAAGGTGTACGGCGGCTCGTGCATGGTCCACGACAGCGCGCAGAAGCGCGTGTCGCCCTCCTTGAGCAGGGTGCGCGCCATCGCGCGTCCGCCCTCGAACCCCAGCCGCATGTCGGTGGTGAGCCGCAGCTCCAGGCTCTCCCCCTCCGCGGTCGCGACGCCCTGCTGGTAGCCCCTGTCGGTGTACGCCCAGTCGGCGGACTTGCGCCCGTAGTCGAAGATCGGCTCGCAGTCGAGCGTGACCTGTGCCTCCCCGCTGACGCACCGCACCGTGCGGAGCAGCACGTGGGAGGCGTCGTAGTCGGTCGGCGCCCTCCTGTGCGTGTGGGAGAGCTCCTCCTCCTCGTGGTGCCAGGGCCCCATGAGCAGCACGTCGCGCACGATGATCCAGCCGGTGGGGGTGCCCCAGCTCGTCTCCAGGACCATGGTGCCCGGCAGGTAGCGGCGCGCGGCGGGCACCCTCAGGTCGGCGGGGCCGAGCCGGAAGCCTCCCGCGCCCCGGTCGAGGAGTGCGGCGAAGACGCTGGGGGAGTCCATCCGGGGCAGGCAGAGCCACTCGATGTTCCCGCTCGGGGCGACCAGCGCGGTGGTCTCGCAGTCGGACAGGAACCCGTAGTCGGCGATGGGCGGGAAAGGGGAGGGACCGGGCAGCTGGTGCACGGGTGAGTTCCCTGTCATCAGTTCTCCTTGAGCCTGGAGACCTCCGCTTTCGAACGGAGAGGACCGTCAGGCGCCCTTCCTACCCCGCCTGTCGCTTTCAGGCACGTCTTTCACCCGGATATCCGCCGCTCAGGAAGCGATGGCTCGGTCCATCAATGATTCCCCGCGATGTCTCATAAGTCACATTATTCCCAGCCGCGTGTGAACTTTTCGGACATGCTGGTGTCGAATCTGCTATTAAGATGCCCGACCAAGGTTCACATCAGAGAGGGTCATCGTGGGGCGCGACGACATCCAGGGATCGTACGAAGAGGATCCTCGCGAGCAGACCGGTCCCCTCGGACCGGCCCAGCGGGAACCCGAACGCCCCGCCGGCGACGTGCTGTCGGACGGATGGAACGAGATCGACCTTCCGGACCCCGTACCGGGCGACGGATCTCAGGTGATCGTCCACGTGGACGGGTCCCGGGAGATCATCCGGACCGACGGCTCCCG
The DNA here is from genome assembly GCF_040648855.1 of Streptosporangium sp. NPDC049078. Lineage (NCBI taxonomy): Bacteria > Bacillati > Actinomycetota > Actinomycetes > Streptosporangiales > Streptosporangiaceae > Streptosporangium > Streptosporangium sp. NPDC049078. The sequence continues at coordinate 66,380 of NZ_JBEZEL010000029.1, forward strand.
GGAGATGGTCTATCTCGACGAGCGTCGCGAGACAGGGGACACCGACGTCACCTCCGACGGCCCCCTCTACCGCGACGAGGACGAGGAGACGCCGACGCGCGGTTTCCTGGGATCGGGCTGGCGGGAGGACCCCGACCCCTACGAGGATCGCCGCCGCAAAGGCAGGAGCAGGAGCAGGATCCTGCTCGCGGTCGTGGGTGGCGTCGTGGTCGCGGGAGTCGCGGGCGGCTGGATGCTCTCCGCCTCCGTGAACGGGCAGCCCGACACCAGGTGCTCACCCGGCGCGCGGTGCTCGGTGGCCGACATGCCGAAGCTGCCCTCCGAGACACCGGCCCCCGGGCCCGAGGAGACGACGGAACCGTCGGAGGAGGCGCCCACGGCCGAGGAGCCGACGACCGCCCCCACCCGGGCACCCCGGGCCCAGGAGCCCTCCGCCCGTCCGTCGCCGACCCGCAGCGCCCCGCCGAGGGAGACCCGCCCGACGCGGACCGCCGAGGAGAGCGAGCAGGAGGAGGCCTCCCGGGAGAACTCGACCCCGCGAGCGCGGATCACCTCGGAGCCCGCACCCTCGCAGACCGGCCAGGCCCCCACCGAGAGCGCCGAACCGAGCCGGCAGCCGACGACGGCACCGCCGACGCAGGACACCGGAACGAACGACAACTCGGGTGGCGGTGGAGGCGGCGGTGGTGGCGGTGGCGGCGGTCTGCTCGACTGGCTGTTCCGGTAGGCCGTCACACCACCATGGCCGGAGAAACCGGATCCGGAGAAACCGGATCCGGGGGGGAGCCGGATCCGGGGGAGCCGGTCATCGGGTCGCGCCCCCGGTCAACGTGCGGAGCCGGTCCGCCGGGAATTCCCGACCCCGGCCCGGTGCTCCTGCGGGCTGACGCCGCGTTCGCGCTTGAAGGCGACACTGAGCGCGAACGCGCTGCCGTACCCGACCCGCGTCGCCACCGCACCGACGGTCGCGTCGGTCTCGCGCAGCAGGTCGGCGGCCATGGCGAGCCTCCAGCCCGTGAGGAACGTCATGGGCGGCTCGCCCACCAGCTCGGTGAAGCGGCGAGCCAGGGCCGCGCGGGAGACACCGGCCCCGGCGGCGAGCGCGGCCACCGTCCAGGGATGGGCCGGGTTGTTGTGCAGCATGCGGAGAGCCTTGCCCACCACGGGGTCGCCGTGGGCGCGATACCAGGCGGGCGCCCCGGCCTCGGGGCGGGAGAACCAGGCCCGCAGGACGGCGATGAGCAGCAGGTCGAGCAGCCGGTCGAGAACGGCCTCCTGGCCCGGATCGTCCTTGACGATCTCGTCGCCGAGCAGCGGGACGATCGGGCAGTCCCAGGCGTCCTCCCGAAGGACCAGCAGCGAGGGCAGCGCCTCCAGCAGACGGCTGCTGATCTCCCCGCGCATCTGGTAGGCGCCGGTGAGGAGCACCGCTGACCCGTCGGGGCTGTTGCCCCAGGTGCGGATGCCCAGGTCCATCTCCTGAGCCAGGCTCCGCCCGTCGACGGTGGTGCAGTGCTGGCCCGGATGGATCACCACGTCGGGCGGTGTGGCCGGATCGCAGGCGACCGTGTAGGGGTCGGGGCCGAGGACGATCGCGACGTCCCCCGGCCCCAGACGCACCGGGTCGCCGTCGTCGGGGACCACCCACGCCTCACCCCGGACCACCGCCGTCAGGGCGAGCGGTGCCCGGTCCTGGACGCGCAGGGACCAGGGCGGGCTCAGGATCGAACGGAGCAGGAACGCTCCCCTGGCCCTCGGACCGTCCAGAAAGTCGGTGAGTGCGTCCACACCTTCACCGTAGACGCTGAAACATGGAAACGCGCTTCTCGACCATGGACCGTCTCAATCCACGCCGGTTCACTGGTCCCATGACTGCGATGTCGCTCTTCCGAGGCCCCGCGCTGGTCGCGGCGGCCATCACCATGGGACTCATGGCGGGTCTCTTCTACGCCTACACCTGCTCCGTCATGCCCGGCCTGGCCCGGACGGACGACCGGACCTTCGTGAGCGCGATGCAGCGGATCAACGTGGCGATCCTCAACGGCTGGTTCGCCGCCTGCTTCGGCGGCGCGCTGGTACTGACCGTCCTCGCCGCGGCGCTGCACCTCTCCCAGGACGCGCGGCCCGTGCTGCCCTGGATCGTGGCCGCGCTCGTCCTCTACGTGGTGACGCTCGCCGTCACGATGGGGATCAACGTGCCGCTGAACAACGCCCTCGACGCGGCCGGGGACCCCGACCGCGTCACCGACCTCGCGGCGGTGCGGACGAGGTTCGAGGCGGCCTGGGTGCGCTGGAACCTCGTCCGCACGCTGGCGTGCGTGGCCGCCTTCGGCTGCCTCACCTGGGCTCTTGTCGTGTACGGGCGCACCGGGCTGCCGAACGGATCGTGACCGGGCGGGTCGGTCGGAGGGATGTGCGGCCGAGCAGACGACGGCTCGGGGGCACGACCGGGCGGATGGCGGCCCGGAGATGACCGGGCGGGTCGGTCGGAGGAAGGTGTGGCCGGGTGGACGACGGCCCGGGGGCACGACCGGGCGGTGGTGCCCCGGATTGTGACCGGGACCTGGTGGGGCTGCCCGGTCCGTGTGGACTTCTGCCAGGATGCCGTCTGTCGCCGCCTCCCGCCCCGGAGTGGATCGGCACACCCAGCGGATCGGCACCCCCGGGGAGGCCGGTTCCGCCCCCCGCATCCTGACCACTGACACGCACGGGAGCCCTTCGATGACCGGGTACCGGATCCTCGCCGTCGACGACGACCCCGCGATCCTGCGCTCGTTACGGCGCGGCCTGCGCCTGGAGGGCTTCGGCGTGGAGACCGCGGACTCCGGCGAGCGGGCCCTGGAACTGGCCGAAGGCACAGCGCCCGACGCGATCGTCCTCGACGTCTCGATGCCCGGACTGTCGGGCATCGAGGTGTGCGCCCGCCTGCGGGCGCGCGGAACGGAGGTTCCGGTACTGATGCTGTCGGCGATGGACGAGGTCGCCGACCGGGTGGCGGGGTTGGCCGCGGGAGCCGACGACTACGTCGTCAAGCCTTTCGACCTCGGTGAACTGGTCCTACGGCTGCGTGCCCTGCTGCGCAGGGCCGGGCGGGCGGCCGGCGAGACGGTCAGGGTGGGCCCGCTCACGGTCGACCCGACCGCCCGCCGGGTCACCGTGAGCGGCAGGGAGGTCGAGCTGACCCGCCGGGAGTTCGACCTGCTGGAGGTGCTCGCGTACAACGCGGGGGTCGTACTGTCCAGGTCGGTGCTGCTGGAACGGGTCTGGGGGTACGACTTCGAGGTGACCGGCAACGCCGTGGACACCTTCGTGAGCTACCTGCGGCGCAAGCTGGAGGCCGGGGGTGAGCCGCGCGTGGTGCACACGGTGCGCGGGGTCGGGTTCGTGGTGCGGGACGGGCACCGGTGAGGCTCTCCACCCGGTTCGCGGCCTGCCTGGCCACGCTCGTCCCGCTGCTGGTGCTGCTGGGCGGCCTGCTCGTACTGAACCTGGTCTCCCGCGACCTGCGCGCCGAGCGGGACGAGCAGATGGCGACGCGGGCGCACGCGCTGGCGCCGCTCGCCACCTCGTACTCCTGGCGCGTCCGCATGACCCCCCGCCTACCGCCGGACCTCATCGCGCAACGACTCGCCGGGGCCGCCGCCATGGGGGCCGGCAGCCCCGGCGGGATACGCGTCGAGATACCGGGGAGCACGTCGTTCGACATGGGAGAGGTACCGGCCACGACACCCGCCGTGGCCGGTGAGGGGCCGGCCACCTTCGGCGAAGGCGCGCGGGAATGGCGGTTCGTGGTGTCCGACCTGGGTCCGCGAGGGGGCGCGGGCCGCCTGTGGGTGTTCGAGTCCGAGGAGCACCTCGACCGGCGGCTCGGAGTGCTCCGCAGCCGGTTGGCGCTGGTCACCCTGATCTCGGCGGGGGTGGGCGTCGTCGCCGGTCTCGCTCTCGGCAGGTTCGCGGTGCGTCCCCTGGCGGTACTTCGCGGCCAGGCGCGGGGAATCGGCGCGTCCCCCGTGGGGGAGACACGGCTGGAGACCGCCTCCGGGGTCACCGAGATCGACGAACTGGCCGGCGTGCTCAACGATCTGCTGGACCGGCGTGACGCGGCGGTGACGCGCACCGGCGAGGCGTTGGAGACCGCCCGCGCCTTCGCCGCCACCGTGGCGCACGAGCTGCGGACGCCGCTGACCAGCATGGGCACCAACCTGGAGTTGCTCGGCCACCCCGGACTGGATCCGGTGGAGCGCGCCGAGATCGTCGCCGATCTGAGTGCGGAACACGGCCGGACACAGCGGCTGATCACGATGCTGCGCCGACTGGCGCGCGGCGAGCTGGTCGAGCCCGCGGCCTTCGCCGAGACCGATCTGGCGGAGATCACCGCCGTCGCCGTCGAGGAGGCGCGGCGCCGCCACCCGAGGGCCGCGATCGCCTTCTCCCCCACGGCCGACCTGCCGGTACGGGGATGGGCCGAAGGACTCCGGATGATCGTGGACAACCTCCTCGACAACGCCGCGATCCACGGCACGGATGCCCCGGACCACCCTGACGGTAAGGACAGGGTGGTCCGTCCTGATGGCGCGGACAGCGCGGACGCCGTGAGCGGCCTGGACAGAGCGAACAACACAGACAGCACAGACCGCACGGACAGCGGCATGGGCAGTGCGAGTGCCAGGGACGGCACAGACCGCACGGACAGCGGCATGGGCGGCACGAGTGCCAAGGACGGCACCGAGGACACCGAGGACACCGAGGACACCGAGCGTGCCACGATCACGGTGACGCTGTCCGCCGACGGTACGGTCGCCGTACTCGCCGTTCAGGACGCGGGACCGGGGATACCGCTCGCCGAACGCGACTCCGTCTTCACCAGGTTCCACCGCCGACCCGGCAGCCCGGGTTCGGGCCTCGGTCTCACCCTCATCCGCCAGCAGGTGGCTCTGCACGGCGGCACGGTCACGGTGACCGACCCTGAACAGGGCCGCGGAACGCGCGTCGAGGTGCGGCTGCCCGCCTCGTCTCCCCTCTCCCCCCGCTCCCCGACGCGACCCGACGAGCGTCCTCCCGAGGTCGGCTCCTGGCTCACCGAGCCGCGCCGGTCCCCGCCGTAGACCCGCTGAATCTCCGCCGTGGACCGTGCGGGAGATTTGGGATCTCCGCGTAGTCCGTGCCGGAGACCCGCAGTGGGCCGTGCCGAAGTCCCGCAGTGGGCCGTGCCAGAAATCTGCCAAGAAAGTGCGTCATGATCCCCGCCGTACGCGAGCGGCTCACCCCGCCACCGAACCCACGGGGGGAACATGAACATCCATCGCCTGCGAGTACCCGCGATCGCGACGGTCGCCGCACTCACGCTGATCGGCTCGGCGGCTCCGGCCGGAGCCCTGGCCATGACGTCGGCCTCCCTCGCACCGGCCTCGTCACCGTCCGCGCCGGTCGTCGCCGAGGCCGGTGCCTTCGACCTCGTACGACCATCGGCGAATCCGGTCAGACTGCGGAGCGACCCGAGAAAGCTCTCGGTGACCTACACCTACGAGGGTGACGAGCGCACCCTCGACGACTTCCTCGCGCGCACGAAGACCAACGGCTTCGTCGTCCTGGACGGCCAGAAGATCGTGGACGAGCGCTACGTCGAGGCCGACCGCAACACCCGGTTCCAGTCCTGGTCGATGGCGAAGTCCTTCACGTCGGCCGCGATCGGCATCGCCCTGCAGGAGGGCCACATCCGCTCGATCGACGACCAGGTCACCCGCTACCTTCCCGAACTGCGCGGCTCCGGCTACGACGGGGTGTCCATCCGCAACCTGCTGCGCATGTCGTCGGGGATCGCCTGGGACGAGCGCTCCGACATCCCCAAGGTGCAGATGGCCGTGAAGCGGGGCCGGTCGGTCGAGAAGCTGGCGGCGCGGCAGGTGCGCGGCTGGAAGCCCGGCAGCAGGTTCGAGTACACCAGCATGAACTCCTTCGTGCTCGCCGACATCGTCAGCCGCGCCACGGGCACGCCGTACCACCGGTACGTGGAGAAGAAGATCTGGCAGCCCGCCGGCATGGAGTCCACGGCGCGTATCGAGAAGGACGCCACCGGCGACAGCCTCGGCTACTGCTGCTACCACGCCACCGACCGCGACTTCGCCCGGTTCGGCCTGCTCTACCTGCGTGACGGCAAGGCGGCGGGGCGCCAGGTCGTGCCGAGCGCCTGGGTGAAGAAGTCGACCACGCCCTCCGCCTCCTTCAACGCCGGCTACGGGCTGCACTGGTGGCTCGGTGACGGCGGCGAGGGCGACTTCATGGCCGCCGGGTTCGGCGGGCAGTACGTCTACGTCTCGCCCAAGCACGGCGTGGTCGTCGTCAAGTCGACCGTCTCCACCTCGGCCCACGACCAGCGCGAGGCGCTGGTCGCGTTCCGCGCCGTGGCCGCCGAGGTGGCGAAGAGCCGCTGACGACGACCCACCCGCACGGGGGGGCGGAAGCCGGATCGGCCGGGGGCCGACCGCGAGGACAGGCCGGGGGACGGCGCGTCCTTCCTGCCTTCCGCCGGAGGCATCGGCATCGGAGTTCCGGACCAAAGGTCCGGCATCAAGGTTCCGGAACCGGGCCTCCGACATCGGAGCTCAGGCATCAGGCTCCGGCTTTCCCGTGCCATCGAAAACACCTATCGCAAACAGGGGGACATCTCACATGACCAGCACGAAATCCGGTCCTCGGCGCTCTCTTCGCCTTCGAGGGCTGCTCGCAGCGTTGGGAGTCGGCGCGCTCATCGCCTCTCCGCTCCCACAGGCCGCCGCCGCGACCGCCGCACCGCCGGTGACACCGGACTGCTCCTGGAAACTCCGGGTGAGCGCGGACACCGTCAACGTCTTCTTCCCCGACACCGCGGCGTCGTACTGGGTGCTGCCGTTCACGGTTCAGGACCGTCTGCGGATCAAGCTCTCGGGTGAGTACGCGGACAGCCGGTACACCTCGTTCAACGTGTACAAGGACGGCGGAGGGTCGTTCACGTTCAACGGTGTCGGCTCGTCGCTGCCCGACCACCTCATCGACCCGGACCCGGGCAGTGTCAACCCGTGGCAGCAGCAGGCGGAGCCAGGCGGGCGTTACACGGTGACCGTGAGCTCCGACGCGGCTCCCGGCCAGGTCAACACGCTTCCCCTCGCTCCCGAGGGCACCGCGGAGGGCGCGGACGGCTACGTTCTGCTGAGGGCCTACCTGCCGGCCGACGGCGACTTCTCGCGGGTGCCGCTGCCGTCGGTCACCTTCGAACGCGACGGCGTCTCCACGCCGGTACCCCGGTGTGAGAGCACCGACACACCCACGCAGGCGCAGATGGAGGCGCTCGAAGGACTCCGCATGGACCCGCCGCTCGCCGAGCCGGAGCCGATGAGGTTCGCCCGCGTGAAACTCGACACGCGGCGCGTCGGCGGCTTCCCGAACGCGGACGCCGCCTACCTCAGCGCGACCGTCCCCCCACCGGCCGACCGCGAGGTCGTCGTCGTCCGGGGCAAGGCGCCGCGCGCCTCCGCCGGTTCCCACCCCTCGCCGTGGCCGGGGACGGACAAGGACGTGCGCTACTGGTCCATGTGCACGAACCTCACCTTCCCGCTGCTCCCCGTGGTGGTGAACAACCTGCCGAACGGGACGGTCAGCTACGGGTGCCGCAGCGACGACGAGACCGCGCTGGACTCCACCGGCCACTACACGTACGTGATCGGCAGGGAGTCGCAGCGCGCGGCGATCGAGAGGATTCCGGGGGTGACCTTCCTGCCGTTCTCCACGACGCAGCCGAGGGCCGCGCACACCGTCCTGCTCCGCAACATGGTGGTGGACGAGAACTTCGCCGAGGCCGTCCAGAACGTCCCCGAGGACGGTGACCCGGCCTCCGCCGCCGCCGTGATGGGCCCGTACCACCCGAAGGTCTCGGTCTGCTCGCTCGCCGACCTGGCCACGGGCGGCCCGCGGAACTGCCCGCCGGTCTAGGCGTCCGCCGCCCGCCGGTCCAAGCGTCCGCCGGGGCGAGTCCCGTCAAGGGGGCGGGGATTCGCGCCGGCGGACAGGGGCGTGTGCGGCGAGCACGGGCCGGTTCTCTCTCGCCTTCGCTCGCCGCGGCCCCACGCCCGCCCGGCCGCCCGGCTCTCGGCTACCCACCCGGCTCTCGGGCCGCACGGCTGCCGATCACGATGGGTAGGCGTGGGTCTCGGTGGCCTTGACCGACGCCCAGATCCGCTGCCCGGGAGTGAGGTCGAGATCCGCGACGGCGGCGGGGGTGACGTCCGCGGAGGCGGTGATGGGTCCCTCCAGGTGGATGCGGACGCATGAGCCGTGCCGTTCGATACCCTCGATCGTGGCCTCCCAGAGATTGCGCGGGGTGCCGTCGGGACGGGTCCGGTAGAGCGCGACCGCGCCGGGCCGGAAGGCGACGAACGCGGGGCCCTCCAGGTTCTCGGCGACGCTGAAACGCACCTCACCGACGGTGACCTGCCGTTCGGCGGCGAGTCCCCGGTAGAGGTTGAGGCCGACCAGACGGGCGACGTAGTCGGTGCGCGGGCGGCGGGCGACCTCGGCGGGGGCGCCGCGCTGCACGACGGCGCCGTTCTCGATGACGACCAGCTGGTCGGCGAGCACCATGGCGTCCAGCGGATCGTGGGTGACCAGGACGGTCGCGCCCTCGAAGTCGGCCAGGTGGCGGCGGAGCCGGGAGCGGATCTCCAGGCGGGTGTGGGCGTCGAGGGCGGCCAGTGGTTCGTCCAGCAGCAGCAGGCGGGGGCCGACGGCGAGGGCACGGGCCAGTGCGACGCGCTGGGCCTGACCGCCCGACAGCTGCCGGGGTTTCGCCGCGGCGTACCCGGCCAGGCCGACGCGTTCCAGCCAGGCGGCGGCACCGCGCCGCGCCTCCGCTCTGGAGGCGCCGCGGCAACGAGGTCCGAAGGCGACGTTGTCCAGGACGGACAGGTGTGGGAAGAGCAGGTAGTCCTGGAAGACCATGCCGATCGGGCGACGTTCGGACGCCAGGGGATGCAGCGCCTCGCCGTCCAGGAGGATCCGCCCGCCGGACAGGGCGGTGAGCCCGGCCAGCGCGCGCAGCGCGGTGGTCTTGCCCGCGCCGTTGGGACCGAGCAGTGCGACGACCTGACCGGCCGCGACCTCCAGTTCGATGTCCAGGCGGAAGCGGGGGCGGGTGACGACGAGATGGGCGTCGAGGGTCACGGGCCGCTCACCCACCGGTCGCGCAGGCCGGCCAGGATGATCACCGAGACGGCGAGCAGGACGAGGCTGAGCACGATCGCGGCCTCGGGTTCGGTCTCCAGGGCGAGGTACACGGCCAGCGGCATGGTCTGGGTCCGGCCGGGGAAGTTGCCGGCGAAGGTGATGGTGGCCCCGAACTCGCCCAGCGCGCGGGCCCAGCACAGCACGGCTCCCGCGACGATGCCCGGGACGATCAGGGGCAGGGTGACACGGCGGAAGATCACCCAGCGGGAGGCGCCCAGCGTCGCGGCGGCCTCCTCGAACCGCAGGTCGGCGGCGCGCAGCGCACCCTCGACGCTGATGACCAGGAACGGCATGGCGACGAACGTCTCGGCGACGACGACCCCGGCCGTGGTGAACGGCAGGGTGATGCCGAAGGTGGAGTCCAGCCACTGACCGACCAGGCCGCGCCGTCCCAGGACGAGCAGCAGGGCGACCCCGCCGACCACCGGGGGCAGCACGAGGGGGACGGTGACCAGCGCCCGTACCAGACGACGGCCGGGGAAGTCGACCCGGGCCAGCAGCCACGCCAGCGGCACGCCGAGCAGCAGGCACACCAGCGTGGCCACGGTCGCGCTCACCAGCGACAGGCGCAGTGCCTCCAGCACCCGCGGCTCGCCCAGCCTCTCCAGCAGGGTGGACCAGGGGGCGCGCGTCAGCAGCCCGACCAGCGGCAGCGTCAGGAAGACCATGCCCGCCACGGCCGGCAGCACCAGCACCCAGGGCAGACGGCCCGCCACCCCGCCGTCGCGCACCCCACCGGACGCACCGCCCGCACCACCGTTGGCCGGACCGCCGCGTACCCCGCCGGGAAGGTCTCCCGGCACGCCGCCGGACGGACCGTTTGGAACGGCGTCGGGGCCACCCGCTACCCCGTCGGCCGGGCCACCCGTTACGCCGTCGGACGGACCACTCACGGCGCCGTCAACCCGTCGTACGGGCGTGGTCGGCGATCTCCACGACCACGTTGGTGGACTTGATCACGGCGACGGCCGTCACGCCCACCGCCAGGCCCAGCTCGTCGGCGGCCTGGCGGCTCATCAACGACACCACCCGGTACGGTCCCGCGGCGATCTCCACCTGGGCCATCACCGCGTCCCTGATCACTTCGGTCACGATCCCGCGAAAGCGGTTTCTGGCCGAGGAGTGCCCCGTGCCCTCCTCGGACTCGATCCGGGCACGTGCGAACGCCGCCAGATCGACCCCCTCCACCATCCGGTGGCCGTGCTCGTCCCGCCGGGCCACGAGCCGTCCGGCGTCCACCCACCGGCGGACGGTGTCGGGGCTCACTCCCAGCAGCGCGGCGGCCTCGCTGATCCGAAACGTCGTCACGAGCAATCACCATACCTTCGCATATTCCTACCTAGGACCCACTCCCCCATGGCATTCGCGCCGAGATTCGTCCTCCCGCCGTGGTGCGAGGCACCGGGCCGCAGTAGGTCCTCGGGTAGGCCCTCGAAGGTCAGTCGGGGGCGATCTCGTAGTGGAGGCCCGCGCCGAGGCTCAGCGCGAGCCTGCGGGCGAGCCCCGTGTTGCGGCGGTGGTCCAGCCGGTTGACGGCCATCTCCAGGGCCTTGCGCTCGCCGACGACGACCACCCACGACCGTGCCCGGGTGAGCAGGGTGTAGAGCAGCTTGCGGCGCAGCATGACGCCCCCGGACTCGGTGACGAGCGGCGCGACCACGAAGGGATACTCGCTGCCCTGGGAACGGTGGACGCTGATGGCGTACGTGTGGGTCAGCTCGTCGAGCTCGCCGAAGCCGTACTTCACGGTCTGCCCGTCGTCGGTGCGGATCTCGACGACCCTCTCCTCGGGGGTGATGGCGGTGACCGTACCGGTGTCGCCGTTGAAGACGCCCTTGTCGTAGTTGTTGCGGATCGGCATGACACGGTCGCCGACCCGGAAGGCGGAGGCGCCCGACCAGTGTTCGGCGACCCCCTCACGAGCGGGGTTGAGCCGTTCCTGGATCATCCTGCCGAGTTCGGCCGTCCCCGTCAGGCCCCTGCGCATCGGGCACAGGACCTGGACCTGGTCCGGGCTCACCCCCTGCTTGCGGGGGATCGCCACCGTCGCCAGGTGCAGCACCCGCTCGGCGACCTGCTCGGGGTCGTCGACCTCCTCGAACCAGAAGCCTCCCCCGCCGGGAGTCGCGGGCACCTCGCCCGCCCTCACCCGGCGGGCGGCCCGGATGATCCCGCTGCCCTCCGCCTGGCGGAAGACGCGGGTCAGGCGCATCCGCGCGATCGTCTCGACGCGCAGCAGGTCGGCGAGCACGCTGCCGGGGGCGATGCTGGGAAGCTGGTCGCTGTCGCCCACGATCAACAGGTGGCTGCCGGGCGATATGGCCGCGGTGAGGCGGGTGGCCAGGCTCAGGTCCAGCATGGACGCCTCGTCGACCACGATCAGGTCGGCCTGCGCGGGCGTCTGCTCGAACAGCGTGCCGCTGTCGGGATCCGGCTGGTGGGCCAGCATCCGGTGCACGGTCATGGCGGGCAGGCCGGTGAGTTCCGACAGGCGCTTGGCCGCCTTGCCGGTCGGCGCGGTGAGGGTCACCGTGCCGCCCATCGCCCGCACGGTCGCCGCGATGGTCTTGACGGTGTGGCTCTTCCCGCAGCCCGGACCGCCGGTGAGGACGGAGACGGTACTGGTGAGCGCCATGTTCACCGCCGCCCGCTGGTCCTCGTCCAGCCCGGGATCCTCCTGGAAGGTGCGCATGGGCAGCGTCGAGGGAGCCTCCCAGAGCCTGGTCAGCTGGTCGGCGAGCGTGACCTCACGGCTGTGGGTCTCCTTCAGATAGACCACGGCCGTCGCCTGGCCGTCGGGCGACGCCTCGACGACCACGCGTCGGTCGGCGACGAGTGCGTCGACCATCCGCGCGACGAGGTCGTGGTCCTGCTCGACGAGCTCCGCGGACTGGGCGATCAGCGCGATCAGGCGTACGTAGCAGTGTCCGTCGCGGCTCGCCGCCGTCTCCAGCCTGTCCAGGATCGCCGCCTTGACCCGCTGCGGGCTGTCCTCCGCGACCCCGGAGCGCAGCGCGATCCTGTCCGCCGTGGCGAAGGCGATGCCCCTCACCTTGCCGATGAGCCGGTACGGGTCGGAGGTGAGCACCTCTCCCGAGTCGGCCCCGAAGACCTGGTATATCTTCGCCGCGAGCAGCGGGCTGATCCCGAAACCCTGCAGGACCACCATGAGCTCGGCGATCGCCTTCTGCTCCTGCCACGCGTCGGCGATCTGGGCCTGCCGCGCGGGGCCGATGTTGACGACCTCGGTGAGCCGTCCCGGCTCGGTGTCGATGACCGTCAGCGTCGCCTCGCCGAAGTGGCTCACGATGGCGTGGGCGAGCCTCGGCCCGATGCCGCGGATCAGGCCGGAGCCCAGATAGATGCGGATGGCCCGGACCGTGGCCGGAACCAGCCGCTCGCACGCGACGACCTCGAAGCGCCTGCCGTACCGCGGGTGGTCGCCCCAGTCACCGACGAGCCTGAGCGTCTCCCCCGGCTGGACCCCGCCAAGGGCCCGGCCGGAGGCGACGAAGCCGGGCATGCCCTCGGCGCTCATCCGCGCGATCGTGTACTCGTCCTCGCGGACGTACACCAGTTGCTCGACAGATGCCTCCACGGCAGAAAACAACCCCCGTACCGGCTCACCTCATCCTTCGCACATCAGACCAGCTCACCCGGTGTCCCCACAAGCCGTCGCCACCCGCCCGCACCCCGGGCCGCCGTCGTGGCGGGCTGGGGTGGTGACGGGCGACGACGGGCGGTGCCGGGCACGCCGGGACCGCTGGATGTGACGTACGAATCGCCGGCGCGGGCGAGCCACCGACGACGGTGAGGACCGGACCGCTACGCGCCAGGCTCACCCGGTGCCCGCCGGTGGAGGTGCCTCCCGAACGACCCGCGATCCGTCAGCGGCCGATGGCCCTGGGTCCCGGACCGGGAGGCAGCGGAGCCGGGTACGGAGGCCGCCCCGGTCCGGGGGGCAGCGGAGCCGGGTACGGAGGCCGCACGCCCGGATACGGAGGCCGCCAACCCGGGTAGCCGCTCGGGTACGGAGGCCACCCGGGATAGGGAGGCCGCCAACCCGGGTAGCCGCTCGGGTACGGAGGGCGCCAGCCCGGGTAGGGAGGCCGCCAACCCGGGTAGGGAGGGCGCCAGCCCGGGTAGGGAGGCGGGTATCCGACCGGATATCCGCCGGGGTAACCCCCCGGATACCCACTCGGGTAACCCGACACGGGCACGCAGTCGTACTGCGGGCACGGCGTGGTGAAGCACTGCTTGGGCGAGGGGACGCAGACGCGACCCGGACCGCAGTTGATCCCCGCGCACGGCGATCCCGGAAGGCACGTACCGGACGTCTGCGCGGCGGCGACCGACCGGGCCGCCGAAGCGGCCGGCGCCACCTCCGCCCAGGCCTTGGTCGCGATGGCGGGTGATCCGGCCGCCGCGACCGCGACCAGGATCGGGATCAGTTTTCGAAGCATTTTTCCCCCAGATGTCATGATCGGTTATGACTCTCCGACGATGCTGACACCGGCCTTACCTGCTAACGGCAAACTGGATCCCAGCAAGTCGGATGGCTTGTCGGGAGTCGGATCTCGACGCTGTCGCACCGATGGAAATCCAGTGGTTTCACCCTTTTTCCGCACTCGTCGGTCCGGGGTGAGGTCCACTCACAGGCATGAACGGAGGCCGACGTCACCCCGAACCGACGCCACGGGCGATCAGGCCTCCTCAGGAATCGGGTGGCCCGCACCCCTTGACGTTAACTTGAAGCATCGAAGCGATTACTCACAGTGATTACGGTGCATGAGGTCACATGCCAATCAACCCTCAGCACCAACGGGAGCACCCCATGCACACCCGCACCACTGCGACGGCGCTGGCCGCGTTCGGCCTTCTCGCCACCCTGACCACCGTCGGCGCCACCGCCACCACCGCCGTCGCCGCCACCGCCCCGGCCCCCTGCGCGCAGGAGCAGCTCGCGCTGATGAACGCCGAGGACGCCCTCACCGACGTCGACGCCCTACCGGAGGTCAAGGCCGCCCACGCCGCCCTGATGAAGGCCGGTGCCGCCGCGAACATCGACCAGCTCTCCCAGAAGGTGGCCCTGCAGCAGCTCGGGGTCAAGGCTCCGGCGCTGGACCCCGCCGCGAGGAAGATGGTGGAGGCATACAACGCCGCCGGAGCCAAGTACGTGCAGGTGCGCGACGCCGCGCTCATGAAGATCGCGCCGAAGCGTCAGGACTCCAGGGACACGCTCAAGAAGTGCCTCGTCGCCCACTCGTGAACCCGGCACTCGTGAACCCGACCGGGTGAACCCGAGCGAGTGAAACGGACCGGGTGAACCCGAGCGAGTGAACCCGACCGGGTGAAACGGACCGGAGTCCCCGAGGCCGCGACCGGGGCGACACGCCCCCGGCGATCGGGGACTCCGACCGGATCCGCGCGGAAGGCGGCGTTCGACGACGGCCCGACGACGGCCCGACGACGACTCGACGCGGAAGGCCGCGCTCGACGACGACCGCCCGGCGGTTTCCGAAGGCGGTTCCTCAAAAGACGTCACCCCTCCGGAAAAGACCTCACCCCTCCGCGTGGACCGACGTGGACCGGCGTGGAGCGGGCGTAGCGGGCCGCGAGGGCCCGCATGTGCTCGACGAGCTCCGGGGGCTCGGTGACCTCGAAGTCCAGATCGAGCATGCCGAGATACACGGCGATCACGTGCAGGCTGTCCGCGCCGGTGTTCAGCACGCAGGTGTGCTCGTCCACGGCCTCCACCACGCCGACCGCGGGGTTGACTCGCTCGGTCACGACGTCGGCGGGCGCGTGGACGACGACCCGTGCCCGGTGGCGCCAGGCCGCCGCCGAGACCCCGCGCGCGACGTACGCGGCCGCGCCGCCCTCCGGCGGATCGCGGGGCGGAAAGCGCGGGCCGGTGGGGGTGCGCGGTTCGACGCGATCCATCCGGAAGGTGCGCCAGTCCTGACGGTCGACGTCCCAGGCGACGAGATACCAGCGGCGTCCCCACGCCACGAGCCGATGCGGTTCGACGATCCGTACACTGGCCGACCCGTCGTGGGCGCGGTAGTCGAACCGTACCCGTTCCCCGTCGCGGCAGGCGGCGGCGAGCACGGTCAGCACCTCGGGGTCGACCACCGGGCCCGGACTGTCCGCGGGCACGGGTTCGACGTAGGTCTGCAACGCGTTGACCCGGTGGCGCAACCGGGAGGGGAGCACCTGCTCAAGCTTGGCGAGGGCTCGCACCGACGTCTCCTCGATGCCGGCGACGGTGCCTCCGGCTGCGGTCCGCAGACCGACCGCCACCGCGACCACCTCCTCGTCGTCGAGCAGGAGCGGCGGCATGACGGTCCCCGCGCCCAGGCGGTAGCCCCCGTCGGTGCCCCGCGTCGCGTTCACGGGATATCCGAGCTCGCGCAGCCGGTCGACGTCACGGCGCACGGTCCGCTCGCTCACGCCCAGCCGATCGGCGAGGGTCGCGCCGGGCCAGTCCTTCCTGGCCTGCAACAACGACAGCAGGCGCAGCAACCGCGCCGAGGTTTCCAACATGTCCCCAACCCTGCCAGGACTTCAGGACAGAAGCTGACCGGAAGGGTCCGTAGTGTTCCGATCATGAGCGAAAACGCCGAGATCAAGCCCTTCCGCATCGACGTCCCGCAGGCCAGGCTGGACGACCTCCACGAACGGCTCGACCGCACCCTCTGGCCCGACGAGCTGCCGGGCGCCGGCTGGGACTACGGCGTCCCCGTGGAATACGTGCGGAATCTGGCCGAATACTGGCGCCACGAGTACGACTGGCGGGCCCACGAGTCCGAGATCAACCGGCACCCGCAGTTCACCACCGAGATCGACGGGCAGAACATCCACTTCCTGCACATCCGCTCGCGACACGAGAACGCCCTGCCGCTGATCCTCACGCACGGCTGGCCCGGCTCGATCGTGGAGTACCTGAAGCTCATCGAGCCGCTCACCGACCCCGAGGACCCGGCGCGGGCGTTCCACCTGGTCATCCCCTCGCTGCCCGGCTTCGGCCTCTCCGGTCCGACCAGGGAGAAGGGCTGGAACCGGTACCGCATCGCCGGGGCGTGGGCGGAGCTGATGCGGCGACTGGGCTACGACCGCTACGGCGCCGTCGGCAACGACGGCGGCTCGCTCATCTCCCCCGAGGTCGGGCGGATCGACCCCGAACACGTCGTCGGCGTGCACGTCACCCAGCTCTTCTCCTTCCCCTCCGGCGATCCGGCCGAGTTCGAGAGGATCACCCCGGAGGACCAGAAGGCCCTGGAGGTGCTGCAGAAGTTCTACGACACCAAGATGTCGTTCAACACCCTGCACTCGCAGCAGCCGCAGACCCTGTCATACGCGATCTTCGACTCGCCCGCCGGGCTGCTCGGCTGGAACTCGCAGCTGTTCGGCGACAGCGCCGACGTCGACGCCGACTTCGTCCTGACCAACACGATGCTCTACTGGCTGACCGGCACCGCGACGTCGGCCACCCGGCTCTACTACGAGGACGCGCGCGCCGAACACCCCACCGAGCCCACGAAGACGCCGACCGGCCTCGCGATGTTCGACGGTGACTTCGTGTCCATGCGCACGTTCGCCGAGCGCGACCACACGAACATCGTGCACTGGAAGTCGTACGACCGCGGCGGCCACTACGCCGCTCACATCGTGCCCGACGTGCTCGCCGAAGACCTGCGCACCTTCTACGACGGCCTGCGCTGACCCCCTGACCACCGCCGGGCACCTCGCCGTGGCGGCGCCGTCGCCGGCTTCCGCGAGCGGCCCGATCGGGGAAGCCGCCGGCGGCCGAGCAGGCGGACCCGCAGATGAATCAGCGGGCGGACCGGCAGGTGGACCGGCGGATGGATCAGCGGGTGAACCGGCGGCGGACCGGCACCGGCTGCGGGCTCCTCCCAGCCGGTGCCCCCGACCGGAAGCGACGCTCACGGGCTCTCGTCGAAACGAAGAACCGAGTCGTCGAAGGGGGGACGCGCTCATCCTGGGGGCCGGGGCTCGCGCGAACCAGACCCCGCCGATCCCTACCCCGGCGGGGTGAGGCGCGGATCGCCGGCCGCGCGCATACTCGGTTGCATGAACAAGCACGGCCATCTCGCCGACTTCCTGCAGACACGCCGGGGCCAGCTGCGGCCGGAGGACGTCGGGCTGCGGACCTACGGCGAGCGGCGCCGGGTTCCCGGGCTGCGGCGGGAGGAGCTCGCGATGCTCGCGGGCATCAGCGCGCCCTACTACACGCGCCTGGAGCAGGGCCAGTCACACAACGCCTCGCGCGAGGTGCTCGACGCCATAGCGAACGCCCTGCGGCTTGACGATGCCGAGCGTGCCCACCTGCACGCCCTGGCCCGCGCACCGAGACGGGGCGGACTCTCGGGCCGGCCGCGTACCGAACGCGTCACCCCGGCGACCGCCGCTCTGCTGGCGGCCCTCGGGAGCACACCCGCCATCGTGATCGGCCGCCGCAGCGATGTCCTGGCCTGGAACCGCGAGGGCCACGGGCTGTTCGCCGGTCATCTCGACCGGGACGGCCCGAACGTCCCCGGCCGGCGGCCGAACATGGCCAGGCTGGTGTTCCTCGACGCGCACACCCGTGACCTGTACGCCGACTGGCCCGCCAAGGCCAGGGCCGTGGTGGGCAACCTGCGCCTGACGGCCGGGAGACATCCGGACGATCCGCTGCTGGCCGAGCTGATCGGCGAGCTGACCATGCGCAGTCCCGAGTTCGCCGTGATGTGGGCCGACCACCGGGTCCTGGCCTGTGATGTCGCCGACTACGAGATGCGCCACCCCCTGGTCGGGACGTTGACGGTCACCCAGCAGACGCTGCAGAGCCCGCAGGGGAACGGCCCGGCCCTGGTGGTGGCCACGGCCGCCCCCGGCTCCCCCTCGGCGACGGCTCTGACCCTGCTCTCCCAGGCCATCGCACCGCGAGAGGCGACACAGGAAGCGAACCGGCCGCGCATCGGCGCGGAGAGCCGTACCACCTGACCCGAGCCCCTCCATCGGCCGAGGAGGCCGAGGAGGCCGGGGCGTCCGGGCGCGTCCGAGCCCGAGGGCGTCCGGTGCGTCCGGGCGCGTCTGGTCGCAGCGTGTCCACCACGCCCTCTCTCCACCGTGCCGCCCTCCCCTCCACCGTGCCTCCCGTCGAGACCGGCCTCGCGCTCGGCGACCCGGTGGCACGGTCTGTACCGCCTCCCGGCCGCCCCCGTCTCCGGCCGCCCTCATGCCCGCCGGTCGGCGGCACGATCACGACCTCCCCAGAACCCCCTCTCGACCACGGCGCCGCGCCGCGGCTGCCGCATGCCGGAAAACAGTGAAGGAACCATGTCCAAGCGAAGCATCAAGATCACCCTGTCGGCCCTCCTCATGACCGCGGCCACCATGACCGCGACCGCGCCGGCCAACGCGACGTCTCCCAAGGGACCACTGACGGACGTGCGGATCGCCACCCACTTCGACCTGTCGGCGGGCCAGATGCCGGAGAACATCGCCCTGCTGCCCGACGGCACGGCGAACATCACCTTCGCCGCCAGCCGCCAGGTGGCCCAGGTCACCCCCCAGGGCAAGACGCGCATCCTGGCGACCCTGCCCGCGCCCGCCGACGGCGGGGTCAACACGCCGATCCTCGGCTTCCCCCTGGCCACCGGCATCGCCCACACCTCTGACGGCACCGTGTACGTGCTGTACGCGACCGGCACGGCCGACCTGACGGGGCTGTGGCGGCTGCGCCACGGCAAGGCCCCTCGGCGCATCGCCGCGCTGCCCGCGAACGGCCTGCCCAACGGGCTGGCACTGGACGGGAAGGGCGAACGGCTCTACATCACCGACTCGGTGCTCGGCACCGTGTGGACCGTCCCCGTCACCGGCGGCACACCCACCGCCTGGTCCACCGCTCCCGAACTCGCCTCCACCGGTTTCCTCGGGGCCAACGGCGCGAAGGTACACGGCGGCGCGCTGTGGGTGACCAACCTAGACCGGGGCACCCTCCTGCGCATTCCGGTCCGCCCGGGAAACCGGGCGGGAACGCCGCAGGTCAAGGCATCGGGCCTGGTCGGTATCGACGATTTCGCCTTCACCGGTCGCGGCGACGAGATCCTCGCGGCTCTCAACGCCCCCAACACGGTCGTACGCATCAAGCCCGACGGCACCAGCACCACCGTTCTGGACACCGGCGACGGACTTCAGAACCCCACCTCCGTCGCGCTGCGCGGCGATGACGTGTACGTCCTCAGCGCCGCCTACACCACGGCCACCGACCCCAACCTGCTGCGCGCACACCTGCGCAAGCACCCGTAAACCCGCCACGGTACGACTACAGGGCATGGTCACGGCCACCGTGACCATGCCCTGCCTCCAAGGAAGTGTGGCCCACCACGGTACGGACAACAGGGCACGCATCATGGGCGACGTCACTCCCGGCGACATGGAGGCGCCCCAGGTCTAGGCGACGAACGGACCGGTCCCGTCATCGGCGGCCGGTCCTTCGTCATGCCCACGGCCGGCCGGCCCGCGGACGGCGGCTACCGAAATGCGGGCCGGTGCCCGGCCTTCGGGCCGGGGAGCGCGTCAAGCGAGAGCCGGTGACAGGCGGGACGTCGAACCGCGCAGGCGGGCGGCGTCCTCGCTCGGCGGCACGCCGAACTGGCGGCGGTACTCCCGGCTGAACTGTGACGGGCTGTCGTAGCCGACGCTGTGACCGACGCCGGTGACGTCGTTGGAACGTGTGGCGAGCAGGAGCCTGGCCTCCTGCAACCGGATCTGCTTCTGGAACTGGATGGGGCTCATCGCGGTGACCGCCTGGAAGTTGCGGTAGAAGGCGGACACGCTCATGCCCGCGAGTCGCGCCACCTCCTCGACGCGGAAGGGCCGCGTGTAGTGGTCGCGGATCCACCGGACGGCGCGGGCGATGTGGGCGAGGCTGCTGTCGGCGAGTCCGAGCTGGCGTACGACGGCGCCCTGCTCGCCGGTGATGACCCGCCAGAGGATCTCCCGCTTGATCATCGGTGCGAGCACCGCGATGTCGCGCGGCTGGTCGAGCAGGCGCAGCAGCCTGACGACCGCGTCGACGAGCGCGTCGGGCGCGTCACTGACCGCCATGCCGGACGGGGCTCCGCCGCCGGCGGGCGGTAGGTCTCCGGGGGCGGCCTGCAGCAACAGCTCGGCGACGGTGGCCGGGTGCAGGACCAGGCCGAAGCCCATCGCCGGCCGTTCGGGGCTCGCCTCGGTGAAGTGGCCGGTGATCGGCATGTCGACCGAGGCGAGGAGATACTGCCCGGCACGGTATTCGTACACGCGGTCGCCCAGCGCGATCCGTTTCGCGCCCTGCGCGATGAGCGCCAGCACCGTGCCCGACATCGAGGAGGACGGTGGGCTCGGCCGCTCGACCTTCGAGACCAGGACACCGTCGATGGCGGTGGTCATGTCGGGCCGGGCGTGGCGGTCGAGCAGGGAACGCAGCTCCTCAAGGTCCATGCCCTCGATTGAAGCACAGGCCCGATACTCCTCAAAGAAAGAGTATTAGGCAAGGGCGAGAGAGCATCTCTCTAACGTTTTCCCTGGTCGCGCTGCTTTCATGGAGTTGCAAGCATCGCAGGAGCAAACGCGAGCTCCACGAACAAGGAGATCCCCCATGATCGTCGGCCACGGTTTCCACGCCACCATGACCGCGCAGCCCGGAAAGGGTGACGAGCTGGTCGAGTTCCTGCTCAACGCGCCGTCCCTGCCCAACGAGGACTGCGTCGTCTTCCTGGTCGGCCGCTCGGCCGGTGACCCGGACACCGTCCACGTCACCGAAGGCTGGACCAGCCGGGAGACCCACGCCAGGTTCTTCGCGACCGAGGAGGCGCAGGCGCTGGTCGCGAAACTCCAGTCACTGCTCGTCGGCGAGTCCCTCTACACCGACGAGGTGCCGGTCGGCGGCAAGGCCGCCTTCTGACCCCTCCGGCCGACCCCCGCGAAAGGAACTCACCATGACATCGGTACGCCCCGACCTCGACCCCGAACTGCGCGCGCTGCTCGCGGAGATGCCGCCCATGCCCCCGCTCGGCCCCGAGGTGCTCGCCCAGCTGCGCCAGTACCCGCAGACGCCGATCGACACCCTCCTCGAAGGCCGCGCCGTCGACCGGCGCGAGGTCACCGTCCCCACTCCGGACGGCACGATGCTCCCGCTGTCGATCATCAGTCCCGCCGGGACCGACCGCACCACACCGGCACCGTGCGTCTACTGGATCCACGGCGGCGGGATGATCATGGGGGATCGCTTCTCGCAGATCGACATCCCCCTCGACTGGATCGACCTGCTCGGCGCCGTCGTGATCTCCGTGGACTACCGGCTCGCGCCGGAGGCGACGGGCACGACCCTGGTCGAGGACTGCTACCAGGGCCTGCTCTGGATCGCCGAGAACGCCGAGGACCTGGGTATCGATCCCGCCCGCGTCGTCGTCGCGGGCGCCAGCGCCGGCGGGGGCCTCGCCGCCGGGGTCACCCTGATGGCACGCGACCGCGGCGCCCCGGCGATCGCCGCCCAGGTGCTGATCTGCCCCATGCTCGACCACCGCAACGTCACCACCTCCAGCCGTCAGTACTCCGGCGGGCACGGTGTCTGGACCCGCGAGATGAACGAGTACGGGTGGCGGTCGGTTCTCGGCGACCTCACCGGCCAGGACGTGTCCGGCTACGTCTCACCCGCGATGGCCGACGACCTCTCGGGCCTGCCCACCACCTACATCGACGCCGGCACCGCCGAGGTCTTCCGCGACGAGGACGTCGACTACGCCACCAGGATCTGGGCGGCCGGAGGCCAGGCGGAACTCCACATCTGGGCGGGAGGCTTCCACGGCTTCGACGCGCTGTATCCGCAGGTACGCCTCTCGGCCGCGGCGCGCCGGACGCGCGACGACTGGCTCACCCGGGTGATGAGCCCGGACCATGCCCCGAAGGCATGACCCCGGACCACGAGCCCAGGTCATGAGCCCTGATTCCGGCACGTGGGCGCCGCCCCGGCCGATGCCCCCGTACAGGCACGGCCTCGGGTCAGATGTCCGGAGGAACGGGGCGGAGACCCGCCGCCCGCACCCCCCGCCCACGACGAACGAGAAGACCGACGCCGTACGCAACCGCCGGGCCCGCGCGCTCGAAGAGCGGGTCAGTGAGAACCCGGCGCGGCTCGCAACACGTCGAGTTCCTCGTTCATCGCGTCTAGGAAGGCGGCCACGGTGCGCAGTTCCTCCGGGCTGAAACGCCGCAGGACCTTGTCCGTGCTGTGGCCGAGCGGGCGGAAGAAGACCGCGGCGAACTCCTGCGCGGCGTCGAGGTAGTGCAGGTGAACCACGCGCCGGTCGTGCACGTCGCGAACCCTGCGGATGTGCCCGGCCCGTTCCAGCCTGTCGAGGCACGCGGTGACGGCCCCCGAGGTGAGGTTCAGCTGCTCCGCCAGCCGGCTCGGGGTGATCGGCGACGGAGCGTCGAAGATCTTCATCAGGGCCTGGACGTCGGTGGGGTGCAGCCCGTGCTGGTGGGCGAACTCGTGGGCGATGCGGTTGAACTCGGCGGTCATCCTTCGCAGTCGCATCGCGAAGGCCAGCCGGTCGATGCCCTCCCCGCTGTCGCCGTTCATGACGCCATGCTACATTACTTCAATTATTGAGATACTCGATGATTGAGTTATCGTATGTCATGGAAAGGTGATGTCATGGGGCGGCGACCGATCCGCTGGCTTGTGCCGGCGCTGCTGGTGCTGGTCTGGCTGGGCATCGGCGGAGGGCTGGGGCCGTTCGCCGGCAAGCTCACCGAGGTGTCCACCAACGACCAGGCCGCTTTCCTGCCCGAGAGCGCGGAGTCGACACGCGTCCTGGAGGCGCAGGAGAAGTTTCGTCAGGACGAGACGCAGCCGCTCATCGTGGTGTGGACCGCGAACGGCGGCGACATCACCCCCGAGCAGAACACCGCGGCGACCCAGGCGCTCGCCTCGCTGCGCGGCACGGACGGCGTCGTCGGGACGCCCACGCCCTCCATCCCCTCCGAGGACGGCCGGGCGCTGCAGGGCGTGGTCCAGCTCAGCCCCGACCTCGACACCTCGCTCAGAGAGGTCCTGGACCGGGTCGGCTCTGCGGTGGCGGTCGACGGCCTGCGGGCCCAGCTCGCGGGTCCCGTGGCGAGCCGGGCCGACCTGTCCGACGCCTTCGCCGGGATCGACGGCCTGCTTCTCGGGGTGGCGCTCACCACCGTTCTGATCATCCTGCTCGCGGTGTACCGCAGCGTCCTGCTACCTCTCGTCATCATCGGCGGCGCGATCTTCGCGCTCGGCCTGGCGTGCGCCGTGGTGTACTTCCTCGCCGACCGCGACATCGTCCGGGTCGACGGTCAGGTGCAGGGCATCCTGTTCATCCTGGTCATCGGCGCGGCCACCGACTACGCGTTGCTGCTCACCGCCCGCTTCAGCGAGGAACTGGCCGCGACCGGCGACCGCTTCGCCGCGGGCCGCGTCGCGCTGCGGCGCTCGTTCGAGCCGATCGTCGCCAGTGCCGCCACGGTGGCCCTCGCCCTGCTCGCGCTGCTGCTCAGCGGCCTGACCAACAACCGCGCGCTCGGCCCGGTGGGCGCCATCGGCATCGCGTGCGCCGCCCTCAGCGCGCTCACCTTCCTGCCGGCGGCCCTGATCCTGCTGGGCCGTGCCGCCCTGTGGCCGTCGAAGCCGCGTCCGGCCGACAGCACGGCACGCGGGATCTGGCACCGCGTGGCCGCCGTGGTCGACCGCCATCCGCGCCGGCTCTGGATCGCCACCATCCTGCCTCTCATCGCCCTCGCCCTCTTCGCGCCGCAGCTGAGCGCGAGGGGTGTGCCGCTGGACGAGACCTTCGTGAACGACGCGCCTTCGGTGGCGGCACAGGCGGCGCTGAGCGAGCACTTCCCCGGAGGCTCGGGGCAGCCCGCGGTCATCGTCGCCCCCTCGGAGCGTGCCGAGGCCGTGGAGGAGACGGCACGCGGTGTCGAAGGCGTGTCCGAGGCCGCGACGGTGCCCGAGAGCGGACGGCCGGGTGACGACACCCCCAAGATCGTCGACGGGCTCGTGCTGGTGGAGGCGACGTTGAACGACGCCCCGGACAGCGACGCCGCCCAGGACACGGTCAAGCGCCTGCGCGCCGCCTTCGCCGCCGAGAACGACGTCCTGATCGGCGGTTTCAGCGCCCAGCGGTACGACACGACGGAGACCGCGAAGAACGACACGCTGCTCATCATTCCGGTCGTCCTGGTGATCATCCTGCTCATCCTCGTCGTCCTGCTGCGCTCGCTGATGACACCCGTGCTCCTGGTGGCCACCGTCGCGCTGAACTTCCTCGCCACCCTCGGCGTCTCCACGCTGGTCTTCACGCACGTGTTCGGGTTCACCGACGGCGACGCGTCCGTTCCGCTGTACGGCTTCGTCTTCCTGGTCGCGCTGGGGGTGGACTACAACATTTTCCTCATGTCCAGGGTGCGCGAGGAGACCGTGCACCACGGGGCACGAGAGGGTCTGCTGCGCGGGCTCGTCACCACCGGCGGAGTGATCACTTCGGCGGGTGTCGTGCTCGCCGCCACCTTCGCCGCGCTCGTGGTGATCCCCCTCACCTTCCTCGTACAGCTCGCCTTCATCGTCGCCTTCGGCGTCCTGCTCGACACCCTGGTGGTGCGCTCCCTGCTCGTCCCCGCGCTGGTACGCGAGCTGGGCGCGCGGGCCTGGTGGCCCAGCCGCCTGGGAAAGGCCGACGCGCCGCGGACGTCCCCGGAACTGACCGAGGCGTCACGGTGACCCCCGGGCCGGAAGGCGACGGCACGTCCCGTCGTTTCGTGAGCCTGCGGTAGCGGTGGAGGGCGGCGGTTACCGGGGAGCCGCCGCCCTCCACCCGGTGTGAATATCCTGTGAGCTCCGGCCCCGGCCCGCCCCGAGCACCGCCGAGGCGCCACCCGAGCGCCACCTGGGCGGCCTCGCGGGCCGGAAAACTCACAGGAGGCTCACAGATCCTCTCCGAGATCGCGCAGCCGGCTGGTCCAGGCTCGGTCACATGATTGAGTTACGGAGGTTGACCAAGCACTACGGCCAGGTGGCGGCGGTGAGCGACCTGAGCTTCGATGTCAGGCCGGGTGTGGTCACCGGGTTCCTCGGCCCGAACGGCTCGGGCAAGGCCGACTACCAAGTTAGGGCGTATCTCTGTAGCCAGATTGTTTTAGATATCCGCAGGCCAAGGGGCCTCATGGGGATCTTTTCATGCCAGGTGCTCAACGCACGGCTTCGCCGGACGCGTCGGCGCGCTGCCTATGTCCAGCTCTGTTTGGAACGGTCGGCACCATGCGGGATCCTGCACCTCCCTCAACCTCATAGCTGCTGACACCGGGACTGCCGACCGGGTTCTGTCAAGTGCGGCTTTGCGTGTACATGTTCCCCGTGACCTTCATACGGGCTGATTGTCCTGCGGTCGCAGCCGTGCTTGACGGGTTCCGGGAGCCCCGGATAATCGGGCGGCGGGGTCACCCACCTGCACGCGCTATGCGAATCGGTGTGTGGAGCGGGCCGTGCAGACCGAACAGACTGAGCCGTTAGCGTTGAGCGCCTTTGGGCCAGATGACGTGAATCCTCAGCCCTCGTTCTCTGGCTTCGGCTACGACATCTGCCGTTCCGCCGTATCCCCTGGCAGGCTTGCCGTCCCAGACGGCGAGTAGTTCGTCAGCGTGATCAAGCATGAAACGGCTGGCCGCCATGTGTGACTCAGCGGTGGACTCGATGAAGTCCATCGTGTGATCCTGCTCGGCTCTGGCGAGTAACGCGTCGTACTCCTGGTGCGCCTCGGCGGGCAGTCCTTCCCGGTACCTCCTGGCAGGGGTCACGACCTCCAGCGTTCCGCCTAGGTCGATGACGGCTCGGGCGAAAATCTGATCAGCTCCGTCCGCGAGGCATGACAAGCCCGTGAGCGGAGGGGTGTATTCGGTGAGCAGCGAGCGAATGGCATCGTCAATCAGAGTAGTGATCTCGGGGGAAAGGTTCCGGTGCCCGGAGACGGCGATGCGGATCATAGACTTCTTTCTAAAGGAGAGTCGCGCGAAGCCGCTCATCAAACGCGCGGGCACTGCCTGTCATTGGACCGCTATAAGTTCGGCGAAACCGTCTAGTGCGTTGGATGATCCGTTCTGAGCCGTAGGTGATCCCTACCGTCAGGGCGTTTGATATCAGGTGAAAAGCCTCGTCGTACTCCTCGGCCGTGGCCTTGGCGGTAGCGATCTCAGTCATGATCACTCCACGTTGCTTGATGGCTGGTTGGGCCGATGACAACGACTCGGCGAACGCGGTCACGGCTTCGTCCGCGCGGCCGAGTCGCACCATGACCAGTGCGCGATAGCCTGCGAGCTTCGCATCATCGAAGGGAAAGACCCAAGGCCACGGTGGTGCTGTTGCTCGTTCGCTGTCGATCACTGCGGATTCGGCCTCTCGCAGCGCGGCTACGGCGGCAGGGGCGTCATGGGCGGTCGCGTGGCCGAGTGCCTCAATGCTGCGCAGCCATGCCCGCGCGGTCGCCGGTGGCCGTTCACCGAGTTCCCTGCGCGCTTGGGCGAGCAGGTCCAGCGCCGACATGGGATCATCGGCGTCGATCTCGAAGGCGGCCAGGCTACCGATCATGTAAGCCGTCAACAGGGGGCGTTCGGCCTGACGGGCACTGTCGATCGCCACACGGTAGTAGGTGCGCGAGGTGCCGATGTCATGCATGTCGGCATGAACCCATGCGGCGAAACCAGCGGCCTCGCTCATCACTGCACGGATGTCACCGGTGAACTCGGAGTGGGTAGCCCGTCCGAGCACACGGTTCGCCAGATTCACATTTGCTATGGCTCCTCGGGCTAGCTCACTAGCGGGCGTCGTCGCCTCTAGACGTCGTTGAGCACCGGTGATGCTGGTCAAAGTGGGCGCGGTGGTTTCGTCTACCTCCGCACGTTTGGGCAAGGGCAGGGCTGCAAGAGCCGTGAAAGCCACCGCCTTGCCAAAATCTCTGCGTTTCGTTGGATCGTCATCCCCTCGGGTACCGAATCGGAGCAAATGGAGCGGAAGCCCGATTCGGACTGATATTTCCCGGACCTGGTCCACCGTGAGCGGCTGACGATTCCGCAGCACTTTAGAAACCCAGCTCTGGGAGTAGCCGACCGCCTCGGCCAGCTGGCCCTGCGTCCATCCGTTGGCCCGCTGCACCTCAGTGAGGACAGCGGGAATGTCACATTCCGCCAGAGCGGCTGCCACGGCGGGCGTGGACCAGAACTGAAGCGAGGGACGGCCTTGGTCCTGTCTCATAACGTTAGGTTAGGCGCGGAAGTGCTACCGCACAGATATTCGCGAGAAGAATAATCCCAGTGCTGCCAGTGCTACGGCATTAATTACGGCAATGCCCGCAGCGATGATCCCCCTGTGAGTGCTTATCCGCTCCGTACAGCAGGGGCTACTGCTTGCAGTCAAGAGTCACGACGCTCCCCTGCCCGCACTGGAGGCATGGCGTAGCCCTGGCTCTCGTCCAGGCTCACACAAGCGCGGACCCGCCTCAGTGATTGCGCACTGGACGGGTCCTTGATCGCACATCTGGAGGTGCACGATCCATGGGTAACTCTATGGCCGCTCGGAACACGGCACGAAATCACCTGGAGCAGCGGTACATCCATCTCGTCCGCCTGGCGTGGGATCTCCGCTGCCTGGGCCTGGGGGCAAGGCTGGAGGTCCCGCAGCAGATCGAGCCGTACCTGCTCGTGCTGGGCGCGAAGCGAGAGTTGCGCGTGGTCATCCTCGCGGAGAGGGGATGGGTCTTTCGCTGGGGTCGCGGCAAGGCCGGGCGGGTCGACGTCCTCAACGAGAAGGCGGCGCAGATCATCCTTCTTAAGGCGGCGCTGTGAGCCGGGAGGGCGTCTACAGCGCGGTGGAGGCGATGTTCCGGCGCTGGGACGGGCTGTGCATCGTGGGCAGTCGCAACTTCGCGGGCGAGAGGCAGTCGGCGGGGCGGGCTCGTGCGTGGGTGAGGGACCTGCTGAGCGCGCATCGCGTCTGGGGAGATGTCCTGGACACCGTGACGCTGCTCGTCAGCGAGGTCGTCACGAACAGCATCCTGCACAGCGACTCGGGCAGCGACCCCGACGGGGTGATCATAGTCGTCGTGGGACTGGGCAACGGCGGGATCCACATCGAGGTGATCGACCGGGGTTCGGCGGTCAACGTACCGAAGATGCGGCCGACCGATGCGGAAAGTCTCAGCGGGCGGGGCCTGGACTGGGTGAACGGCCTGTCGGATGGCTGGGGCTCCGATCACGACAAGGAGATGGGGCGCGCGGTCTGGTTCAGGGTGAAGACATGATGACGGCGGAGGCTGCTGCGGGGCTGTTGTCCGAGGCTCTGGACGATGAGGCTGTCTGCTTCGAGCGCGTCCAGGTCGGTACGGGCAGGGCGCACGGGCTGGCGCTGGTGGTGGTCTCGCCGGATTTGGTGGTGTGGTGCGACGGTCAAAAGTTCTGGTGGCCTGCCGGGTGGGACACCGAACGTCAGCGCACGCTCTACGTTTCGCGACGGGTCACCGACCTTGACGAGGTCGTGCGATGGATCGCCGAAACCCGGTGAGCGCCGTCAGGGTTCTTCGTCGTAGCAGGAGTCAGAGCCGGGCCGTCTGCGTGATGGCTCGGCCCTGCTGCGTGCCAGGCTGTGAGAGATCCGGCTCGGAGAGGAAGAACCGTGCCGACGAACTTGGGCTCTGATGGGCGCACCGTGTATCAAGATCGTTTTCGTGGGCCCGCGGCGCCTATTCAAGATCACTATGGAGTGGAGCGGCCGACGCCAATGCGAAGCACCCCGTAGGGGCCGCGTAGCGGTTGGGGCCGACGCCCACCACGACCTGCGCACCCTGGACCCCACCCGCCAGGTGACCCTGACCGGCCCGGACGGCGGCCCTCCCACTCAGGCGTCGGTCCACGGTGACGAGGCCAGGCTGCTGCAGGTGGTGACCAATCTCGTCGGCAACGCCGTCGCCCACACCCCGTCGGGCACCCCGGTGCGGATCGGCGTCGGCACGGTCGGAGACAGGGCCGTGCTCGTGGTGGAGGACGCGGGTCCCGGGCTCACCGCCGAACAGGCGGCCCGGGTGTTCGACCGCTTCTATCGCGCGGACGACTCGCGCAGCCGCACCCCGGACGGTGGAACGGGATTGGGTCTGGCCATCGTCCGCTCCATCGTCACCGCCCACGGCGGCCACGTGGAACTCCGCACGGTCCCCGCCGAAGGCGCCACCTTCCGAGTGGTCCTTCCCGCCACTCCGGATCCCGCGTCCTCCCACACCGAAGGAACAGGCCCAGTCGGTTCCCTCGCTTGAGAGGCAGGACCCCGTCGGACGCGACGGCCCCGAGGAGCCGAACGCCACGTGAAAGCCGGAGGCCTTGGCTCATCCTGAAGACCCTTCGGTTCCGGAGCGGAAACAGATCAGTCCGGTTCGACGCGATCGACGAGCTCCCGTACGGCGATCATGTCCAGGTAGGCGTGGCTGCGCATGACGCGGCCGCCCTGTAGCCACCAGACCCAGCAGTACTCGTTGTGGTACTCCACACCGTCGATCGCCGTCGCGTCGCCGGCGAAGCGAATGATCACGGTGTCGCCTTCACTCCACAGATCATGGATCGTCATCACGAGCGTCGAAGCCAGACGATCCATGATCGGTGCCGATCCCTGTGCGAGGAACTCAGCCTTGGACGTGTACGTGCGCCCATTCACAATCGTCCACTTCACATCGTCGTGGAGGATCCCATAGATGTCGCCGCCGGCGTTCTGCCGCTCGAAGGCTCGGAGCACGGCTGCCCTGTTACGGCGCTCCCGAGCCGACCGGCCGGGCCGCGCCGCGTCGGCATCCTCGTGAGGTGCCGCCGAGGCGCCGGCGGTCCCGGACACCATCATCAGCCCGCCGGCGATCCCCGCCGTCACGAATGTGCGCCGGCTCCGCTGTGACATGCCGTTCGTCATCTTTCTTCCTCCCTTGCTCGTCGGTGCGCGTCGCTGCCCTCTCGGTGGAAGACGTAGCCCCCGTGGTGCAGCACGTCCTCGTCGAACGTCCCGTCCGCGCTGAATCCGGTGTCGTCGACGTACTCGATCCGGGTCCCAAGGACCCGGTAGGAACCCGTGTAGGCGCTCTCCCGCTCTCCGCGAGCCTCGTCGTAGCGGCCGTTCGCGAGCAGTTCCTGGCGGATGTGCCCGTCGGCCGTCACCCACATTCCGACGTACGGGTGCGGTGACACCTCTCCGGTCTCGGCCGGACGTGTCCGTGGTGTCGCCGTACCGGGTGGCGAGGGCTCCTGCAGGCTGGGCCGCCCCGCGTTGTCGGGGCCCGCGAGACCTCCGCCGTCCGGCCCCGTGGAACACGCGGCGAGACCTCCGATGAGGAGTACGGCGGCGCACATGCCGCCGGTCATGGCTTCGAGACGAGCCCTCACGAGGTCCTCCCCCGCAGGTCTTCCCGCTGTCCGGAGCGAGTCGCCGTCAGCGAGCCGAGCAGGCGCAGCGCGTCCGCGGTCCGGGTGCCCTCCTGGGCGTGGTAAACGATCAGTTGCTGCCCAGGGGCTGAGCGTACGTCGAAGGCCTGTAGGCGCAGGGTCAACTCGCCGACCTCTGGATGAAGCAGGACCTTCGCGGCGTGACTCTTGCCGCGCGCGTCTCGCCGCCGCCAGAGGTCGGCGAACTCGCGGCTGTTCTCCGTGGCCGTCCGCAGTATCTCGCGGATCCGTGGATCGTCCGGCCGGGCGCCCTCAAGGAAGCGGAATCCCGCGACCACATTGGCCGCGGCCGTCTCCCAGTCGGCGTAGAACGATCGAAGCGCCGGGTCGAGGAAGATCGCGAGCAGCAGGTTCGTGCCGGGTTGGAGATGGTCGAAAACCGCGCGCCCCAACGTGTTCGCGGCCAAGACGTCGTAGGCCCGTCCCAGGATCAGAGCCGGTGTGCGGTCCCACTGCTCGGCCAAGGCCGGCAGTTGGGGATCCGCGCGCTCGATGCTGCCCTGATGGCGTGGGGACGGGGTCATTCCCCCGATCCGATACAGGTGCAGCCGACCGTCGTCGTCGAGTAACAGTGCGTCGCTCAAGGCGTCCAGAACCTGCGACGACGGCCGCCGCTCACGGCCCTGCTCCAGCCGCAGGTAGTAGTCGACGCTGATGCGGGCCAGCATCGCGACCTCTTCGCGGCGCAGGCCGGGGACGCGTCGCCGCCCGTCCTCCGGCAGACCCACGTCGGACGGCGCCACCTGCGCGCGTCGGCCCTGCAGGTACTCACCCAGTCTTGAGGTTGCCATGTCCTCAGGCTAGGTTTCCCCGCGGCCGGGAGCCTGGTCCCAGTGCTCCCAGGACGGACACGCCCCTCTTCCGCCGAGGCTCGGCCGAAGATGGAGCACATGATCGACATTCTCGCCGTCTTCGGCGCCGCTGACCTTGGCGCTGTCCTCATGAGCCCCGACAGCTCACGGCGCCGACCGATCCGGGGCGGCCACGCGCCGTCCTGCGCGACGGAGTACGGGGAACGTGGGGGCGATCGTCACGATCCGCGGACGGGAGCCGCGCCGATCCAGCGGTGATAGGCGTTCATGTCGACGTTGCCGCCGCACACGACGGTGACCACGTGGCGGCCCGCGAAACGGTCACGGTCTTCGAGGATCGCCGCGACGCCGAGCGCGGCCGACGGTTCGACGACGAGACCGGCGTGGTCGAGGAGCATCCGCATACCGGCGATGATCGACGACTCCCTGACGAGGACGGCGTCGTCGGCGACGAGGAGAAGGTCGTCCAGGACCTCGGGGATGGGACGCCGACCGGCGACGCCGTCGGCGATGGTGTCGGTCGAGTCGGTGGTGACGACGCGCCGTTGGCGCCACGAGTGTGTCATCGCCGGTGCGCCCAGTGGCTGGACGCAGATCACCTCGACTCCGGGCGCGAGGGCTTTCAGCACATGCCCCACACCGGTCGCCATCGCCCCGCCGCCGAGGGCGATCAGGACGGCGTCGAACGACGGTGCGGTGTTCACCAGTTCCAGGCCGATGGTCGCCGCGCCCTCGCAGGTCTCGATGTCCAGGCTGTCCTCGACCAGCCGGATGCCGTCGTGGCGCGCGATGGCCACGGCCCGCTCGCGCGCCGTGTCGAAGTCGCCGTCCACCAGTTCCAGTCTCGCGTCCAACGCGCGGATGCGATCAAGCTTGACCTCGGGCGCGAAACGGGAGGCCACGACGGTGACGTCGAGCCCTCTGCCGCGCCCGGACCAGGCGAGCGCCTGGCCGAGGTTGCCCGCGCTGGCGCACACCGCCGCCCGCGGTCCTTCGTCGGCGAGCCGGCTCGCGATCACCTCGGTGCCGCGGGCCTTGAAGCTGCGCACCGGGTTCGCCGTTTCCAGCTTGACGCTCACCGCGCACCCGAGGCCGGGCTCCAGCGCCTCGCAGCGGTACAGCGGGGTGTCGAGAAAAACCGGGTCGATCACATGGCGAGCCGCCCGGATCCGAGCGGTGTCGAGGCGGGTCTCCAGCACGACACGGCAGCGTAGTGCCACCGGCGCCGTTCCGTACACGGGCCGCCTCGGTGGCCGAGGTTCGTCCGTGTCGACCACGACGCACAGACCCGCACCGAGCAGGCGGGTCTCACCTCTCCGGACGTGAACGCCCTCCACGCGACACGGCGGACTCGGTGTCGTACCGAGCCCGCCGTGCCGACCTCATCGGGTCCTGGTCACGTGCCGTGACGCCGCTCCCCCGGTTCCGGGGAGCTCACGTGCCGGGTGGTGTCAGGGTCTCCCGAGCATCCCGTCCTAGCTGCTCCACCTCTGGGTGGACTGGCCGTTGCAGCTCGCGATGGTCACACCGGAGGTGTTGCCGGTGCCGGTGACGCTGAGGCACAGGTTGTTGGCGACGCTGGTGATGGTGCCGTTGGAGTTACGGTTCCACTGCTGGTTGTTGCCGCTGTGGCAGTCGTACAGCTGGACACGGGCGCCGGAGCCCGCACCGGTCGGGGAGTCCAGGCACTTGCCGAGGATCTGAAGCTGCCTGCCGGAGGTGTAGGTGAACTGCTGGTTGGGGTTGGTGTGGCAGTCGTAGATCTGCAGCTGGGTGCCGTTGGCGGTGGCGCTGTTCGGCGAGTCCACACACCTTCCCGCCGCCTCGTTACGCAGCCGGAACGAGGTACCCGGCGGCGGCGTGACCGTCGGGGTCACCGTCGGGGTGGGGTTCGGGTTGGGGCTGGCGGCGTTGAGCGCGTTCAGCACCGAGGTGTAGGCGGCCTTCTTGTTGCCGTTGCC
>NZ_JBEZEL010000030.1:0-95935 GCF_040648855.1 Streptosporangium sp. NPDC049078
CGCAAGATCGGCCACGGCATCTACACCGCGACCACGGCTTCGCCCGGCCCCTTGCCAGCAGGCCAGAAACCCTAACTACCCGGCCTTGGGCGCTCCCCATTGAATGTGGACACCTTGAAGACTGGATCTTGAGGTCCAACGGCACCAACCTGACCGCAGCCCGACGCGCGACGCCGGTGGAACTACCAGTCCTGGGAGAGGCCCGACATCCGGCGGAGGTATTCGTCCTCGTCGATCTCACCGGCCGCGTAGCGGCGCTTGAGGATCTCGCGGGGACTGTCGGCGACGGGCTCGCGTTTCACCCCGCCTGCCACGGCGGCACGTACCCTCCTGGTCACGCCGAGGATCACCACCACGATCACCGCGATGACGACGAGCAACACCAGGATGCGGAACATCGTCGGCCTCCCCTACCTCCCCATCGGATTCGCCGGGGATCCATCGAGTTTACCCGGCGGAAGACCTTCCCCTTTTTCACCATCTGAACTGATTTATCCGTCTTCTCCCCTCAAAAGAGGCAGTACAGGGGATAAATCACCTGTCGCCTCGCTGGAACGGACACCGGTCTCAGCCCACGGAAGGACCGGCACCTCACCCGACGGAGGGAACCCCCGGCTCCGATCGCTTCGCCGGTCGCCTCCGGTGCACCTCACCCGACGGAGGAAGCGCCCGCCGAGAAATCCGGAGCCTCACGCGAGACCCCGCCGGGCGGCAGCGACGGCAGCCCCGCGGGAGCCCCGCCCTCCAGCAACCGGAGCAGGGCAGCGGTGTCGACGTTCCGCTCGATCAGGTCACCGAGCGCGTCCAGCCTCTCCTCCCTCAGCGCGGCGAACGACACATCCGGCGCCGGGGTGAAGTCGCGGCCGGAGACGGCGGCCACGTCGGCGAGGAAGGCCCGGCGGAAACCGTCGTTCTCCAGGGCGCCGTGCCAGGTGGTACCCCACACCGAACCGGCACGGCAGCCGTCCAGGAAGGGCTCGCCGCCGTCGGCCGTCACCACGCCGTGGTGGATCTCGTACGCGGAGACCGGGTGGCCGTACGCGGCACCGACCGGACGGCCCAGCGTCTTGTCCCCGGCGAACTCCACCGACGCGGGCAGCAACCCCAGCCCTTCGACCAGCCCCGCCCCCGACTCGACGTCGTCGCGGATGGTCCTGGCGAGCATCTGGTAACCGCCGCAGATGCCCAGCACCGCCCGCCCCGGCAGGGCGGCGGCCAGGCCGGTGGCACGGAGCCACCCCAGGTCGGAGACCGTGGCCCGAGAGCCCGGCAGCACCACCAGATCGGTGTCCTCCAACTCGCCCGGGGAGGTCACGAAGCGGACCACCACCCCGGGCTCCGAGGCCAGCGCGTCCACGTCCGTGAAGTTGGAGATCCTCGGCAGCCGCACCACCGCCACCCGCAGGGTCTGCCGACCGTACGGGACACGCGTCCCGGACGCGGGCCGGTTGTCCAGGGCGAGGGAGTCCTCGACGTCCATCCAGAGGCCGTCCAGCCAGGGCAGCACCCCGTACACCTCGCGGCCGGTCAGCTCCCTGATCATGTCCAGCCCCGGTTCGAGGAGCTCGGGCGCCCCGCGGAACTTGTTGATCACGAACCCGGCGATCAGCGCCTGGTCGGCGGGCTCCAGCAGCGCGACCGTCCCGTACAGCGCGGCGAAGACCCCACCCCTGTCGATGTCGCCGACCACGACGACCGGCAGGTTCGCGGCACGGGCCAGGCCCATGTTCGCGATGTCGCCCCTGCGCAGGTTGATCTCCGCCGGACTGCCCGCCCCCTCGCAGACCACCACGTCGTACGCGCCCCGCAACCGCTCGAGCGCGTCGACCGCGACCTGGCGGAGCCGCTCCTTGACGTCCCAGTACTCCATCGCGTCGACCTCGGCCATCGGCCTGCCCATCACCACGACCTGGCTGCGCCGATCGCTGCCCGGCTTGAGCAGGATCGGGTTCATGTCGGCGCTGGGTTCCAGCCCGCACGCGGCGGCCTGCATCGCCTGGGCCCTGCCGATCTCGGCGCCGTCCGCGGTGACGAAGGAGTTGAGCGACATGTTCTGCGCCTTGTACGGCGCGACCCTCACCCCCTGCCTGGCCAGCCAGCGGCAGATCCCGGCGGTGACGACGCTCTTGCCCGCGTCGGAGGTCGTCCCCGCGACCAGCAACGCCCCCTTCACCCCTTCCTCCCATACGAGCCCGCCCCGCGTGAACCTGGCCCGCGTGAACCTCGCCCGTACGAGCCCCGAACGGCGGCCAGGACGGCGAGCCCCGCCGCCGCCAGGCCGACCGCCCGCGCCAGCCGTACCGACCTGCGGATGTCCGCGACCGAGGGCGCGGGCCCCTCGCCCATCTCCGGCCGGTGCTCCACCCTGGTGCCGTACACGTTCACCCCTCCCAGAGTGAGGTCCAGCGCCCCCGCGAAGGCGGCCTCGCAGCGGCCCGCGTTGGGACTGGGATGGCGGTGGCCGTCCCTGCGCAGCACCGCCGCCGCCCGCCGCGCCGAACCGCCCACCAGCGGGGCGCCGAGCGCGGCGAGCAGCCCGGTGATCCGGGCGGGCACGAAGTTGGCGACGTCGTCGAGGCGGGCGGCGGCCCACCCGAAGCGCTCGTAGCGCGCGTTCCGGTGCCCCACCATCGCGTCCAGCGTGTTGACCGCCCGGTACGCGAGCAGACCGGGCACTCCGGCCACCGCACCCCAGAACAGCGGCGCCACCACCGCGTCCGAGGTGTTCTCCGCGATCGACTCGACGGTCGCCCTGGCGAGCCCGGACTCCCCGAGCCCCGACGGGTCACGCCCGCACAGGTGCGGCAGCCTCCCCCGCGCCCCCGCGAGATCGCCGTCCTCCAGGAATCCGGCCATCGCCGCACCCTCGCGGCCCAGCGTCGTACCGCCGACGACCGCCCACGTCGCAGCCGCGCTCAGCCCTGCCCGCACCACCGGGTTGCGCGGCCGGGTCGCGGCGTGACCGAGCAGCGCCACCGGGACCACGCACAGGGCCACATGGAGCACGCCTCTCGCCCGGCTGTCGCCGTACACCCGCCCCTCCATCCCGGCGGCGGCGGTGCCGAACAGCGCGACCGGATGCCCGCGCCGGGGATCGGCGAGCACGGCGTCGATCGCGACCCCGGCGAGCATCCCCACCCCTTCGGCCACTCCAGGTCTCTTCGGTCCCACTTTGGCGATCAGTCGGCTAAACGAGGTGTTCATGGAGTTCATCCTGGTGGGTCTCCAGCCACACACAGGCCCGCCGGATGCGCTCCCCCGCCCCACCGGCCCACATCCGGGCCCACCCGCCGTTCCCGCCCTGCGCCTCGGCCTTGGCCCGCATCGCGTGGTAGGAGCGGTCGAAGCGGAGCCGGGCGAGATCCAGCAGCCGACGGCGATCACGGGGCTCCAGGCCGTACGCGTCACAGAACAGGCGCAGCCGGGGACCGACGTCGAGACGACGCTGGAGCGGCTCCAGATCGAGGGGATCGGCGATCGGCGCCCAGTGCCGCAGCGTGGTCACCACGTCGAACAGCCGGGTCGTCGGCCGGGCCATGTCGAAGTCGATCAGCGCGGCGGGAAGCCCGTCACGGAAGATCACGTTGTCGAGGTTGACGTCGCAGTGCCCGACCAGCCGCGGCGCCGCGTCGTCGTTGGACCCCGCCTCCCAGACGGCCTCCCGCGGCGGGACGAACCCCTCGGCCGCGTCGTGAAAAGCGCGCAGCAGCCGCGCCAGCCCGGCCAGAGACTCCTCGGTGAGCGCGAACGAAGGCAACGGCCTCGCCGCGGACTCCCCCTCGACATAGCTCAGGATCTCCCTGCCCCGCTCGTCCACCCCCAGCGCCCGGGGAGCCCCCTCGAACCCAGAACGCTCCAAATGACGCAGGAGTGCGTGCACCGAAGCCGTGGAGGCCCTGCAGGGCCGCCGGACGGTGTCCCCGACCCGCACCACCCCGTCGGTGACATCACCGCCCAGAAGGGGAATCTCCTCTTGGGCCGTCGCGACGAACATGGCATACGAGCCTAGACCGCCCCGTCTCCTCAGGAGAACGATTCGGACAGACCGATCTTCACACGCCGGGACAGCCGGAAGCCGTTCTCACCGATCGACCGTCGCCGAGCCGGTCGGCCGTTCGCGCCCCTGCCCGGTCGCCGACCGCGCTTCGCGCCCTGATCTGGACGGTCTGGCCTGGCACGCCTTCGAGACGTACCACCACACGAGCGAGCAGGTCACGGATCTCGATCTGCCCGGCCTTCAACTCGGCGACATCCTGGGCGACGCGGTTGAGTTTCAGTTCCGTACCGCTCTGCCCGGCCCTGATCGCCGCGACATCGCCTTTGATCTCGGCGAGATCGGTCTCGACGGTGTCTACGCGCTCTTCGAGGTACGGCATGCCGACCAGCATAGATTTGGTGTCCGGCCCGGCAAGGGTGCGAATCGTGGAATCCCGAGCGAGGATCATCACTTCGATGCGCGGGGCCATCCACCCCGAAGCAGGAGCATAACCAGGCAAAGCCTGCCCTCGGGCCTTCCCTGGGCGCACCCTTGGACCTCCCGGCCCCGCTCGCCCACACCCGGCATCCGCGACGCTCCCTACAGGATCCGGAGGATTCACGGGGTGATCCTCACGACACAGCCAGGAAACCGATACATGAGCACTCCCCGGATCATGCACAATTAAGCGGGAGCACCCTTAGCTCAGCTGGATAGAGCACCGGACTTCTAATCCGACGGTCGCAGGTTCGAATCCTGCAGGGTGCGCTGCCAAGACCAGGTCATCTAGCCGCTGACCTGGTCTTTTGCTTGCCCGCGGCCCGGCCCCCTCATGCAGCCGTATGCCATCGCGGAACATACACGGAATGGACCGGCCCCCGCTTTCCCAGGTAGGACCGACGGTTCCGGAGGCTCGCGGAAGGATTCCGAGCCTTCTGTGGCACGCTACGGGGTGGTTCGTG
This sequence comes from Streptosporangium sp. NPDC049078, assembly GCF_040648855.1. Lineage (NCBI taxonomy): Bacteria > Bacillati > Actinomycetota > Actinomycetes > Streptosporangiales > Streptosporangiaceae > Streptosporangium > Streptosporangium sp. NPDC049078. The sequence continues at coordinate 4,939 of NZ_JBEZEL010000030.1, forward strand.
ATGTCGAGGTGTGGCACGATGCGGATCATGACGACCCGAAAGGCCGATGCCGCGTAGACGGCCGAGCGTCCTCCGTGCGCAAGTGTGGGCGAACCGCCGACGCTACCGCCCAACTCCCCAGATTCCCGGCCTCTCCAGCCGGACCCGTGCGGCCATCGCACGAATCGAGTTCCAGCACAACTGGCTGGGGCCCGGATCCGTTGCCGCAGCCTTCGCCGAGTACCAATGGTTCCTCCGCCAGCCAGGCCGCCACCTCTACCTGCCCGAACCGGCCTGTCCTTGCTGCGACCCCACAGAAGCCCGGGACACCCTGGAATACGCACTGAGGCGCCTCAGACGTTCGACCAAGGCAGAGTTCTCACGACTCGTGGCGAGGATGGATGAGGAGTTCTACCGCCGAACACTCCCCGATCCCCGGCCACATCGACAACCAGGCTTCTTCGGCGGATGGTGGTACCACCGCATTTACGAACGGTGATCGGTTTCCTACATGGCGAAGGGCCTCGGCGCGAACCGGGGCCCTTCCTGTTCCTGGTGTCCCATGCGTTCCTGGTGTCCCATGCGACTTCCTGGTGTCCCTGCGACGTCTCACACAGCAAGGGCATCCAGAATCCGCTGGTTGGCCACCTCACGCCGACAATCAGCGGCGACGCCGTGACAGTCGATGTCATCACGCAGGACGGCCACCAGCTCCGGCGGGATCGGCGCCGGCCGCGTCTCCTTCTCGTCCCGGTGCTTGAGACCGCGTTCGTCGTGGGTCTCCCTCGAGTCGGTGAACCGCTTCGGATGCTTCGCATTAACGACACCCGCTCGGAGCACGATGTGGAAGTTCGATAACCTACGGTTGACCATCCAGTCTGCCCTTCCTCCCATATACGGAGGCATTGGTTTCATGCATCGACGAGATGTCATCTCCGCCGGCTTGACTGCTCTGGTTCTGGTCAGCCTTCTGGTAACCCTGTGGAACACAGGCCGTAACGATCTGCGGATAGTCGTTGTCTTCTCCGCCTTCACTCTCCTCGCAGGTCTTGCCACGTGGATTCAGTTGAAGGGCCACGAGTCATCCGTGTCTCTTATGGTTTCATCCTTTGTTATGTGGCTCTTCGTGCTCGCCTGGCTTATCGGAACCCCTGCGTCCATGTATGCATTCATGATCACAGCGATCGTCGGAGCAGTATTGGCCGTCGCAGCGGGAATAGGCCACATGGAAGTCGAGAACGGCAGATGGGTCGGAGTCATTACTCAGGTTGCCCTGCTCCTCCTGGTGGCCTTCATAGCCCATCAGCGGTTCATTGAAGCCGGCTTCTGGATGGCGCTTGAGGTGTCCTCAGTCGGCCTAGCTGTGGTCCTGGTGGCGAGTTTCGCCATAGAACGCGCTCGAACCACACCAACAACATAGAACGATCGCCTGATGTCGGCTGATCTCCGCTCAGAGTCGAGGGCGTGGGCCAAACCTGCGGGCTGTTCTCAGGAGCAGCCGGTAAGGATCAGCGCCATGGTCAGGATGATCGAGACGATCGACGTCCACCCTCCCACGCAGAGCGCTGCCGCCAGCGCGAACGGGACTGCGCTCAGCAACCACCACCACAGCGGGGTCGCGCCCACCACCAATCCCATTTTGGAGAGGGTCGACACCCCGACAATCCAGTTCATCACCCCAAGAGCCAAGACCGCGCCCGCCCACAGCACCCTGCCCCTCTTGGTCATCGTCATCGGCGAACCGCGCGGTGTCATTTGGGCCACGGCATACAGAACGGCCATCCCGAAAAGCGCGGCAAAGACCAGGACGATCGGGCCCAACCCAAGTACGAAGACAGCGACGGCGTAAAGGCCGGGGCCGAACAACGCACCCACGAGCCCCACTCCGGTTATCTGACCAACGGTCCATGGCCAGTTCCGACCCGATATCCTCGCTTTCCATCTGACGGCTAACGCAGATGATCTCATCGTTGGATTGTAGCGTTGACAGCCTGGCCTATGCCTTTCGGATCTGGGTTGCTTACAGGTCGTCCGAGGTGGGCCGGCGATGATAGGTGACGACCGAAGCTGCCGATTCGGCAGCAAGCTCAGCGCAGTGGAGCGCAGGTGTCCACAGGTCGCTTCAGCAGGACAACACTTCCCACGCGACAAAACATCGTATGACCCTTGACGTAGTAGAGCTGCGTCGAATACGTGCTGAAATCACTTCTCGAGAACGCATGCCTACTGGTCAGAGCGCTTTCGAGGTGGCCATGTAAACCGTCAACACTCTGGACATCGCCGGACCGCCAGAAACGTACAGGCCCACAGTGTCGAGAGTCCTCATCGAAGCGGACCTTTTTCAAGATCCAGAACATGCGTGGATCCCCCTCACGGTGAAGATCACCCGCCCCTCCCGCCGCCGACGCAAGCACCTCACAGAACTCGCCTGAGCGGTCAGCTGCTCACTGCGTCAAGAGCGTTCAACGGAATGGCGTGATCTTCTTCCGGCACTCACCGGACGGATGCGGTTGCCGGTACGCGCGGGGTTGACGCGCTCCGGCTTGGACGTATCTTTTATTTAGGAAAGTTTCCTAAGAGCTCCCTCTGTTGCACATCCCCGGAGTAAGGCGCGAACCGGGTTGTACGGAACGTTGAACGGCCAGCTGTCACCAGTGTTCAGGAGAGAGTATGAGAAGAATCCTGCGTGTCCTCGCCGCGACCGTGCTCGCGGTGGGAGCCGTTACCGTCGGGTCGAGTGCGCTGAGCCCGGCGTCGGCAGGGGCCGACGGCTGTGACTACACCTTCGGTCAGAACTCGTTTTCCGCCCGATGCGCGACGATCGGCCCTGCCTACGAGTTCCGCGCGTGGGTCCAGTGCAGCAACGGCCGCAGGGACGGCGGATGGGTGACGACCAACAGCGGTCAGTGGAGCATGGCGAGCTGCGGACCAACGTGGACCGACCGCCTGAGCTACGGCGTGGACGTGCGTCCGCTCTCCTGACACGGGTATGACGGCACCGCCGGGGCGTGGCCGGCGGTGCCGTCGGCGAAGAGCTCCTATCACGATGAGGTGTGACAGGAACTCTTCGCCGTCCATGGGCGCCGCTTACCCGGGTGGAGGTTCTCAGCGCACCGGCACAGAAAGAGAACCGCCACGAGGAACAGGTTGTGCTCGAAGGCGAGCATGCCGGCCGTCGGCCGTCAGGTGATCAGACGCTGACGACGGTGCGGGTCATTCCAGGGTGAAGGTGGCACCGGCACGGAAGGTCGCCGAGCCGTCGTCGCGTTCCACCCACATCTGGAGGTCGCGATGGCGCAGGTAGTAGCCGGGGAAGTTGACGGACTCCAGCGACACCGCCGAACCGTCGGCCAGGCCGGTCCTGCGGGTGAAGGTGGCGTCGGCGCGGAAGATCGCCGAGCCGTCGTTGCGCTCCACCCACGCCTGGTGGTTACGGTGCCGCAGGTAGTAGCCGGGGAAATTGGTGGACTCCAGCGACACCGTCGTCCCACCGTTCAGCCCGGGGACGATCCTGAACTGGGAGTCGGCCAGCGGTGCGACGTTGGCGTCGATCCGGGCCCGATACTCCCAGTGCCGGACGAAACGGTCGGGCTGGTCGTAGGACCTCAGCCGCACCGGCGAGATCCCGTCGGGCACCGGGATGCCGAAGTCGGGGGTGCCGTCGGCCTTCCAGTACACCTTCTGGAGCCTGGTACGCCGGTTGGGATCGTTGAGCGGGTCGCCGGAGATGTCCCGGTAGTTGCGGTCGTGATAGACGAGGATGTCGCTCTGCCCGTCCTCGGAGACGGTGAAGGAGTTGTGCCCCGGCCCGTACTGACCGGTCGCGGCGTTGGTGGCGAACACCGGATTCTGGCTCTTGGTCCAGGAGGAGGCGTTGAGCAGGTCGGCCGAGGCCGAGGCGGTCAGCATGCCGAGGCAGTAGTTGGCGTCGGTGGCGCTGGCGGAGTAGGTGAGGAAGAGTCGGCCGTTGCGCTGGATCACCGACGGCCCTTCGGCGACCTTGTATCCGCGCGTCTCCCAGGCCAGGGTCGGCACGGTCAACCGGGTCGTCGGCCCGGTGATGGTCCACGGGTTGGTTCCCATCCGGGCGATGTACAGGTTCGAGTTGGTGGCGATGCCGGGTTCCTGCTGCGCCCAGGTCAGATACCGGACGCCGCCCGCGACGAACGTCGAGGCGTCCAGCGCGAAGGTGTCCCAGGGGGTGACGATCCGGCCGCGTTCGGTCCAGCTGCCGGTCAGAGGGTTGGCGGCACTGCTCTCCAGGACGTACATCCGGATCCGCCAGACGTCGTCGGCGCGGCCGGCGGCGAAGTAGACGTACCACTTGCCGTTGATGAAGTGGATCTCCGGCGCCCAGATGTGGGCTCCCATCTCACCGCTCGTGTGCTTGCGCCAGATCACCGTCTCCGGCGCGCTGGACAGACCCTGCAGGGTGGTGGCCCGGCGCAGCACGATGCGGTCGTACTCGGGAACGGTGGCGGTGAAGTAGTAGTAGCCGTCGGTGTGCCGGAAGATGTGGGGATCGGCTCGTTGCGCGGCCAGGGGGTTGGTGTACTGGACGGCCGGTGTGGCATGGGCGGCGGGAGCGGTCAGCAGGGTGGCGATCAGGCTCAGCACGACCATGGCGGCAGGCACCGCCAACCGCGACGGGCGGCGCAGGAGCTTTCGGCCTCGCGCCCACTGAATCGTCACGGTCTCGACCGCCGCGCGGGGGGTGATGCGCAGCATGCTCGCGTCTCCTCACAGATGTTAACGTTAACAAGAAACAGATGACGATCCGCGAAAGTCACATGCGGATTTCGCGGAGGTTTCCGCCCAAAGCGTTAACTCAAACATTGCTGCCGTCAAGAGCGACCGTCAATTCCCCACCGCCCCTGGCGCCTGATCGCTCCTCTGGCCCGGACGTTACCCAGGCACAGTGGGTCCGGCAGGCATTTCGGCGCGGCACGAGCCGCTCACTCGAACGCGGTAGGGCCGCCGGTTTCTGAGTATTCGTACCGGGACCGGTCAGGTAGCCGTACCGAGATCTCGGTGGCGATTCCCGGGCAGAGTCAAAGTCATGAGATCAGTTCGCGGCGTGTTCCGCTCCGCCTCCCGGTACAGGCGGGGAACCCTCGCCCTCGTCGTCAGCGGCCTGTACGTTCTGCTCGTCGTCGTCGGGCTCGTCATCGTCACGGTCGGCATGAGCGGGTCGGACGAGCAGGGCCTGTCGGCGGTCACGTTGATCCTGGTGACCCTGCCGCTCTCGTGGCTCGTGATGATGATCCCCGGGGAGGCCCTTCCTGTCGGCGCGCACCTGGCCCTGCTCATCGTCGCCGGGCTGGTCCAGGCCTGGTTGCTGTGGTTCCTGCTGCGCGGACCGCGAAAAGAGGCGCCCCCGCCTCAGGAGAGATGACGGACACCGGCCCTGAGGGCTCCGGACCGGCTCACCGTGTTCGCGATCCGCGTCAAGGATCCGGTCCGGGGCAAGGATCCGGCCCGGGCAGGGCATGGGGTGCCGACGGCGTTGTTCGCCGCGGCGGCGCGCCGGGTCGCTCCGCTCCGGATGTCACAGGACCCGCGACGTCACCCGACTCACCAGCGGTGAAACGCCCGCTTGGGGGTAGGGTGCGCAATCATGAAGGCCACCTCCGGGGCGAGCCGGTGGACCAGCGGGTTCGTCGGAGCATGGACCGCGGTACGGAACCGGTGCGGTTGGTTCGACCATCTTGTCCGGGCGGCCGTCCACTACGACCGCACCGACGCGGGCCGCCTGTCCGCGGGAATGACCTACTACGCGTTCTACGCCACCTTCGCGCTCGCGCTGCTGTCCTTCGTGATCATGGGCCATGTGCTGGACACACCGGCCGCGCTCGGTCAGGTGGAGGACTACCTGAGCGACACGTTCCCGCGACTGGACGTGCAGGCACTGCGCGACGCGCGGGACACGGCGGGGCTGATCGCCTTCTTCGGCCTTCCGCTGACCGGCGTGTTCTGGATCGACTCGATGCGCTCCTCCATCCGGGCGGTCTGGGGCCTGGAGCAGTATCCGGGCGGTTTCTTCCTGCGGTGGCTGCTCGACCTGGCCGTGATGGTCGCGCTCGGGCTGCTGCTCTCGATCTCGCTCACCCTCTCCTTCGGCACCCAGAGCGCGCTCATCTGGCTGGCCGAGCATACGATCGGGGTCGAGGCGCTACCGGCGCGCTGGGCCCTGTCCACGACCACCTTCGTGCTCGGCATCTGCGTGAACTTCCTGCTCTCGACGGCGTTGATGACGCTGCCCCCTCGGCTGCGCCTGTCGCCACGGCGGGTCGTCGGACCGGCCCTCGTCATCACCATCGGCCTGGAGTTGCTGAAGACGATCGGACAGGTCTATTTCAACATCAGTTCAGCGAATCCCGCGTACAAGGTGGTCGCGGGCGCGGTGGGCATGTTGCTCTTCCTGAAACTGGTGAACGTGCTCATCCTGTTCGCCGCCTCGCATGCCGCGACCAGCCGCCACGGCACGGTCCTCGACCTGGCCACGCGGCAACCTGTCGGCGAACCACGGACCGAGGTCGTCACCGCACCGGCGATCCCCGAGATCAGGACGGGGCCATCGGCACAGACGGGCCCGGAGGAGAAGCCGCGGACGGACGACGAGGAGACGACCCCGGAGGCACAGACGGACCCGCGAACAAAACGGGAGACGGAAGCGCAGGCGTGGGTGCGGCCACGACCCGTGCCACGCAGGTACGACTTCAGAACGCGACGGGCGCGCTCCTCTGCGAGGGGCAGCCGAGATTTTCCTGAGGACCGTCGAGCCCAGACGGCCGCCCCTCACCCGCCGACACCTCCGGTGAGACAGTGGGAAGGCTCCGGCCCCGAACCCCCTGTCGCGTCAGGAGAGCGAGGCCGGCACCGCCCGTAGCGGGGATCCGACGCGTGCGGCCGCGGTGCCGAGCCCGGAGAGGACGAGAGGACGTGTCGTCGCGGGTGGGTGGTGCAGCTCGGCCTCGTCGTAGCGGCGGGTCTTCATGTGCCACAGCAGCACACCCGCCATCCAGTCCTGCAGCTCCCGCACGTATCCGTCGAGCGTCTTCCTCGCTTCTCCGTCGAGGTCGAAGTCGTCGAAGAGGGCGGGGAGCTCGGTGGCGACGATGTGCTCGAACTGCCGCATCCTCGACGTCATCAGGTCGTTGACGATGTCGGCCGCCTTCGGCGGATCGCAGTTCAGGAAGTCCTGGACGACGAGCACGCAGTTGTGCAGCTCGCCCTCGAACTGGATCTCCTTCTGGTACGAGCAGAGGTCGTTGACCAGGCAGGCGTAGTCGGCGGCCGAGTCGTCCAGCCCGCGCATCGTCCGGGTGCGGTAGATCTCGGGCGGCACCGCCTCGCCGTGGGCCAGGCGCGACAGGCTCATCGTGAGGTCGGAGCCGAAGGTCCTGCGGCGCATCTCGATGTAGTCGACCGGGTCGGGGACCCGGTTCTGGATGTGGTTGGCCAGCTCCCACAGCCAGCTCTCCGTCATGTCCTGGACGGCCCGGCGAAACCTGGCGCGCGCGCTCTCCGTCATGGAGGCCGCCGTACGGAACCACAGGTCGGCGAGGCCGCGCTCGATCGGGTTGACCGGCGGCGGGGTGGCCGAGAGGTCGAGCGGCATGAACGCCGACAACCGCTCGTTGAACACCTTCGCACCCGCCATGTCGCGGCGGGACCCGAACACGACCGGGAAGTAGTCGTCGGCGTAGGTTCCCCAGGTGAGCCAGAAGGTCGAGATGTCCAGCTCGGGGCCGGGGGCGTCCGGATTGATGGCTCCCGCGCAGATGGCGAAGTCGTAGGTGTCGAGCTTGTGCTCGGTCCAGATCGCCAGCCCGGGAAAGCCGGGCAGCTGCTCGAACATCCCCATCTCGCGCGCCCATTCCACCGTGTTGCGGCGGGCGCTGTCGAGGTTGGGATTCATCCGGGCCGTGTACGGCATGTAGATCTCGGGCAGCGACAGCGGCCCCACCTTCCTGAGCGGGACGTGGGTGTGGCTTCTCGGGCCCCCCGGGCCCGTGATGCCGGGCGCCAGCCGGATGCGCGCCGCCGAGACGCCCAGGCCCGTGGGCCCGCCGAGGAGGGCCGGGGCCACCGGGTCGGCCCGCGAGGCCCCGTTCATGTAGCGGCTGGAGCGCATGTGCCACTCGTGGCCGCCCGACTGCCAGTCCTGGAGCCCCTTGACGTAGGCGAGGACGTCGAGGCGGGACTTCAGGTCCAGGCCGTGCTCCTCGAAGAGCGGGGGCAGCTCGGTGAGCGCGGTGTTCTCGAACTGGTGCAGCCGGGAGGTGATCAGGTCGTTGACCGCGTCGGCGGCCCGCTGGGTGTCGTAGCCCAGGAACCGCTCGAAGACCAGGACGCCGTTGCTGAGCTCGCCCTCGTCGCCGACCTCCCGCTCGTAGGAGAAGAGGTCGTTGCGCAGGTGCACCCCGTCGGAGAAGGTGTCTCGCAGCACGCGCATCGGCCTGCTCGCGGCGATGACGGCCGGGACCTCGGCGCCCGCGGCGTGCTCGACCAGGTTCGCCGACCAGGGGGCGCCGCCGACCTTGCGCCGCATCTCGATGTATTCGATCGGGTTGGCGACGCGTCCCGCGTTGATGTTGGCGAGCTCCCACAGGGACTCGTCGAGCAGGTTCTTCGTGCTCTCGACGAAGCGTGCCCGCCAGTCGGCGGACATCGCCGGGATCGTCCGGGCCCACAGGTCGGCCAGGCCGCGCTCCACCGGGTTCTCCGGCTCGGGAGGCGGCCCCGTGGGATGCACCGGCATGAAGGCCGCCAACCTGTCGAGGTATTCCTTCGCCCCCGTCAGGTCGCCACTGCGCTTGAAGGTCTCCAGGAAGTGGTCGTCGAAGAAGAAGACCCACACGTACCAGTCGGTGATGAGGTCGAGCTCGGCGGCGGGGGCGTCGGGGTGGGTGTAGGCGCACAGCAGGCCGTAGTCCATGGCGTCGAGCTTGCGCTCGTCCCAGATGCCGAGGTCGGGGTCGAGGATGCCCATGTCGTACGCCCAGGCCCTGGTGTGCTCTCGCGCGGTCTCCACGTGGGGGTTCAGCCTGGCCGGATACGGCAGATAGAAGTCAGGAAGCTCGAAGGGTTGCATGTTCTGTCCTTCCGTATCCGATATCGACGCGTCCGGGAGCGCCCTGGGCATCAGGGGGCATGACGAGTCGACGAGGCGGCTCCCTTACCCGGGAGCCACGACAGGCAGAACGCTACGCAACGACCACGGAGAGTGAAAGGGATTACCCCGAATAGGCCATGGCACGATCAGGACATCCGGCGCCCGCCGACCGGTGCTCCTCGCGACCCGGGCGCGACACGGCGGTCGCGAGGTCGCGGAGCCGGTCGGCGAACGCGAGCGCCTGCTCCGGTGTCATGCGGGGCTCGACGCCGACGTAGAAGACCACGATGTCCCCGCTCGGGGAGGTCGTGGCGGCGAAAGGAAGGGAGGGGGTGATAACCATGATGGAGCCATCCTTCCCTGCCCCACCGACAATTCGCAGGTCCTTTTACGCTCGCCGACGTCGTTGGCAAGTCACCTTCCACATGTCGAACAAGCCGCCCCAGGAGAACGGAGGTCGGTGACGGTAGGGGGCGAGGCAGGCGTCAACGCCGCCGACATCGCGCGGATGGCTGTGAGAGCCGTTCGGCAGGAAGATCGGTCAGAGAGACACGGCACGCTCGCCTCGCTGCTCATGCAGCATCATGTCGCGAAACGTCGGTGGCCGGATGTCGTCCGAGTGGCTGCGGAGTCACTGCCGCCGTTTTAGGCTGGTGGCAAGAACGGAAAGGTGACAGCGATGACCGCTCAGCCCGTTGGCGGACATGAGACCAGGCAGCCGAGGGTGCCTCGGACCATCGGCGCGATCTCCGACGCGCTACGTGGTGGCCGCCGCGCCCAGTTCTTCGCCGAATTGCTGGAAGCTCAACAGGGGCCGGAGCTGGACGGTGTCCTGAGCGCGTGGTGGGGCCGGGCGATGCTCGACACCGATCCCGACCGCGACCGAGTTCACGCTGCCGCCGAGGCAGGCACGTTGCGGACATCGACCATGGAAGAGGTCGCCCGTCGGCGGGAGCACGTCGTTTCGTGAGCGAGAACGACGACCTGTGGCCGGTTCTCCCTTCCGAGACGGTGGCCGACACTCTCGCTGATCCCGCCGTGTCCGCCGAGGTGTTCTCCACGGTGGCCGCGCTGACGGTGGCGATCTGCGAGAACCCCTGGCTGCTCGGAAGCAATCAGCTTGGCGCCGATCCTGACTGGCGGGAAATTCTGATCCCCCACGGATACGGCATCGCCGAATACCGGATCAACCGAGACGATCAGCATGTGATCCTGACACGAGTCGTCCTGTTCTGATGGCTTGTACGGCCATGACGGCCACTTAACTCTTTCCAACCGCTCGAATACTTTTCGTCAACGGCATACCGGCGCCTTCGACCGCAGGCGTCTGATCTCTGTCACCGCCCGCACGACCCAGCCCTCGTCCAGCCGCCCTGGGCCGGCCTCACGGGAGAAGGGGGACGGCGCCTTCGGGGAATCGTCCACGTGAACGCGCGTCCCGAAGGGGTGCGTCCCGGCGCACGGTGAGGCATCATCACGGTAGGCGTCGACGGGTTTGAGGCAGGCATGGAAGGAAGCCAGGCGCTACGCCGGCATCGCACCAACCTGGAGCTGGAGTGGGCACGCTGGGTCCAGGGCGGGCGTCCGCATGACCGCGAGCGGCTCAGGAAGGAGATCGTCGACTCCTGGGGCCGGTCCATCGCGACGGTGAGGCCCGAGCAGGACAGCGCCCCCGAGGAGGGTGAGGCCCCGCAGCGCTGGAGAGCCTCGCCGTTGCGCGAGCCCCTGGACACGGTCGCCGACGAGTTGCGCGGGATCGCCGAGGACGGCGGTTTCATCGCGGCGGTCACCGACGAGACGGGCACCATCATGTGGACCTGCGGCGGCCGGGTCATGCGACGGCGGGCCGAGGCGGTGAACTTCGCCCCGGGAGGGCGCTGGGACGAACAGGCGATGGGCACCAACGCCCTCTCCCTCGCGCTGCGCACCGGCCGCCCGACCCAGGTGTTCTCGGCCGAACACCTGGTGCGTGCCCTGCACGGGTGGGTCTGTTACTGCGCCCCGATCCGGTCTCCCGGCGGCCGGGTTCTCGGCGTGCTCGACCTGTCGAGCACCTGGGAGCGCTCGCATCCCCTCGCCATGCCCGCGCTGCACACCCTGGTCGGCGCCATCGAGAGCCGGCTGGCCGAACGGATGAGCCCTCCGTCCGCGAGCGGACCCTCCGTTCAGGGCTTCTTCGCCGGAGGTACCGACAAGAAGAGCGGCCTGCGGCTGCGCGCCCTCGGCGGTGCCGAGCTGACCCGTGACGGCGTTCCCCTGAAACTGCCCCCTCGCCAGCTGGAGATCCTCACCCTGCTCGCTCTCTCGGGACCGCAGGGGCCCGGAATGTCCCCCGAGCGGCTGATGGACGAGCTGTACGGCGAGCGGCACGTCGCCGCGACCACCCTCAAGGCGGAGGTCTCCCACCTGCGGCGGGCGCTCTCCGGCGCGCTGGCCACCCGGCGCTACGAGCTGACCGCGCCCCTGGACTGCGACGCCGCCGAGGTGCTCGCCGCGCTGAGCGCCGGGCGGGTGGAGACGGCGGCGCGGCTCTACGGCGGCCCTCTGCTGCCGTGGTCGGACGCGCCGGGGGTCAGGACCTGGCGCGAGCACATCGAGGTCGCGCTGCGTGAGGCGGTGCTGCGCTGGCCCGGCCCGGGACCGGTGTTCCGCTTCGGCGAGCTGCACCCGTACGACCTGGAGATACACGAGCGGACCCTCGCGGTCCTCGGGGCCGATGACCCGCGCAGGGCCGTGGCGCTCGCCCGCCACCGCACGGCGCGGAGCGACTGACCTCGCCCCTCCCCCGGCATCGGCCGGACGCCAACCTTTCACCAACCTCGGCCCTCCATCGTTGGCTCTGTTACAGCCATGTGAAGGAAGGCGGAGTCATGGTCTACACACCACCCGGTTCCGAAGGAAGCATCGTCACCTACGCCGCCCGGTACGACAACTTCATCGGCGGCGAGTGGGTGCCCCCGGTGAACGGGGAGTACTTCGACAACCCGAGCCCGGTCACCGGGAAGACCTTCACCAGCGTGGCCCGCTCCACCGCGGCCGACGTAGACCTGGCGCTGGACGCCGCCCACCGCGCGGCCGACTCCTGGGGCCGGACCTCGCCCGCCGAACGGTCGAACATCCTCAACCGGATCGCCGACCGTATCGAGGAGAACCTGGAGCGGCTCGCCGTCGCCGAGACCTGGGAGAACGGCAAGCCGGTGCGCGAGACGCTCGCCGCGGACCTGCCGCTCGCCGTCGACCACTTCCGCTACTTCGCCGGGGTGATCCGCGCCCAGGAGGGCGGGATCAGCCAGCTGGACGAGGACACCGTCGCCTACCACTTCCACGAGCCGCTGGGCGTGGTGGGCCAGATCATCCCGTGGAACTTCCCCATCCTGATGGCGGTGTGGAAGCTCGCCCCCGCCCTGGCCGCGGGCAACTGCGTCGTCCTCAAGCCCGCCGAGCAGACTCCCGCCAGCATCCTGCTGGTGATGGAGCTCATCGCCGATCTGCTCCCGCCCGGTGTGATCAACGTCGTCAACGGGTTCGGCGCGGAGGCGGGCCGGCCTCTCGCCTCCAGCCCGCGCGTGGCGAAGGTGGCCTTCACCGGCGAGACCACGACCGGGCGGCTGATCATGCAGTACGCCTCGGAGAACATCATCCCGGTGACGCTGGAGCTCGGCGGTAAGAGCCCGAACATCTTCCTTCCCGACGTCACGGCCTCCGACGACGACTTCCTGGACAAGGCCGTCGAGGGTTTCGTGATGTTCGCCCTGAACCAGGGCGAGGTGTGCACCTGTCCCTCGCGGGCCCTGATCCACTCGTCCATCTACGACGAGTTCATGAGCAGGGCGCTCGACCGTACCAGGGCGATCGTCGGCGGCGACCCGCTGGACCCGGCCACCATGATCGGCGCGCAGGCGAGCAACGACCAGTACGAGAAGATCCTGTCCTACATCGACATCGGGCTGAAGGAGGGGGCCGAGCTGCTCACCGGCGGCGGCCCGCGCACGGTTCCCGGTCTGGACGGCGGCTACTACATCGAGCCGACGGTCTTCAAGGGCAGTAACGACATGCGCGTCTTCCAGGAGGAGATCTTCGGGCCGGTCGTCTCGGTGACGACCTTCGACTCGGAGGACGAGGCCTTGAAGATCGCCAACGACACCCTGTACGGCCTGGGCGCCGGGGTGTGGACCCGCGACGTGAACGCCGCCTACCGGTTCGGCCGGGCGATCAAGGCCGGGCGGGTGTGGACCAACTGCTACCACGCCTATCCCGCGCACGCCGCGTTCGGCGGTTACAAGCAGTCGGGCATCGGTCGCGAGAACCACAGGGCGATGCTGGACCACTACCAGCAGACGAAGAACATGCTGGTCAGCTACTCGCCCAAGAGACTGGGCTTCTTCTGATGCCGACCGGCCCCACCGGTGAGCCGCATCCGCTCCGAGTGGAGCGGGTGCGGCTCAGCCCCGCGGCCGAGGAACTGCTGACCGTGCTCCACCGGCGACACGGCCCGTTGATGTTCCACCAGTCGGGCGGTTGCTGCGACGGCAGCTCGCCCATGTGCTATCCCCGGGGCGAGTTCCGGGTCGGCGGCGTGGACCTGCTGCTGGGCGTGCTGGCCCTGGACACCCCGTTCTGGATCAGCGCCTCCCAGTACGCCTACTGGCAGCACACCCATCTCACGGTGGACGTGGTTCCCGGCCGTGGCAGCGGATTCTCCCTGGAGGCCCCCGAGGGGGTGCGCTTCCTCATCCGTTCCCGGCTGTTCACCGACGAGGAGGCCGAGCGGATTCTGGCGGAGCCTCCCCCACCGAGCGGCGCCGACCGTGATACGGGGACATACAACATCAAATAGGGTCACAGCGGGAGTACGATGCACGGAAATGAAGTGTCGGCGGTGATCGCCTGACACCGGGCGAAGCGTGAGCGGAGGTCGCCCATGGACCGGCGGAACTCCGCACAGAGCCCGCAGGCCGTCGCCGACGCGTTCGACCAGGGGCGGCTCACCCAGGCCAGGCAGCTGGCGGGGATGACGAAGAAGGGCCTCGCCGAGCGGATCGGGGTCACCCCCGCGGCGGTGGGACAGTACGAGACGGGCGTGAGCCGCCCCCGGCCCGACCTCGTTCCCCGCCTGGCCGACGCCCTCGGCGTGCCGCCGGCGTTCTTCCTGCTGGGCCGCCCGCACGGCAGGCTGGACGGCTCCATCGCGCACTTCGGGAGCCCGCGCTCCGCCCGCGCGTACCAGCGGGCCAGGGCCGCGGCCTTCGTCGAGCAGGTCTGGGAGCTGGCCCACGCGCTGGAGAGTCAGGTCGGGCTGCCCCCCGTCGTCCTTCCCAATCCCTCCGGCGGCGAGGTCCACTCCGGCGTGGAGTCGCCCGGCGACCCCGCCCGGGCCGCCCGCGCGCTACGGCGGCTCTGGGAGCTGGGTACCGGCCCGCTGTCGCACCTCGTCCGGCACATGGAGGCCCACGGGATCGTCGTGGTCTTCCTCCCACCCGGCGAGGACGACGAGGACGACAAGGACACCGTCACGGTGGACGCCTTCTCCACCTCCCGGCTGCCCCGCCCGATCGTGGTGCTGACCGCCAACCGGTGCGACGACGTTCACCGCCACCGGTTCACCGCCGCCCACGAGCTCGGCCACCTGGTGCTGCACGGCGACGCGGCCTCGGGAGACGTCCGGCAGGAGCGGGAGGCCGACGTCTTCGCCGCCGAGTTCCTCACCCCGCGCGACAGCATCCTGCCGGAGCTGCCGGACCGCCTCGACCTGCGCGGGCTGGTCGAGCTCAAGCGCACCTGGGGCGTGCCGGTCGACTCCCTGCTGCATCGCTGCCGCGAGGCCGGTCTGATCTCCGATTCCGCGGCGAGCCGCGCCCACCGGCGGCTCAAGACGTTGCGCGACCAGCCGGGCTTCGCCGCCGAGCCGATCGGCGGCCACCCAGACGAGCAGCCCGTGCTGCTGCACCGGGCCTTCGAGCTCGCCGCCTCGCAGACCGGCCTGACCACGGAACTGCTCGCCGCCCAGCTGGCCTGGCCCGTCTCACGGGTGCGCGAACTGCTCGACCTGCCCGACCTGCCCGACCATCGCCCGGCGCTGCGTCCGGTGCCCTGACCGCTCCTTCGCGGCACCGGCCGCCGGTCGCGCCGTGCGGCGACGCTCGTCGCGACCGCTTCGCGGAGCCTCCCCTCCCGTGACCACCCCGCGTCGCCCGCCACCCGCTCACTCGCCCTCGACACGCTCCCTGATCCACTCCAGGCCGTCCTGCCAGGAGGCGAAGGCCTGGAGATAGCGGCCGTCGCGGGCGTGGAAGGCGTGGTATCGGAAATCTCCGTCGCTGCCCGTGCGAATCAAGTCGTAAATATCGCCCTTTGAGCGATACCAGACACATTCACCGTCGGCGGGACGCGAGGACGATGCGTAGGCGAACTCACGCGTGATGGACATGGGACGGATGCTACGGACCGGCGAATCAGCAGGCAATGCCGCGTCCATTTCATTCAGGGATAAAGTTCGCCCCCGCCGATAGTTCGGCTGGAAACGCCTACGCGGGATCACCCACCGCCGGCGGCGGACGCGGGACGGCCACCGCCGGCGGGCGCGGTGAGCTGGTCGATCAGCATCGCCAGCCGCCGCTCGTGGTGGGCGGCCGGGAGACGTCCGCTGTGGGTGAGGGTGACGAGTCCGTGCACGGACCCCCAGGCGATCTCGGCGAGGACTCCGGTGTCGCGGTCGTCGGCGAAGGCGGCGATCGCCTCACGGAATTCGGCGAAGGCGGCCTGGAGCGGGGCCGGCGTGTCGGGACGGCCGAAGGGCAGGTCGACGGCGAGGGTGAGCATGGCGTCGTACAGCGACGGGTTCAGCCGGGCGAAGTCGGCGTAGGCGTGGATCAGGGCGGAGAGGGCCTCGCGCGGATCCTCCGCCCTCAGTCGGGCCTTTCCCAGCTCCGCGGTGAGCTCGGCGAAACCCTCCAGCGCGACGGCCGCCACGATGGCGTCCTTGCCCGCGAAGTGGCTGTAGAGGACCGGCTGGCTGTATTCGATACGTTCGGCGAGACGGCGCGTCGTGACCGCCTCCCACCCCTCGGTCTCGGCCAGCTCGCGGGCGACCGTCACGATCAGCCGACGGCGCCGCGCCCGCTCGCGCTCACGGCGCTCCTGTGTGGACATCACGCTGATGCTAGCACCGCTATTAAGTCGCCCCTTGTTATTAATAACGCCGCTCGCATATCTAGCATCGCTATGACAAGCGGCGCCCCGGCCCGCACCGGGCGCTCACCCGGTGCGGAGCAGGAGGGCACATGTCACCCGGCGGGCGGTGTGGAGGTCGGGGTCACCCGGTGGTCGGTCAGGTGCAGCTCTCCTCCGAGCGTCACGCGCAACTCGTCCAGGACCTTCCTGGCGCCGAGTACGGTCCACAGTTCTCCGACGAGGTGGGGGTTGTACTCCGGCGCCTGGTCCATCCACTGGTCCTTGCCGGACTGGGTGACGAAGGTGCTGATGAAGAACCGACCGACGGAGGTCTTGCAGGCTCCCGTCCGGATGTCGACCGCGTCGACCTGGATCCTGGGCTTGCAGTCGACCTTCTTCGCGAGCTGCTCGACGGTCGGAGGCGGGCCCGCGGGGACTGCGGGGACGGCGTTTCCGGCCGCGGCGGGGGCGCTCGCGGGCTGGTCCGCGCTGCAGGCGAGGGAGAAGGACAGGGTGAGGATCACCGTGGCGACCACCCGGAGGTTCCTGGCGACACCGGTCCGGCGCGAATGTGTCAACATCCTTCAGATACGCTCACCGGCCCCGGCGGGTTCACCGTTCGCGGGCGTCGCCGATCGGGAGCGCGGTCACCGTGTCTCGCGCCGAGGGCGCCCGAACGGAATCGAGGGCCCCGTGAGGGACCCGGGGACCGGAAAGGACGTCGTGCCCCCGCTCCGGGTGTCCCACGGCCCCGCCAAGGTTCCGCGCTCCGGGATTTCACACTCTTCCGAGGTTCCCGTCCGCGCTCCGGCGAGGAACGCGGACGGGTGACGAGACTTCTACGGGACCCGCCCGACGGCTCCCACGGTGACGGCGCCGGCTCCCGGCGGAATGACGACGTCGCCGGCGTCGGGCCTCCAGTCGTAGACGGGCACCAGGCCGGGTTCGAGCACCTCCAGCCCGTCGAACAGGCCGCGGATCTGGGTGAGGGTGCGGGGGAAGATGCCGCCCGCCGTGGTCGTCCCGTAGACGCCGCGGCCCTGCCGGACCTGTTCCTCGGTGAGGTCGCCGGAGGTGACGTGGGAGATCACCAGGTGGCTGCCGGAGACCAGCCGCTTCCCGAAGGAGGCGGCGATGTCGGCGACCTCCTTGTCCTCGGCGACGAAGTGCAGGATGGACACCATGAGGACGGCGACCGGCTGGTCGAAGTCGATGCGCTCGCGAACCTCCGGATGGTCGAGGATCGCCCCCGGCTCTCGCAGGTCACCGGGGATCACCACGGTCCGCGTGTTGTCGGCGAGAAGTGCGCGGGCGTGGACGAGCACGATGGGGTCGTTGTCGACGTAGACGACCTGGGAGTCCGGCGCCTCGCGCAGGACGACCTGGTGCACGTTCTCCTGGGTCGGCAGTCCCGTGCCGATGTCGATGAACTGGCGGATTCCCGAGGCGGCGAGATGCCGCACGGTACGCCCGAGGAAGGCGCGGTTGGAGCGCGCCACGTCCTTGACGTTGGGGACGAGTTCAACGATCTTCTCGGCGGCGATCCGGTCGGAGGCGAAGTTGTCCTTGCCTCCCAGGTAGTAGTCGTACATACGAGCCACACTCGGGACCGTAGGGTCGATTCCCGGCGGAGCCTGCTCGTGTTCAGTCATGTCCTCGCCTTCACCATCTCTTTCTCGAATGGTAGACGAGTGATCGACGCCTTCAGATCATGAACCGACATTTCGTCTGATGACCGAATGTGGTTTCCCCTGGTCAGCGAACCTCACCGGTCCCGTGAAACCACGCCGAACCGCATCAGACCGAGAGTTCCTCGCGGAGGTCGCGCAGGAACCGCTTGCTCTCGGAGACGGAGTACGCCTGGATGCACAGACGGTCCATGACCTGCATGTAGTGGTCGGTCTCTTCGAGCTTGTCCACGTAGAGGGCACTGGTGAGCTGCTCCATGTAGACCACGTCGGGCAGGTCCCGCTCGGGGAAGCGCAGGATGGAGAACGGACCGCCGGCCGCGGCGTGGCCGCCCCGCTCGAACGGCATGATCTGCAGCCTGACGTTGGGCAGCTCGACCACGTCGAGCAGGTGGTCGAGCTGGGCGCGCAGCACGTGGGGGCCGCCGATGGGCCGCCGCAGCACGGCCTCGTCCATCACGGCCCAGAGCGTCGGGGCGTCCGGCCTGGTCAGGCGCTTCTGGCGGGCCATCCGCAGCGAGACGCGGCGGTCGACCTCGTCGGTGGAGGCGGCGCCGTGCACGAGCATGATGACGGCCCGCGCGTATTCGGGACTCTGCAGGAGGCCCGGGACGAACTGCACCTCGTAGGTCCGGACGATCGAGGCGGCCTCTTCGAGCCCGACGTAGACCTCGAACCAGTTGGGCAGCAGATCTCCGTACTTGTGCCACCAGCCGGGGGCGTTGGCCTGGCGGGCCAGCGTGAGCAGCGGGGCCCTGTCCTCGGGGTCGGTCACCCCGTACATCGTCAGCAGGTCCGCGACGTCGCGTTCCTTGAAGCCGACCCTCCCGAGCTCCAGCCGACTGATCTTGGCGTGGGAGGCACGGATGGCGTAACCGGCCTGCTCGCGGGTGATGTCCTTGGCGACGCGCAGCCTCCGCAGCTGGGCGCCGAGCAGAATCCGCAGGATCGTGGGACCGCCACCACCCGCGTACGCGAGAACGCCACCCTGCTCACCGCTGTCTTTCGCGGTCTGTCCGGCCATACGGGCTCCCTGTCGCGCCTTCCTACGGTGCCACAGTTTCACACATACAGCGTGTTTCGCACAGCTCCGCCGGACACGCACTTGCGTTTGCACTTGCATCTGCGACTGCAGATATCTACAAATCTACCTTTGTAGGCGAATGTCGGTGAATTCATCACCCCTAGGGAATCGCCGGTAAAGCCGCTCGGCCCTACAGCCCTGCGGCGAGGTCACCCGAGTCCTCGTACGCGTCGTCGCGGAGGGTTCCCCGGTTCGCAGCGGTACGGCGCGACAGCATGCCGCGCACGATGTCGCACAACTCGCTCGTCTCCCTCGGCGACAGCACCCGGCTGAGACGGCGCTCGACCACTCCCCCGCTCAACGGCGCCGGCGCCCTGGTCACGTCGAGGTACCCGGACAGGTACGCGATCCTGAACAGCTTCTCCTGCGAGGGCGACACGGCGGTGGGGGCGGACACCTTGACCGGCCCCGCCGCGCCCTGCCCGTCGCGGGACATCTCCAGCCCGGGAAGCAGCAGGTGCGCGGCGGCCCGCTGCAGGGCGAGCCCGTACGCGCGCATGGACCCGTCGGGCGAGAAGGCGACGATCGAACGTCCGACGGCCTCCGCGGAGTCCGGTGACAGGTCGGCGATGCCGGTCTCCGCACCGAGGCAGGTGTAGACACGCACGACCCGCTCCCCCACGTACCCCGGCTGGACGTGCTGGGAGAGCGTGACGGTCACCGTGGACCCGTCGGGGTTGCGCAGCTCGGCGATGTCGGCCGTGTGAGTGACGTACGTGGTGGAATGCTCGCGCTCGCACCACGAGGGGCACGAAGCCTCCGAGCGGAGGCGAGGAGTCCCTGCAGGGACTCCTCGCCAGGCCGTGATGTCGTCCATCCCAGTCCTTCCGGCGTGGAGATCCGCGTCATCGACGACGCGAGGGCACGACGGCGGATCGCGCCCGGACCCGAGCCGGACCAGGCGACGGGCCCCGGCTCGCGCCGTCGATTTCGAGGTCGCTTTCACCGGCAGGTACGCAGCACCGGCATGGCCGGTTCATCGGGAAAGGGCCGACAGGGGGGCGAAATCCGAGGCCCGGAACCGCTCGACGGTCTTAACCTGCCTTTAGGGTTGCCGCAGCGTGCCGCTAACGACGACCCCGGCAAGCTTTGGGACATGCGAAACACGACGAAACTCACCATCGCCGCCGCCGGACTCCTCGCCGTCGTCACCGGAGGTAGCGCAGTAGCCTTCGCCGGAACCGCGACGCCCACTCCGGCCCCCAGCGGTACGGCGACGACTCCCGCGCCGGTCAACGAGACGCCGGGGAGCGGCACCGCTCCCGCGACCCCCGCGCCCGGAGAGGCGGAGGCCAAGGTCGGCCGGGACGCGGCCATCAAGATCGCCCAGGACAAGGTTCCCGGCGCCAAGCTCGTCAAGACCGAGTTCGACGGCGACGAGACTCCCACCAAGTGGGAGATCGAGTTCCATGAGGGTGACGTCGAGCACGAGTTCGACGTCGACGCCACCACCGGCGCGATCCTGGAGCACGAGCAGGAGACCGAGACCGCCGCGGAACGGGCCGCCGACGCCGCCGATGACGCCAACGACATCGACGACGACGACGATGACGACCAGGACGACGACTGACATAAAGACGAACAGTGACAAGGAGCCCGTGACACCTCGCGTGTCACGGGCTCCTTGTCCATGCCGGCCGAACGCGACGGCGGTCACCGGACACGGGAGGGGGTCACCGAGGCGGAACGCCGGTGATCCGGCCCCGCCGCATCCGGTGGACGAGCGCGGCGAGGATCGTGACCCCCGCGACCCCCGCGAGCGCCGTCACCGCGTACCCGGGCCGCCACCAGGTTCCCCGCTCCACGACCGCGACGGTGGTCGTCTCTCCTGGCGAGCCTCCGGCGGGTGCCGCCGCCGGGGTGGCGACGGGCGTGGGAGTGGCGGACCTGTACGGGAGGAAGCCGGGAGTGCCGTCACCGAGGGGAATCCTCGGCGGGCGAACCGCCCCCCAGTGATCCTCCTCAGGCGGCTGCTGGCCGGTGATCGCCGGCCTGAGGTCCGGGGGAACCGGGGCGACCTCCAACCGTCCCGGCACGGCCAGGGTGCCGATCCGGTAGGACGGGAACCAGCCCTGGATCGCGGTCACCTCCCAGGTGCCCTTGGGCAGGGAGACCGCGGTGGCGTAGTGGGCGGGCTCCTTCAGCGCCACGCCGGGGAACCGGAGCGTCTTCTTCCCGTCGGTGAACTCCAGCGCGACCTCCCCCAGGTCGTCACCCTCATACGGATGGGTGCCGTGCTGGAGCAGCCAGAAGCCGAGGGTGTACGTCGTGTCCGGGCTCGTCACCGGAACCGGGTCCATCACGGTGAGTGCCCAGCCTCCCGCCCGCGCCGGGGCGCCCAGGGCCAGCAGGGGGACGATGAGCGCCAGAAGTAAAAGAATTCTTCTCATGCGGGAGATACACCGGTCGAGTCGATCAGGTTCCGCCACCGCGCGATGCGTCTCCCGGTCACCGGGCCGCTATGGCCCGGAGCGTGAGGTCAAGGCCGTGGAGTCAAGGCCGAAAGCAGGGGTATGGACAGCGAATGAGTCTTCAGGAAGAACTGCGGCAGGTCGAAGAGGACCTGGAGAGACTGCGTGCCGAGGTCGCGGAGCTGCGTGGGCAGGTGGGAGAGATCGGCCCCACCGACGCCGTCGAGCGGGCAATGTTGATCAATCAGGCCGACGAGCAGGAGATCCTGGTCGGCGAGCTCGAAGCCAGGCGCGACGACCTTCTCAAACGCCTGGGCGAGGACGACGAGCGAGACCCCTCGAAAACGCGCGGCACGACGTAGCGAGACGGGCTTCACCCGCTGGAAGCAGCCCCACCTGCGGTTCGCCACATTCGGTTATCCGCCATCTCGCTGGGTAACCATAAGGACGAACCATCATCAGGGGGATGAAATGATCAATATGCTTCACAAGATGGGCGTGAAGTCCAACATGATGTACGCCGCCGGAATCGCCTCGGTCGGCGCGTCGATCGCGGCGTGGTTCACGTCGAACGCGCAGGAGAGGGCGGGGATCGAGCGGGCGGACCACTGGGGGATCTTCATCGGCGAGTGGGCACCGACCTTCTTCGCGATGGGGATCGCGCTGCGCATGGAGGAGACCCGCGAGGAGATGCGGCCCTTCCTGGGGCAGGAGTCGGTCGCCGAGTCGTACTCCGAGCGCAGGACGCCCTCCCGCGCGGGCGTGTAGCACCGTCACCGGAGGATCGAAGGCGGGACGCGTCAGGGGGACGCGCCCCGCCTTCGCCCGTCACGGGGTGACCAGGGCCGGATGTCTCGGGTCGTCGACGCGGACGACCACGTCGGCGAGCTCCGCCGGGGCGACCTCCTCCTCGTAGCGCGCGTAGGCGGGCAGCGTCCAGTGCAGCTCCTCCGGGGTGCGCCGGGAGAGCGCGCCCGGCGAGAGCCTCAGGTGCACGGTCAGCTCGAACGGCAGCCCCCGGCCCAGCAGCAGGGGGCCGGCCAGCAGCAGCACACCGCCCGGGGGGACCGTGACGTACGGCGCGCGGGTGGCCCTGTCGACGGCGCTGTCCCACAGCGTGGGCAGCACCTTTCCCGACCGGCCCGGGTCGAGCGGTCCCAACACCTCTCTGACCAGCCCTCCGTAGTCGAACCAGTCGGTGTAGAAGGAGTCCGGGTCGGTCCGGCCGTACTCGAAACGCAGCGAGGCCGGGCGCAGGAAGTCGGCGGTGGAGACACGGAGCACCTCCCTGCCGCGCAGCCGGAGCGGGCCCGCCAGCGCGTCGGCGAGTTCCTCCGGCCGCGTCGCGGGAGCCCCGTCGAGCGCGACGCGCACCCAGGAGTCGCGGGGCTCCGCGGCCACCCGGTCGGCGAGTTCCTCCACCAGCGAGGAAGGGGAGATAGGCCGTATGTCCACCCCACCATCCTGGCCGACGCGCGCCGCCTCCGGCGGGGACCGGTCAACCATCCCGGTCGGGTCAAGGTCGAACGTAATGCCGATCAAATATCGGTCTGTCCGGGTTGTCCGGCCGCTACGGGCGGTAACGATCCATATGGATCGACGGCTCGGCCGTGACCGGGCGTCGGCCTCCAGGTCGCGTCACGTTCACGTCGGCGCGATCCGGTAGTTGGCGTGATCTTCACGTCTTTCCGCAACCGAGATCACGGCACGTTACGCACGGAGACAGCGATGTCAGGAGGACTTCAGTGATCAAGCGCGGTAAGCCGACCAAGAACGGCCAGGTCAAGCTGACTTTCACCATAGTGGAGAGCCCGACCCGCGGAGGGGTCTCGCTGGTCGGTGACTTCAACGGCTGGGACCCCTACGCCCATCCCATGCGGCGCAGGGACGACGGCACCTATCAGGTGAGCCTGATGGTTCCCGCCCACCAGCCCATCCGCTTCCGCTATCTCGCGGAGGGCGGCGTGTGGTTCGACGACGCGGACGCCGACCACCACGACGAGCACGGCGGCCGGATCAACCCCGCCGACGTCCAGGAGGCTCCTGAGAGCCCAGGCGCGGCGCGCACCGCGGTCGGCAAGCCGATACGGCAGACGCTCTCGGCCGGGCAGCCGGTCACGGCCTCGGTGGCCTCCTCCTAGCACCTCGGTGACCGTTCGCAGGAGCGGGATCCCCCGGACGGAACCGTTCCACCGGCTCCGCGATCATCGTTGCGGCTCGTGCCTTCCCCGTCCCGGCCCATTCCGGCGGGGACGCGGAGGGTGCGGGCCGTCAGGTCTCGCGCCGGGGGCCGTTCACCGCGAGGGCGAGCATCGCGTCGTACACCACGTGGCCCGCGGCCATCACCGCCTGACGTCCCGGCCGATCCTCGTCGATCGGCGGCAGGACCTACGGATGCCCGCCGAGCGCGCCGAGGGTCTCCCTGGCGAGTTGCAGTTCCTCTCTCGGCCTGACCACCAGTACGGGCACGGACGCGCCGGACGCGCTGACCGTCCCGTCCGTGTCGAGATCACCGCGGGCGGGCGGCTCGACGCCGAGCAGGGAGAGCCTTCCGCAGACGGCCTCGCGGACCTCCGGCTGGTCCCAGCCGATCTCTCCGGTGAACACGAGCGCGTCGAGCCGGTCCAGGCTCGTCGCGGCGGCGGCGATCTCCCGGCTCACCCGATGCGCGAACACCTCCAAGGCCAGCGCGGCGGCCGGATCTTCTGAGGCGACCAGTTCCCGGGTGTCTCCCGACTTCCCGTCGGAGAGTCCGAGCAGGCCCGAGTGGTGTTCCAGTCCTTCACGCAGTTCGTCGAGCGTGAGCCGGGAGTCCGACAGCAGCCACAGCAGCATGCCGGGATCGACGCTCCCGGACCGT
Source organism: Streptosporangium sp. NPDC049078 (assembly GCF_040648855.1). NCBI lineage: Bacteria > Bacillati > Actinomycetota > Actinomycetes > Streptosporangiales > Streptosporangiaceae > Streptosporangium > Streptosporangium sp. NPDC049078. The sequence continues at coordinate 29,249 of NZ_JBEZEL010000030.1, forward strand.
TTGCTCATCGGGACCCCCTCCAGCGGGGTGAATCCCATCGAGGTGTCCACGCTGCGGCCGTCGCGGACGGCGCACACCGAGGAGCCTCCGCCGAGGTGGGTCAGCACGACCTGGAGGGTGCCCGCAGGCCGGTCGAGCATCTCCGCGGCCCTTTCCAGCGTCCAGGCGTACGACAGGCCGTGAAAGCCGTAGCGGCGCAGGCCGTAGCGGCTCCTCCACTCCGCGGGCAGCGCGTAGGTGGCGGCGCTGTCGGGAAGTTCGGCGTGGAAGGCCGTGTCGGGGCAGAGCACGTGCGGGATGTCGGGCAGCCTGTTCCGGGCGGCCTCGACGAGCGCGAGCGCGGGCGGTACGTGCAGCGGGGCGAGATCGGCGTACTCCTCCACCGCTCGCAGTACGCCGTCGTCGACGACCGTCGGCTTCCGAACCGCCTCGCCTCCGTGGACGAGGCGGTGGCCGACGGCGGTGAGGTCGGTGCCGGGGGCGGCGTCGAGGAAGTCCGTGATCGCCCGCTCGGCCGTGCCGGGGTCGAGGCTCTGCTCGCTGTGCTCGGTGCGCAGGACCTGACCGTCCCGGACGAGGTGGAGTTGCAGGCTCGACGATCCCGCGTTGACGGTGAGCACCGCCGGATCAGTGGTTCCCATCTTCCTCACGTGCCCGGGGGCGGATGGGACAAACGGCGCCCCGCGGCGGCCCGCCGTCCGTCACCGTGCGTGAGAATCCGTGGGTATCCCGTGGGTATCCGGGGTGAGGACGCCGCCCCTCGTCTCACCGCGACGGCCCGGTCCTGTGAGGTCCCGCACCGAGAACGAAACCGGAGCGCGGCGATCTACCTCCGTATTCCTTGACCGCTGACGGTTCGCAATCACTTGTTGAACTGTCATGAGCGACGGGCGTACGGTGGGGGTAACGGCACCCGTCCTTCGTACGGCTCCCGACAGGGCGCTGTCTCCAACCGCCGTAGACAGCGGGGCGATATGACTCGACTTTCCGTAAGCATGGACGCGCACCCGCACTTCTCCGTGGTGACCTTGGTCGGCGACCTGGACAAGTCCTCGGCACCGCTGCTCGAGGAGAAAATCGCGGAGTACATGAGGCGCGGTCACGTCTGCCTCGTCGTCGACACGACGGGGGTGGGATTCTGCGACTCCACGGGCATCTGGGTGCTACTGACGAGCCTGCGACGCGCCTACGAGCGGAAAGGCTGGCTGCGCCTCGTCGGCGTGCACGGATTCCTCGGCCGCCTGCTCGATCTGACCAGGCTGCGCGAGGCGTTCCCCATCGACTCCACCGTCGAGGAGTCACTGCGCGAGGTCTCCGACAGTCACGTCCCGGTCCCGCGCTGACCCTCGCCGTCTCCGGTGAGCGCGGTCAGACCCGCGGTGGCGCCCGACGTCACCGAGGGAGAACGTCAAGAGAAGGTCGCGCGAGGTGGCACCCGTTCTTCGAGGGGGCCACCGGTTCCGGTGGCCCCCTCGAAGAACGGGGAACGGTCAGTCTCGGGAAACCAGGCGGACGAACTCCTCGAACGAGAGCCGGCCGTCGCCGTCGGAGTCGCCGTTCTGGTTCAGCGATCCGATGGCCTCGGCGGGCAGGGCGGGAAAGTGCTCACCGAACTCCCGCTCCGTGATGAATCCGTCGCCATCGACGTCGATGGCCGCGAACGCCTCCCTGAGCTTCGCCAGCCGCTCCCCGTGGGGTTCTGTCGACATGGTGACCCGCCTTTCTCAACGACCCGCACTTCGATCAGCAGACAACTTACGGGAGGCGTCTCCCGTACAGCCACGCGACCCTATATAACACCTTTTATCATCGAAAATCCTTTTCTAACTCGTCCCCGACCGCGGCCCCGCCCTAGACTTCGAGCATGATTCGCCCCGCAACGCCGGACGACGTCCCGGCGATCATCGACATGATCCGTGGACTCGCGGAGTACGAGAAGGCGCTGGACAAGGTCGAGAACACCCCCGACATGCTCCACGAGACGCTCTTCTGCCCCTCCCCCAGCGTGTTCTGCCACATCGCCGTCGACGGGGAGAGGATCGCGGGGTTCGCGATCTGGTTCGTCTCCTACTCCACCTGGCTCGGCACCCACGGAATCCATCTCGAAGATCTCTTCGTCCATCCGGCCCACCGGGGCGGCGGGCACGGCAGGAGGCTGCTCGCCGAACTGGCGGGCATCTGCGTGGAGCGCGGCTACGGCCGCTTCGAATGGTCGGTGCTCGACTGGAACACCCCGGCCATCGACTTCTACCGGACGATCGGCGCGGAACCGCTCGACGAGTGGGACAGGTACCGCCTCACGGGGCCCGCACTGGAGAAGGTCGCGGCGGGAAGAACGCGGTAGCCCGCAGGAAAGGCGCGGTGGCCCCGCGGGGAAAGGCGTCTCACCCAGGACCCGTCCCTTCACCGAAGACCGGCCGGAAATCCTCCGGCCGGTCTTTCGTTTTCCCCACCGTTTTCTCCTACACCTCGAAGATCCGCAAGTCCTTCGCTCTCCACCTGGCGCGACCCTTCCCGCGAAGACTCACCACAGGGCACCCCAACCGTGAACCTTTCATTGGGTGAAATCACCCCTTAACCCCCTGAACTGGTACAACAAGCGGCTCCCTCACGGTGAAAGAAGCACTCCGTTTACACCCCCGCAACCTGCGACCTAGAGTCCGTCTCGCGTGAGCGCCTCACCGCCATTGATCAATGCCTCGTCACCCCCTCGAAAGGGATGGTAATTCTGTGAGTAAATGGCGAAGTATGGCTGTCGCCGGTGTGGTCACTTTCATGACCGCGCTGCTCGCCGTCGTTCTCGTTCCCCTGCCGGCCTCGGCGCACGGCGCGATGATGGTGCCCGGCAGCCGGACGTATTTCTGCTGGCAGGACGGCCTCTCCCCGCAGGGGAACATCGTGCCGATCAACTCGGCGTGTTCGGCGGCGGTTGCCCAGAGCGGGGCGAACTCGCTGTACAACTGGTTCAGCCTGCTGCGGTCCGACGGAGCCGGGCGAACCCGCGGGTTCATCCCCGACGGCCAGGCGTGCAGCGGCGGCAACCCCGGCTACAGCGGGTACGACCTGCCGAGTGCCAACTGGCCGGTGACGCACCTGACCGCGGGCGCGAACATCCAGTTCAAGTACAACAAGTGGGCCGCCCACCCCGGCTGGTTCTACCTCTACATCACCAAGGACGGCTGGAACCCCAACCGGGCTCTGACCTGGGATGACCTGGAGTCGGAACCCTTCCACACGGCCGACCACCCGCAGAGCGTCGGAAACCCGGGGACCAACGACGCCAACTACTACTGGAACGCCAGGCTCCCGTCCGGCAAGTCGGGCCGTCACATCATCTACTCGGTGTGGAAGCGTTCCGACAGCGCCGAGACGTTCTACAACTGCTCCGACGTCGTCTTCGACGGCGGCAACGGCCAGGTGACCGGAGTCGGCCGTTCGGGCAACAACCCGGACCCGACCCCGACCCCGACGCCGACCGTGACCCCGACCCCGACCCCGACCGTGACGCCGCCCCCCGGCAACGGAGCGTGCACCGCCACCTACAAGACCGTCAGCTCCTGGTCGGGCGGTTACCAGGGCGAGGTGACCGTGCGCAACTCGGGATCGGCCACCATCAACGGCTGGACGGCGACGTGGACACTCGGCAGCGGTAGCGCCATCAACAGTCTGTGGAGTGCCACGCACACCACGTCCGGATCCACCGTCACGGCCAAGAACGTCGACTGGAACCGCACGATAGCCCCCGGCGCCTCGACCACCTTCGGGTTCACCGGATCGGGCACCAGCGGCTCTCCGAGCGTCACCTGCTCCAGCCCCTGACGTAACGCGGTCCCCGCCGGTGCCACCGGCGGGGACCGACCCGTCTCCCCCCTCACCCCGTTCGTCCCCACAGACCGACAGACCGACGGATGAGCGGACCGGCAGACCGCCGGGCCGCCACAACCGCACCGGATCACCGCCCCTCCCCACGGCCGCCGCGCCCTCGTGAAAAGGGCGGAAGGGAGTCCCGTGCCGTTCAGCACGAAGATCGCGCCACTGCTGGGCCTCGTCTCGCTCGGAGCGGCGGTGGCCCTGGTCGCGGGCGCCTGCGCCGGCCGGACACAGGAGAGCGGGCACACCGCGGCGCACCCGATCTCCCAGCACGTCACCCAGGTGTCCCCGTCCGTCCAGGGGAACCCCCCGGCGGCCCCGTCCGATGACGGCAACCCCCCGGCATCATCGTCCTCCGCGCCCCTCCACGAGGACATGGACACCCCTGCCCCGGACACCAAGAGGTGTCAGGCGACGGTCACCCTGGTGGAGTCGTGGCCCGGCGGCTACCGAGGCGCCGCGACGATCACCAACACCACCGACAAGCCGATACGCGACTGGTACATCCAGTGGATGCAACCGCGCGAGGCGACCTTCACCCAGTCGTGGAACGGCACCCACATGCAGAGCGGCCCCGTCGCGATGCTCCACGCCCCCACCGAGAAGCCGTCGCTGGCGCCGGGGGCGACCGCCACCGACATCGGCTTCGTGGGGTCCGCCACCACGCCCCCGACCTTCACCGAGATCACCTGCGGCTGACGCGACCCGGCCTGTCCACGGCCTGCGCACGGTGGCCCGCGCCCCGATGAGCGGTGCCGCGCGTCCCGGCGAGGCGGGGACGCGAGTCCCGGCCACCGGAAAACAGCACGGCCCCGGCCGAGGCCGGGGCCGGAATCGGTTCTGGGGTCAGCTCCTGCCGTAGCGCCGCTGGAAGCGCTCGACGCGCCCCGCCGTGTCGACGACCCGGCCGCGCCCGGTGTAGAAGGGGTGACTCGCCGAGGAGACGTCGACGTCGACCAGCGGGTAAACGGCGCCGTCCTCCCACTCGACGGTCTTGCGGCTGCTGACGGTCGAACGGGTCAGGAAGGCGACACCCGCGCTCGGATCGCGGAAGACGACCGGGCGGTAGTCGGGGTGGATGCCCTTCTTCATGACTATCTGTCCTCTCGGAACGGGACGTGCTGGCGGACGATCGGGTCGTACTTGACGAGGGTGAGCCGGTCGGGGTCGTTACGCCGGCTCTTGCGGGTCACGTAGGTGAAGCCGGTGCCCGCCGTGGACCTCAGCCTGATCACCGGTCGCATCTCGTTCTTGGCCACGTCTGCTCCTCTCGGAGGGCGGATTATCCGACGCCGATGATAACGGTTTTCATTAGCCGGGCATTCCCATCCCGCGCCCCCTCGCCTCGGACGACTGGAGCGCGAGCACGGGGAGCGCGAGGGGGGACGCCGAGTGGCGGCGCGCGGCCCTCCACCGGCGGGCCCCGGCTCGAAAGCACCGGCACCACGCGTGCCGGGCGTCCTGTCCGCTCGACGCTTCCAAGGGATTCGAGGCGCTTCCCTGACCATCGGGCTCTCGGTGCGGCCGCACCGAAAGTGCGGTTCTCCTACCGATCTCGGGCGATCCGTCCCTCCGGCTCTCCGAACCACCAGGGGGTGAGGCGGTAACTTTGGACTGCCGTCACAAAGGAAGAGGGATCGTGAGCACGTCTATTCATCAGCGGATCGCCGAAGAGCTGGGTGTGCGCGAGCGACAGGTGAGTGCGGCGGTGGACCTGCTCGACGGCGGGGCCACCGTGCCGTTCATCGCCCGCTACCGCAAGGAAGCCACCGAGATGCTCGACGACACGCAGCTGCGCACGCTGGAGGAGAGGCTGCGTTACCTGCGGGAGCTGGAGGAGCGGCGCACCGCGATCCTGGATTCGATCGACGCCCAGGGCAAGCTCGACGACGCCCTGCGCGCGCAGATCCTCCTCGCCGACTCCAAGGCCCGCCTGGAGGACATCTACCTCCCGTACAAGCCCAAGCGGCGGACCAAGGCGCAGATCGCGAGGGAGGCGGGGCTCGAACCGCTCGCCGACGGCCTGCTCGCGGACCCGTCGGTCGATCCGCGGGCCGCGGCCGAGGCGTTCGTCGGCGAGGGGGTGGCCGACGCCGCCGCCGCGCTGGACGGTGCCCGCGCGATCCTGGTCGAGCGGTTCGGCGAGGACGCCGACCTCGTCGGCGAGCTGCGCGAACGGATGTGGACGAAGGGCCGCCTCGTCGCGGCGGTCCGCGAGGGCAAGGAGGAGGAGGGCGCCAAGTTCTCCGACTACTTCGACTTCGCCGAGCCGTTCACCAAGCTGCCCTCGCACCGGATCCTCGCGATGTTCCGCGGCGAGAAGGAGGAGGTCCTCACCCTCACCCTGGAGCCGGAGCAGGAGCCCACCGGCACCTACGAGGGCCGCGTCGCGCACCGCTTCGGCATCTCCGACCGGGGAAGGCCGGCCGACGCGTGGCTGGCCGACACGGTCCGCTGGGCCTGGCGCACCCGCATCCTCGTCCACCTCGGCATCGACCTGCGGACGCGCATGTGGCAGGCCGCCGAGGAGGAGGCGGTACGCGTGTTCGCCGCGAACCTGCGCGACCTGCTGCTCGCCGCGCCCGCCGGGAGCCGCGCGACCATGGGACTGGACCCCGGACTGCGCACCGGCGTGAAGGTCGCGGTGGTCGACGCGACGGGCAAGGTGCTGGCCACCGACACCGTCTACCCCCACGAACCGCGCCGCCAGTGGGACCAGTCGCTGGCCACCCTCGCCACGCTGGCGAAGAAGCACGGCGTGGAGCTCGTCTCGATCGGCAACGGCACCGCCTCGCGCGAGACCGACAAACTCGCGGGCGAGCTGGTCAAGCTGGTCCCCGGCCTGACCAAGGTCGTGGTGTCCGAGGCCGGGGCCTCGGTCTACTCCGCCTCCGCGTTCGCCTCCCAGGAGCTGCCCGGTATGGACGTGTCGCTGCGCGGCGCCGTCTCGATCGCCAGGCGGCTGCAGGACCCCCTCGCCGAGCTGGTGAAGATCGACCCCAAGTCGATCGGCGTCGGCCAGTACCAGCACGACCTCGCCGAGACCAAGCTCTCCCGCTCTCTCGACGCCGTGGTGGAAGACTGTGTGAACGCGGTCGGCGTCGACGTCAACACCGCCTCCGCGCCGCTGCTCACCCGGGTCTCCGGCATCGGCTCCGGGCTCGCGGAGAACATCGTCCAGCACCGCGACGCCAACGGCCCCTTCCGTTCCCGCAAGGCGTTGAAGGAGGTGCCGAGGCTCGGTCCGAAGGCCTTCGAGCAGTGCGCGGGCTTCCTGCGCATCCGCGACGGCGACGACCCGCTCGACACCTCCAGCGTGCACCCGGAGGCGTACCCGGTGGTGCGGCGCATCCTGAAGAGCACCGGCGGCGACCTCGCGTCCCTGATCGGCAACGGTACGGCGCTGCGTGCCCTGCGCCCGCAGGAGTTCGTGGACGACACCTTCGGCCTGCCGACCGTCACCGACATCCTCGCCGAACTGGAGAAGCCGGGTCGCGACCCGCGTCCGGCCTTCAAGACCGCGACCTTCAAGGAGGGCGTGGAGAAGCTCTCCGACCTCAAGCCCGGCATGCTGCTGGAGGGTGTGGTCACCAACGTCGCCGCCTTCGGCGCGTTCGTCGACGTCGGTGTGCACCAGGACGGCCTGGTCCACGTGTCGGCGCTGTCGCACAGCTTCGTCAAGGACCCGCGCGAGGTGGTCAAGCCCGGCGACATCGTCCGGGTGAAGGTGCTCGACGTCGACATCCCGCGCAAGCGCATCTCGCTCACCCTCCGACTGGAGGACGAGGTCAAGCCCGCGGGGCCCCGGGGGCCGCGTGACCAGCGTGACCAGCGTGACCAGCAGGGTGGCGGCGGGCAGCGCCAGGGTGACGGCGGCGGCAGGCGCGGGGGCGGCCAGGGACGCGGCGGACAGGGCGGCGGACAGGGACGCGATCAGGGACGCGGCGACCGGCAGCGCAACGCGCCGAGCGGCGCGATGGCCGACGCCCTGCGTCGCGCGGGACTCGACGGCTCAGGCGGCAAACGCTAGACGTCCGCGCCCGCGGACCCGCGGGGTACATCGCCGGGGACCGGCACGCGACGCCGTGTCCCCGGCGCGAGACCGACGACCGGCGACGGCGACTCCGTTCACGGACGGCGGCCTCTCACCGGCACGGACCCGGCTCACGGACGGCTGCCCCTCACCGGCACGGACCCGGCTCACGGACGGCTGCCCCTCACCGGCACGGGCCCCGCTCACGGACGGCTGCCCCGCGGGGCGCGACCCCGGGTGTCCGTGAGCGCACCGGAGGAGTACGCACGCCGCCCTGCCCCGTCCGGAGCGTCGCCGCATCGGGTCTCTCGCCCCCCTCCGGCAGCGACCCGAGATTTCCTGACAGCACATCCTGACAACGTCGAGCTCTGGACCGTTCCTCCCAGGGCTTCTACCGTAAACAAACTTTCCATTTTTTCCGCGAGCTCACATCGGTCCGCACGAACATGAGACCGGCGCTGTGATGCTTTTTTTACTGCTTGTATTGACCAAGGAACGAAGTCTGTCCTAAGGTCCGGGCAAGCGAAAGCCTGCCGTGAAGGGACTCCCATGACTCGCTTTCCTGACGCCGCGTGGCGGCGGGCGCGGTGGCCGCGCCCCGCTCCACCACCCTGACGACACCCCCTCACGGGCGGGAGGCACACCGACCGTCTCCTGCCCGTGAGGGCTCCCGTTCTCCCTGCCGTATCCGTCGCGGCAGGGCCCAGGACGCGCCGAGCAGCGCGTGCCGCCGCATGGCGATCCGTTCCGGGGACACCGTCCGGCCGCCCGCGAAAGGCACGCTCTCCGCGTCCGGCACCGCCCGCATGCCCCCGCTCGTCCGGGTCGTGACGTCACGCGCACGTCACGTCCCCGCCCGGGCGTGACGTCACCCGCACGTCGCCTCCCAAGACGGAAGGAAATCCGCGCATGGACACAGGACAGCCGCCTCCCCGGCGCCGTCGCATGTCGCTCCCGGCCACTCTCGGCGGGATGTTCACCGTCGTCGTTCTCGCCCTCGCCGGCGTGACCACCGCGTCCCCGGCCGCCGCCGCCACCGGGCAGATCACCGGCATCGGCGGCAAGTGCGTCGACGTCGCCGCGGCCGGCACCGCGAACGGCACCCCCATCCAGCTCTACGACTGCAACGGCACCGCGGCACAGCAGTGGACCCGCAACGGCGACGGCACCGTGCGCGCGCTGGGCAAGTGCCTGGACGTCACCGCCGCCGGAACCGCCGACGGCACCCCCGTCCAGCTGTACGACTGCAACGGCACCGCGGCGCAGCAGTGGGCCTACAGCGCCGCGAACGACCTGGTGAACCCGGCCGCCAACAAGTGCCTGGACGCCACCGGCCAGTCCAGCGCGAACGGCACCCGCCTGCAGATCTGGACCTGTGGCGGCACCGCCAACCAGAAGTGGAACGCCCCGAGCGACGGCGGCACCACGCCCCCGCCGGCCGGCAAGATGGCCGGAGCCCCCTACCTCTACATGGGCTGGGGCAACCCGCCCAACCCGGCGACGATCATGAGCACCACCGGGGTGAAGTCCTTCACCATGGCGTTCATCCTGTCCGGCGGCGGCTGCACTCCGCGCTGGGACGGATCGAGGCCGCTCACCGGCGGCGCCGACCAGGCCGCGATCAACCAGATCAAGGCCGCGGGCGGCAGCGTCCAGGTCTCCTTCGGCGGATGGTCGGGCAACAAGCTCGGCCCGAACTGCTCCACCCCGGCCGCCTACGCCGGAGCGGTGCAGCAGGTGATCAACGCCGTCGGCCCCGCGGTCGTCGACTTCGACATCGAGAACACCGACGAGTTCGAGAACTACACCGTCCAGGACCGCATCCTCAACGGCCTGAAGATCGTCAAGCAGAACAACCCGAACGTCAAGATCGCCGTCACCTTCGGCACCGGGGTGAACGGTCCCACCTCGGCCGGTGTCCGCCTGATCAACCAGGCCAAGGCGCTCGCCGTGCCGATCGACAACTACACGATCATGCCGTTCAACTTCGGCGCCTCGAACATCTACAACGCCACCGTCAGTTCCTCGGAGGGTTTGAAGAACGCGCTCAAGGCAGCCAACGGCTGGACCGACGCGCAGGCGTACGCCCGCATGGGCATCTCCGGCATGAACGGCCTGTCGGACCAGGGTGAGCTGACCACCACCCAGGCCTGGACCCAGATCCGCGACTGGGCCAGGTCCAAGGGGCTGACCCGCTTCGCCTACTGGGCGGTCAACCGCGACCGTCCCTGCCCCGGCGGCAACGCCTCCTCCGAGTGCAGCGGCATCTCCCAGCCCAACTGGGAGTTCACCCGCATCACGGCCGGCTTCTAGACCGTGACCTCCCTCCAGCGGACACCGGTTAGAAAGGAACAGCCGATGATCGTCACCAGCCCGGCACCCCCCACCGGCCCTCGCCCCGCGCGGACGCGGTTCGCGCGGATCGGCGGCCTCCTCGCCGCGACACTCCTCGCCCTCGGCTCCGCCACGCTCGTCCCCTCCCAGGCCGGGGCACAGGCCACCGCCGCCCAGACCGCCACCCGGCAGGCCCTCGCCGCCCCGGCCCCCGGCCCCCTCGTATGGTCGGACGAGTTCAACGCGGCCTCCGGCACCGGCCCCGACAACGCCAAATGGCGCCGGGACGTCGGCGGCGGAGGCTGGGGCAACAACGAGCGGCAGTACTACACGTCCGGCAACGAGAACATCGCCCACGACGGCGCGGGCAACCTGGTCATCACCGCCCGCAAGGGCAACCCCGCCGGACACGGCTGCTGGTACGGCTCGTGCGAGTACACCTCCGGCAAGCTGACCACCGCCGCGACCTTCACCCGCGCCTACGGCCGCTTCGAGGCGCGGATGAAGCTCCCCAGGGGCAAGGGCATGTGGCCCGCGTTCTGGATGCTGGGCACCGGAGGGGCCCAGTGGCCCGCCAACGGTGAGATCGACATCATGGAGAACGTCGGCAGCGTCCCCGGGCAGGTGCTCGGCAGCCTCCACGGCCCCGGCTACTCGGGGGGCAACCCGCTGAGCGGCAGCTACAACCTCCCCGCGGGCCAGGCCTTCGCCGACGCCTTCCACACCTTCACCGTCGACTGGGAGCCCGGCGCGGTGACCTGGTACGTCGACGGCGTCCAGTACTCCAGGAAGACCCCCGCCGACACGCGGGGCAACCCCTGGGTCTACGACCACCCGTTCTTCATGATCCTCAACCTCGCCGTCGGCGGGAACTGGCCGGGCTCGCCCGACGCCTCGACCACCTTCCCCCAGCAGCTCACCATCGACTACGTCCGCGTCTACGCCCCGCCCACCGGCGGTGGCCGTACGGGACAGATCACCGGCATCGGCGGCAAGTGCGTCGACGTCGCCGCGGCCAACACCGCGAACGGCACCCCCATCCAGCTCTACGACTGCAACGGCACCGGCGCACAGCAGTGGACCATGGGCACCGACGGCACCGTGCGCGCCCTGGGCAAGTGCCTGGACGTCACCGCCGCCGGAACCGCCGACGGCACGCCCATCCAGCTGTACGACTGCAACGGCACCGCGGCACAGCGGTGGACCTACAGCGGGGCCCGGGATCTCGTGAACCCGGCCGCCAACAAGTGCCTGGACGCCACCGGCCAGTCCAGCGCGAACGGCACCCGCCTGCAGATCTGGACCTGTGGCGGCACCGCCAACCAGAAGTGGAACGTCCCGTCCTGACCCGCTCCGGCGCGGACCGGAACCGTCCCCCTCGGTTCCGGCCCGCGCCGGGCCTGTCCCGCTGTCACCGGCCGCCCGCGACAGGTTCTCCCCGTCCTTCCGATCCGCTTGAGACGCCTCGGGAGGCATGCTCGGTACCGACATTCCCGGGTGGGAGAAGCTCCCCGGATACGCCGGGGCGGCCCGGCGCCTCACGGCACCATGACAAGATCTCGTCGACGTGGTGAACGCCTGCCCGACGGAAGATCAGAGCAGGCGCCTGATGTCGCCGTACGCGCGGTAGAAACCACCCCGCTCGGAGAAGCGGACGCCCTCCACGAGGTAGCGGGCCCCGGCCTCTCTGACCTCCTTGGGGAACTGCACGTTCCGCCGCACGTCGTAGCCCTCGCTGACGACCCGCACCCGGAGCCGCTCGCCCTCGCGGAAGCACTCGAGCACCACGCCGTCGCCGGTGTCCGGGACGGCGTCGAACACCACGGTCTCCAGCACGGCGGTGGGCTCCACCACCGCCAGCCCGGCGGACGCCTTGACGTCGACCGCCTCGGGGAGGGTGCCGTCCTGGGCCGCCCTGATCGCCTCCTCGGTCGCGTCGATGCAGGCCAGGGTGCCGTCGGTGGTGACGATGTAGAGGCGGTCGTCGAGATACTGCATGGAGAAGGCGGAACCGCAGCCGGTGGCCAGCTTCCACAGGCGCTCGCCGCTCTGGTCGAAGCAGTAGATCGAGGAGTGGTTGTCTCCGGCGAAGACGTACCGGCCGCCGGGGGCGGTGGCACAGGAGAAGACGGTGGCGTCGCAGCGGTAGACCGCCTGGGAGGCGCCGTCGGACTTGCGCAGGCGGTGCACGGTGGAGCGCGAGGTTCCCGCGTAGACCGAGTCGGCCTCCTGCCAGCCGAAGAGCACCGCGCCGGTGAGGGGCGTCTCCCAGACCGGCGCTCCGTCGGCGGCGTCGTAGCGGGCCACACCGGTGGAGTGGCCGTGGTAGACGGCCTCGTCGTCGCAGCGGACCATCCAGGCCGAGTCGCCCCTGCCCTTGCGTGCCCACTGGAACTCGTCCTCGTGGTCGATGGTGGTGATCCGCCCTGCCCGGTCGGAGACACCGAGCACACCGTCGTGGATGTCCAGCCAGTAGATGTCGACGTCCTCGGCGATCTCGTACGCGACCCTGGGAACCTTGCCTCCGAGGTCGTAGACCTTGCCGTCGTCGGCACCCGCGTAGATCCAGAAGTCGTCGCCGACGATGCACTTGACCCCGTCCGGCAGCTTGAAGCGGCCGGTGACGGTGCCGCCGTGGGTGACGGTGTAGACGTCGCCGCGCTGGTTGCCGACCCAGCAGCGCTCGGAGTCGACGAAGATGCCGAACGCCGCCGCGCCGCTGGCGAAGCGCCACAGCACCGGCGCCTGGGTGGCGGTGGAGCGGGTGCTCTCCACGCTGCGCCGGGTGACCGCGCGGCGCTGGCGCACCCCCCGGACCGCGGGGGCGTATCCTCTGCGGACCTTCTCGTTGATCTTCTTCGCGGCGGCCGCCTCCGCCTTCGCCTCATTGGCGAACGCCGACGCCTTGGACTGGCCGGACTCGCCGATGCGGCCGTATCTGATCGTCACCTCGGTCCCGTCGACCACGACCTCGTAGAACTTGTGCGAGCTTCCGCCGTCCTCGGACAGTTCCAGGTAAGTGCTCCGCGCGGCCATGCTCCACCTTCTCGATCGATCGACTTTCCGGGAGCGTAGGGCAGCCGTACGACAAACCGGGAACAAACCGGGAACGCGATCAGGCTCGGGCGGCCGCCGGGAGCGGACGGCGGACGCGGCCGCGCCGGGCACCGGCCACCATCCCCAGCATGGCCAGCACCGCCACCTCGAAGCCCACCACCAGCCGCTGGGTCACCCCCGCGGGAATGTCGTCGTTGGTCAGGTCCACGCCGAACACCCGTACCGCGTACGGGAGGACCACCAGGACCAGCACCCCCATCGCGGCCAGGCTGAGCAACCGGACCGCGCGGGCGTACGGACTGGTCGCGTACCGCCTGGCGAGGAGCAGCCCCGCGATCGGCATGGTGAGGAAGGCCACGAACGCCGCGTACCTGTGGATGCCACCCGACATCGAGAGCGGCACGCCGGGCTCGTCGGTGGGGAAGGCTCCGATCAGCAGCATGCACAGGCCCCAGACTCCGACCAGCAGCGCCACCGCACGGTCCTCCCCGCGCCGGGCCAGCACCGCCCCGATGATCGTCGCCGCGGCGGCGAAGAGCGTGAGCGACAGGGGCAGCAACCAGCCGTCCGCCTCGAACGCGTACTCGCTGATCACGGTGTGCACCGGATCGAGGCCGGTGACCACGTGCAGCCCGAGCATCGCGGCGGCCCCGGCGCCGATCGCCGCGTAACCACCGAAGACCATCGCCGACCCCGTGAACGCCTGACTTCCCATGCCTCAACGATGGCGACGATAAAGATCACGGAATATCGGAGACAGCCCCCCGACATCCCTGAACGATCCCGTAGGGACCTCCGGGCCAGGTAGTGCCCTCCTCCCGTGCACGGCTCCGCGCCACCTGCCTGACCTGCGCGAAAACCCGCGATGGTAGGGCGGCCCTCATCAGGGGCGCCCTCGGGGTAGGCCCGCTTCCCCACGGGGACGCCGCCCGTGGGGAAGCGGTCGCTCCCGCCGCGTCCGGGTCCGCCGCACCCGGGGAAGCCACACGCGGGGAAGCGGTCACGCGACGACCGGCGCGCGGGACGGACTCCACTCCTCGTCGCTCATCCGGATCATCGCCACGCCCACCGCGCCGAAGACGACCAGCAGCAGAAGCGGGCCCGAGTAGCCGAGCAGCGGATTCCACAGCCGTGCGCCGATCACCCAGACCACCAGCCCGACGAACACACCGGCCGGGAACCACCACCCGGCCCGGCCCGCACGGGCGTACGCCACGGCCACCAGGACCAGACCGAGGAACGAGCCGACCATGCCCGGGATCTGCCAGGCGAAGATCAGCGCAGGCTGTGCGGCGTCCTGCAGGATTTTCGTCGCCGTCTCCTCGGGGAGCTGCTGGTAGAGCACGATGTCGAAGAAGTCGGAGATCATCAGCGAGGAGAAGTTGATCAGACCGATCACGGCGGCCACCCCGGCCAGGTGGGCGAGGACGACCCCTCTGCGCCGGACGAGGTGAACCATGCCGACCACGCCGGGCACCCAGAGCACCCAGGCGTAGTGCAGGAGCGTCGCGCTGACTCCGGCGGCGCCGGGACTCTCCGCGTAGCCGAGGGTGTCCTCGACCCCGAACTCCAGGGGATCGACGATCATGCCCAGCAGCAGGCAGAGGGGGGCGAGGATCAGGCTGACGCCCGCGACCCCGCGACGGAACGCGTCAGGATTGGTAAGAGTGAACATGGCCGGAAAACTACGCACCGCACCGCTCATCGTCGTCAAGGCCTGCCTTGACCCGCAATCACCACCAAGGCGGATGTCAACCTCCTTCCCCACGCCGTACCCTCACGCCATGCCGCACCCCCCTCCCTCCGTGTCATGAGCCGCCGTTTCCCGCCCACCGCCGTCGACTGGCTGATCGCGGCGGTCATGGCCCTGTTCGGGCTCGCCGAGGAGCTCAGTGAGCGCACGTCGGCCTTCGACCACGAGCAGTCCCCGTTGTGGCTGGTCGCGGTGGTGGTCGTGGCGGCCCTGGTGCTCGTACGGCGCCGAGCCCCGTTCACGGTCCTGACCGTCTACTCGCTGGCGAGCGCGGTGAGCTTCGCGTACTTCGGCGACCTCGCCGCCGCCTGGCAGTTCTACACCCAGCTCATTCTGCTGTTCACCCTGGTCAGCGAGGTTCCCCTGCGAGACCCCAGGACCGTGCTCGGGCTCGTGGTCACCGGGCTCTTCGTCGGGTCGATGATGCTGGCCGTCGACCACCCCTCCGGCCCCGGGGACATGGCGGTGGCCGTGGTGATGACCTCGATCGCCGGCGGAACGGGCTTCGCCGTGTGGCGGCACCGGCAGGTCGCGGTCCAGGCGCGAGAGCGCGGCGAGCTGCTCGCCCGCAGGGCCGTGTCCGAGGAGCGCACGCGGATCGCCCGCGAGCTGCACGACGTGGTCGCCCACAGCGTCAGCGTCATGGTCATGCAGGCCGGCGCGGCCAGGCTGATGCTCCGCCCCGACCAGCTGGTCGAGCGCGAAACGCTCACCGTCGTGGAGGAGGCCGGCCGCGAGGCGGTCGAGGAGCTCCGCCGCATGCTCGGCCTGTTGCGCACCGACTCCGGCGAGGACGGGCTGGCCCCGCAGCCCAGCCTGGCCCGGCTGGAGGACCTGGTGGAACAGGTACGCGCCGCCGGGCTTGAGGTGGAGCTGACCGTGCGGGGCGAGGCCCGGCCACTCCCTGCGGGGCTGGAGCTGTCGGCCTACCGCATCATCCAGGAGGCGCTGACCAACACGCTCAGGCACGCGGGCCCGACACGCGTCACGGTCACCGTCTCCCGCCTGCCGCGTACGCTCAGACTGGAAATCGTCGACGACGGCCCCAAAGACGGCCACACCGGCCCCCAGGGCGCCGGGCACGGCCTGATCGGCATGCGGGAGCGGGTCGCGCTCTTCCACGGGCGACTCGCCACCGGGCCGCTGAGGGACGGCGGTTACAGCGTCAGCGCCTCGTTCCCGCTCGCGGTGCGGGCCGGCGGGGAGGAACCCGCCGGTTGAGCGGGAGACCGTGAAGGAGGGCCGAATGACCATCACCGTCGTACTCGCCGACGATCAGGCCATGATCCGCCGAGGGCTCCGGCTCATCCTCGGCACCCAGCCGGACATCCGGGTGATCGGCGAGGCCGCCGACGGGCGCGAGGCCGTGGAGACGGCCAGACGCCTCGGCCCCGACCTGGTGCTGCTCGACATCTCGATGCCCCGCCTGTCCGGCATCGCCGCGGCCCGCGAGCTCCTGGCCGGCCAGGACCCGCCCAAGGTCCTCATCCTGACGACGTACGACACCGACGAGAACCTCGACGGGGCCCTGCGGGCGGGGGTGAGCGGCTTCCTGCTCAAGACCTCGCCGCCCGAGCAGTTGTTCACCGCGATCCGCATGGCGGCGAGTGGCCTGGGCACACTGGACCCCGCCGTCACCGCCCGGGTCATGGCGGGCTACGTGGGCACCTCCCCGATTCCGCCGACCGTCACCCGGCGGGAGCGGGAGGTCCTCACCCTGATCGGCCGCGGCCTGAACAACTCGGAGATCGCCGCCACCCTCTTCGTCGCCGAGTCCACGGTCGGCACCCACGTCAACCGCCTGCTCGCCAAACTCGCCCTGCGCGACCGCGCCGAGGCGGTCAGGTACGCCTACGAGCACGGCCTGGTCCGCCCCGGCGAGCGCTGAGATCGCCGGGGCGGGGAACGCCCTCTCAGCGTCACCCCGGAGGCGGACGTCGAACCGCTGGGACCGCTCCCCCTCCGGACCGCGACGGGTCGCACCGTCGGGGGCACCGGCGGGAGCACGGAGCAGGCTACCTGCGGTGAGGCGGCGCGGATCCGTGAGGGGCGCGGACGGCTCAGGAGTCGAAGGGCAGGCCGACGTAGTTCTCCGCGAGCGTGGTCGCGGCGGCCTCCGAGGAGGTGACGTAGTCGAGGTGGGAGGTCTGCAGGCGTCCCCCGTAGGGGTCGTCGGCGTCGAAGGTGTGCAGCAGCGTCGTCATCCACCAGGAGAAGTGCTGGGCACGCCAGACGCGCCTGAGACAGTCGGCGGAGTAGGTGTCCAGCAGCCCGGTGGAGCCTTTGGTGTAGAACTCGTCCAGTGCCCTGGTCAGCAGCCGGACGTCGGCGACGGCCAGGTTGAGTCCCTTCGCCCCGGTGGGCGGCACGATGTGGGCGGCGTCCCCGGCGAGGTAGAGGTTGCCGTGGCGCATCGGCTCGGCGACGAACGAGCGCATCGCCGACAGGTCCCTGGAGATGATCGGCCCCTCGGCGAGTGTGAACCCGGGTACCGTCTCCAGGCGTGCCCGCAGTTCGGCCCAGATCCGCTCGTCCGGCCAGTCGTCGAGCGAGGCGTCCGGCGGCACCTGGAGGTAGAAGCGGCTGATCTCCTCGGAGCGCATGCTGTGCAGCGCGAAACCCCGGTCGTTACGGGAGTAGATCAGTTCCTCGGACGACGGCGGGACCCTCGCGAGGATGCCGAGCCAGGCGAACGGGTAGTCACGCCGGAAGACCGACAGGACGCCCTCGGGGATTGACGTCCGTGAGACCCCGTGGAAGCCGTCGCACCCGGCGATGACGTCGCAGTCGAGACGCTCGCCCCCGAAGGTGAGGTAGGGGTCCTTCTCCAGCGAGTGCAGCGCGACGTCGGGGACGTCGAAGAGGATCTTCCCGCCGTCGGCGAGCCGCCGGGCGATGAGGTCCTTGACGACCTCCTGCTGCCCGTAGACGGTGATGGCCCTGCCGGGGACCAGCTTCTCGAACGCGATGCGATGCCCGGCTCCGCCGTAGCGCAGCTCGATGCCGTGGTGCGGCAGCCCTTCGGCGCGCATCCGGTCGCCGACCCCCGCCTCGTTGAGCACGTCCACCGTGCCCTGCTCCAGCACCCCGGCCCGCACGCGCTGCTCGACGTACTGTCTGCTCCGCGCCTCCAGGACCACCGAGTCGATGCCCCGCAGGTGCAGCAGATGGGAGAGGAGCAGCCCGGCGGGTCCCGCGCCGACGATCCCGACCTGAGTTCGCATGCGTCGAGCATCGCGTACCGTCCGCCCGCGCATACCGCCCCCTTCCGCTCAGCGGAAAGCGACGAGGAAAGCTCCGCTCGGCGGGAGGAACGCCGCACTCGGCGGAGGGAGGGGGAACCGGGGAGGCGTGAGGCGAGGACGGACGCTCAGCGGAACGCGGCGACGAGGTCGCGGGAGAGCGCGGCGGCCGCGGTCAGCACGGCCGGTGCCAGCCGTCGCGGATCGGCGGTGTGCCGCCAGGCCACCAGCGACAGCGCCGCCACCACCCGGCCGCCCGCGCCCCGTACCGGCACCGCGACCGAGCAGGTGCCGACCGACATCTCCTCCTGTGTGCAGGCGATCCCGGTCCTGCGGACCTCCTCCAGCTCACCGCGGAGCCGCGCCGGGTCCACCACCGTGTTCGGCGCGTGCGAGGTGAGCCCTCCGGCGAGCACCCGCTCCACCGTCTCCGGATCCGCGAAGGCGAGCAGCACCTTTCCCACCCCGGTCGCGTGCAGCGGCAACTCCCCCGCCACGCGCGAGACGACCGGCACGGAGGTGGGCCCGCGCAGTCGCTCGACGTACAGTGCCCGGTCGTCGCGGAGCACCGCGAGCTGCACGTTCTCGCGGGTGGCGGCGTAGAGGTCCGCCATGTACGGCAGGGCGAGCTCGCGCAGCTCCCTCGGCTCCGCGGCCTGGGCGCCGATCTGCCACAGGAGCATCCCGATCCGGTAGGAGCCGTCGGGGAGCCGTTCCACGAACCCGCCCTCCGCCAGCTCCTTGACCAGCCGGTGGCCGGTGGCGGGAGGCAGCTCGGCGCGACGGCAGATCTCGGTGAGTGTCAGCCGCACGTCTCCCGGCAGGAACGCGCCGAGGATGGCCATGACCTTCCCGGTGACCGTGGGCGCCCTCACGTCTCCCACCCTAGATCCTCACCCGCCGCCCCCACGGCGGTGATCGTGAAGGCGAGCCTAGGAGGCGGAGGCGAGGCGGGCGGCGAGGATCCCGGCGCGGGCGAGCTGCACCTCGCGGGCCTTCTTCGCGGCGTAGCCCAGCATCGGCCTCGCCCAGGCGTGCACCACGAGGATGTCCTCGACCTCGGTGCCCCCGTTCTTCTCGCTGAGGGTGAACCGGTAGTCCAGGCGCACCCCGCCGGGGCTGTCGACCTCACCCTCGACGGTCCGCGGCGTGCTCCGCAGCGTCACCTTGATCATGTTGTCGTACTTGACGAGGCCGAAGAACCTGAACCGCTCCACCGAGGTGTAGCGGGTCTCCGACTCCCCCTGCTCGACGTCCTTGACCGCGACCACCATCGGCGAGAGGCCCACGTAGCTCTGCGGCTGGCTCAGGTGGGCACGGACCGCCGCCGCGGTGTTCTGTACGTGGAAGGTGTTGCGCAGTGTGACCTTTGGCATCTTGTGCCCCCGTTTGAAGATTTTTACTGGGAGACACTAACGGGTTCGGCCATGTACCACCGGGCATGTTGCTCACCTCGGGTGAGGGAATTCAGTCTTCGGGGAAGCTCGCGCCGGGAGAAGGGGTCGGCGGCGGCGTTGCGGATGTGGATTCCCACCGCGTAGATGTCCCTCACCTCCATGAGGGTGGAGTATCCCGGCCAGGAGCGCAGGTCACTGCCGTACGCGTCGGCGAAGGCGTCCACGTCGGCGGCGGTCAGGCCGAAGCGCCGCTGGCCGTGGTAGGTGTGGACCAGGTCCCACTCGCGAGGCCCGACCGCGACGCCGTCCCAGTCGCAGAGCACCACGTGCCCGTCCGTGCAGCGCAGCAGGTTGTCGATCCACGCGTCGCCGTGCAGCAGCACCGGCGAGTCGTCCATGCCGAGATCCGACCAGCGCTCCGTCAGCTCCGCGATGCGGTCGCGCAGCCACGCCCGCTGGCAGGCGGTGAGCTCTTCGGAGCGGTCCACGGCGCGACGCACCTCGCACAGCGGGTCGACGAAACGCCGCAACGCCACCGGCGGCACCGGCAGCAGGTGCAGGCTGCGCAGGATCTCGCCCAGCTCCGTGGTGGTGGGACGGCCGCTCGCCGGGACGTAGTGCCAGAAGGTGACGACCCTGCCCTCGTGCACCACGGGCTGCTCGGAGATCTCGTCGGCCGGGCGCACCGCGGGGAACCCCTGCTCGGCGAGCCAGCGGGCCACCGCGAGGACGAGCGGCAGCCGGGTCAGCGCGTTGGGAGCGGTGGCGATCCTGACCACGATCTCACTGCGCAGCTTGAAGACGGCGTTGCTGCGCACCCTCAGCAGCTCCGCGTCCCTGTGGTCGATGCCGAGGTTCTCGCAGACCTCCCGCAAGACGGTGAACGCCTCCTCGGCGAGCGAGTTCATCAGCTGACCGGCGCCGCGCCGGTGACCAGGTCGTTCAGACGTCGCACCGCCGCCGCCCTGTTTCTGGTCTGCGGCACCTCCGACAGCAGCGCCTTCGCTCGGTTGAGCACGATGGAGGTGCGGTGCTCCGGCGGAACCTGGAGCAGGGCCTTCTCGGCCAGGTGGCAGGCGTCCTCGACCTTGCCGTCGCGGACCAGGTGCGCGGCCTGGTCGAGCAGGAGGAGGACCGGGTCGATCGCGTACGGCACCGAGGGCCCCGCGGGTCCCGGGTTCCAGTCGACGTCCTCGCCGAGCTCGATCAGGGTGCCGATCCGGTAGAACTGCAGCCGCCGCTCGGAGAAGCGGAAAGCCAGGTGGTCGTGGCCCTCGGGAGGCATCTTGGCGAAGATGCGCTCCGCCTCGGCCAGCGCGACCCTCGCGGCCTTGTGCTCGCCCATCCGTGCCAGCGCCCGCGCCTCCGCCGCCGCGCCGAGCGCCGCCGGTGAGCTGGGGGCGCTGCCGGCGAGCATCCTGGCCTCGCGGGCGAGCCGCACGGTCTCGGCGAGGTCGCCGTAGTAGTAGGGGAGCATCGCCTGCTGTGCCCGGACGAGGGCGCGCAGCCGCACGTCGCCCATGTCGTCGGAGGCGTTGCGCGCGGTGCCGTACCAGGCGTGGGCCTGGCGGGTGTCGCCGAGCTTCATCAGCGCGTCGGCCGAGAGCAGCGCCAGCATCACGGTGGCGTTGAGCAGGCGGCGCTGGGCCATCGCGGGCTGGCGGGCCAGCGAGAGCGTCCGCACGTCCGACAGCTCCAGCATCAGCCGGTAGAGCATCGGCACCGGCGCGCTGCTGATGTATTCGCGCCGGTAGCGCAGCACCTGCTCGTCGAGCCGGTCGAGCTGCTCCTCGGAGACGGTGGAGACGGCGAGCGTACGGTCCAGGTCCTGACGGGTCCGCTCGACCTCGGCGAGCAGCCGGCCGGTCATCACCGACCGTGAGCCGAGCAGGGCGTGGTGGAACAGCGCGCGCCGCTCGATGTCGTCTTCGGACCGTTCCCGCTCCTCCGTCTGGTAGGGCGTGCGGCCCTCGCCACCGGAGACGACCACGACCTTGGCGCCCCCGCCGTCCTCGCAGTAATCTCCGGCCAGGCCTAGCCTGACGGCGTTCGCACGGTAAAGTCGAGCCAGTAGATCGATGGTCTGCGGGCGCGGCCGTGCCCGGTTGTTCTCCCAGGCGTTGAGCAGGTCGATGCTGGCCCGCGCCTCGCCCAGGTCCTGGCGCTCACAGAGCTCCTCCAGTTCCTGAACGGACTGCCTGGCCGACCAGCCCCTGGCCAGCCGGTGTGCCTTGAGCAGGCTCACCCCGCAGCAGCCGTGAATGGCCTGCGCGGTCTGCCAGTGGGTCCACTGCCTGGACGCCGCCTGCTCGCGCCAGCGTCGCGCGCATGCCGGCGAATGCTCACCTCGGGCCACGGCGCCCCTCCCACTTGCTGTTTACACAACATTAACAAGCACGCACCTCAACGTAAACGCAGCTGTGCGCGGCATTCCGTTTATTCGCGGTTTCCCCACGGAACATCCATGACTTTCCGGTCTATTCCACTGTTCCCGGAGGGGGTTGCGGAGGGACCGATTGCCTCAAGTGCCACAAAACCGCACTCTGCAGAGAGGCAAGTCACCAGTGTCCGCCAGGAGTGATCCGGATGATGACAGAGCGCGGCGAAGGTATCGACCACCTGCGTCGGTTGGCCACCCAGTTGGAGGCGCACGCCTTTCAGGTGCGCCTGAGGTCGGCCGCAGGGCTTTATCCACGACTTCATGTGATCAACCCCATGGCCCCGGCCAGGACCGAGGACGTGCTCGCCGCCCACGAGGAGGACGGCGAGTGGTGGTTCTGGCTGTCCTGGGCGGGGCGCATCGGCCACGCGGAGGACGTCGCGACGGCCGCGGAACGTGTGGCCAGTGTTCTTCATGTGATACGGAGATAGGTGATTCTTGGGCCTGGCGTGGGTAACACCCGGTGATCAAGCCCAGAATGGAGCGGCACCGTGAAAAGGATCCTGCTCGTACAACGTCCGCGTCCACCCCGTGAGCCGGTGCCACTCGACCTGCGCAGCCCTTCGGGTCGCACGCTCCCCTTCTGACAGCCCTCACGATCCGCATCGGGTCGTGCCTCCCCTTGGAACGGTCGGCGAAGAGACCCTCCCGCTACCCCCAAGGGGAGGTCAAAAGGCACGATCCTCTGTCACGTGAGGGCTTGCAAGAGGCTTTCAAGTGTTCTGCAGGTGGTGTGTTCAACCCTGTGGCCATGAACAGCGCCCCTTTTCCTTTCAGTGTCAGCGTGGTCGTCCCCGCCATGAACGAGGCGGAGAACCTCCCGCACGTCTTCGCGACCCTGCCGTCCTGGATCGACGAGGTGATCCTGGTCGACGGCAACTCCACCGATGACACCGTCGCCGTCGCCAGAACCCTGCGGCCCGGGCTGCGCGTCGTCAGCCAGACGGGCAAGGGCAAGGGCAACGCTCTCACCGAGGGGTTCGCCGCCGCGACCGGTGACATCATCGTCATGATCGACGCCGACGGGTCCACCGACGGCCGGGAGATCCACTCCTTCGTGACCGCGCTGGTCGAGGGAGCCGACTTCGCCAAGGGGTCTCGCTGTGCCCCCGGCGGAGGCTCGGACGACATCAGCCCGATCCGCTCGCTCGGCAACACGATGCTGACCAAGGTGACCAACCTGCTGTACGGCACCCGCTACACCGACCTGTGCTACGGGTACAACGCCTTCTGGGCCCGCCACCTCGACGCGCTCGACCTCGACTGCGACGGCTTCGAGATCGAGACCCTCATGAACATCCGCGCCGCCCAGGCCGGTCTCGTCATCCGCGAGGTTCCCAGCCACGAGCGCAGTCGCATTCACGGCGCCAGCAACCTGCACGCCGTCCGCGACGGCCTGCGGGTGCTCCGCACCATCCTCCGCGAGCGCGAGGGACGCGTCGACGGTGTCCGGCTGCGGCAGGAGCACGCCACCCAGGCCGCCGTCTGACCCGCCGGGGATCGGGCCGATCCTCCGGCGCTCCTCCGCGCCGGTCTTCTCGTCGCCCCGGGGCCGTTCGCGAGGGCTCAGGCCACCTCGAGCGCGTCGGCCACGGAGGGGAGCACCTCGAACACCTGGGTCAGGCCGGCGAGGTTGAGACGCCGGGCCAGGTTGCCCTGAACGCCGGTGAGGATCACCCGCACCCCTCTGCTCAGCCCCTGGTGACGCACCTGGAGCAGCTCGCCGATCCCGGAGGAGTCGCAGAAGGTCAGGGCGGACAGGTCGAGGATGAGCCTCGGTGAGGGCAGGGAGCCCCAGGCCCTTCCCATCTCCTCGCGGAGCACCGACGTGTGGTAGTGATCAAGCTCTCCGCTCGCCCGTACGACGAGTGTCGTACCGTGCAGCCCGGATGTGGCGGTGAAAACCGACTCCGGCTCATCTCCCACGAACATGACCAACCTTCTGAACCGACCCTTTGCCCAAGCAACCATAACTGTCTCATACGGCGCGGATCGCTCTAGTGCGGAGAAACGTGACCACTCATGTCACCTCGGGAAACGCCTCCACCGCCTCCTCGACCGTGCGACAGGTATCGAACAGATCGGCCACCCCGAGGCGCCCCAGCCGCTGCCGCATCACGGCGGAGAGGCCGACGAGGACGAGCGAGCCCGCCAGCCGGCGAACCCGGTCGAGGGCGTACATGAGCACGCCGTACCCGGTGGAGTCGCAGAAGGTGACCTCGGTGAGATCGATCACCAGGCGAGGGTGATCCGTCGCTCCCAACGCGACGTCGGCCTGTTCCTTCAGCAGTGGCGAGGACCCGTAGTCCAGTGCCCCCACCGCGTGCAGGGCGATGAAATCACGGTGTTCGTCGGCTCGAACACGGAGTCTGCCGCCCTCTTCAGCCTTCGCCATCGACATCCTCTCCCGCTTACGTCCCCGGTGCCCCGGCCAGGCGGGTCTAATCACGCGGAGCACGACCGGATCGCGAAGGCATGCGGAACAATGGGGACATGGTGAAAGCGCGCCCGATGGCGGTCATGGTCGTCGGTACGCTCCTGATCGCCGCGTGCGGAGGTGCCCCCGCGACGCCCGACCCCACCGTCGCACCGGGCGGCACCGCCTCGCCGGCCCCCGCCTCCCCTTCCCCGAGTTCTCCGAGCCCGGCGCCAGGGGCCCCGTCGGCGAGCCAGGCGAGTCCGGCGGCGACCGGGGCGGTCGCCGCGTCCGCCGAGTGGACGGCCGTGGGGGGCGCGAACCTGTCGGGCGCGACGGCATTGCTCGACGTGGTGGCGACCGGGCCCCGCGACGCCTGGGCGGTCGGATACCAGGACGGCGCGGAGGACCGGGAGGGCACGCCCGCCGTCCTTCGCTGGAACGGAAGCCGCTGGAGGGAGATCTCCCTGGGCGACGAGGCCGAGGTCCACCACCTGGAGGGGGTCGGCGCGGCCGGACCCGACGACGTGTGGGTGGTGGGCAACGGCCCGAGCGCGTTCGCCGCGCACTGGAACGGGCGGGCGTGGACCTCGCACCGGCCCTTCGGGGTGGCCGAGGACTACCGGCTGGCCGACGTCGCGACAGGCGGCGGCACGTGGTTCGCCGCGAACGGCCCCTCGGGCGCGGTCGTCCTGGAGCGGGCGGACGGCGGTTTCCGTAACGTGCTGACCACGCAGGGCACCTTCGAGGCGATCACCTCCGGGCAGGGACACGTCTGGGCGGTGGGAACGAGCGAGACCCGCACCCCGCTGGTCTGGCGCGGCACCGCCGGATCGTGGGAGAGCCTGGAGACGCCGCCGGTCCAAGGCGGTCGTCTCAGCGCGGTCTGGCAGGTCTCGCCGTCGGAGGTGTGGGCGGTCGGACGGATCTCGACCGGCCAGGAGACCGGGTCGCAGACGCGAGGTGCCGAGGGGGCGCAGCCGCTCGTCATGCGCTGGGACGGGACCCGCTGGACGCGGGTCGAGGTGCCGGTCTCCCGGGGAGGCCTGTACGGGGTCACCGCCTCCGGCTCCGACGTGTGGATCAGCGGCGTCGACGCCGACCACGCCGGACAGGCGCTCATCCTCCACTTCGACGGCACC
The DNA here is from genome assembly GCF_040648855.1 of Streptosporangium sp. NPDC049078. NCBI lineage: Bacteria > Bacillati > Actinomycetota > Actinomycetes > Streptosporangiales > Streptosporangiaceae > Streptosporangium > Streptosporangium sp. NPDC049078. The sequence goes on from NZ_JBEZEL010000030.1 coordinate 54,933, forward strand.
GCCTGGTCACGCGAGTACGGCCCGCTGTTCCGCACCTACGCCGCCACCCAGCAGTACGAGGAGACCGACGACGTGGGCGGCGCCGTCCTGACCCGGGTGCCGGGCAGCGAAACGCTGTGGGCGGTGGGCTCGGTCGGCGTGGGCGACGACGAGAAGGCCTTCGTGCTCCGCCGCTGAGACCTCCGGGACTCCCGGGACTCCTGAGACTCCCCGAATCCGCCGGCACCGTCGGCATCGCCGCCGCCACCGGACCGTCGTCGCCCCGGAGATCGCCGCCGAGGTCGCGGACTTGGAACAAACGGTGTCCTTGCCGGAAACATCGGCCTCCTAGTCTGCGGACATGGCGGACTATTTCTCCCAAACGCCACGACAGAGCCCTCGACGCCGCAGCCGGGACACCGAAGGTCAGACCTCCCCTTCGCTGCCCTTCCCCGCCCTCTCGGGCCCCGACATCCGCGCGATCACGCCGCCCGGCACACTCGCACCCCGTCCTGCCGGTACAGATCAACACGAGCTGGGTAAAAAATCCGTGAAAAAGTCGGTCAGTTGACGTAGTCTCTCTCAAACTCCAACAAAGAGGGAGTATCACATGAAAAAGGTTCTTATCCTCCAAAAGCCCCGGCCGCCACGGAAACCCATCGCTCTGGACCTCCGCACCCCCTCAGGACGGGCCCTGCCCTTCTGACAGGAACAACCGGTTGACGAACCAGAGGACCGCACCGATCGCGAGCAGGACCCCCGCGCGGAGATAGACGTCCGCGTCCCTGCCGGTGATCGGCAACGTCAGGACGAGACAGACCACCGCCCCGAGAACCGGCATCCAGCTCGGCGCCCGGAAGTGATCGTGATCGACACGGTCCTTGCGGAGGATCAGCACGGCCACGTTCACTATCGCGAAGACGCACAGCAACAGCAGCACCGTGGTGTCCGCCAGGTCGCTCATGTCGCCGGTGGCGACGAGCACCGCCGCGACGCCCACGGTGAAGACGATCGCCACCCACGGGGTGGACCTCGTCGAGTGGACCGTCCCGAAGATCTTGGGCACGATTCCCTCACGCGCCATGCCGTAGACCAGGCGCGAGGCCATGAGCATGTTGATCAGCGCGGTGTTGCCCACCGCGAGCAACGCGATGAGGGCGAACAACTTGGGCGGGAACGCCAGCCCGGCGACCTTGACGACCTCGAGCAACGGACCGGACGAGTCCACCAGCGTCCTGGTGTCGACCAGCATGGTCGCCGTGAACGCGACCCCCAGGTAGATGACCGCCGCGATGGTCAGGCCGCCGAAGAGAGCGCGGGGAAAGTCTCGCTGCGGCTCCTTGGCCTCCTCCGCGAGGTTGACCGAGTCTTCGAAGCCGAGCAGCGCGTAGAAGGCGAGGGCCGTGCCGCCCAGGATCCCGAGGAAGGCGCCGTTGACCGGATGGAACTCCAGCGCCCGCGCCGGTTCGCCGTCGCCGGACAGCAGGGCGAAGATCCCGATCGCGATGATCACCAGCAGGCCGAAGGCCTCGATGATCGTGAGCACCACGTTGACCTTGATGGACTCGGAGATCCCGGCGAAGTTCACCAGCGTGATCAGGCCGAGGAAGATGAACGCGCCGACGACGACCGGCAGCGTGACGAACTCCCCGAGGTAGTCGCCGCCGAAGGCCCGCGCGGCGGCGCTCGCGGAGGTGATGCCGCTCATCAACACCGCGAACGCCACAATGAACGTGACAAAGGGAATGTTGAACGCTTTGTTCGCATAAAGCGCGGCACCGGCCGCCTGGGGATATTTGCCGACAAGTTCGGCGTAGGCGGTCGCCGTCAGCGCCGCCAGCACGAAGGCCACCAGGAAGGGCACCCACAACGCCCCGCCGACGTGGCCGGCGACCTTCCCCACCAGGGCGTATATCCCGGCACCGAGAATGTCGCCCACCACGAACAGAAGGAGGACCCTGCGCCCGATGACCCGCTTGAGCGAGTGCTGACCGGAACCGGGATCGACGATCGCCTCAGCCATGCCCCGCACTTACCCTCGGCGGGGGCAAAATCACGTCAGGTCACAGGAGTCACTCCTGTAAGTGTCATGAAAGTGATCCGCAAGGAACCCTGCCTACAGTTCCAACTGTCACGAAATGCAATGAAAGGCAGAAATGTTCCGCGCCCTCTCCTCCCGCCGCCTCGCCGTCGCCGCAGCGGGAGTCGCTCTCATATCGATGACCGCCGCCTGCGGCGGGTCGTCCTCCAACAGCGCGGTCTGCACGGAGGCCGCGTGGTCGAAGCCCTTCGCGGACTTCACCACCGCCGCCACGTCGAGCGCCGGTGATCTCACCAAGTACAACGACGCCACCGCCAAGCTCGCCGCCGACCTCAAGGCGCTCGCGGCCACGGCCGACGGTGAGGTGGCCACCGCCCTCACCGACCTCGCCACCTCGTTCGAGTCGGCCAAGATCGATGCGAACGACCCGGCCGCGGCCGCGACGGCCGCGACGTCGCTGGTGACGAAGATCCAGGAGGCGAGCACCAAGCTCGTCGAGGCCTGCGCCTAGACCTCCTGGACCTCCTGAACCTCTTGGACGATCCAGGGACCGGTGCCTCCTGGCGGCAGGAGGCACTCCGGGTACGGCCGCCGCTCCGCCTGCGGGGGGCAGTGCGGCGCGGCGGCCGTACCGACGATCTCCGGCAAGGCCCCTGCCACCGCACGGCAGGGGCCTTGCGCGTTTCCACCCGGCCGCCACCCGGCCGCCGCCCGGCCTCGCGACGGCGTCCCGCCGGACACCGGCCCCCGCCTCGGCCTCCCGTCCACCGGCCCTCTCACCCGGGCCCGGCTCTCAGGTCCGGCCGGCGCGCGCCTGCTCGTAGCAGCGTTCGAAGCCTTCGAGCACCGCGGGCCAGGAACTGTGGACGGGCTCGGTCTCCCGGTTGTTCGCCGCGATCGACTCGCGCAACTCGCGGTCGCGGACCAGCCTCGCCACCGACGCGACCAGGTCGTCGAAAGTCCGCCCGAGGAGTCCCTCCTTGCCCGGCCGTACGAAGTCGGCCACCCCACTCTGCGCACGCGCCACCACGGGCACCCCCGCGGCTCTCGCCTCCAGTGCCGCCAGCCCGAAGGACTCACGGGGCGCGGGGGCGACGAACACGTCCGTCGAGGCGAGCAGCTCGCGGATCTGGTCCCGGCTGTAGCGGCCGGGGAGCGAGACCCAGCCGGTCATGCCGTTCGTCCTCAGGTAGCGCTCCATCTGCGACCGGGCCGGGCCGTCCCCGACGACGGTCGCCCGCATCGGCGTCTCGGCGGGCACCTGGGCGCGGGCCTCCCGCAGGAGCCGCAGCAACCGGACCGGCTGCTTGCGGGGCGCGAGCCGCCCCACCGCGACGACGTGCACCGGCTGTACCGGGCCGCCTTCCCGCTCGGACGGCACGTGATCGACGCCCGCCTCGGACGGCGCGTCTCCCGCGGGGGACGCGGCTCGTACGTCGTCCGCGGGGGAGGCATGGGAAGCCGGAGAGGCCGGAGAGACCGGAGAGACCGGGGGAGCCGAGGGAAGGTGCGCCGAGCGCCAGCCGGAGACGTCCAGGCCGTTGGAGACCACGTGCACCGGCACGCCGGGCCCGGCCACCGCGCGGATCGGCAGGGCCGCGGCCTCGCTCACCGCGGTGCCCACCAGCCCCCAGCGGTGCCACCCGAACAGCAGCCGCAGCCCCCGGTAGAGCGCCCGCGTGACCGGGTCCCACATGCTGTGCACGGTGACGACCACGGGCAGGCCCGCGCGGGTCGCCGCCCGCACGCCCATCCAGGCGAACGGCGAGACCGCCCCCGTGTGCACGTGCACCACCTCGGGCCGCCGCGCTCCGATCAGGCGGAGCAGGTGTCCGGTACCGAACGGGTGGACCGGCAGGTCGAAGGGGAGTCTCGCGACGATCCTGTGCACCCCGGGAAGGCTCTCCCCCGGGGTGGCGGTCGCCACCTCGACGTCGTGGCCCGCCTCCCGCTGCGTCCGGATCAGATCGGCGACCTGCACCTCGATCCCGCCGAGGCGCGGCAGGTAACAGTCACTGATGTGGAGGATCCTCACCGTGCCAGCGTAGACCCGCGTGAGATCATGCCTGCGTGCCCCTGAGGGCGCATCCGCGTCGCGCGAACGGAGTGAGCCTGATCAGCAGCGTCAAGACAGCAGTGTTCTTTCATGCCCATCCCGACGACGAGGCCCTGCTGACCGCGGGCACCATGGCGATGCTCGCCGCCGAGGGCCACCGGGTGGTCCTCGTCGTGGCGACCTCGGGTGAGCGAGGCCAGGCCGACCTCGAACCCGGTGAGGCGCTGGGCGCCGCCCGTATGGCCGAGCTGTACAAGTCGGCCGCGGCACTCGGCTGCGCCCGGGTGGTGAACCTCGGCTACGGCGATTCCGGGCTCGCCCCCGGCGGCGGGATCGCCGACGACCGGCCGGACGACGCCTTCATCGACGCCGACGCCGAGGAGGCCGCCCGGCGGCTCGCCGCCATCCTCACCGAGGAGAAGGCCGACCTGCTGACGACCTACGACCCCGCGGGCGGCTACGGCCACCCCGACCACGTCCAGGTGCACCGGGTCGGCGGCAGGGCGGCCGAGATCGCGAAGACCCCGATCGTGCTGGAGGCGACCGTCAACCGCGACCCCCTGCTGCGGGGGCTGCGGCTCGCGAGGAGGTTCTATCCGCAGCTCGACATCCGGGCCTTCGAGCGGGCGTACTCCCCCGGCGAGGTGATCACCCACCGGGTCCCCGTGCGGCGTTTCGCCCGCCAGAAGCGGGCGAGCATGGCCGCCCACGCCTCCCAGGCCACCGGCGCCGACACCCGCACCCTCGGGGTGATGCTCAAGATCCCCCAGCCTCTTTACCGTCTCGTCTTCGGCACCGAGTGGTATGTCCGCAGGGACGCCCCCCTGGGCTCCCGGCTGAGGCACCCCTTCGAAGTTCCTCCCAAAGGATGAGTTCGGTGGCGGCAGACTGGGTCGGGGATATCGGGTGAAGAGCGGTCGTGTCGCATGAAGAGCAGGTTGTTCCAGGTCGGGCTGTCGGTCGTGTCGCTGGCACTCGCCGCCACGCTCGTGTTCTTCATGCCCCAGGTCGTGGCGGTCCTGACGGGCAAGCACGTCTCCTGGGCGCAGATCGGCGCGCAGTTCGCCGCGCTGGGTCCGCGGGAGGTCGCGCTGATGACCGTCGTCTGGCTGCTCAGCCTCCTCGCCTACACGTTCGTGCTCACCGCCTCCCTTCCCGGGCTGACCCACCTGCAGGCCCTCACGCTGAACGCGGGCGGCAGCGCGGTGAGCAACCTGCTCCCCTTCGGCGGCGCGGCCGGGGTGGCGATGACGTTCGCGATGACCAGGGGCTGGGGGTTTCCCGCGCGGGCGGTCGTGGTCTCCACGCTGACCACCGGCATCTGGAACACCCTGTTCCGCTTCCTGCTGCCCGCGGCGGGCATCGTCGCCCTGCTGTTCAGCGGGCAGTCGCTCAGCCCCACGGTGACGAGGGCGGGCTGGGTGGGTGCGCTCTCCATCCTGGGCCTGGTCGCCGTGGTGACCGCCGCCCTGTACTGGGACCGCGCCGCGAACGTCCTGGGTCGCGGTCTCGACGCCCTCACCCGTCTGCTCCCCCGCCGGATCCGTCCCGGCGAGCACTCCGCCTCCGAGGCGCTGTCCAAGCTGCGGGCCGACACCTCCGAGATCGTGAGGGACCGCTGGGCCGGGCTCACGCTGGGAATGATCTTCTTTCTGGGTTTCCAGTGGCTGATTCTCGTCGTCTGCCTGCAGGCGACCGGCGCCTATCCCGGACTGGCGCAGTCGATCGCCGCCTTCGCCCTGTCGAGGGTCCTGACCACGGCCTTGGTGACTCCCAGCGGTACCGGGATCATGGAGGCCGGAACCATCGGCGCACTGGTCTTCTTCGGCGCCCCCCTCGACTCCGCCACCGCCGCCGCCCTGCTTTTCGGGTTCTGGACCTACACTGTCGAAATCCCCTTCGGCGGGCTGGCTCTGGGAGCCTGGACCTTCCTGCGCAGGCGTGAGAACGCCGCGACGGCCGCCGAAAAGGAGTCGATCAGCCGCTAGATTGGGAAATACCTTGTATGCGATTGGAAGGCCCACATAGCGTGGCGGCTGACATGGTGGCGTTCCGAGTTCTCGGCCCGGTCGAGGCGCATTCAGGTGAAGACGAGCTCGACCTGGGCGGGCTCCGTCAACGTGCGGTCCTGGCGCGCCTGCTCGTCGCGCGCGGGCAGGTCGTTCCCGTCGACTCGCTGCTGTACGACCTGTGGGACGACGACGCGGCCAAGGGCGCCCAGTCGGGGCTCCAGGTTTACATCTCCCGGCTGCGCCGGGTGCTGGAGCCGGGACGTCCGCGCGGAGGGCCGAACCGGCTGCTGGTGACCGTGGCCTCGGGCTACGCGCTGCGCGCCGCTCCCGACCAGGTCGACGCGCTGCGTTTCGAGACGCTGGTCCGCACCGCGGGAGAGCACCTGGAGGGCGACGACCCCGCCTCCGCGCGGGCTCGCCTGGAGAAGGCCCTGAGCATGTGGCGAGGCACCCCCTACGCCGACTTCGCCGACCAGCCGTGGGCCGAGGCCGAGGTCAACCGGCTCGCCGAGCTGCGCCTGGTGGCCCGCGAGCGGCACGCCGACAGCGGCCTGCGGTTGGGCCTGCCCGCCGAGTCCGTGCCCGACCTGGAGGCGCTCACCACCGAGCACCCGCTCCGCGAGGAGGGCTGGCGGCTGCTCGCCCTGGGCCTGTACCGCTGCGGACGGCAGGGCGACGCGCTGGCGGCGCTGCGCCGGGCGCGCACGATCCTCTCCGACGAGCTGGGCATCGACCCCGGCCCGGCGCTGCGCAAGCTGGAGTCCGACATCCTGTCCCAGGACCCCGGCCTGCAGCTCGCCCCCTCGGCGCCGTCCAGGCAGCGCCAGCAGGTGGCCGCGGAGACCTGGCCGCCCAGGCCGACGGTGGCCCAGGTGGAGCTTCCCCCGCTGGAGCCCGAGCCGTTCGTCGGCCGCGACGCCGAACTGGGCAGGCTCACCACCGCCGCGGCGAGAACCGGCCGCTTCACCGTCGCGGTGATCAGCGGCGACGCGGGCGCGGGCAAGACCACCCTGGTCCGCCAGCTCATGAGGCGGCTCTCCGACGACGGGTGGGGCATCTCCTCCGGCGCCTGCCCCGACAGCAGCGCCACGCCTCCCGGCTGGGCCTGGGTGGAGATCCTGCGCACCCTGGTGAACGCGGCCGGGCCCGGCGAGTACGCCTCGCTGCTGGCGCCGCTCCTCGACGACGCGGCCCCCGAGCCAGACGACGACCAGGCCTCCGGCGGGTTCCGGCTGCACCGGGCGGTGGGCGGCTATCTCGCCGCCGTCGCCAAGGAGACGCCGATCCTGCTCACCCTGGAGGACCTGCACTGGGCCGACGACCAGACGCTGGCGCTGCTCCGCGCGCTGCCGAGCCTGCTCGCCACCAGCCGGGTGCTGCTCGTGGTGACCTGCCGGGACAGCGAGCTCAGCGACCAGCAGGCCGACGTGCTGGCCGCGCTGGCCAGGCTCGGTCCGGTGCGGGTCGGCCTCACCGGACTCGACACCAAGGCGGTGGCCGAGCTGGTCAGGGCGACGTGCGTGCGCGAGGTCGACGAGGACGCGGTCAGCAGCATCGTCGAGCGCACCGGCGGCAACCCCTTCTTCGTCCGCGAGACGGTGCGCCTGCTCGACGCCGAGGCGGTGAGCGACCGCGCGACGGCCGCCGAGGTGATCTCCGGCGTGCCCTCCGGCGTCCGCGACGTACTGCGCAGGCGCGTCTCCCGGCTGCCCGCGATCGCCCAGCAGATCCTGTTGCAGGCCGCGGTGATCGGCCGAGACGTGGACGTGGACGTGCTCGTCGACGTCTCGGGCGACGAGGACGCCGTGGTCGACGCGGTGGAGGCGGCGCTGCTCGCCGGCCTGGTCACCGAACCCGGTCCCGGCAGGCTGCGCTTCGACCACGACCTGGTCCGCGACACCCTGTACTCCGACGCCTCCCGGCTGCGCCGCTCCCGGCTGCACGCCGCGGTCGCCTCGGTGATCGAGCGCAGGAATCCCGGCGACGTGGCAGCGCTCGCCCACCACTACCACTCCGCGGGCACCGGCGAGACCGCCGGCAAGACGGTCCACTACGCGGGCCTCGCCGCCGAGCAGGCCGAGCGGCGCTTCGCCCACCGCGAGGCGGCCACCCTGTGGGAGCAGGCCATCGCCGCCTTCGACAGGTCGGGCGTCGCCCACACTCCCGACAGCACCAGGGAGCGACTGCTGCTCACCCTGCGGCTGATCAAGGCCCTCGCGCTCTGCGGCGACATGGCCGCGGCCCGCAGACGGCGGCGCGAGGCGATGGACGCGGCGCTGCCCCTGGGCAACCTGGAGCTCACCGCCCGGGTGGCCGCCTCGCTCGCGGTGCCGCACAAGGGCATGGCCCGCGACTTCACCCGTACGGCCTGGGAGATCGTCGACGTCGCCGAGCAGGCGCTCGTCGAGCTGCCCGCCGGCGAGCAGTCGCTGCGGGCGAGCCTGCTCGCCACCCTCGCCCTGGAGCTGGAGGGATCGGCGACCCCCCGGGGCGAGCAGGCCTCGCTGGAGGCCGAGGAGCTGGCCCGCCGCTCCGGTGACCCCGCCCTGCTCGCGACCGCGCTGAGCGGGCGGCTGCGCCAGTCGTACGGCATCACCCCGGTGGGCGAGCGCGAGGTCATCGGCAGGGAGCTGCTGGAGGTCGGCAAGGCGACCGGGCAGATCTCGGTGCAGGCCCTCGCCCACCTGGTGCTGATGGAGTGCGCCGCCGCCTCGGGCGCGTTCGCCGAGGCCGACGCGCACGTGGCCGCCGCCGAGAAGCTCGCCAGGCAGTACGGCCTGTCCGCGCCCGCCTCCGTGGTCGCCTGGTACGCCGGGCAGCGTCTGATGATCGCCGGTGACTTCGCCGGGGCGGAGCGCGCCTACCGCGACGCCGCCCGGCTGACCGCGAAGGCCGGGATGCTGGAGGGCCGCCAGGACCTGCCGCTGATCACCACGTTCTGCCTGCGCCTGGTGAACGGGCAGGCCGCCGAGATGGTCGAGCCGCTCGCCGAGGCGCACCAGCGCGGAGCCAAGTGGACCCTGGACGCCTACGCGGTGGCTCTCGCCTCCGCGGGCCACCACCGGGACGCCAGGGCGGTCATCGCGGTGAAGACGCCCGTGCGCCCCGACTTCCTCTACGAGCTGGCGATGATCTGGCGGGCCCTCGCGGGCATGCTGCTGGACGACCGGGAGCGGATGATCGAGGCGTACGACACGCTGAAGCCGTTCGCCGACCGGATCGCGGGCGCGGGGACCGGGGTGGTCGCGCTCTGGCCCGTCGCCCTGACGCTGGGTGACCTGGCGCTGCGGCTGGGCTTCGCCGACGCGGTGAAGCCGCACTACGAGAACGCCCTCGCGGTGGCCGAGCGGGTCGGCGTGGACCGGTGGGTGGAGGCGGCACGGCGCTCACTCGGCAGCTGAGGCGTCACGAGGGCGAAGGTCCCCCACGAGATCCGGTCCCTCTTGATGCCCGGCTCCCGCCCCCGGAGAAGGACGATCGGGAGGAGTCCTTCCGAGACCCGGTCCATCTTCGGGAGCGGCTCTTCCCGGAAGGCCGGACAGCGGGCGGATCAGCATTTGACGAGGAACCTCTCGCTGCGCAGCGGGGCCTCGCCGGAGACCGACAGCACGACGCGGTACCAGCCGGGGTTGTTCACGACCCTGGGCTGCCACTCGACGACCTGGCTCTCGCCGGTGAAGCCGGACCCGGTGCCCAGGTATGCCTGCCAGCGGCGGGTGCCGGGGCTCCAGCGCTCCAGGCGCCAGCCGTAGGAGACGGTGGCCCGGGGGTCGTCGTTCTCGACGAGGCTTTTGGCCTGGTAGGGCCGGTCGCAGGGGCCGAGCGCGTCGATCGCGCCGACGATGACCGTACCGGGCGTCATGACCGTGTCGGAGACCCGCTCGACGGTGACCGGGACCCGCTCCGTGGCGGGCATCGATCGCGACGACAGCTCCACCGCCCGCACCGGCGCCTGCGCCGGCGCACCGGCCGTCACCTGGCCCGGAGTGCCGTACGCGGCCTCCACCCCCAGGTAGGCTCCAGCGAAGGCGAGGGTGGCGACGAGCAGCTTGAGTGCGCTCGCGACTCCACTCGCCACCACCGGTGCCACACTGCTACGCGGACTCATGACAGACACCTCTTTCGTTACCCCAAGGTGTACGCCACGGTTCTTGCCTTGGAGTTGACGTCCGCTTGCAGCCGGTGCGCCCACAGGCCGGCGGGTGCGCCCAAGGAGGGCTCCGCCATGTCGGCTCAGGTAAGCCTGCCCTAATATCAAGTAAAGGCAGCTGAAACGACCGCGGCGGTGATGTTCGGAATGCGACCTGTTGTGGCGGGCATCCCCGACCCGACCTCCGCGTCCTTCCTGGGCATGCCCCTGTGGCTCTGGGTGATCATCGGTGGCGTGGCCCTGTTCGGCGCGTTCCAGGCCTACTACTGGATCGGCCACGCCCTGGGCTCCAGGCTCTACGCCTCGCGCCTGGGCGCCAAGATCGGCCAGGAGAACATCACCCGGGTCGAGAACGTCGTCAGGAAGTGGGGCGCGCTCGCCGTCTACGGCTGCTTCTGGGTGCCAGGGCTGCGCCACACGCTGCCCTGGGTGGCCGGGGTGCTGCGGATCTCCTACCCCTGGTACGTCGTGGCGAGCGCACTGGGCTGCCTGACCTGGGTGCCGGTGACCTCCTTCGGCCTGTACTCGGTGATCTGGGGGTGGCTGGAGCTGGCCGCTCGCTCACCGCTCCTCGCGGGCCTGGCCGCGCTGGTGGCGGTCGCGCTCGTCGCCGGGTTCGTGCGGTGGCGCCGTCGCCGGGCCTCCCGCCGCGAACTGGAGAAACACCCGCCACAGATGTCAACTTTTCAATAGCCAAACCGACAACTTCCGTATATCGACGGTGGCCTCTGCCAGCATGGCTCGCATGCATCACGGGGGAACAGGCCGCACGGCCCGCGCCGCGCTGGTCACCGCGCTCATCCTGGGCACCGCGTCTTCGGTGTCCCCGGCCTGGGGGATCTCGACCTCCGCGCCGCCCGGCGGGGCTTCGGCGCGCGTTTCGGTCACCGGATCCACGGTGTCCGCCCCGCTCGCCACGCTTCGTACGCCCGCCCTCACCGCCACACCCGCTTTCGCACCCGCTTTCGCCCCCGCAGGGGACCGGCGCGCGTCGGTGCCGTCGGTGCCGGGGCGGGCCGCGTACCTGTACGACGCGAGCACCGGAACGATCCACCTGAGCAAGCAGGCGGGCAGGCGGATGCCGGTGGCGAGCCTGACCAAGATCATGACGGCGTACGTCGTCCTCAGGGAGGCGCGGCTGGCCGACACCGTCACGGTCCAGGCGGAGGACGTACGGCACGCGGCGGCGAACGGCGCGACCCACGCCTCGCTGCGCGCCGGGGAGCGACTCACCGTGCGGGACCTGCTGTACGCGGTCATGCTCCCCTCGGGGGCGGACGCCTCACACGCCCTGGCCCGCGTCTACGGGCCCGGCAGCACGAGGTTCGTGGCGAAGATGAACGCCACGGCCCGCTCCATGGGGCTCGTCGACACCCGTTACGCAACTCCCGACGGCCTGCCGAAGCCGGGGCCCGGTTACTCCACCGCCCTTGACCAGGCGAAGCTGGCCGACCTCGCGCTGCGCGACCCGGTGCTGCGGATCATCGCGTCCACCAGGCGCCATCTCGTGGCGAAGTCCAAGGTGCACCGGGCGCACACCTGGACCAACTCCAACAAACTGCTCGGCAAGACACCCGGGGTGACGGGCCTGAAGACCGGCTACACCAGCGCCGCCGGATACTGCCTGTCCTTCGCCGCCGACCGCGAGGGCCACCGGTTCATCGGCGTCATCCTCGGCGAGTCCAACGCCGACCGGCGTTTCCAGACCGCGGCACGGCTCCTGGACTGGGCGGGCGAGCAGACTCCACCCGAGCTGTGAGGAGGGCTGGATCGCCCGCTCCCGACCGGCCCGCTACCGGCCCGCGACCGGAACACCCGACCACGCCGCCATCCCGCGGGTGGGATTCCGGCCGTTCTCTGAGAGAGTTTGTTCCACACGTCGAGAGGAGTTGGACGGGTGGAACCCGATGGGGAGCTGAAACACCCCAGCCTGGTCGAGCTTTCGATGCGACGGCTCCGTCACGAGATCCTCTCCGGCGCCCTCGCACCGGGCGAGCGGCTGATCGAGGAGCAGCTCACCCAGCGGTTCGGCATCAGCCGGGCGCCGCTGCGCGAGGCACTGCGGTCGCTCGGGCAGCAGGGGCTGGTGGAGCACCTGCCCCGGCGGGGAGCCCGCGTCACCGAGCTGACCGGGAACGACGTGGACGAGCTGTTCGGGCTGCGCGACGTGCTCGAACGCTACGCGGTCGAGACCGCGCTGCCTCTCTCCGGCACGCACGACATGACCGCGCTCGCCGAGGCACTTGAGGGGATGGCGGCGGCGGTGCGCCTGGACGACCCGCTCGGCGAGAACGAGGCGCACCGGCGCTTCCACCTCGCGCTGGTCGCGCTCGCGGGCCACCGCCAGCTGCTGATGGCGTACGAGCCCGTCATCCTGAAGCTGCAGCTCTACATGGCCGCGAACCTGCGCAGGGAGGCCGAGCAGCGCTCTCCGGCCGAGGGGGTGGAGCGGCACAGGCGGCTCTTCGAGGCGATCGCCTCCGGCGATCCCGTCACCGCGCTCGACGCCCTCTCCCGGCACGGAGCGCGCACCTACATCGGCTAGAACGGGAACGGGTTCCGCCCGTCCCGTCCGGCTCCTCTCGACGTAGGGCGCGGGTGCCGGCCGACCGCCGCGCTCGCGCCCGTCGACTGTCGGCCGTCCGCGGGGGCGCGGGGGCGCGGGGGCACAGGGCCGCGGGGGCGCGGGGGCGCTGTCACGCATCGGCCGGACGCTCGACCGCGGGAGAGGGGCGCACCGGACACGATCACGCTCTGGTACAGGCCGCTAACAGAAGCGTAACCGGACGGGAAAGCCGCCGACATAATTCTGTCGACAATCGACAAAAGGAGGATCCGAGGAACGGAGTCAACGTGTCCGATCCGCTTCTCGTCGAGGCCGAGCCGTACGCATACGGGTTCGATCCCCGACACACAGCGCTGCTGCTCATCGACATGCAACGGGACTTCGTCGAGCCCGGGGGTTTCGGGGAGACCCTGGGCAACGACGTGTCCATGCTGCGGCGGGTCATCCCGCCGCTCCAGGAGGTGCTGGCCGCCACCCGCGCGGCGGGAATGACCGTCATCCACACCCGTGAGGGGCACCTGCCCGACCTGTCCGACTGCCCGCCCGCCAAGCTCAACCGCGGCACCCCCTCGCTGCGCATCGGGGATCCGGGTCCCAAGGGACGGATCCTGATCCGCGGCGAGTACGGCCACGACATCATCGACGAGCTCGCCCCCGTCGAGGGCGAACTCGTCGTCGACAAGCCGGGCAAGGGCTCCTTCCACTCCACCGACCTGGACCGGACCCTGCGGGCGGCGGACATCCGCAGTCTGATCGTCACCGGCGTCACGACCGAGGTGTGCGTGCACACCACCGTTCGCGAGGCGAACGACCGGGGTTACGAGTGCCTGGTCCTGTCCGACTGCGTGGGCTCGTACTTCGCCGAGTTCCAGCGGTACGGGCTCGAAATGATCGCCGCCCAGGGCGGCATCTTCGGCTGGGTCGCCTCCTCCGGCGGCTATCTCAAGGCACTCGAAACACGGAGCTGACCGATGACCACGACAACCGACCCCGTCAACCTCAAACTCCCCTGGTGGGTCAGCGGGGACACCAACGCCTTCTTCGGCCTCGGCTTCAACGTGATGGTCAACGTGCTGGTGCTGAGCGGCCTCTGCCTCGGGGTCGTCCACCTGCCGGGCTCCGACGTCTTCGGCGTCATCCTCCCCGCGATGGGCATCCAGCTCCTCATCGGCAACGTGTACTACACCTACCTCGCCCGGCGGCTCGCCCGCCGGGAGAACCGCACCGACGTGTGCGCGATGCCGTACGGTCCCAGCGTCCCGCACATGTTCATCGTCGTTTTCGTGATCATGCTGCCGACCTACCTGGCCACCAAGGACCCGCTGCGAGCCTGGGTGGCCGGGCTCGCCTGGTGCTTCATCATCGGCGTCATCGTGGTGATCGGCGCCTTCGTGGGCCCGTACATCCGCCGCTTCACCCCCAGGGCGGCGATGCTCGGCACCCTGGCGGGCATCTCGATCGCCTTCATCTCGATGCGGCCCGCCGCGCAGATGTGGGAGGCGGCCTGGATCGCGCTGCCGGTGCTGGTGATCATCATGGTCGGCTTCTTCACCGACCTGAGGCTGCCGGGCAACATCCCCGTCGGGCTCGCCGCGCTCCTCGCCGGCACCGCGATCGCCTGGATCGGCGGCTACATGGACCCCGCCGACGTGGGCGCCGCCGCCGGGAACATCGCGGTGAGCCTGCCGTCGCTGCACGTCGACCTCCTCCTCGAAGGACTCGGCCAGGTCTCGCCGCTGCTCGCCACCGCCATCCCCCTGGGCATCTACAACTTCACCGAGGGCATGAGCAACGTGGAGAGCGCCGCCGCCGCGGGTGACTCGTACAACCTGCGCTCGGTGCTCCTGGCCGACGGCGCGGGCGCGGTGGTCGGCTCGATGCTGGGCTCGCCGTTCCCGCCCGCCGTCTACATCGGCCACCCGGGGTGGAAGTCCGCGGGCGGCCGTACGAGCTACTCGATGGCGAGCGGCGTCGTCATCGCGCTCTTCTGCTTCCTCGGCATGTTCGCGCTGCTCGGCGCGGTGCTGCCGGCACCCGCGATCGTGCCGATCCTGCTCTACATCGGCCTGCTCATCGGCGCCCAGGCCTTCCAGTCGGTGCCGAAGGCGCACGCGGTGGCCGTGGTGATCGCGATCATCCCCAACATCGCCTCCTGGGCGCAGGGCTACATGGACAACGCGCTCGCCGCGGCGGGCACCAGCGCGCGGGAGGTCGGGTACGACGCGATCGCGCAGAGCGGGACGGTCTACGAGGGAACGGTCCTGCTCGGCGGCGGTGCCGTGCTCGCCGGCCTGGTGCTCGGCTCGATCACGGCCTTCGTCATCGACCGGTCGTTCCTGTGGGCCGCCGGGTACGCCTTCGTCGGCGCGGCCCTGGCCTTCATCGGCCTCATCCACGGCGAACGGGTCGAGTGGAACGCCAACGGCCAGGTCTCCCTGGGCTACCTCTTCGCGGGACTGATCCTGCTCGCCTTCACCCTCCTCAAGCCCAAGCCTTCCGACGAGACGCCGGAGGCCACCGAGGAGCCCGGCGAGCCCGAGCCGGCCCCCGCGAGGCCCGTCTCCGCCGAGGCACCCGCCACCTCCTGAACACCGTCCCGCCGAACACCGTCCCGCGAACCACGCACACAGGAAAGGCATATGCACACTCCGCCTGATCCGGACAGCATGCCCCGCCTCACCCTGAACCCGGTCCGGCTGGACCTGGAGAGCCTCTCCGGTCTCTACCGTTCCGGTGCGGCCCTCCCCGCCGACGTCGCCGGGGAGGTGCTCGCGCGGATCGCGGCGCGAGGTGACGACCACGTGTGGATCACCCTGCGCCCGGCGGCGGACCTGCTCGGCGACGCGGCCGAGCTGGCCCGCCGCTGGCCGGACCCCGGCACCCGCCCACCGCTCTACGGGGTCCCCTTCGCGGTCAAGGACAACGTGGACGTGGCCGGGCTGCCCACCACCGCGGCCTGCCCGGCCTACTCCTACGTCCCCGAGCGCGGTGCGCCGCTGGTGGAACGGCTGCTCGCGGCGGGCGCCCTCCTCGTCGGCAAGACCAACCTGGACCAGTTCGCCACCGGTCTGTCGGGCACCCGCAGCCCGTACGGCGCGTGCGAGTCACCGCTGGTACCCGGTCTCATCTCCGGCGGGTCCAGCTCGGGCTCCGCGGTGGCGGTGGCCGCGGACCTGGTCTCGTTCGCCGTCGGCACCGACACGGCCGGTTCCGGCCGGGTACCCGCCGCGCTCACCGGCACCGTCGGGGTCAAGCCGAGCCGGGGGCTCGTCAGCACGCTCGGCATGGTGCCCGCGTGCGCGTCACTGGACTGCCCGAGCGTCTTCGCCCGCTCGGCCGCCGACGGCCTGGCCGTCCTGTCGGCCATCGCCGCCTTCGAACCCACCGACCCCTGGTCACGCGTGCTCCCCGTCCCCGGCCCCGTACCGACCCGCGCGTCCGCCCTGCGGATCGGGGTTCCGCACGAACCGGAGTTCTTCGGCGACACCGCCGCCGAGACGGCCTTCGCGCGGGCGGTGGACCGGCTCGGCGGCCTCGGCCACCGGATCGTCCCCGTGGACCTCGGCCCCTTCCTCGCCGCCGGGCGGCTGTTGTACGAGGGGCCGTGGCTCGCGGAACGGCTCGCGGCGGTCGGCGACTTCGTCACCCGCAATCCCGGCGAGATCCACCCCGTCACCCTGAAGGTGCTGTCCGGCGGCGGCGCGCTCAGTGCCGTGGACGCCTTCGAGGGGCTCTACCGCCTGCGCGCGCTGGACGCGGAGACCCGGGAGGCGTGGGCGTCGATGGACGTGCTCGCCGTCCCGACCGTACCCACGACCTTCACCGTCGCGGAGATGCTCGAAAGCCCGATCGAGCGCAACGCGATCCTCGGCCACTACACGACCTTCACCAATCTCCTCGACCTCGCCGGGATCTCCGTACCCGCGGGGACGACGACCGCCGGCCGCCCGCACGGCGTCACCTTCCTGGGACCGGCGGGCTCCGACGGACTCCTCGCCGGTCTCGGTGCCACCTTCCACGCCCTGACCGGCGGTCCCGCGCTCCCCGTCCCGGACTCGCGGTCGGCGGCCACCTCGGCCTCGGCGAGCACCGTCCACGCTCCGAAGGCGGGACCGGCGACGGTTCACGCCTCCGAGGCCGCAGTCGAGGCCGAAGCCGCAGCCGCAGCCAGGGCCGAGGCCGAGGCCGAGGCGCGGACGGTGCTCGCCGTGGTCGGCGCGCACCGCTCCGGCCAGCCGTTGCACGGCCGACTCCTCTCCCTCGGCGCCACCGGCCTGGGAGTTGCCCTCACCGCCCCCCTCTACCGCCTCTACGCCCTGGAGGGCGGCGAGATGCCACTGCCGGGGCTGGTCCGCTCGACCTCCGGCGGGGTCGCGGTGGAGGTCGAACTGTACGAACTGCCCCCCTCGGCACTCGGCATCCTCCTGACGCAGACCGTTTCGCCCCTCGGCCTCGGCACGATCGAACTCGCCGACGGCCGCGCGGTGCACGGTTTCCTCTGCGAGCCGTACGCCACCGAGAAGGCCCCCGACATCAGCCGGCACGGCAGCTGGCCGAGCTATCTCCTCTCCCGGTCACGATCCTGACGATTCGGCTCCCTGCCCGGCCACGGCCGTGAGAGACCGGCCCCCTGTCACGGTCCCGACGATCCGGCGACGGTCACTCCGCGGTCGTCCGGAGCTCGCGCCCCGGTGATCGCGGGTTTCGGACGACCGTGTGCGAACCGGTCAGGGGCGCCAACGAAGATTGTTACGGTTTTCCGCATGACTGAACGGTTCGCGATCCTGAGCGGGTCCACCTTCGAGGAGCAGATCGGATACGCGCGGGCGGTGGTCGACGGTGACCGCGTGCACGTGTCCGGGACGACCGGCTACGACTACGCGACCATGACGATCTCCGACGACGTCGTCGAGCAGGCGGAGCAGTGCATGCGCAACATCGGAGAGGCACTGGCCAAGGCGGGCTGCTCGTTCGCCGACGTCGTCCGGGTGCGATACATGCTGCCCGACCGCGAGGACTTCGAGCCCTGCTGGCCGACCTTGCGCCGTCACTTCGGCGAGGTCCGCCCCGCCGCGACGATGATCGTGTGCGGCCTCGCCGACTCCCGTATGAAGATCGAGATCGAGGTGGACGCGCGGCGAGGAGATCCGCTCAACCGGCGCGCATGAGTCCGTGGCAGGCGATGGCGGCGGCGGCCACCACGTTGAGGGAGTCGACGCCCATGTCCATCGCGGCCGGGCTCATCGGGATGCAGACCGCCTCGTCGGCCTCGCGCAGCCAGCGGGAGGAGAGCCCGTCCCCCTCCGAACCGAGGAGCAGTGCCACCCGGTCGGCCATGGCGACCTTGTCCATGGGGGTGGCGGACTGGTCGGGAGTGAGGGCGAGCGTCCGGAAACCCGCCTCGCGCAGTTCGGCCAGACCGGCGTACCAGTCGGTCATCCGCGCGTACGGGATCGCGAAGACCGCGCCCATGGAGACCTTCACCGAGCGCCGGTAGAGGGGGTCGGCGCAGCGCGGCGAGAGGATCACCGCCTCCACGCCCAGGGCGGCGGCGCAGCGGAAGATCGCGCCGACGTTGCCGTGGTCGACGAGGTCTTCGAGGATCAGGACGCGCCGGGGCGCCACGGGCTCGGCGGAAACCCCTCGCCGAGCCGGGAAACCCGATCCTGGTCCGCCCTCCGAGTGCGCCGCGTCCTCGGCGGAGGCCCCTCGCGGAGCCGGGGAGTCCGATCCTGGCTCGCCGTCCGACCGCGCCGTGTGCCCGGCGGGAGCCCTTCGCGCCTCGCGTCCGGACAGGAGATCCTCCACCTCGGGAAGCGGGAGGCGTTCCATCGCGGCGAGGGCGCCGCGATGGACCTGGAATCCGGTGACCTCCTCCATGACGGCGTCGTCCACGACGTGGACCCGGTCGCCGAGCGGGCCGAGGAGATCGGCGAGAGGGCCGGCCCAGCGGGAGGTGAGGAGTACGGAACGCACGGGGTAGCCCGCCGCGACGGCGCGGCGGATCACCTTCTCCCCCTCGGCGATGAAGAGGCCGTGCTCGGCCTCCATGCTCTTGCGCAGCTCGACGTCGCGCAGGTTGGCGTAGTCGGCCAGGTGGGGGTCGATGGCTTCAGGCACCCTCGAATACTGCCATGACCCGCCTGAGCTGCCATATCAGCGCGTAGACGAGCAGCATCGCGGAGCAGCCGACGACCGCCCCCGCGCCCAGCCTCGTCACGAGCTCGGCCTTGGTGTCCGGGGGGAAGGTCAGCGCCCAGGCGACCGCGCCCAGCGGGATCGAGACGGCGGTGGCCAGGAGCACGGCCGCCCGCTCACCGGCGGGCAGGAGCAGCCGTTCGGGCACCGGCCGCGGCTCCATCGCGCTCAGTCCGCGCCAGGCCCACCAGAGGACGACCGCCAGGCCGACCACGGTGGAGGTGTACTGCAGCAGGCGGAACAGGGAGATCACTCCCGCCACCCGGACGTCCAGCCAGCTCCAGCCCCACAGGGCCGAACTGTACGAGTGGGTGAAGGAGTCCCAGAGCTTGTGGGTGAAGGCGCCCACGATGCCTCCCGCGACCACGGCGGGCAGCCGCCGCAGCCCGTACATCCCCGGGGTCAGCGCGGCGGCGCGTCCGGCGAGGGAGGGGGGCAGGAGCGCGGTCAGCGGGTCGCGGAGCGTCAGGTGGAAGACGGCGAGCAGCACCAGGACGGCGAACAGGTCGATCGTGAGGACGCCCTCGGAGGAGTGCCAGAACATGTAGTCGGGCAGGAAGGGGAAGAAGATCGGCAGATCGGGCACCATCGCGCCCAGGGCGAGGGCCCAGGGGTCGAGAAACCTGCGCGTCCGCTCCGAGGAGATCAGCGGCAGCACGGCTGCGACGTGGCTGGGCGTGAACGGCACGGATTTCCCTCCCGACGATCTGCTGGACAGCTCCATCTTGCGGCATGCCCGCGCCGGGACCGCGGACTTTCACCGGCCCGCGAAACCCGCCGTCCTCCCACGACCCGCCTGTGGCGGGACAGGCCGGTCGACCGGCCTGTCCCGCCACACGATCCGCCACACCGTTCGCGCGGTTCGCCATGCGGTTCCGTCATGCGGTTCGTCACGGGGAGGCACGTGGTCCGCCACGGGGGAGGCATGTCGCCGTCACCATGAGGAGCTTCGCCGCTTCTCCACACTCCGACACCGTGTGACGCATAGATTACCGAGCGTCGTCGAACGGGTACCGGAGGCCGTCGTGACCGATCAGATCGTGCCGGTGGCACCGCTGAGCGCCGAGTGGCTGCGTGACGCCCGCAGGGCTCGCACCCTCTCCCTGGTGACCCTGGTCTGGCTGGGCGCCGAGAGCCTGCTCGGCATCGCCGCGGGTTTGGAGGCGCATTCGGTCGCCCTCATCGGCTGGGGCACGTCGGCCCTGGTGGAGGCGGCGGCCGGCCTGATCGTGGTCTGGCGGTTCACCGGGACGAGGACAGGTTCCGCGTACGCCGAGGAACGGGCCCGCAAGGCCGTGGCGATCAGCTTCTGGATCCTCGCCCCCTACCTGGTGGTGCACGTGGCGCACGACCTGGACGCCGGGCACCGGGCCGTGCCGACCCTGCTCGGGATCGTGGTGACGGCGGTCAGCGTGGTCGGCATGCCGTTCCTGGGGATGGCGAAGCGGCGACTGGGGGTCCGGCTGCACTCGGCGGCGACCGCGGGAGAGGGGACGCAGAACCTCATGTGCGCCACCCTCGCGGCGGGGGTCCTGGCCGGGCTCGCGCTGAACTCCGCCGGCTGGTGGTGGGTCGATCCCGCGATGGCGGTCCTGCTCGCCGCGGTGGCGGTACGTGAGGGGTTCAGGGCGTGGCACGGGCACTCCTGCTGCCACTGACCAGGCGATCCTCGCTGTCTCGGTCGTCGACCGCTCTTCGCGGACACAGAGTTCAATGATCAACACATACAGTAACAACCGCACCGAAATGCGTTTTTTGCCCCACTAATCATTGCAAGTACAGTTCCGTGAATATTGCGGACGACCTCCCGATAGGGTGACCCGCTAGCTCCATGACATCGACACCGAAGAGGACATCGTGGGCGGACGTCACCGGACAGATGAACTCGAGGACGGCTACACCCCGTACAGGGAACAGCAGACGAGACGCAGGCGTGGAGGACGCGGCAAGGTGCTGGTCCCGCTCGCCGGATCCGTCGCCCTC
This sequence comes from Streptosporangium sp. NPDC049078, assembly GCF_040648855.1. Lineage (NCBI taxonomy): Bacteria > Bacillati > Actinomycetota > Actinomycetes > Streptosporangiales > Streptosporangiaceae > Streptosporangium > Streptosporangium sp. NPDC049078. The sequence goes on from NZ_JBEZEL010000030.1 coordinate 75,918, forward strand.
GCGGTACTGCTCGGCGTCGCCGCGTTCGTGGTCATCAACCGCGACCGTGACGGCGGGTGCGCGGGCGAGGCAGTCCCGTTGCGGATCACCGCCTCCCCTGACATCCAGCCCGCCCTGTCCCAGATCGCCCAGCGCTTCAACAAGGCGGCCCACCAGGTCGACGGCAGATGCGCCGCCGTCACGGTGGCCAAGGGCACCTCGGCGACCGTGGCCTCCTCCTTCACCGGGGGCAAGGCCGTCGCGATGGACATGTGGGTCCCCGACTCGAAGCTGTGGGTGACGAACCTGCGGACGAGGGTGGAGGAGGTGCCCGAGGCGGGCGCGTCCATCGCCCAGTCCCCCATCGTCATGGTGGCCTCGGGCTCGGTGGTGCCGAACCTGAAGAAGAGCTTCGGCGAGGCCAGCTGGGGCGGCATGATCAACGCCGCCAACGTGGCCAACGTGGACGGTCCCGGCCGCAAGGTGCGCGTGCTCGTGCTGGATCCCGCGCTCAACTCCGCCGGGCTCGGCGCGCTCCTGGCGGCGGCCGGAGTGGCCACTGCCTCGGGCGCGGGCGAGGAGCAGCTGGTCGGCGCGCTCAAGAGCCTGTCGGGATCGACGTCGACGGTTCGCGACCAGGACGCGCTGCTGTCCAGCCTGGGCGTCCAGGGCAGCAAGGCCCCGCTCGGCATCTCCTCGGAGCAGGGAGTCTGGGCGTTCAACAAGGCCAAGAAGCCCGATGTCCCGGCCGTGCCGCTCTATCCGGCCGAGGGGACCATCAACCTCGACTACCCGGTGGTGATCACCGCCAAGGACGCCGTCGTCCGCAAGGCCGCCGAGGCGTTCCAGAAGGAGCTCGGCAGCGAGGCGTCGAAGAAGGCACTGCAGGACCAGGGGTTCCGCACCCCGGACGGCAAGGGCGGCAAGGCCATCTCCGGCTCCGACGGTTTCCAGGCCAAGGCGCCGCAGGCGATCGAGCCGCCCGACGCCAAGACCGTCGCGAGGATGTCCCAGACCTGGTCCCGGATCAAACTGGGCACGAGGCTCCTCACCCTGCTGGACGTCTCGGGCACCATGGCACTCCCTGTTCCCGGTACGGGCCTGACCCGGATGCAGGCGATCAGCAGGATCGCCGTCGAGGGCATGAAGCTCTTCCCCGCCAACAGCGAGCTGGGACTGTGGGAGTTCTCCACCCATCTCAACGGCCAGGGCGTCGACTACCGCGAGACGGTCCCGGTCGGCCCGCTCACCGAGGACATGAACGGCGCCCTGCGCAGGGACGTGATCAACCAGAAGCTGATCACGACCCAGGCCAAGGCGACCGGTGACACCGGGCTCAACGACACCCTCGCGGCCGCGTACAAGCAGATGACCGACGAGTACCAGAGCGACAAGATCAACACGGTGCTCATCCTCACCGACGGGGCCGGCAACGACGATCCGGACGGCGGGATCAGCAACCAGCAGATCCTGAAGCGGCTCAGGGACCAGTTCAACCCCGAGAAGCCGGTCAGCGTCCTGATCATCGCCTTCGGTCCCGACGCCCCCAAGGGCAAGCGCCAGATGGACGCCCTCGCCAAGGCGACCGGCGGTGACGCCTACATCGCCAAGGACGTCCTGGAGGTCAGAAAGTTCTTCCTGGAGGGCATGAAGCGCCGGCTCTGCGCTCCCAACTGCTGACCCTCCCGCATCACTTTCACCCCGTACGGCTGGTGTCACATTGGCACCAGCCGTAGCAGTTTTCCCAGGTCATACCGTATCGGCATGATATTGACCCCTTTGGTCAACCAGTCGCGGGGAGGTGACGTCCTACGCGTGTGGGCTGGAACGGGCGAGTGGTGAAACCCGTGAACGAGCCCGTCTCACGGGGGAGGAATATCCGTGCCCGGATGGCCGACCGTCGGCCGGACCGACGACCAACGACTCGTTGAAGCGCTGCGGCGTGCCGACACAGCCGACCCTGTGGCACCCGCGAGCCTCTACGACTCCTATGCGGAACGGCTCAACGACTACGCCCACTCGCTGCTGGGCGACCGTGAGACGGCCGCCGGCGCCGTACACGACGCCCTGGTAACGGCCCGGGGCAGCGTGGACCGCCTGCGCGAGCCCGGCCGCCTGCGCGCGTGGTTGTACGCGCTCGTACGGATCCGGTGCGCGGACGCCGGGCACGGCGGACCTCGGGGAGCGGTGCCACCGCCCGACATCCACGACGATCCCGGCGAGCGGGAACTCGCGGTCCTGGTCCATGAGGCGATGGCGGAGCTGAGCGTTCAGGAACGCGAGGTGCTCGAACTGTCGCTCCGCCACGACCTCGGCAGCGGCGAGGTCGGCGCGGTGCTGGGGCTCACCTCCCGCCAGGTCACCGCGAGGCTCGGCCGGGCCCGCGACCACCTGGAGAACGCGGCCGGCGCCGTGGTACTCGCCAAGGTCGGCCGGGCGCACTGTCCCGACCTGTCGGCGATGGTGGACTCGTGGGAGGGGCCCCTCACCACGATGCTGCGCAGGCGCCTGTCGGCCCACATCGGCCGCTGCGAGGTCTGCCTCGAGCGCAGGGACCGGCACGTCTCGGCCGGGCGGCTGCTGGACCTCGTCCCCCTGACCTACCCGCCGCTCTCCCTGCGCCGCCGGGTGATCGAGACCTGCGTGAACCCGGAGTCGCGCGAGGAGCGCGCCGCCATCGCCGCCGAGAACGGCTTCGACAAGGCCGGTTTCCCCACGGCGGCCGAACGACGTTCAGCAGGGCGCCGGTGGGGCGGGCGGAGGAGCGCGGGCGGCAGGCGGGCACGCGACGAGAAAACCTCCGAGAGCGCGGCCACACCGCCCACGGGCACCCGCGCCCGGCACGCGGCGCCTCCCGCGGACCCCGGAACGCCCCCCACGGGCGCGAGGGCTTCGCAGGCCGGGGCAGCAACCGGGGCAGAGGCACGGTACGAGTACGAGGAGGAGCGAGCGGGACACACAGGGGGACACACAGCGGCCGGGACGCGATCCCCCGAGGGTGGGTCGGGCACGACGTGGCGAGGGCCGGAGAACCAGGGCGGACCGCACCGCACGGGCGGCGGCCCGCACCGCGCGGAGGGCGGACCGGCACCCCGATACGTTCTGCCGTCGCCCTCGGCCGGCGAGCCAGGGCGTGCGGCCCCCTGGACGAACACGCCGAACACGACGAACACGACGGACACGACGAACACGGGGGCGCGGCCGGCCTCACGGCAGGCGGGCGGCGAGGCGCGGCACACACCGCCACCCGTGAACATCGAGGTCTGGCCGGCACCGCCCGTGAGCGCCAAGGCGTGGCCGACACCGACCGAGAACGCCGAGGCATGGCCGGCACCTCCGGCGGACGACGAGGCGTGGCGTACGGCGTCGGCGGGGACTCCCGAGGCTCGGCGTACGGCGTCGCGGGAAGACCCGGAGGCCCGGCGTACGTCATCGGCGGAGTACGGCGAGGTCCGGCGTGCCGCACTCCCCGGCGGTGGGAAGCGGGGCACGGAGGCGCTCCCCGCGCAGCGGCGCAGGCGGCGCGGACGCAGGGGTCCGGTGCTGCTGGCGGCGGTGTGCGTGCTGGCCGCCACCGGGGCGGTGGTCGTGGTGGGCGGAGGGGACCTGGCCGGCGGGGAGTTGAGGGACCCCCAGGCCGCGCCGGGACCGGAACCCGCGCTGATCACGCTGGAGCCCGAGCCCGCGCCGGAGCCCGACCCCCTGCCGGAGGACCCGGAGACGGCGCCGACGCCCACGCCCACGAGAAGCCGCAGGAGCGAGGCACCCGCCACCCCCGCTCCCACCGCCACCGCGGCGCGACCGGCTCCGAGCCGCGCCACCACCGCGGGACGGCCCCGCCCCACCCGCACCGCCACCACACCGCCCGTGACCGGACGGCTGAACGTCTCGTGCCCGCGCGACATCGGGGAGGGTGCCGGGCAGATCCGGCTCGCGGCTCGCGGCGCCACGGTTTCGTGGTCGGCGACCACCTCCGGCGGGCTCGCCGTGCACCCCGTCCGCGGGCAGTTGAAGGCGGGCACGAGCGGCGTGATTTGGGTCACTGCCAAGGACCCGTCGGAGAGCGGTGCCGGGCGGGTCGCGTTCAAGTCCGCCGGAGGCAACGCCGGATGCGCGATTTCGTGGGAAAGCCCTGACCCAGATGCCTCCGCACCCCCTGAAGACCCTGCCCCGGAGCCGACTCCGACCCCCTCCGCCGGGGCGGGTTCGGAGGAGGCGACGGGCTGATTCCCACATCTCGTTTTACCTAACACCGAGACTTCCCTCAGGGATCCGGTAAACCATGGACTGGTGCCGAGCGTCGGCATTGACGTCCATGTTGAGTGATTGGTCACATGAAGAGCGCGATCAGTCACCTCATTACCAACCAGGAGCTCGGAAGATGTCGGTCAACCGCAGGGTGCTCAGATGGGCACTCACCCTCGCGTGCGTGGCGGGGGCCGTGATCGCCTTGGCCGACCTGGACACTCCGTTACGATTGATCCTTACGCCCCTGTTCCTGTTGGTCGTTCCCGGCGCCGCAGTGGTAGGACTGTTGCGTGATCGTGACCCACTTGCGGCACTATCAGTGGGTGCAGCGGCGAGCCTGGTCGTAAACGTTCTCTTGGCCGCTGCCATGCTTACCTTTGACGCATGGTCGCCCCGCGCCGGAGTCGCGACCATCGCGGTGCTCGGCGGCTTCATATACGTACTACGCGTGTTGTATCGGGGGAGCGGGAGTTTGCAGACCGAACAGGGGGCCAGGTCAAGGTGAACATCGTCATCGTTCGCCCGGGAGACCTCGGGGAGCCCGAGATCTCGCGATGGCGGGAGTTGCAGGTGGCGGACCCGTCGCTGGACAACCCCTTCCTCTCCGTGGAGTTCACCCTGGCCATGGGGCGACTGCGTGACTACGTTCGTGTCGCGATCATCCAGGACGGCGGCAAGATCGTGGGGTTCTTCCCCTACGAGCGCCACAGCTTCGGGATCGGCAAGCCTCTCGGCGGCTTCCTCACCACCTGCCACGGGCTGATCGCGGTCTCCGGCCTCAAGCTGGACGTCCGGACGCTCCTGCGCGCCTGCAAGCTCTCCGTCTTCGACTTCGACCACCTCGTCCCCGGCCAGCCGACGTTCGCGCCGTACGAGTCGGACGTGCGGCCGGCTCCGGTGATGGACCTCAGCGTGGGGTTCGAGACCTACATCGAGCGGGTGAAGGCCAACTCGCCGAAGAATCTCAAGACGGTCCGCTACAAGGAGCGCAAGCTCAGCCGCGAGCAGGGTGAGATCCGCTTCGAGTGGGCCTCGACCGACCTGGGCACGCTCCGTACGCTCACCAACTGGAAGTCCGACCAGTACCGCAGGACGGGCCGGGTCGACCGTTTCGCCCAGCCGTGGATCGTCCAGTTGCTCGACGAGATGCACGCGGAGAGGTCCGAGAGTTTCGCGGGCGTCCTGACCATGGTCTACGCCGGAGACAGGCCCGTCGCCGGTCACTTCGGCCTTCGGACGGCGACGACGCTGGTGGGCTGGTTCCCGGCCTACGACACCGAGTTCGCGCGTTACTCCCCCGGGATCATGCACCACCTGCACATGGCCGAGCACGCCGCGAACTCCGGGCTGCTGCAGGTCGACATGGGCAAGGGCGGACGCGAGTACAAGAGCTGGTTGAAAAGCGGTGATCTCTTCGTCGCGGAAGGTCGCGTGTCGCGTCCCTCCCCGGCCGCCGCCGTCCACTGGATCGGCCGTACCCCGGTCAACAAGGCACGAACGATCGTCACGGATCGCCCGAATTTATACAGGCTTGCTGACCGTGTGCTGAAAGGTTTCGGCCGTATGCGCTCCCCCGCGCAGAACCAATCAGGCACTCCGGCTGTCAAGGAACCGTGGGGAGTGGGTTAGACCGCTCCCGTTCATCACCACCCCACTCGCCAGGACCCTCGTATGCATCCCTCATCGCATTCGCCGTTTTCGCCGATCGTCCCGATCGGCCATGGCCCCGGGTCCGTCCGCCCCAGTCGCCCCTGACGACCGACCGCCCGGAAGGACATCCGTCACAATGAGTCCCGAGATCACCAAGCACTACAACAACAAGCCACCGCTGAGGGCGGTGCCTCCCATCGAGCGGTTCACTCCCATCACCCCCAACATGGCGATCTCCCCGACCGTCAGCGTCGTCGTGCCGGCGATGAACGAGGCCGAGAACCTCCCGCACGTCTTCGCGACGATCCCGCAGTGGATCGACGAGATCGTCCTGGTCGACGGCAACTCCAAGGACGACACCGTCGCCGTGGCCAAGAGACTGCGTCCCAACGTGCGCGTGGTCCACCAGACGGGCAGGGGCAAGGGCAACGCGCTGACGGACGGCTTCGCCGCCTGCACCGGCGACATCATCGTGATGATCGACGCCGACGGCTCCACCGACGGCCGCGAGATCATCCAGTTCGTGGGCGCCCTGGTCACCGGGGCCGACTTCGTCAAGGGTTCGCGTTACGCGTCGGGCGGCGGCAGCGACGACCTGACGTTCATCCGCAAGTTCGGCAACAAGTCGCTGACCGCGCTGGTCAACAGGATGTACGGCACCAGCTACACCGACCTGTGCTACGGCTACAACGCCTTCTGGGCCCGCCATCTGGACGTCCTCAACCTCGACTGCGACGGCTTCGAGATCGAGACCCTGATGAACGTCCGCGCCGCCAAGGCCGGGCTCAAGGTCCACGAGGTGCCCAGCCACGAGCGCTGCCGCATTCACGGCGAGAGCAACCTGCACGCCGTACGCGACGGCATCCGGGTGCTGAAGACCATCATCCGCGAGTGGCGGAGCAACCCGGCTCCCGCCGTTCACGAGCCGGCCGCCGCCGCTCCGGCCGCCGATCAGGGTGCCGCGTAACCATGAGAAGCAGTGTCGTCATCTGCGTTTACACCGAGGACCGCTGGGAGGACATCCGAGCAGCCGTCGAGTCGGTCCAGAACCAGACGCGCGCGCCGCACGAGATCATCCTGGTCGTCGACTACAACCCGGATCTCCACCTGAGGCTCAAAAAGGAGTATCCCGGCGCGATCGTGGTGGAGAACGCTCAGGAGAAGGGGCTCTCCGGTGGCAAGAACACCGGTGCGGCGACCGCCTCCGGCGACATCGTGGCCTATCTCGACGACGACGCCGTCGCGGAGCCTGGCTGGCTGGAAGCACTGGAGGAGGGCTTCCAGGACCCGACCATCGTGGGGGTGGGCGGGCTGACCAGGCCGCTGTGGGGCATCGGGCACCGGCCCGGCTGGTATCCCCACGAGTTCGACTGGACCGTGGGGTGCAGCTATCTCGGCATGCCCACGCAACGGGCGCGGATCCGCAACGTCATGGGCGGCAACGCGGCCTTCCGCAGGGAGGTCATCGGCGGTGTCGGCGGGTTCCACACCGGCATCGGGCGCAGCGTGCAGGGGCGCAAGCCCCGTCCGCTGGGCTGTGAGGAGACCGAGTTCTGCATCCGGCTCTCGCAGCGGATGCCGGGGTCGGGAATGCTGTTCGAGCCCGCGGCGGTGATCGGTCACAAGGTCCCGCCGGTACGTTCGACGTTCGCCTACTTCCGTTCACGCTGTTTCGCCGAGGGGCTGTCCAAGGCGCTGGTCGCCCAGAGCGTGGGAGCGGGCGACGGATTGTCGAGCGAGCGGGCCCACGCGCTGAAGGCTCTGCCGATGGGCGCGCTGCGCGGAGTCGGGGAAGCGCTGCGAGGCGACCTGGCCGGCCTCGGCAGGGCCGGGGCGATCGTCGTCGGTCTGGCCTGGACGACCTGGGGTTACATCGTCGGTTCCCTTCGGCTGAAGCTGAAGCGGGTGCGTGCGGCATGATCCGCGTACCGATCCTGATGTACCACTCGGTCTCCGACCGGCCCAACGCCGAGACGAAGCCGCTCGCGGTGCGTCCCTCGGCCTTCGCCGAGCACCTCGCCTATTTGAAGGAGAACGGCTTCACGCCGCTCACGGTGGCCGACCTGGTCGCCTCGCTGCACAACAACAACGGCCGCTCCATCCCGGAGCGTCCGGTCGTGGTGACCTTCGACGACGGGTACGCCGACTTCCACAGCGAGGCGCTGCCCCTGCTCGAACGCTACGACTTCCCCGCGACGGTCTTCCTGACCAGCGGGTGGGTGAGGGACGCGGGCAAGGACGCGGCGGGCAGGCCCCTGGACACGATGCTCTCGTGGAGCCAGGCCCGCGAGGCCGCCTCCTGCGGCATCGAGATCGGCGGCCACAGCCACAGCCACCCCCAGCTCGACCAGCTGTCCGAAGACGAGCTCCGCCAGGAGCTGCGGCGCAACAAGGCCCTCCTTGAGGACAAGATCGGCTCGCTGGTCTCGACGATGGCCTACCCGTACGGCTACTCCAACGTGCGGGTGCGGCGCGAGGTGCGGAAGGCCGGATACTGGGCCGCCTGCGCGGTGAACAACGCCATCGCCGCCGACCGGCACGACGTGCTCGCACTGCCGCGCCTCACCGTCGCCGAGGGCACCTCGATGGGAATGTTCACCCGGGCGGTCGAGGGGAACCAGGTCCCGCTCATCTACATGCGGGAACGGATGCTGACGAAGGGGTACGCCGTCGTCAGGCGCACGAGATACGGTCTGCGCAAGGTGCGCGGCCAGGTGTGAACGGCCGGGTACGCCACGGAAAGAGCGCGATCCGCGAAGCGGGTCGCGCACCGGTGGCCGCCCCGGCGAGCTCGATGGTCTCCGCTGCCTGGCTTCCCCGTCCCCCGGGGGATCGGGGACGCCAGGAGAGGGCCGTTTGGCCGGAGTACAGCCGCGATACCGCTTTTAACTGATCTACGCGAAGCGTCCGGACATGACGGATATCCGTAGTGACCTGTCACAGCCTGGTCCGCGTAGCCGCCATGATGTTAGACGTGAGGCAACGGGCAGGTAATGACGTGACGACGACGGGGGCGGCGGAAACCGCCGAGGTCGGGAAGATCGATCCCACTCACCCCGCGCCTTCGGACGAGCCCCAGGCCGGGTCCGGCGGCGAGCCCGCCGGCACGGCGCCCTTCGGAGCGCCCGGCGACGAGGCTCCCGACGAGATCCCGGGCGGCGAGGTCCCCGACGACGAGGCTCCGGGCGATCAGGCCTCCGGCGCCGGGAGTCCGCAGGGCGAGACTCCCGACGACGAGACGGCCGGGACCGGAGCCCCGTACGGCAGAAGCCCGTACGGGGAGGCATCCGGCGCCGGGAGCCCCCATGGCAGGAGCCCGTACGGGGAGACTCCCGACGGCCGGACGTCCGAGGAGAAGACCCCTGCGGGCGCCCCTCGTGACGAGACGGCGGACGACGAGACGGCCGATGACGGCACGCCGCCGGATTCCGCCGAGGACGCCGATCCTGACGTTGACGACGCCGCCGCCGATGACCTGTCGCCGGCCCCCGACACCGACACCGACACGAAAAACGCGAAAGGCGCGAAAGACTCTCCCGAGGAGAGCGCCTACGGTGACGATCCCGAGGTGACCGCCGTCATCCGGCTACCCCTCGGTCCATCGTCCCCGCCCTCCGCGAGCGTTACCCGCTCCGAGACGACAGAGACCCCGCCCGCGCGCCGTGAGAACGCCTGGCAGGCCAAGGACACCGGGGATGCCGGGGACGGTAAGGACGGTAAGGACGGTAAGGACACTGAGAGCGCCGAGGACGAGGACGGGGCCGACAACACGGCGGAGTTCCGCCTGCCCGACCTGACAGCGTCCCCACCGTCCACTGCACCCTCTGCGCCCCCGGTGCGCCCCGTGTCCTCCGGACCTTCGGGACTCGACCGGCCTGCGGGCGTTGAGTCTCGGGAGAGGTCCACCGGAGCCCCTGGGGTCCCCCTGGAAGCTTCCGAGTCCTTCTCCGATGTCACAGAGACCCCGGCGGCCTATCGGGCCTCACAGGACACGCAGAGAGGCTCGGAGATCGGCTCGGGAGCGGGAAAGAGCGCCGGGAGGCTCACGGGGAAGACGGCACCGGCGACGAGCGCGATGCCCCCGGCCGCGGTGGACACCGTCGAACCGCCGGTCACGACGCCCGTCGGACCCACTCCCGACCCCGCTGCCAGGCCCACGCGCCTGCAGACCCTGATGCGGTCGGCCATGGTGTGGCTGCCTCCGCTGCTCACCGTCGAGGGCCTGGTCATGTACGTGCTGGCCCTGCGCGTGTCGCCGGGCCCGCTGCGAGGCGTCGACCTGAACGACATCGACGGCGTGGGCCTGATCTCCGCCATGCCGTCCACCGCGTTCGCCGCGATCCTGCTGATGCTCGTCGCGTTCTTCGTCACGATCGCGCAGAACACCGACCGCAAGTTCCTGCTGCTCTTCCAGATCGCGGCGATCACCTTCGCCCTGCACGGGGCCGCGGCCCTGATCGAGGACGAGGCGAGGTTCCACACGGCCTACGTCCACGCGGGCTTCGTGGAGTACATCAACCGCACCGGTGAGGCCTCCGCCATCCTCGACGCCCGCCTGGCATGGCCGGGGTTCTTCGCACTGGTGGCGTTCGTCACCAAGGCCGCCGGGGTCACCGACCTGACGACGATCATGCGGTGGACGCCGCTGCTGTCGAACCTGCTGTATCTCCTGCCGTTCGTGCTGATCCTGCGCCAGGTCGTCGCCACGACCAGGGCCCGCTGGTTCGCCGCGCTGCTGTTCGTCATCGTGCAGTGGATCGGCCAGGACTACTTCTCGTCCCAGGGCTTCACGTACGCGATCTACCTGGCCTTCGTCGCGATCGTGCTGCGCTGGTTCGGCAAGGTGGAGCCCCGCGTCAAACCGATGCCCGCCAAGGGGCCCGTCCGGCGGTTGCTCGCCCGTCTGGACGGGCTGACGCCGGGCGAGCTGCCCCATTCCACCGGCGTCTACGACCGGGCCATCATGCTGATCGTGCTGATCGGCCTGTTCTCGACGGCGACCGCCTCGCACCAGATCACGCCGTTCATGATGCTCGGCGCGCTGACGGGCCTGATCCTGCTCCGGCGCTCCTCGCTCAGCTGGGGGCTGCCCTTCTTCCTGGGCCTGATGGTGCTGGCCTGGATCAGCTACCAGACGGTCACCTTCTGGAGCGGGCACATCGACCAGCTCTTCGGCGGTCTGGGCCGGATCCTGGAGAACCTGCAGAGCAACACAGGCGACCGGATCGACGGCAGCGATCCCAAGCACGCGCTCGTCCTCATGGCCCGCCTGGGCATCTGCGGCGTCATCCTGACGCTCGCCGCGGCCGGCCTGTTCCGCCGTCTGCGGCGCGGCGTCGGCGACCGCGCGGCCCTGCTGCTGCTGTGCGTCCCGGTACTCGCCCTCGGCCTGCAGAACTACGGCGGAGAGATCGGCCTGCGCATCTACCTGTTCGCGCTGCCCGGCGCCTGCATCCTGGCCGCGTACGCGTTCTTCCCGAACCTCCCCGCGGGCACCGAGGACGCGCCGGAGGAGACGGTGCCGATCCGCAGGCGCAACATCCGGTTCAACCCCGAGCTGACGCGGCGGATCTCGCTGCTGCTCGCCGCCGGGTGCGCCATGATGCTGGCGATGGTCTTCCTGGTCGCGCGCTACGGCAACGAGCAGTTCGAACGGGTCTCCGCCAGCGAGGTCGCGGCGATGCACTACATCTACGACAACGACGAGCCGAGCGCCCGCGTCCTCTACCTGGTCCCGGTGCTGGGCCAGGAGGTGACGCCGAGCATCCCGTGGGGCGAGCGCGACTTCGACAAGATCTCCTACCAGCAGGTGCTGGTGGACAAGGATCCGGCCCAGCTCTCCTCGGTGATCGACAAGCTCCGGGTCTCGCCGCCCAACACCTATCTGGTGGCCACCCGCGGGCAGGCCGGATACCTGCAGCTCAACCACGGCTTCCCGCACGACTGGGCGCAGCGGTTCCGCGCCGCGCTCGACGCCAACAAGGAGCTCAAACGGGTCTTCAACGGCGAGGACGCGGCCGTCTACACACTGAGTTCCTATCCCGAGGGGGCCGAGATCCCCGAGCCGGGGGTGCAGCTGAACGGCAGTGACCCGACGTCGCCGTGGACGCCGGTCGGCCTGGCCGCGCTGGCCGTGACCTGGATCGCGCTGTTCGCCTACGAGGTGACCTGCCTGCGCGGCCGCGACCAGGCGACCCGGAGAAGAAGGAGGCGCATCCTGTTCGTCGCGGTGCCCGCGTTCGTGCTTGCCCTGGCCGTGATCGCGGAGCGGTTCATCGTCATCGGCTACCAGCTTCAATAAGGAACAAAGTCTCATTGTGGGCGGTCGAACCGCACCATACTGAGCATCGTTCGCCGGGACGCACGTCCCGGCGCTGCTCGAAGGACGGTCAGATGCTCGCAGGGGAGCCCCGGGGCCGGGCAGGTACGTCCGCCGAGGCCACGGCGCCGAGGATCGCGGCGGTCGACGCGTTACGCGGCTTCGCGCTGCTCGGCATCGTGGTGGTCAACATCACCTACCTCGCCTCGGGGTACCGGATGGCCGGGCTGGCGACGCCGACGTTCTCCGCACCGCTCGACTGGGAGGTGCGCTGGTTCGTCTCGATCCTCTTCGAGAACAAGTTCTACATGCTGTTCGCCTTCCTGTTCGGCTACAGCTTCACCCTGCAGATCGACTCGGCCCACAGGTCGGCGACGAGGTTCGCCCCCCGGTTCCTGCGCCGCCTGGGAGGGTTGTTCCTGCTCGGACTGACCCACGCGGTCCTCCTTTTCCCCGGTGACATCCTGACGACGTACGCGGTCGTGGGGCTGGTCCTGCTGGCGATGCGGCGGATCGCCCCGCGCACCGCGCTGATCATCGCGCTCGCGCTCACGGTGGCGCTGGCCGCGGGGATGTTGCTGCTGGCGGCGCTCGCGACACTGGGCACGGACGCCTCTCAGGCCATGTCGGAGAACGCGGCGCAGGCCGCCCTGTCCGACGAGGCGCTGCACGGCTCCGCCTCCATGATCATCAATGAGCACCTGCACAGGCTCGCCAAGATCTTCGTGCTGCGGGTCTCCTTCCAGGGGCCCACGGTGCTCGCCGCCTGCCTGGTCGGGCTGGCCGTGGGCAAGCTGCGGCTGCTGACCGACATCTCCGGGCACACTGCCACGCTGCGGCGGATGCAGTGGGCGGGGTTCACCGTCGGGCTCGCCGGGGCGCTGGTCTACGCGCACTCGACCTGGTCGGGCGGCGGGCACGCGTACCACATGGTCGGCCAGGCGGTGAACCTGCTCACCGCGCCGCTGCTCGCCGCCGCCTACGCCGCGACCCTGCTGCGCCTGCTCCCGGCGATGCCGCGCCTGGCGGGGGCGCTCGCGGCGCCCGGCAGGCTGGCGCTCACGAACTATCTGGCGCAGTCGCTGATCAGCTCACTCATCTTCACCGGCTACGGGCTGAGCCTGGTCGACCGGCTCAGCCCGTTTCACGTCGTGTCGATCGGCGTCGGCATCTTCGCGGCGCAGTCTCTCTGGAGCCTGTGGTGGCTGCGTAGCCACCGCTACGGGCCCGTGGAGTGGGTGCTGCGCTGGTTCACCAACTGGCGCAGGCCCTCCCCCTCCGCGGGCGCCGCCTAAAGATCCGGTCAGGTGACCGCGCAGAGCGTTGCTCGACATCGGATGCGGCGGGCCGATCCGTTGCGACCTGCGGTTTACCCGACGGCCGAACATCGCCGGGTTCTTCCTGACCGGCACTCTAGGCTCCGGTGCGGTCGCTCCATCTGACCTCGTACGGCCTGAGCTGGAACTCCTTGCCGTCCACGACGGTGGTGGCGGGCGCGTTGGTGGTGTTGACCATCACGAGCTGGCGCTCCTGGGCCAGGACCCGCACCTGTGTGTTGGAGGAGGTGACCGTCTCCAGCGTGACCCCGAGGGGGAACCACTTGGTGAAGCCGCTCATGATGCCCGCCATGGGCATCTCGACGCCGGTGGTCGGGTGCCACAGGCAGCCGGGGCACGCCTGGTTCGCGTCGATGGACTTGCGCTGAGGGTTCCAGAAGAGCGAGGTGGTGACGCCGCTGGTGGCGAACTCCATCATCGCGGCCGTGTGGACGGCGATGCGGCGATCCTCCTCCCAGTCGCTGTTGTTGGGTTCGACGTACCATTCGGCCCACCAGACCGGCAGGTTTCCGCTCCTCTCCTGGAGCCACCTGGTGAGGGCGCCGAACTTGCCCAGGGCGGTGAACTCGTCGGGGAAGGCCCCGGCCTCCTTCGTGACCGAGGCTCCGTCGACGACGATGAAGTCGGCGCCGTCCTTGTTCTCGATCCAGTAGCGGACCGCCTCCAGGTCGCGCTGGACGATGCTCCCCCACGGCCCCTGGATCTCCGCGCCCCGCTCGGGGACGGTGGTGCTGCCGACGGAGACGTAGGGGCCGCCGACCTTGATGTCCTTGTCGACGGCCTTCAGCGCGGCGTAGACCTTGTTGTACAGCTCGGTGTAGCCCTCGATGTCCCAGCGGTTCTGGGGGGTGTTCCAGAATCCCTTCAGCTCGTTCCAGACCATGAAGTGCTTGACGGTGGGGTAGCGCTTGGCGACGGTCACCGCGAGCTTGGCGTAGTCGTCGAAGTGCTCGCGCCGGGGTGCGGTCTCCAACTGCGTCCAGTCGGTCCTGCCGGAGCTGCCGCCCTTCATCCAGTCGGGCGCGCAGCACAGCGTGATGATCGGGACGGCCTCGGAGCCGGCCATGAGTCTCACCCTGCGGTCGAGATCGCGGAAGTCGTTCTTACCCGGCGCCGGCTCGGGATTGCCCGCGCCCCAGCCCATGATGTGCTGGTTCTGCAGCATCGGGACCCGGCTCAGCATGTGGGAGGCGGCCTCGGTGACATCGCTGCCCTCGTTGTCGGCGCTGAACTCCGTGTGGGTGATGCCCCAGCGCGGCCATTCCTCGAGGGAGGGGGGCGCCTCCAGCACGGGTGCCGGCTCCGTCGGAGCCGCGGTCATGGCCTGTCCGCGGGGAACGTCCGGCTTCGCGGCGTAGGCGATGATGCCGACCACGAGCACCACCGTCACGACCATGGCTCCCAGTGCGACCGGCCAGGCCGGGCGCCGTCGCTGGTGCCGTCCGTTAGTCGGTATCACCGAATTCCTCAATCCTCGCAGGTCAACGAATGTAGCGTTCCACAGCGGCAGCGGACCGTGACGGTGCCTCGACATGGTTCACAGGCAAGCGTTACCGGCCATGCCGCCAGCGTATCCAGGGTGGCTTGCACAACGCTTGAAACTTCTACCGTAGTTCCCGCCCGCTCTCCAGCCGGCGGGCCGTCGCCGGACCCGGCGACCGCGAATCCCCGGCGAGCGGGCCGGATCGGTGAGCCTCCCGGGACTCTCAGAACAAAGGAGACGGGCCCGTTGTGAGCCGCCGGTCAGTCTCCCAGGATCCGCAGAGCCCGCTCGACGAGCGTGGGGACGGCGGCGCCGATCTCCTCGAAGCCCTCGCCGACGGTCTTGCCCTGCTTGAACCTGGCGTGGATGCCCTCCACGATGACGGCGAGCTTGTAGTGGCCGAAGGCCACGTAGAAGTCCAGGTCGGACAGGTCCGCGCCGGAGACCTTCGCGTAGTGGGCGGCGAACTCGCGGGCGGTGAGGAAGCCGGGGGCCACGGTGACGCCCGCCGCGACCGGGACCGAGGCGCGCTCCTCGTCACCGGGGTCCTGCCAGTAGGTGAGGGTGAGGCCGAGATCGGCGAGGGGATCGCCGAGCGTGGACATCTCCCAGTCGACGACGGCGAGGATGTCGGGATCCGGGGACAGCCGCACGAGCGTGTTGTCGAGCCGGTAGTCGCCGTGCACGAGCGCCGAGGCGGACCGCGCCGGCAGTCGCTCGCGCAGGCGGGCCACCAGGCGGTCGTACGCGGGCAGTTCGGCGGTCTTCGACCGCTCCCACTGCTGCCCCCAGCGCTCCAGCTGGCGGGCCATGTATCCCTCGGGACGCCCGAAGTCCCCCAGCCCCGCCCTCTCGTAGTCGACGGCGTGGATCGCGGCGAGCACCTCGGCCAGGCGCTCCGACAGCCGCCGCGTCTGCTCGGGGGTGAGTGCCCAGGCGTCCTCCTGGGTGCGCACGGCCGCGCCGTCCACGTGTCCCATGAGATAGAAGGGCGCCCCGATCACCGCCGGGTCCTCGCAGAAGGCGACCGGCTCGGGCACGGGGACGGAGGTCGGCGCGAGTGCCGAGATCACCCGCCACTCGCGCCTCATGTCGTGGGCGGTCGGCAGCACGTGCCCCAGCGGCGGGCGGCGCAGCACCAGGCGGCGCCCGGGGGTCTCCACGACGTACGTCAGGTTGGATCTGCCGCCCGCGATCAGGGAGACCCCGGTAGGCTCACCGACGCCGGGGACATTGGCCGCGATCCATCCGACAAGGTGTGACCAGTCGATGCCAGGGGTGCTCATAGCCACCAATTAGAACGTCACTCGGGCCGGCGGCGCCACCCGGGGTCTTCCAAGGAGATTCCGAAACGTTGCGATGTACACAGCCTGCCCTCAGTTCCGTCCTTTATCGTTACATTACGTCCCTACCAGCATGCTTGAGCTTTACGGCATCCTTCGGGGTGACGTAGGGGACCCCGCACATCCCAGTAGGAGCTCATGCGCGTTTCAGTTGTTCAGCCCCGTGATCTCGGACCGGCCGACATCGACCGATGGAGAGTCCTTCAGAGCGCCGACCCCGCCTTCGACACCCCGTTCCTGTCGCCGGAGTTCACCGTGACCGTCGGCGCGCTCCAGGAACGCGTCCGGGTCGCGGTGCTGCACGACGGGACGGACACGGTGGGATTCTTCCCCTTCGAGCGCCACCCGATGGGTATCGGCATGCCCGTCGCCGCGGGCCTGACCGACGCGCAGGGACTGGTGCACGCCAAGGACGTGGAGATCGACGCGCAGCGGCTGATCAGAGCGTGCGGCCTCGCCGTCTACGAGTTCGACCACCTGGTCTCCGGGCAGCCGCTGCTCCAGGCGGGCCACAGCAGGCACCCCTCGCCGATCATCGACCTGCGTGACGGCCACGACGCGTACATCGAGACGATCAAGGTCACCTCCGGCAAGACCTACCGCTCGACGGCGTACAAGAGCCGCAAGCTCCAGCGCGACGTCGGGCCGCTCCGGCACGATTACGCCACCACCGACCTGGCGCCGCTGCGCACGCTGCTCGGCTGGAAGACCGAGCAGTACCGCCGCACCGGCCGCACCGACAGGTTCGCCAAGCCGTGGATCGTGGAGCTGGTCGAACGCTTCCTCGCCACCGACACCGAGCACTTCGGCGGGGTCCTCGACATGCTGTACGCGGACGGGCGGCCGGTCGCCGGGCACTTCGGGCTGCGCACCGGCACGACCCTCGCGGGCTGGTTCCCCGCCTACGACACCGCCTTCGCGAAGTACTCCCCCGGCCTGATCCACCACCTCGCCATGGCCGAGAAGGCCGCCGACGCCGGAATCCAGGTCATCGACATGGGCCGCGGCGAGAAGGAGTACAAGGAGAAGCTCAAGAACGGCGAGTACGAGGTCGCCGAGGGCAGGATCGCCAGGCTGAGCCCCGGCGCCGGGGTCCACTGGATGCTGCGGGTCCCGGTACGCAAGGCACGTGGCACGGTCCTGGCGAGCCCGCTGCTGCGCACCACCGCCGACCGCGCGCTCAAGACGTACGGCCGCCTGCGGACGTCCATACAGGCGTGATCCGTCCGCCGTGGTTTGGGAACGGTCCCATGCCACGGCGGCACCCGTCCTTCGGGTTCGGGCGGCCGGTCACGCGATCCGTCCGCCCTCCCCCGACGGCCTGCCGGCCCACCCGTTCGGAGGGCAGGCGGCCGGTCAGCCGATCAGCTCCGCGACCACCGAGACACCCCGCCTGACGTCGGCCCGCGACGCGGAGCCGTAGCCGATCACCAGACCGTGCCGCAGCCGCGGCCCGTGGTAGTGGCGGGCCATCGAGTCGAGCAGCACCCCCCGGGCACGGGCGGCCTCGACCAGGGGCGCGACCGTGTGCTCGGGCAACTCCACCATGACGTGCAGGCCCGCGGTGTCGCCCGTGACCCGGGAACCGAGGATCTCGACGACCACGGCGCGGCGGCGCGCGTACTCCAGGCGCGTCCGGCGCAGGTGCCGGTCCAGATCCCCCTTCTCCAGGAGCACCGCCACCGCCTGCTGTGCCGGACCGCTCGTGCGGTCGGCGAGGGCGTCCCTGGTCACGGCGAAGGCTTCGACGAGGCTCTGACGCGCGACCAGCCAGCCGACGCCGATGTCCGGCGTCAGGATCTTGCTCAGGCTGCCCAGCAGCACCACCGACGCGGGGTCGAGACCGTAGAGGGCGGGCAGCGGGGCGACGTCGTAGCGGAACTCGGCGTCGTAGTCGTCCTCCACGACGATCGCGCCGGTGCGGCGGGCCCAGGCCAGGAGGCGTTCCCTGCGCGGGATGGGCAGGCGCCCGCCGAGGGGGTACTGGTGGGCGGGGGTGGTGTGCAGGACGCGCAGGTCGCCGGGGAGCCCGTCCACGACGACACCGTCCTCGTCGACCGGGCAGGGCACGATCTCGGCGCCCCGCCCCGCGAAGACGTTCCTGGCGACGCGGTAGCCCGGCTCCTCCACGCCCGCCCGGTCACCGGGCCGCAGAAGGGTGGCGGCGACCAGGCCGAGCCCGTTGCCGGTGCCCCGGGTGACCATCACGTTCTCCGGGCCGACGGGGATCGCCCTGGTCCTGCGGAGATGCTCGGCCAGCGCGGCGCGCAGCCTCGGCAGGCCGCGCGGGTCGGGGTCGCTCACCGGCGGCAGGTCGGCCGCTCTCCGCCAGGCCCTGCGCCAGGCCGCCCTGTCGTAGTCGTGGACCCACGGCCGCCCCGGGCGCAGGTCGATCACCCCCTGCCCGCTCTCGCTCCGGTAGCCGTTCCACCCCCCGCCCTCGCCCCCTTCGACCGGCACGGGGACGGGGGCCCGCAGCCCCCTCTCCTCCACGGCGGGAAACGTCATCTCGGCCACGTAGGTGCCGGAGCCGTGGCGTCCCTCGACCCAGCCCTCCGCGTACAGCTGCTGGTATGCCTCGGTGACGACGGTGCGGCTCACCGCGAGTTGGCGGGCGAGGGCACGGGTGGAGGGCAGGCGCTCCCCCGAGGTGAGGGCGCCGCCGCGCATGGCGTCCCTGAGGCTGTCGCCGAGCTGGACGGCGAGCGCCGTGCCCGCCTCACGGTCCACCGATACGGGTAGGTCGACGGAAGGGCGTGGCAAAGTGGTCTCCTGTAAGAGCATTAGAGTGGACGTGTTCTCGGTATCCACTTCTTTCTAGGTTAGGGTCATGCTCTCTACGACTCCCCGTACCACCCTCAACCGCGCGAAGGACAAGGCCAGGACCTCCCGCGAGGACCTGTACGCGGTGCTGGACGCCGGACTGGTCTGCCACCTGGGCGTCGTGAGCCGAGGCTTCCCCATGGTCGTACCCACCGGTTACGGCCGGATAGACGACACCCTCTACCTGCACGGTTCCACCGGCGCGACCTCCCTGCGCGACGCGGACGAGGTCTGCGTCACGGTGACCCACCTGGACGGCATCGTGCTCGCCCGCTCGTCCTTCAACCACTCGGTCAACTACCGCTGCGCCATGGTCTACGGCCGCGCCCGCCGGGTGGAGGACCCCGAGGAGCACCTCGCCGCGCTGCGGGCGATCACCGAGCAGCTCGCCCCCGGCCAGTGGGAGGCAGCCCGCAAGCCCACCCGCAAGGAGCTCGCCGCGACCATGGTGCTCGCCCTGTCCCTTGAGGAGGCGTCGGTGAAGGTGCGCCAGGGCCCTCCGGTCGACGAGGACGAGGACTACGAGCTGCCGATCTGGGCCGGGGTCCTGCCGCTCCACCAGTCCTGGGGAGCCCCCGAGCCCGACCCCGCGCTCACCGCGGACCTGGCCGTGCCCGAGCACATCGCGTCGAGGACCATGCCCGCCCCGCCGGAGATGCCGGCCGCGAACCTCCCGCTCTAGCCGCGGGGAGCGCTTCGAAAGCCTTCCCACCCGCACCCGCATCGCCGCCGGGCACCGGCGACCGGCTCCTCCACCCCCGCCGCCGGGGGTGCCGGGGCCGGGGGCCCGCGGGGCGGCGGGAGGCCGCCCGCGCACCCCCCCGGGACGCCCCAAG
>NZ_JBEZEL010000031.1:0-30569 GCF_040648855.1 Streptosporangium sp. NPDC049078
GCCGGCTCATGCCCCAAGAACACGTTCTCGGCCACACTCAGCCCGTCCACCAGGTCGAGCTCCTGATAGATCGTGGAGATCCCGAGCCTGATCGCGGCGGTCGGGCTCGACAGCCGCACCTCCTCGCCGTTCAGCGTGATCGTCCCCTCGTCGGGCTGGTGGGCACCGGCCAGGGTCTTGATCAGGGTGGACTTCCCGGCACCGTTCTGGCCGAGCAGACAGTGCACCTCGCCGGGCAGCACTTCCAGGTCGACGCCGTCCAGGGCGCGCACTCCGGGGAACTGCTTGACGATCCCTCGCATGAGGAGAAGGGGCGTGACTTCCGACATGGGGCCTCGCTGGTTCATCGTGGGGCCGAGAAGACGTGGTCGCTGCTGAGCCTGGCCGCGCCGACCACGCCGGCGTCGGGTCCCAGCTCGGAGAGCACGATGGGCAGGTTGCCGGTCGCCAGGGGCAGCGACCGCCGGTAGACGACGCTCCTGATCTCCGCCAGGAGGAGGTGGCCCAGCTGGGCCACCCCTCCCGCGATGATCACGAGGCCGGGGTTGAAGAAGCTGACGAGCCCGGCCAGCACCGTGCCGACCCTGCGCCCGCCGTCGCGGATGAGCCGTACCGCGTGGGCGTCGCCCATCTCGGCGGCCGTGGCGACGTCCTCGGCGGTGAGGGTGCCCGTCTCGTCGAGACGGCGGCCCAGATAGACCGAGCGTCCGGCGATGGCCGTGGCCTCCCTGGCGAGGGCGGTCCCGCCGAAGTATGCCTCCAGGCAGCCGACGTTGCCGCAGGCGCAGACGGGTCCCTGGTCGTCGACGCGGATGTGGCCGATGTCGCCCGCGCTGCCGGAGACCCCCCGGTAGATCTTGCCGTCCACCACGATCCCGCAGCCGATGCCGGTGCCGATCTTGACGAGCAGGAAGTCGTCCACCTGCCTGGCCAGCCCGGCGTGGAGTTCGCCGAGGGCCATGATGTTGACGTCGTTGTCGACCACGGCGGGGCAGCCGAGAGCCTGGCCGACCGCCTCCCTGACGGGGTAGCGGTCCCAGCCGGGCATGATCGGGGGGGCGACCGGGACCCCTTCCCGGAAGCTGACCGGCCCGGGAAGGCCGACCCCCGCGCCGTGCAGCTGGATGAACAGTCCCTGCTCACCCAGCTTGGCGATCATCTCCATCGCCTGGTCGAGCACGGCCACGGGGCCGTCGCGCACGTCACACCGCTCGCTCAGGTGGCCGAGGATCTCCAGTTCGCCGTCGGTGACGACCACGTCGATCGAGGTGGCGCCGATGTCGACACCGGCGAAGCGAAGGTCTCCGGAGAGCCGTACCAGGCCGGACCTGCGCCCGCCGCGCGAGGCCGCGAGCCCCGCCTGCTCGGCCAGGCGCAGCTCGATGAGCCGGTCGAGTTCCAGGTTGAGCCGGGAGCGCGACAGGGCGGTCACGTCGCCGAGTTCGGCGCGCGACCGCGCCCTCTCGCGCAACAGCCGGAGAAGCGCGGCTTGGTACGCGTTCTCCGGCCGAGCGACGGTCCGCTTCACAACACCCTCCCTGTTCCGAGCAGGTGTGCAGAAGCTAACCCTCTTTAGACGGATTTGTGAATCACTTTTACCTAACGGTTCGCCGACTTTTGCAGCTATCAGCAAAAGTCGGCGAACTTGACCGCTCCCGTCAGCTCACCCGGGTGAGCCTCCACTGCTGGTTGTTACCGCTTCCGCAGGTGGCCTGGGTGAGTTGCGTGCCGTCCGCGGTCGAGGCGCCGGGCACCTCGAGACACAGGTTGCTCGCGGCCGAGGTGATCTTCCAGGCGCCGTTGGTCCCGGCGGCGAACTTCCACTGCTGGTTGGCGGCATTGTGGCAGGTCCACTGGATGATCGTCGCTCCCGACGCCGTGGAGGCGCCGTTCACGTCCAGGCACTTGCCACTCTGGACACCGGTGAGGGTGAAGGCGCCGCCCGTCGCGGCGGTGAACCTCCACTGCTGGTTCGTGCCGCTGCCGGCCGTCCACTGCAGCACCCTGGCTCCGTCGGCCGTGGACTGGCCCTCCACATCGGCCGCCTTGGAGCTGTGCACGGCGGTCAGCCGGTAGACGCCGCCTGCCACGGGTCCTTCTCCGGTCGACCCCCCCGTCGCGTTCAGGGTGAAGGAGTCGAGGTCGAACTGGTTCGCCGTCGGGTGCTTGAACACCAGGTACAGCGTCTGGCTGCCTGTCAGCGCCGTCACCGAGGTGGCGGCCGTCTGCTGGTAGTTGTTCCAGCCGCCGGTGTTCGGCACGGACGTGGTGGCGAGCAGCTGCCCCGTGGGCGAACCCGCGCGCAGCTCGATGGAGCCACCGGCCGAGGCGGAGGAGAGCCGGTAGCTCACCGACGCCACCCCCTGGACGCTCATCGGCGAGAAGGAGATCCAGTCGTTGTTGGAGATGTCACCGACACGCTTGCCGTTCTGCGCGCCGGCCTGGTCGACGATCCTCACCCCGGACGAGCCGGTGAAGTACTCGGCCTGCTTCTGCCTGGGCTGCAGGATCAGGTTCGCGGTGCTGGACAGGCCGCCCTTGTCGGTGTAGGTCGCGGTGAGGACGTAGAAGGTGTTGGCGTCCGCGTCGTGACCCGAGTTCGTGGTCACCACGGTCCCCGAGCAGCCGGTGAACTGGCCGGTGTCGTGGCTGTGGGTGTCGTGGCCGAGTGCCGTGACCACCGTGACCTTGGAACAGTCGATCGTGCCGTCCTCGGGGTCGGTGACGGTCACCGTGTACTGGACCGAGTCACCGAAGTTGATGGCCGTGCCGTCGGGCGGCGAGCCGAACCTCACCACCGGCGCGGTGTTGCCGACCGTGATCGGCACCGTCGCCGAGCCCTTCTTGCCCGACGGATCGGTGATCGTGAGCTTGGCGGTGTAGTTGCCGTTGGCGGTGTAGGTGAACGAGGGGTTCGCCGCGGTGGAGTCGGTCGTACCGTCGCTGGTGAAGTCCCACGCGTAGGTGAACGCGTCCCCGTCCGGGTCGGCCGAGCCCGCCGAGGAGAACTGGACGGTGAGCGGCGCCTGGCCGGAGGTGGGCGTCCCGCTCGCCTTCGCGACCGGGGCGCGAGAGCCGCCGTTGATGTAGTCGATGCGGTAGACGCCGTCGTCGGGGTTGGTGCCGCCGTAGCCGACCCCCCACTCGATGAGGTACATCGCGCCGTCGGGGCCGAACTTCATGTCGAGCGGCGACCTGAACCCGAGGTTGGACAGGAAGCGGTTGGTCTTCAGCATGTTGCCGCTGCCGTCCAGCCGCATCTCCATCAGGTAGTTGCGGCTCCACTCGTAGAAGAACGGGGTGTCGTCGAAGTAGGCGGGGAACTTCGTCTCCGAGGGGTTCGCCGCGTCGTAGTGGTAGAACGGCCCGCCCATCGGGGCCGCGCCGCCGCCGTTGCCCATCTCCGGCCACTCGGGCACGAGGTGGTAGTTGTACCAGACGGTGGCGGGCTTGACCGCGGGCAGGTTCGTCATACCCGTGTTGTTGGGCGAGGTGTTCACCGGCGCCGAGCAGTTGAACTTCGCCCCCGAGGTGGAGGTGGCGAAGTTGTAGTCGTTGAACGGGATGTTGTTGCCCACGCAGTACGGCCAGCCGTAGAAGCCGGGCGACTTGATCAGGTTCCACTCCACGGTGCCCTCGGGCCCGCGGTTGGCGTTGGCCGACCCCGCGTCGGGGCCGTAGTCGGCCGCCGAGATCCAGCCGGTCTCGGAGTCCACCGAGAACCTGAACGGGTTACGGAAGCCCATCGCGTAGATCTCCGGGCGGGTCTGCGCGGTGCCCGGCGCGAACATGTTGCCCGAGGGGATCGTGTAGGTGCCGTTGCTCTCCGGGTGGATCCGCAGGATCTTGCCGCGCAGGTCGTTGGTGTTGGCGCTGGTCTTCTGCGCGTCGAAGTTGGAGCGGCCGGAACGCTCGTCGATCGGCGCGTACCCGTCGGAGGAGAAGGGGTTGATGTCGTCGCCGACGCCGATGTAGAGGTTCCCGCCCGGCCCGAAGGTGAGATACCCGCCGGTGTGCCCCGGCTCGTCGACCCTGGTCGCGGGGATGGAGAGGAGCTTCTTCTCGCTGGACATGTCCAGGGTGTCGCCGTTCAGGGTGAACCGGGAGACCTGGTTGATCGCCGCGGAACCGGTCGGCGAGTAGTTGAGGTAGACCCAGCGGTTCGTCGCGAAGTTCGGGTCCAGTGCCAGGCCGATCAGCCCGTCCTCACCGCCGGTGTAGACGCTCAGCGTGCCGACGGTCACGATCTGGCCGTTGCTCTTGCGGATGAGCATGAGCTTGCCGGAACGGGCGATGTAGTAGACGTCCCCGTTGGGAGCGATGTCCAGGCCCATCGGCTGGTCGGGCGCGCTGTCGAGCGTCACCTTCTGGTACCGGTTCCACACGGTGCCGCCGCAGTCGCCCGCGGCGTTGCCCGCCGCCCACTTGACACCGCCGAGCACGTGCTGACGGAAGTTGGCCTCGTTGTAGGAGGCACTCTCGTGCCCCATCGCGGTCGCCCACACGCGGCCGCCCTCGGCGTTACGGCACCAGGAGATCGGGTGGTCGGGGCCCATCTTGTTTCCGCCGGCGTCGTAGGTGCTCTCGTCGGCGGCGACCAGGACGTGGACGTCGCCCCGCATGTTCTTGCTGAAGTTGTACCACTCCTCGGTACGCGTCCAGCGGTCGGGCAGGCCCACGGTGGAGGGGTGCTTCTTGTCGAGGACCTTCGCGGTGCCCTGCAGGATGTTGGAGTGCGCGGTCATGTGCGCGCCACCCATGATGAGCTGGTCCCACCAGGGGAACTGCGCCTCGATGTTCATGTCCGTGGTGTTGTGGATCGCGACGATCCCGCCGCCGTTGTTGACGTACCTCTGCATGGCCTGACGCTGGGCGTCGTTGTCCCAGACCATGCCGGAGTTCTGCAACATGATGATCGCGTTGAAGCCCGCCAGGCCCGCGTCGCTGAACACGCTCGAGTTCGCGGACTGGACGACCTCGAAGTCGTTGGCGGCGGCGAGTTGCTGAACCATCGTGACGCCGGACGGGATCGACGCGTGCACGTAGTCGGCGGTCTCGGTGAACAGCAGCACCCGGAAGGCGGCCGCCTTCGCGGCTCCCGCGTTCGCCGAGGCCATCGAGACCCCGGAGACCACGGATAACAGGAGCAGGATGGGGACCATTAAGGCGGTGAGCTGGCGGCGCATGGAATCTCCTGGGGGGTTAAGAAGGACATGCGAAACGAACCGGGCGGCCCTGACGGGCCGAACGGCGCGACGATGCCGGGAGAGAGCGGCAAAAAGTCGAAAAGCCTGGTGGTTTCTGGCTTATTTCCTCTCCATTTCAGGATGGTAAGGATGGGTTCTGACGACAGTCAAGCAAAAGATTGTCCAGTCAAGGCAGAAAGGCGCGCCCCGTACGGCGAAAGCGGCTCCGTCCAGGCAGTCCCTTCAGGCCCCATCGAACGACTCATTTGAATCCCGCATCGCCCGACCCTTTTTTGGTCATCCCAAACCAAACCCGAAACCACCCCGAAAACGTCCTGGACAACAAAAAGGGCGCCCTCCCGCGGAGAGCGCCCTTCGGCGAACGTCGGCCGGCCACCCTGTACCCGCCCGGCCGCCCCGGTCAGGCGGTCAGCGTGCGGCGCTCAGAGCATCGCCTTCATCGAGGCGGTCGCCTGCTCGCCGAGCGTCGTCGGGGTGAGGTACGGCTGCTCGGCGAGGATCGCCTGCCAGTTGTCCCGGATGTCCTCCACGGTGTGGTCGTCCTGCCGCCAGCCGGGCCCCTCGGCCACGAACACCCGCGCGATCCGGCCGCCACCGACGCTGAAGACCTCGCCGCTGGTCTCGCAGGCCTCGTGCGCCAGGAAGGTCACCAGCGCGCTGACCCGCTCCGCGGTGAACTTGGCCTCGAACTCCGCGGGCAGGAGCTCCTCGGTCATCCGGGTCCAGGCGATCGGCGCGATCGCGTTGGCCTTGATCCCGGCCCTGGCACCCTCGATGCCGAGTGTCTTGGTGAGGCCGACCAGCCCCATCTTCGCGGTGGAGTAGTTGGCCTGGCCGAAGTTTCCGAACAGCCCGGCCGGCGAGCTGGTGTTGACGATGCGGCCGTATCCCCGCTCCTTGAGGTGCGGGAAGGCCGCCCGGCTGACCAGGAAGGAGCCCCGGACGTGGACGGCGAGGACCTGGTCGAACTCCTCGACGCTCATCTTGCCGAAGGACCTGTCCCGCAGGATGCCCGCGTTGTTGACGACGATGTCCAGCCGCCCGTAGGTGTCGATCGCGGTCCGCACGATCGCCTGGGCCCCCTCGGGGGTCGCGACGTTGTCGGTGCTGGCGGTCGCCTCCCCGCCGGCCTTCCTGATCAGCTCGACCACCTCGGCGGCCGGGCCCTCGGAGGCGCCGGTGCCGTCCAGCGCCCCGCCCAGGTCGTTGACGACCACCTTCGCGCCGCGCTCGGCGAGCGACAGCGCGTGCGAGCGGCCGAGTCCGTGCCCCGCGCCGGTGATGACCGCGACCCTGCCGTCAAACCGCAGCTCTGACATCCGCAATCCTCCCACGAGAACATAATTCTAGTCGTCTGAACAATAGCCCGCCCGACCCTCGCGATGCCATGGGTACCCCCGGGAGGTCACCTCACGACGGAGTCCGCGAAACCTTCCCGGACACCGCTCGCGAAACCGGGGCGAGCCGTCGGCGACCCCCTCGGCACCGTCGCGGGGACCATTACCGAGAAAGGCGCGCGGCGGTAACCGAGAATGCCGGAGATCATTGCGCATAGTAAGCACCCGTGTTAATTTCTGCTAAAGTTTTTGCCTCACACGGGCGAGGGTCAACGACGACACCCCTCACTTTTTCCCAGTAAGGCCCCGCCCAATATTTTGGGCTGGAGGCCCTGTATGTCCTTATCGCCGCCCCTGCGCGTGGTCCAGTGGGCCACGGGCGCCGTCGGCAGATACTCCCTGCGCAGCCTGATCACCCGGCCGGAATTCGAACTCGCCGGGGTTCTGGTCTACGACCCGGACAAGGTGGGACAGGACGCGGGCACCCTCGTGGGGCTCCCCGAGGCCGGTGTCGTCTGCACCGACGACGTCGAGGAGATCCTCGCCGCGAAGGCCGACTGCGTGCTGCACATGCCCCTGCCGGCGTCCTACTTCGGCGGGGAGCATCCGAGCGACGTGGAGACCATCTGCGCGCTGCTCGCCACCGGCAAGAACGTCATCACCACCACCGGGTTCGTGTATCCCAAGTGCTACGGCCCCGGAGTGGTGGAGCGGCTGGAGGCCGCCTGCCGCACGGGGGGATCGTCCCTGCACGGCACCGGCGTCAACCCGGGCTTCATGAGCGACGTGCTGCCGCTCACGCTGACCGGCCTGTCCAGCCGCGTCGACCACATCTACGTCCGGGAGTCGTCCGACTTCCGGGGCCACCCGTCCCGGCAGATCGTGGTGGATCTGTTCGGCTTCACCCGTTCGGCCAAGGACTACGTCGCCGCGGTGCGCCCCTTCCGCGCCTTCCAGCGCTCGCTGTTCGCCGAGAGTGTCCAGTTCGTGGCCGACAACCTCGGCGTGGCCCTCGACGAGGTCGAGGAGAGCGACGAGTTCGAGCTCGCCGCGGAGGAGTTCGAGATCGCCGCGGGACCGGTCAGGGCGGGCACCGTGTGCGCGTCCCGCTGGATGTTCAGCGGGCTGGTCCGCGGCCGTCCCTTCATGACCGTGGAGTGCGTCTACAAGGCCGACGCCACCCGGGTGCGACGCTGGGCCGACCCCGGCTTCAGCGTCCACATCGAGGGCGTTCCCCAGCTGATGCTCACGGTCGACGAGATCTCCCACGGCCTGGCCGGCGCCGCCGCCCACGCCGTCAACTCCGTCGCCGCCCTCTGCGCCGCCCCGCCGGGCATCCACACCGCGCTGGATCTCCCCCTCGCCACCGGCCGGGGCACCGTCCGCCTCGCCTGAGGATCCTCCTCGGCCCCCTCCGAGGCGTCCCCAGAGCGACACTTAGCGCCTTTACCGAATAAGCGGATATAAGCGGATTTATGGATGCGTCGACCTGCTGATCACCGGCTCCGCACCGCGTTTTTCCCGTTCTGCCGTTCCCGGTTCCCCTGTCTCACCGCCCTCTCCGGCCAGACCCGTGAGACGTTCCCGCGAGCCCGGCCGGAGAATTCCCAAAAAATCAGGGGTGCGGGATGAAACGCCCGAAACGGCCCTGGTGATACAGGAGCGGGCGCCCGCCGGGTTCGAGGCCGGTCTCGATGACGAGCCCGACGACGAGAACGTGGTCGCCGATGTCGACGGTGGAGTGGGGGGCGCAGACCAGGTGGGCCGAGACACCGCCCAGCAGTGGGGTGCCCAGGTGCCCGGGGGTCCAGGAGGTGGGAGCGGCGAAGCGGTCGACGCCCTTCCTGGCGAAACGTGAGGCGACCTCGGCCTGGTCGCTGGCCAGGACGTTCACCGCGAAGTGATCGGCCTGCCTGAGCCGGGGCCAGGTCGTGGAGGATCGGTCCACGTAGAAGGAGACCAGCGGGGGTGTGAGGCTCACGGACGAGAACGAGGTGGCGGTGAGCCCGACCGGTACGCCGTTCACCTGCGCGGTGACGACGACGACCCCCGCCGCGTGGACGGCGAGCGCCCGCCGGAAGCTCTCCGCGTCGACCGCGCGGCCCGACAGTGTCTCGGTCATGAAACCTCGCTCATGACGATGTGGGGTACCACCAAGATGCTCCACTTGGTCACTTTTCCCCCTCCGAGGAACAAAGGACACCTTTCAAAACCCATTACGTCCGTCATCTCTTCCCGGTGTCACGTACGGACCCTTTCCCCGAACGCCGCGGCCACCTGCGGGCCGACCCGGTCGGCCCACGGCCCGAGGACGGCGTCGAGGTCGGGAATCCGCGACTCCAGCACCGCGAGGCCCGGTGTGGGAACGGTCGCACCGAGCTCCACCAGCAGCGGCCGGAGGTGGACCTCCACCGCGAGCGAGTGTTTGGCGTCACCCATCACCAGGAGCGGAAGTGCGACGGCGGAGGCGAGCGCGCCGCCCGGCAGCCGGTCGAGAAAGACCTTGAGCAGGCCGGTGTAGGTGGCCTTGTAGGTCGGGCTCGCCACCACCAGCACGTCGGCCCCGGCGACCAGCTCCAGTGCGGCCTTCACCTCCGGCGCCGTCTCGGGGGCGAACAGCAGCGGGGCGAGGACCGCGAGGTCGACGACCTCCGGAGCCTCCCCGTCCCCGATCCGCGGGGCGACGGCCTCCGCCGCCCGTACGGCCACCGCGAGGGTGCGCGATCCCGGTCGGGGGTTTCCCACCACGGTCACGATGCTCATGAGGCCACCGGTGCTTTCTGGTCATGGTCGATGTCGGAACGGAGAAGTCTCCACACCTCGTGGCGGTGCTCGCCGAAGCGGGAACCACCCCTCGGGTCACCTTCGCGGGCGCCGAGATCCACCTCGACGACCCCCCGGATCCGGCCGGGCCTGGCGGTCATCACCGCGACCCGCCGGCCGAGACAGACGGCCTCGTCGAGGCTCCGGGTGGCGAACAGGAGCGTCGTGCCGGTCTTCTGCCAGATTCGCAGCAGCTCCTCCTGGAGCGACTCCCGGGTCCCGGCGTCCAGCGCGGCGAACGGCTCGTCGAGCAGCAGCAGGGCCGGATCCGTCGCGAGGCTCCTGGCGATGGCGACACGCTGGGGCATGCCGTGGGCGAGCTCGTGGGGGTAGCGGTCGCCGAGCCCGCCCAGCCCCACCAGGTCCAGATACTCCCTGGCCAGGTCGGCGCGCTCCCGCCTCGTGGCGGCCCTGCCCTCCAGCGCGAACTCGATGTTGGACAGCGCGGTGCGCCAGGGGAACAGCGCGTACTGCCGCAGGACGACCCCCCGGTCGAGGCCGGGCCCTTCGAGGGGGATCCCGTCCAGCAGGATCCGGCCGGCGGTCGGGGCGGCGAGCCCCGCGATCAGGTCGAGGAGGGTGGACTTACCGCAGCCGCTCGGCCCGACGAGGGTGAGCAGTTCCCCCTCCCGTACGTCGAGGTCGACGCCGGCGAGGGCGGCGAAGGAACGCCGGGTGTCACGGCCGGCGAACTCCTTGCCGACCCCCTGGATTCTGAGCTTCATCGGGCACCCCCGAGACGGGTGCCGCCGAGGGCGGGAACATGTCCGATCTTGAGCACGATATGCGTCCTGTGAGATATGGGAGGAGACTGCGGGTCGATTCGTGATCACGGACACTGCGCGCTGAACACGCGGCAGAGATCGACGTGCGTGCACCGAGTCAGATAGACGCCCATAACAGAGAAACTACGCACCACCCGGCGGCAAGTCAATATTTCCTACTGGTTGTACATGAAATACCTCGCGAGGAACGTACGACCGGCCGGATCACGCCCCCCGAAGGTCACGTACCGTCGAAGGATGAAACTGGAAAAGGAGATCTCCGGCGGCCGCTTCGAGAGGCAGCCGAACCGGTTCACGGCGCGGATCGAGGAGGGCGGCGAGCACCCGCCCGAGCCGGGCCGCTACCAGATCTACGCCTCCTACGCCTGCCCCTGGGCGCACCGCTCGCTCATCGTCCGCGAGCTACTGGGCCTGCGGGAGGTGGTCGGGGTGACGATCGTCGACCCGATCAGGGACGAGAAGGGCTGGCGGATCCCCGGGGGCGACCCGGTGACCGGGGTGGAGTACCTCTCCGAGCTCTATCTGGCGACCGACCCCGGCTACGAGGGCCGCTACACGGTGCCCTGCGTCTGGGACATCACCGCCGGGCGCATGGTCACCAACGACTACCCGCAGATCACCCTCACCCTGGAGACGGCCTTCGCGCCCTGGCACGCCGAGGGTACGCCCGACCTCTACCCGCGGGAGCTGCGCGAGGAGATCGACGCGCTCAACGAGGTGATCTTCCAGGGGCTCAACAACGGCGTCTACCGCGCCGGGTTCGCCCGCTCGCAGGAGGCGTACGACGAGGCGGTCACCGATGTGTTCGCCACGCTCGACCTGCTTGAGGAGCGGCTGTCCACCCGCCGCCGCCTGCACGGCGACGCGCTCACCGAAAGCGACGTGCGGCTCTACCCGACGCTCGCCAGGTTCGACGCCGTCTACAACTCGCACTTCAAGTGCTCGGTTCGGCGGCTGAGCGACTATCCGGTCCTGTGGGCCTACGCCCGCGAGCTGTACGCCATCCCCGCGTTCCGCGACACGACCGACTTCGATCAGATCAAGCGGCACTACTTCGTGACCCAGACGAACGTCAACCCCAGCGGGATCGTGCCACGGGGGCCGGAGATCGACTGGACCGCTCCCTGAGGGAATGCCCGGTGACGTGAAAGTTTCATCCGACAAATCGGTCATTCCCCGGGTCGGCGGGCGGGTCGGGAGGGGTAACGGTTGACGATCGGCGAAACGCGCTGGAAACATCGGGCACCCAGGTTGTGGGAGCGCTCCCACTTGGATCTCTCCGACCGGGATCCTCGGACCCGTGCTCCCACAACCTGGAACCTCCCCCCGCCCAAAGGATCCTCCGTGCGCAGACCTCCCGCCTGGCTCGCCCTCGCCACGGCCGTGACCATGATGACCCTGACCCCCCTGCCCGCAGTGGCCGACGGCCCAGAACAGATCGTCAACGGCACCTTCGACAGCGGCACCGCCCCCTGGTGGAGCACCGGCAACACCACGCTGGAGGTCGAAGACGGCCGCCTGTGCGCCGACGTCCCCGGCAACACCGTCAACCCGTGGGACGTCATCGTCGGCCAGAACGACATCCCCCTGGTCAAGGACGAGACGTACGAGTTCTCCTTCTTCGGGATCGCGACGCCCGGCCGGGTGGTCAAGGCCCTCGTCCAGCTGCCGGTGGACCCCTACACGCAGTACCTGGCGGCCAATCCCGAGCTGAGCGTGTCCGGTAACGACTACCGCTACACCTTCACCTCGCCCGTGGACCTGCCGAACGGGCAGGTGGCGTTCCAAATCGGGGGCAGCGCCACCCCCTGGAGGTTCTGCGTGGACAACGTCTCACTGAAGGGCGGTGCCGAGCCCGAGGTCTACGAGCCGGACACCGGACCCCGCGTCCGGGTGAACATGGTCGGCTACCTGCCCTCCGGGCCGAAGAACGCCACCCTCGTCACCGAGAAGACGGAATCGACCGGCTGGAAGCTCAAGCGCGGCGGGGAGACCGTCGCCGAGGGTGACACCCTCCCGCGCGGTGTCGACGAGAGCTCGGGCCAGAACGTGCACTCGATCGACTTCGGCACGGTCACCACGCCCGGCACCGGCTACACCCTGGAGGCAGACGGCGAGACCAGCCGGCCCTTCGACATCGGCGCGGACGTCTACAGCGACCTCAGGACCGACGCGCTGAAGTTCTACTACACCCAGCGCAGCGGCATCCCGATCCTCGACGAGCTCCGCCCCGGCTACGGAAGGCCCGCCGGGCACATCGGGGTCGCCCCCAACAAGGGTGACATCGAGGTGCCCTGCCAGCCGGGCGTCTGCGACTACACGCTGAACGTCAAGGGCGGCTGGTACGACGCGGGTGACCACGGCAAGTACGTCGTCAACGGCGGCGTCTCCGTCCACCAGCTGATGTCCGCCTTCGAGCGCGCCAAGACCGACGGCGTCCACAAGGACGGCGACCTCGACATCCCCGAGAGCGGCAACGGGGTGCCCGACATCCTCGACGAGGCCCGCTGGGAGCAGGAGTTCCTGCTCAGCATGCAGGTCCCCGACGGGAAGCCGTACGCGGGAATGGCCCACCACAAGATCCACGACGCCGCGTGGACCGGCCTGCCCCTCATGCCCCACCTGGACCCCCAGCCGCGCGAGCTGCACCCGGTCTCCACGGCCGCCACCCTCAACCTGGCCGCCACGGCGGCCCAGGCCGCCCGTCTCTTCGCCCCCTACGACGCCGCGTTCGCCGCGCGCAACCTCGCCGCGGCGAGGAAGGCGTGGGCGGCGGCGAAGGCGAACCCCACCCGGTACGCGGACCCCGCCGACGGGATAGGCGGCGGCGCCTACAACGACGACAACGTGACCGACGAGTTCTACTGGGCCGCCGCCGAGCTCTACATCGCCACCGGCGAGAAGGAGTTCAAGGACTACGTGCTCGCCTCGCCGCACCACACCGGCGACATCTGGCGTGACCGGGGCTTCGACTGGGGCAACACCGCCCAGCTCGGCCGCCTGCAGCTGGCGACCGTGCCCAACGCGCTCCCCGACCGGGCGCGGGTGCGCGAGTCGATCCTGGAAGGCGCGGACAAGTATCTCGCCGTCCAGAAGGCCCACCCGTACGGCGTTCCCTACAACCCGGCGGAGTACGACTGGGGTTCCAGCCACCAGGTGATCAACAACATGGTCGTGATGGCCGTCGCCCACGACCTGAGCGGCGAGGCGAAGTACCACGAGGGGGTGCTTGAGGGGCTGGACTACATCTTCGGCCGCAACGCGCTCAACCAGTCGTACGTGACCGGCTACGGCGAGGTCGCCTCCAAGAACCAGCACAGCCGCTGGTACGCCCACCAGCTCGACCCGTCCCTGCCCAACCCGCCGCGCGGCACCCTGGCCGGAGGCCCGAACTCCTCCATCCAGGACCCGGTCGCCCAGGCCAAGCTGCAGGGCTGCAAGCCCCAGTTCTGCTACATCGACGACATCGAGTCGTGGTCCACCAACGAGCTGACGATCAACTGGAACTCCCCGCTCGCCTGGATCGCCTCCTACCTCGAGACCCCCGCCGCCGCCCCCGGTACGTGCAAGGTCACCTACACCAACCACGGCCAGTGGCCCGACGGGTTCAACACCCAGGTCACCCTCACCAACAACGGGACCGAGACGATCGACGGCTGGACCCTCAGCTGGTCCTTCCTGGGCGGCCAGAGCGTACGGCAGCACTGGAGCACCGCGATCACCCAGGACGGCTCGACCGTGACCGCGAAGAACCTCGCCTGGAACAAGACCATCAAGCCCGGCGGATCGATCACCTTCGGCTTCCTCGGCGCCGACGCCCCCGGCCCCAACCCCCGACCGGACCGCTTCCTCCTCAACGGCAACCTCTGCACGTGACCCAGGTGATGTGAGCCCATACGTCCACAATCAGAAGCTCAAGCCCGTGACCTGCGCTTATCAATGTTGAGGTATCACGGATCATATGGTCGATGACATATAGCCTCACGGACCGTGAGGCTATATGTCATCGAGATCGAGCAGGACTGAGTGGGGCATGGCTCACAACACAGCTCACAACACGTGGGAGCGGACGGGCGCCGAGCGCCGAGCCGACGTCTACCAGGAGGCCCGTGAGGCGTTGCTTCTGGGTCAGCAGGTCTACAACCGCCGGACGGAGCTCGGCCTTTCCCAGGCCGAACTGGCCGAGCGGGCCGGAATGACCCAACCGCAGGTGGCCCGTCTGGAAACAGGGGGGGCACCCCGACTTTGGCGCTGCTCCGGCGCCTCGCGAGAGCACTGGACGCCGAGTTGAACGTCACCTTCACCCCCCACGCGGCCGCCTGACGCCACTTCAAGGTGGCGGGGGCGCCCTAAACTGGGGCCGTGATCGAGGACATCCGGGTGGATCCCGCCGTCAGCGCGCTCAGGCCCGACTTCGGGGTGCTGGTGATGGGGGTGTACGGGCTGCGCAACGGGCCCACCGACGACAGGTCGCGGGCCTGGCTGGCGGAGGCGGCGGAGAAGGCCGTGGCGACCGACGACCCGAGGATCGAGTCGTGGCGGGAGGCCTACCGGGGGTTCGGGGCGAAGCCGCAGCGGACCAGGCCGTCGGTGGACGCCCTGGTCAGGCGGATGCCGCCGCCGGAGATCAACAAGGTGGTCGACGCCTACAACGCGATCAGCGTCAGGCACGGCCTGCCGATCGGCGGGGAGGACCTCGCCCGCTACGAGGGAACGGCGAGGCTGGTGCGCGCGAGCGGCGACGAGCCGTTCGAGGTCGTCGAGAAGGGCGAGCCCGCGATCGACCGTCCGGAGGCCGGCGAGGTCGTCTGGCGCGACGACAGGGGCGTCACCTGCCGCCGCTGGAACTGGCGGCAGTGCGTCCGCACCCGGATCACCGAGGAGACGACGGACGCGCTGTTCCTGCTGGAGCGGCTCGCGCCCCTGTCGGCGGAGGAGCTTCGCGCGGCCGGGGACGAGCTGGCCGGGCTTCTCGAAGATGTCACTCCGGGGATACGGGTGGAGTCCCGGCTGATCTGGCCGAGCTGATCATGCCCGCCGTACCGGGCTGACCAGCGGCTCAGCGAGTAAACGGTTACCCGGTGAGTGACCGTTTTAACCCGTACTGAGAGGATCGGCAAGGAAGCTGTCGTCAGACTGGCGCAGGTCCGAGCCAAGGCGAGTAGCCTTGGACAGGTTCTCTATCATCAACGCCGATCTGCGGAAGAGGGCGATTTCCGCCGTGTCGTCTGAGTCGTCGCGGACAAACCCGCTGGCAGCCTTTGGTCAGAACGAATGGCTTGTCGACGAGCTGTACCAGAAGTACCTCCAGGACCCCGAGTCGGTCGACCGGGCCTGGTGGAACTTCTTTGCCGACTACAGCCCTGATTCGGGGTCCGGCCGTGCCGCCGCGCCCCGTTCGGGGTCCGGCGATGCAGCCGCATCCCAGGGGGCGGCCGCCGCCGCGTCCGCTCCACCGACACCAGCTGCGCCCTCGGCCCCTCCGGCCGCGGCTCGGGCCACCCCGGCCCCCGCGGCGACGACCCCGGCACCGGCGGCGGCCAAGCCCGCCCCGGCCGCCCGACCCAAGCAGGAGACGCAGTTGCCCGCCCCCGCCGGTGCCGAGGAAGTCCGACTGCGCGGCGCCGCCGCGAGGACCGCGGCCAACATGGAGGCCAGTCTCGTTGTCCCGACGGCGACCAGCGTGCGCGCGGTCCCGGCGAAGCTCCTCATCGACAACCGGATTGTGATCAACAACCACCTGTCCCGCGGCCGCGGCGGCAAGGTGTCGTTCACGCACATCATCGGCTACGCGGTGATCAAGGCCCTCAAGGTCCTGCCGGAGATGAACCACTCCTACTCCGAGGTCGACGGCAAGCCGGTGCTGGTCAAGCCCGAGCACGTCAACCTGGGCCTCGCCATCGACGTCGCCAAGAGCGACGGCACCCGCCAGCTCCTGGTGCCGTCGATCAAGGCGACCGAGGGGATGGACTTCCGCCAGTTCTGGGTCGCCTACGAAGAGGTCGTGCGCAAGGCGAGGGCGGGCAAGCTGGGGGTCGACGACTTCAGTGGCACGACGATCTCGCTGACCAACCCGGGCACCATCGGCACCGTGCACTCGGTGCCGCGCCTGATGCCGGGGCAGGGCACGATCATCGGCGTCGGCGCGATGGAATACCCCGCCGAGTACCAGGGGGCCTCCCCCGACACGCTCTCCCGCCTCGCGGTGAGCAAGGTCATGACGATCACCAGCACGTACGACCACCGCATCATCCAGGGCGCCCAGTCGGGCGACTTCCTGCGGCAGGTCCACCGGCTGCTGCTCGGCGAGGACGGCTTCTACGACGAGATCTTCGAAGCCCTCCGGATCCCGTACGAGCCGATCCGCTGGGTGCAGGACATCTCCACCACCCACGACGACGACGTGGCGAAGTCGGCCCGGGTCATCGAGCTCATCCACGCCTTCCGGGTCCGCGGCCACCTCATGGCCGACACCGACCCGCTGGAGTACAAGCAGCGCAAGCACCCCGACCTCGACATCAAGTCGCACGGCCTGACCCTGTGGGACCTGGAGCGCGAGTTCGCCACCGGCGGCTTCGGCGGCCGGCCCCTGATGAAGCTGCGCGAGATCCTCGGCGTGCTGCGTGACTCCTACTGCCGCACCATCGGCGTCGAGTACATGCACATGCAGAACCCCGAGGAGCGTGCCTGGATCCAGGCCCGCATCGAGCGCCCGCACGCCAAGCCCGACCGCACCGAGCAGCTGCGCGTCCTGGAGCGGCTGAACACCGCCGAGGCGTTCGAGACGTTCCTGCAGACGAAGTTCGTCGGGCAGAAGCGCTTCTCGCTGGAGGGCGGCGAGTCGCTGATCCCGCTGCTCGACTCGGTGCTGAGCTCCGCGGCCGAGGAGCGGCTCGACGAGGCCGTGATCGGCATGGCCCACCGCGGGCGCCTCAACGTGCTCGCCAACATCGTCGGCAAGTCGTACGGGCAGATCTTCGGCGAGTTCGAGGGCAACATCGACCCGCGCAGCGCCCACGGCTCCGGTGACGTGAAGTACCACCTGGGCGCCGGCGGCGACTTCGTCTCGCCCGACGGCTCCAAGCTCAAGACCTCGGTCGTGGCCAACCCCTCCCACCTGGAGACGGTCGACCCGGTCCTGGAGGGCGTGGTCCGCGCCAAGCAGGACCTCCTGGAGCGCGGCGAGGAGGGCTTCACCGTCCTGCCGGTGCTCGTCCACGGCGACGCGGCCTTCGCGGGCCAGGGCGTGGTGGCCGAGACGCTCAACCTGTCGCAGCTGCGGGGCTACCGCACCGGCGGCACCGTGCACATCGTGGTCAACAACCAGGTCGGCTTCACCACCAGCCCGGCCAGCTCGCGTTCCAGCGTGTACGCCACCGACGTGGCCCGGATGATCCAGGCCCCGATCTTCCACGTCAACGGCGACGACCCCGAGGCCGTGGTCAGGGTCGGCAGGCTCGCGTTCGAGTACCGCCAGGCGTTCCGCAAGGACGTGGTGATCGACCTCATCTGCTACCGGCGCCGCGGCCACAACGAGTCCGACAACCCGGGCTTCACCCAGCCACTGATGTACGACCTGATCGACGCCAAGCGCTCCACCCGCAAGCTCTACACCGAGGCGCTGATCGGCCGGGGCGACATCACGGTGGAGGAGGCCGAGGGCGCGCTCCGCGACTACCAGGCCAAGCTGGAGAACGCCTTCGCCGAGACCCGCGCGGCGGCCAAGGACCCGACGGGCGAGTTCTCCCGTCCGGTCGACATGGAGACCGTCCCCTGGTCGCACGAGGACGTCAAGACGGCCGTCTCCGAAGAGGTCGTCAAGCGGATCGTGGAGACCCAGCTCAACATGCCCGAGGGCTTCACCGTCCACCCGCGCCTGCTGCCGGTGCTGCAGCGTCGCGGGCAGATGGTCGCCGAGGACCGCATCGACTGGGGCATGGGCGAGACCCTCGCCTTCGGCTCGCTGCTGATCGACGGCCACCCGGTCCGCCTCGTCGGCCAGGACTCGCGGCGCGGCACGTTCACCCAGCGGCACGCCGTGCTGGTCGACCGTGTCACGGGCGAGGAGCACACCCCGCTCAAGACGTTCAACCAGGGCACCACGAAGTTCTACGTCTACGACTCCCTGCTGAGCGAGTACGCCGCGCTCGGCTTCGAGTACGGCTACAGCGTGGAGCGGCCCGAGGCGCTGGTCGCCTGGGAGGCGCAGTTCGGCGACTTCGTCAACGGCGCCCAGTCGATCATCGACGAGTACATCACCTCGGGTGAGCAGAAGTGGGGCCAGCGCTCCGGCGTCGTCCTGCTGCTGCCGCACGGCTACGAGGGTCAGGGCCCCGACCACTCCTCGGCCCGCATCGAGCGCTTCCTGCAGATGTGCGCCCAGGACAACATGACCGTGGCCCAGCCCACGCTCCCGGCCAACTACTTCCACCTGCTGCGCTGGCAGACGCTGTCGAACCGGCACCGCCCGCTGGTGGTGTTCACGCCCAAGTCGCTGCTGCGGCACAAGGCGGCGATCTCGGCGGTGAGCGACTTCACCTCGGGGTCGTTCCGGCCGGTGCTCGGCGACACCACGGCTCCCCCGGCCGAGGTGCGCAAGGTCGTGCTGGTCTCCGGCAAGCTCTACTACGACCTCGCGGCGGCCCGCGACAAGCAGGGCCGCAACGACGTGGCGATCGTCCGCCTTGAGCGGCTCTACCCGTTCCCCGGCGACCCGCTGGAGGCCGAGCTGAGCCGCTACTCCGCCGACATCGAGCTGGTGTGGGCGCAGGACGAGCCGCTCAACATGGGTCCGTGGCCGTTCCTGGGGCTGAAGATGGCCGAGAATCCGGGTGTCTTCGGCGGGCGTTCGATCAAGCGGGTCTCCCGCAAGGCCAACTCCTCCCCGGCGACCGGCTCGCACTCCACCCACGAGGTCGAGCTGCAGCAGATGCTCGGCGAGATCTTCGGCTAGGCGACCGGCAGGTCCAAGACAGGCGTCACCACGGAAGTCCCCCGCAGGAGCCCTTGCGGGGGACTTCCCCGTTGTCGCGGGCGTCACCGCGAGATCGCGACGATGACCACGGCGTCATCAGCGTCACTGAAGGAGAACGTGATGTATTTCACCGATCGGGGCATCGAGGAGCTGGTCGCGCGCCGGGGCGAGGAGGAGGTCACCGTGGTGTGGCTCGCCGAGCGCCTGCGCGAGTTCGTGGATCTGAACCCCGACTTCGAGACGCCGGTGGAACGGCTCGCCACCTGGCTGGCGCGGCTGGACGACGAGGACGACTGACAAAAACACGATATATCTTGACCTTCCGGTGGACGCGACATATCGTGTTCACCAGAAGGAGGTCACGCACATGCGGCAGTGGACGATCGAGAAACCAGAGCAGCTCACCTTCGACTCCGTGAGAAAACTCAACGTGCGGATCGTGGCGGGAAAGCTGGCGGTGCTGGCCAGCGACGGCCCTCCCACACTTGAGGTCACCGAGGTCGACAGCCCGCCGTTGCTCGTCACCCACGACGACGACGGCACGCTCACCGTCACCTACAAGGACCTCACCTGGGACGGTCTGCTGGGCTGGCTTCGCCCCGGGCGCCGCAGGGCCACGCTGACCCTGACCGTGCCGAAGAACTGCCCGGTCAACGTGGGCGTGGTCTCCGCGTCCGCGGTCGTCGCCGGGTTCGAGGACCGCACCTCGGTCAAAAGCGTCTCCGGCGAGATCGTGCTCGACGGGGTGAGCGGCGAGATCAACGCCGACACCGTCTCCGGCGCCGTGGAGAGCCGCGGCCTGGTCGGAGACCTCTCGTTCAAGAGCGTCTCCGGCGAGCTGACCGTCGCCCAGGGCACACCCCGGCGGCTGAGCGTCACCACCATCTCCGGCAAAATCACCGCCGATCTGGAGCTCCCGCCGACCGGCCACGTCACGATGAACAGCGTCTCCGGCGACATCGTGCTCCGGCTCCCGTACACGGTCGAGACCGACGTCAAGCTCCGTTCCACCTCGGGCAGACTCGACACCGGCTTCACCGAGCTCGACCACTCCGTCCAGCCCGGCGCGAAGACACTGGGCGGCCGGATCGGCGGCGGCATGGCCTCGCTCACGGCCAACACCGTCTCCGCCGACGTCACCCTCCTGAAGGGATCACAGGCATGAGCCCGGTCTTCGGCCACGGAAGGCTCCGGCTCTACCTCCTGAAGCTGCTGGAGGAGAGCCCGCGTCACGGCTACGAGGTGATCCGGCTCCTCCAGGACCGCTTCCTCGGCGTCTACTCACCCTCCCCCGGCACGATCTACCCGCGCCTCGCCCGTCTGGAGGAGGAGGGCCTCGTCACCCACGAGGTCGTGGACGGCAAGAAGGTCTTCACCATCAGCGACCGGGGCCGCGCCGAGCTCAACGGGCGGCTCGACGAGCTCGCCGACCTGGAGCAGGAGATCTCCGACTCCGTCCGCGACATCGCCCGCGAGGTGAAGGAGGACGTGCGCGACACGGTCAAGTCGCTGCGCGAGGAGCTCACCCAGATGGCGCGCGACGTCCGCCAGGGCTCCGAGCAGGACTCGCGCAGGGTCTGGCGCGAGCAGAAGACGGAATGGCAGCGCCAGAAACAGGAGTGGCAGCGCCAGACCGACGCGTGGAAGGACGAGTGGAAGCGCGTCTGGGCCGACGGCTTCACCGGCGAGGGGTCACGCGCGGGAGACGCCCGGCTCGGGCAGATGCTCGCCGAGTTCGTCGAGGAGGTCCGCAGGGACGCGGCGTCCGCGCAGGTCAGCGAGGAGACCCTCGCGACCGCCCAGGACGCCCTGTACGACGCGGCCCGCCGCATCCGCGAAACGCTCCGATGATCTGCGGCGGTGCCCCGTACGGCACCCGCCGGTCGTGACGTACCGCGCCCGACGGTCTCCGTGAGATGGCGGCCCCGGAGCCGGTGAGCCTCCGGCCGCCTGACCCGCCGGCCCGTGGCCCGGCTGGCCAGGGGACAGGCCGCGCCCAGGGTTCCACTGGTCGCCCCACGGGGCCGGGCGACCCGTGCGCCGCCCGGACGACCCACGGGATCGGCCGGGCTCATCCCGGCAGGGTGAAGACGACCTTTCCGAAGAGTTCGCCCTCGTACATCGCCGCGAAGCCCTCGCGCGCCTCGGTCATCGGCAGGACGCGGTCGATCAGCGGGCGAGTGCCGGTCTGCTCCAGAAAGCGGGCCAGCCTGCCCAGCTGGTCGCGGGTGCCCATGGTGGAGCCGATCACGGAAAGCTGCAGGAAGAAGACGCGGTTCAGGTCGGCCGGCGGGGCCGCGCCGCTGGTCGCGCCGGAGACCACGATCCGGCCGCCGGGACGCAACGCCTTCAGCGAGTGCCCCCAGGTGGCCTGGCCGACGGTCTCCATCACCGCGTCGACCCGCTCGGGCAGCCGGGCACCGCTCTCGAACGCCTGGTCGGCGCCCAACTCCAGAGCCCGCGCCCGCTTGCTCTCCGAACGGCTGGTCACCCAGACCCGGTATCCCCCGGCCCGGCCCAGCAGAATCAGCGCGGTGGCCACTCCGCCGCCCGCGCCCTGGACCAGCACGGTCGAGCCCGGCTCAAGGCCCGCCTTGTCGAACAGCATGCGGAAGGCGGTCAGCCAGGCGGTCGGCAGGCAGGCGGCCTCCTCGAAGCTGAGCCCGGCGGGCTTGGGCACGAGGTTGCGCCGGGGCACGGTGACCCGCTCGGCGAAGGTGCCGTCGTATTTCTCCGAGAGCAGGGAGCGTTTCGGGTCGAGTGTCTCGTCGGCCCCGCTGCCGATCACCGAGTGCACGATGACCTCGTTGCCGTCCTCGTCCAGCCCGGCGGCGTCGGCGCCGAGCACCATCGGGAGTTGCTCCTCGCGAAGCCCCACCCCCCGCAGACTGAACAGGTCGTGATGGTTGAGCGAGGCGGCTCTCACCGTGACGGTGGCCCACCCGTCGGGAACCTTGGGTTCCGGGCGCTCACCGAGCGTGAGGCCGTCGAGAGGATTGTCGGGATCGATCCGCGTGGCGGTTACAGCGAACATGGCCGCACCCTACGCCGTCCGCGTCGGGTCCACCGCGAACGGGGTGTCCCCCGCGCCGGTCACACGACGACACGCGATCC
Organism: Streptosporangium sp. NPDC049078; assembly: GCF_040648855.1. Classification (NCBI taxonomy): domain Bacteria; kingdom Bacillati; phylum Actinomycetota; class Actinomycetes; order Streptosporangiales; family Streptosporangiaceae; genus Streptosporangium; species Streptosporangium sp. NPDC049078. The sequence continues at coordinate 22,241 of NZ_JBEZEL010000031.1, forward strand.
GCGAGCCCGTCCCCGCACGCCCGCGACGGCCACCGCGAACGCGGCCCGTGCGATCGGCCCCCCTTACGTCGTCCGCCTGACGGTTATGCCCGCCATCGTCCGCTCGACGTGTCCTTGCTCCCCCGAGGCCGCGACGTACACGTCGTCCTGGCAGCTCTCGGCGGAGAAGCGGCGCCGCCGCTCGACGACGGAGAGTTCGATCGACGCGACGTCGCAGCCGGGGATCGGAGCCAGCACCAGCAGCGTCTCCCTGGCCCCGCCGAACCACAGCTGCGGCCCCAGCGGCTCACCGCGCAGGGTCTCTCCCCGCGCGGCCAGCCGCAGCGGGGGCCTGGCGTCGAGCACGAGGTAGCCGCCCTTGGTCACCCTGCCGCGCAGGTTGCGCGCCCAGAGCATCCGCTGCTCGAAGGGCATGCCGTTCTTGAGGTCGCGTAGCGCCACGAACCACGGGTCGAACGCGAACAGCAGCACCTCCCCCTCGGCCGCGCTCATGGGAGGCCAGAGCGTGACCCCCTTGACCAGTTGCCGGATCATCGGCCGTCCCTGGGAGACCCCCGCCGGGCCTCCCGACGGCACGTTCAGTTGCCGGTAAGGACCGGGGTCGCCGTCGAGCCGGCCCGACATCGCGGGCCGCACCCCCAGCTTGGCGAGTCCCACCTCCGCCGGATAGCTCACCTCCGCCGCCGAGCCGTCGGGGAAGACCACGTCGATGATCTCCCTGCCGCCCTCCTGGCGAAACCGCGGGTGAAGCACGTTCGGGACCTGCTCCGCGACGACGCCCGCCCGGGTGGGCACCGGCTGCGGCGGGGGCGGCGGAACCACGTCCGGCTCCCGGCCCGTCAGCAGGTTCCACGCCACGAGTGCGACCAGCGCCGCGCCGGCGATCCAGCGCCACGGTCCCCCCTGGGACCTCGCCTCGATGATGTCGTGCTGCCCACCGGCCACGTCTTCGGCCGCCTCCTGCGGAAGGTACGGTTCTCGGCCCCATCTTCGGGGCTCGGCGGTCTCGGCACCCGTGTCAGTACCGTCACGAATCAGATTCGATGCCCACGGTGAACCCCGCGACAACCCGGTACCGTCTTCTGGAAAATGACCATGAGAGGCCGAGACACAGCATCAAGAACGTCACTTCGCCCCACGGCCGGAAGGTGTCGGAGTTACTTGAGAAACTCTGGATAATCGCTGTTACCGATGGTGCCGGCGATGCCTCGGAGCTCGCCACGCAGCTATGGTGAGCTGCTGAAATGCCTATTCGTTAAGCTATAACAAATAGCTATTTAAATAACGAGACAGCATCGGATGGAACCGGCCGAGACTTTTTCCCGTCAATTCCCGCCGAGTGCTCGATCCAGTCAGTAACGTTCCGATCGTTTTCCCGGCGAGGAGAAGTCCCGTCTCCCCGCTGAGAACGAAAGGAGCTTCATGAATTCCCGAGCACGGCGCCTCACGATCCCCCTCACCGGCGTTCTCGTGATCGCCGGAGTGATCGGCGCCACCACCGGTGCCAACGCCGGTACGGCCCCCAAGGACGTGGTCAGTTCCGCCGCCTCCGAGACGGCAGGCGAGGCCACCGCCTTCTGGTCGCCCGAGCGCATGCGCAAGGCCACCGACGCCACCGGCGACGTCGACCTGAGCGTCAAGGGCGGCAAGTCCTCCAACGCCGCGGGCCCCGACGGCCCCGGCGGGTCGGTCCCGCCGATCGGCGCGGAGGGCACCAAGTCCGCCAAGAGCAAGCAGGTGAACCTGCCCAACACCGTCGGGCGCATCTTCTTCACCCTGCCCGGCGCCAACCCGGCGGACCCGAAGAGCTGGAAGTACTGCTCAGGCAGTTCGGTCCAGGGCAAGTACCGCAACGTGGTCGCCACCTCCGCGCACTGCGTCTACGACGTGAAGACCAACCAGTTCTACGACAACTGGATCTTCATCCCGTCCTACTGGGACGGCAACCAGGCGTGGGACGGCAAGAACCCCTACGGCATCTACGCGGCCAAGTGGTTCAACGCGCACGACGACTTCGTGGTGAAGGAGGACTACGACTACGACTACGCCTTCGTCAACGTCCACTCCGGGTTCAAGGTGAACTGGGAGAAGGACAAGGACGGCAAGTGGCAGCCGATCATCAAGAACGTCGGCCGTCTCGGCGACAACGTCGGCGGGCAGGGCTTCGCCTGGAACCAGAAGGTGAAGAACTCCGTCTTCTCCTTCGGCTACCCGGCCGGCCTGCACCCCGACGGCGACAAGCCCTTCTCCGGCCGCACGATGAAGTGGTGCTACGGCACGACCGGCGCCATGCCGGCCGCGCCGAAGTACAACGTCCAGGAGCACGTCGGCTTCAAGTGCGCCTTCACCTCGGGCGCGAGCGGCGGCCCCTGGATCTACAAGTACAAGAACTCCAGCCGGACCGGCTACCTGATCGGCGTGAACAGCATCGCCTGGGACACCGACAAGAACGACCGGTACGACAAGATCTCCTCGCCGTACTTCAACGGCGACACCTACAAGGTCTACAAGACCGCGGCCAACCGCTGGACCAGCTGACTCGCGCGCTCCGGCCGGCTGTAAGGCCATTCGGCCGGCCGGAGTGAACGAGGAGGACCCGCCCCGTACGGGTGGCGGCCGACCACGAACCCGGTCTCCGGATCGCTTCGGGGAAGGCCGCCACTTCGCCCGGGAACGTTCTATGCACCCACCGACCTCCCAAGGTCGTCCGTGAAGGCGAAGAGGGGGCCGGTGGCGACCCGCATCGAGCAGAGGCTGCCGTAGGTGCGTTCGAACCGGATGAAGCGACCGTTCCAGATCCCGGTGGCGGTCACCGTGACCGGGTCGTACTCCAATGTGCAGGCCACCCCCGGCCTCGGCTTGAGCTTGCCGGGATCGCCCAGCATGTTGGCGAGCACCGCGCACGCGTGGACCGCGTCGGGGTGGGTGCCGCCGGGCCGATCGCACAGCAGCAGGGCGTGGCCAAGCGCGGGCAGAGGTTTCTCTCCCCGCGCGAGGCTCAGCACGAGCACCTTGCCGCTACGCGAGGGCATTTCCCCGGGAAACGGTCTCACCGGTGCGGGCATGATCTGGGCGGGCTCGCCCGGATGGAGCGGGAACGGTCTCGTCACCTGCGGTCCCCGGTCATCGGGACGCGGAAACGGCCATGTCTCCCGCGGTCCGGGAACGGGGTCGCGGGGCGGCATGGACACTGCGGACACTGCGGACGCTGTGGCCGTGCCCGAGAACTGGAGGAGGCCGGCGAGAGCCAGGCAGAGAAGACGACGCCGCATGAGATCCCCCGATGACGTGTGACGCGGATGCCGCGACTCAGCCTGCCCTCTCCCGCACTCGTGAGACGGCTACCAGCCCCGGCGTTTCCCCAGTTCATACGGTCACATGACCTGCGGCGGAGGACCCGATCAAGGTGAAGTAGATCAGACGGTCCCTGAGGGTTCCCGGTTCCATGGATTCTGTAACAAACACATAACGGTCCAACTGACTGCCCGTTTTATAGCTTTTTAACCCATCTTTACCGAGTACGGTCACCTCTTGTCTCTTTACGCATGCGTGGGTTGCCGTCCCGAGCGACGACCCATGACAAAGAAGGAGCTTCATTGAACTCCCGAGCCAAGCGCCTCATCCTCCCCGTGGGCGGTGCCCTCGCCGCCGCCACGATGATCGGCGCCACCCTCCCCGCCACCGCACAGGCGAGCACGGCCGACCCCGACATCAAGTCGTCGGCCCTCACCCCCTCCGGTAACGCGAAGGCCATCGCGGGCTACTGGACGGCATCGAAGCTCAAGTCGGCGTCGACCTACACCGCCGACTCCACCGTCTCCGCCAAGCTGACCAAGACGGGCGCCGCCAAGGCCGCCGCGGACGGCAAGCCCGGCGTCGTCGCCCCCACCGGTGAGGGCGGCAAGAGCGCCGGCAAGTCGCGGAACGTGAACCTCCCCATCACCGTCGGCAAGGTCTTCTTCGTCGACGACAAGGGCAAGGAGCGTTGGTGCTCCGGCACCGCCGTGCAGTCGAAGTTCCGCAACCTGGTCGCCACCGCGGCCCACTGCGTCTACGACACCGACACGAACAAGCCGTACGGCAACTTCGTGTTCATCCCCGGCTACTACCAGGGCAAGGCTCCCTGGGGCATCTACGTCGGCGCCAAGGTCAACACCCACGACGACTTCACGGTCTACGAGGACTACGACTACGACTACGCCTTCGTCAACGTCTACAACGGCATCAAGCAGCAGCCGGAGAAGGAGGTCGACTACAAGACCTTCAAGGCGCACATGGACAAGGGCGGCGTCGGCCGTGAGTCGGCCACCACGGTCGACTTCGAGACCTACGACAGGTGGACCCAGAAGGGCGGCCTGGGCAAGGTCGAGAACGTCTCCTCCGACGACGAGGTCGGCCCCCAGTTCAAGGGTGCCCTCGCCGTCGCCACCGAGACGGACAAGTGGACCTGGGAGAAGGTCGCCGGCGAGGTCTACGGCCTGAAGAACGACAAGGTCACGCTCAAGGGCAAGGACCTGCCGCAGTCCGACTGGCCCAAGGCCGGCTCCAAGCTCGAGACCCGCGTCGACCACGTCACCAAGACCGAGTACGACGCCTACAAGGGCCTTGGCTACCGGAAGATCGACTCCAAGGGCAACTACACCATCACGTACTACTTCGTGGTGAAGTACATCAAGAAGACCGCGTCCGTGAAGTACGTGATCTACCGTCACTACATCTCGACGGTGGCCGACGCGGGCCGTCTCGGCGACAACGTCGGCGGCCAGGGCTTCAGCTGGAACCAGAAGCTGGGCAAGAAGGTCTTCACGTTCGGCTACCCGACCTCGGCCCACCTCGACGGCAACAAGCCGTACTCCGGCCACACGATGAAGTGGTGCTACGGCACGACCACCGCCGCGCCCGTCGTGGCGGCCTACAAGGCCGAGGAGCACCAGGCGATCAAGTGCGCCTTCACCCCGGGCGCGAGCGGCGGACCCTTCCTGCTGCAGTACAAGAACGCCAAGCGGACCGGCTACCTCAACGGTGTCGTGAGCCTCACGATCGACAGCGACGGCAACAAGCGCTACGACCGCGTCACCACCCCGTACTTCAACGGTGAGACGTACGGCATCTACAAGCACGCCGCCAACCTCTGGACCGGGAAGCTTCCCGCCTAGGCACAGGCTTCGTGAACGAGAAGGGGCCCGGTGCACATCGGGCCCCTTTTTCCACCTTCACGGGGTGCTTATACACCGTCAGGCACACTGATCAGGTAACAGAGTAAGAGCGGATCGGTCCAACGAACTGCCCAAAACCAAGTTGATCTGGAAAAATCACCCCTTGCGCCCCTGGTAGCCACCAGAAACTCCCCGGTCCCCGGAAAGGATCCCCCGATGTCCTCCCGCGCTCAGCGGCTCACGGCCACACTCGGCGGGCTGGTCGCCGCCTGTGTGACCGCGACGTTCGCGTTCGCCGGGAGCGCGGCGGCCGCCCCGATGTACGGGGCTCCCAACGGGATCACCTCGATCACGCTGACCAAGAGCAGCGCCGACATGAAACGGATCGCGGAGTACTGGAGCCCGGCCAGGCTCAAGCAGGCGATGGACAACGTGCCGGCCACGCCCGGCAATCCCCCCTCCTCCGCGTCGCCCCCTTCCGCGTCCCCCTCCTCCAGTGGCCCCTCGGGGAGCGCCACACCGGGAAGCGCCACGGCCGCCGCGGCGTCCGGGAATGGGGAGAGCAGCGCGACCACCGGCGGGAAGAACTCCACCACGTCCGGGAAGGCCGCACCGGTCGTCAAGCCCACTCTCCCGAAGAAGCGGGTCCCGTCCTCCGGCGGCTCACCGGTGACCGTGGGCAAGGTGTTCTTCCGGATCGGCGCCAAGGACTACTGGTGCTCCGCCTCCTCCGTGGCGGCGGCCAACCGCAATCTGGTCGCGACGGCCGGGCACTGCGCCTACGACGCCAAGTCGGGCAGCCAGGCCGAATACTGGATCTTCATCCCCGGCTACGACAAGGGCAACACCCCGTACGGGATCTACGTCGGTCACTCGCTCAACCTGCACGAGGACTTCGTCGGCCAGGGCGACTACGACTACGACTACGCGTTCGTCACCGTGCACGACGGCTTCAGGTGGAAGGCCGGCAAGACCTCCGGCAGCTACGAGATGGAGAGCGTCGGGAGCCTGGAGGACAACGTCGGCGGGCAGGGCCTGGTGACCAACCGCGGCACCGGCCTGTCCACGGTCGCCTTCGGCTACCCCGCCGCCCCGCACCCCGACGGCTACCGGCCCTACGACGGTCAGCGGCTGAAGTGGTGCGACGGGCGCACCATCAAGGTGAAGGCCCCCACCCGCCTGGTCGAGCAGGGCATCGCGCTGACCTGCGGTTTCACCAACGGCGCGAGCGGTGGTCCCTGGCTGATCTCCTACAGCAACGGCCTCGGCTATCTCAACGGCGTCAACAGCTTCGCCTGGGACGTCAACACCGACCGCAGGTTCGACAGGATCTCCTCGCCGTACTTCATCGCGTCGACCTACGTCGTCTACCACTGGGCCGCGACCCAGCAGGCACCCCGAACATAACTCCGCCTTAAGAGAGACTTAAGAGACCCTTATCCGGGGTTTGCTCCGCCGATCGCTGCATAGGTTGCTTGTCGTCCCGCAGTTCCCGGATGTCCGGGAACGTTGCAGCGCAAGGAGCTCGTCTTTTGAAGCACTCTCTTCTCCCCCTCGGTGGCGTCGCAGCCGCCACCGCCCTGCTGAGCACCACCCTGGTCGGCACCGCCCAGGCGGCCCCCGACTGGGCGACCGACCCGATGGCGAGGAACAACGCCTCGGCGATCTCGGTCATCAACTTCTGGGCGGCCTCGAACTTCGCCGCCCTCAAGAGGGCGACGGTCTACAACCCCGATCCCGGGGCACCGAAGATGAAGGTCGGCGGCGGCTTCTCCCCCGACGGCAGGCCCGGCAGCGTCGGCCCGACCGGCTCGCAGAAGGGCACCCCGTCGACCGCCAAGAACGTCAACCTGCCCAGGACCATCGGCAAGGTGTTCTTCGTCGTCAACGGTCAGTACCGGTGGTGCTCGGCCACCTCCATCCAGGGCAGGTACCGCAACCTCGTCGCCACGGCCGGCCACTGCGTCTACGACCCGGGCAGCAACAGCGACACCTTCGACAAGTGGGTCTTCGTCCCCGGCTACTACCAGGGCAAGACCCCGTGGGGCATCTACGTCGGCAAGTCGGCGTGGACGCACTACGACTTCGCCAACTACGAGGACTACGACAAGGACTACGCCTTCGTCACGGTCTACAACGGCGTCGCCTTCAACGGGGTCAAGCAGGTCACCAAGCGTGAGTACAACGGGTTCAGCGGCCCCAAGTGGTCACGTGGCTCGCGCTACCACATCCTGCTGTCGAAGGACGTCGGCCGCCTCGGCGACAACGTCGGAGGCCAGGGCTTCACCTGGAACCAGAGGACCGGCAAGACCGTCTACGCCTTCGGCTACCCCACCGCCCCGCACCCCGACGGCAACAAGCCCTACACCGGCGTGACGCCCAAGTACGTGTACGGCAAGACGTCGGGCAAGGAGTACGTCTCCGCGGCGCACAAGGTCGAGGAGCACGTCGGCCTCAAGGGCGCCCTCACCCCGGGCGCCGACGGCGGACCGTGGATCTCGCAGTACAGCAGTTCCACCCGCCTGGGGCTCGTCAACGGCGTCACCAGCCTGTTCGGCGACCAGGACGGCAACGACCGCTACGACCTCATCACCTCGCCGTACTTCGACGGCGAGACCGCCGACATCTACAAGAAGGCCGCCAACGTGTGGTCCGGCAGGATCGTCGGCCCGAACGGCGAGCTCTACAGGTGACTCTCGTCTCCTGAGAGGCTTTCTCTCACCATTCGCGGGACCCGGCGCGCAGCGCCGGGTCCCGCACCCGTTTCCCGGGGGTGAAGAAGTGGATTTCCGGAGCCGAGAAAGCGTTTCACGGGGCGATCCGGAAGTCTCTTCGACCGGATGTGAACGCTTTAGACGTGCCCACCACGAAATCGGTGCCATCAACTCAATGTGATCTGCATCACATATCGATCATGACTCACTGTAACCAGCCGACCACACTTCATTGGCTACTTTCACCTCACACTTACCTCTAACTGCGGAAACAACCCGAGCCAACCTCAATCACAACACCAGCATCAAGGGTGCTTAAACATCACGAAACGGTCTCGGCCTGCCGGGCCCGCTTCTTCCCTCTCGAACCGGCTTCCGGTGTTCAAGATCGGCGCTGTATGTTTCTGGCAATCCCTTTACTGACGCATGGGACGCAAGAGGCGTTCCACATCAGACCAA
>NZ_JBEZEL010000031.1:30667-70851 GCF_040648855.1 Streptosporangium sp. NPDC049078
GACCGCGACTACGCGTTCGTGACCGTGTACAACGGTGTCCAGATCGGTGGCGGCGCCAAGGAAGTCACCTACAAGGAGTTCCAGGCCTACGACGGCCAGAAGTACGAGAAGGCCGAGGAAGTCAAGGACTTCGAGACCTACGACAAGCTGACCCAGAAGGGTTACATCGGCAAGGTCGAGGACGTCAAGGCGTCCGACGAGGTCGGCCCCAACCACGCCGACGCTTCCCCGATCTCCGTCGAGGTCGACAAGTGGACGTGGGAGAAGGTCGAGAGCTCCACCTACGGTGTTCTGGGCGGCAAGGTCTACAAGAAGGTCGGCAACGGCTGGAGCCAGCTCTCCAAGCAGCACTGGCCGGCTGCGGGCTCCAAGCTCGCGTCGAAGACCACCGACGTGACCAAGACCGAGTACGACAACTACAAGGGTCTTGGCTACAAGGCGACCGATGGTAAGGGCAACTACACCATCACCGAGTACTTCGTGATCAAGTACACGAAGAACACGGAGTCCGTCAAGTACGTGATCTTCCGCCACTTCATCACCCCGATCGCCGATGTCGGCAAGCTCGGTGACAACGTCGGCGGCCAGGGCTTCACCTGGAACCAGAAGCCCCAGCAGACGGTGTTCGTGTTCGGCTACCCGGCCGACGCGCACCCCGACGGCAACAAGGCCTACACCGGCGTTACGCCGAAGTGGACCTACGGCAAGACCAACGCCCAGAAGTACGTCCAGGCCGCCACGAAGGTTGAGGAGCACGTTGGCCTCAAGAGCTCCTTCACCCCCGGCGCCGACGGTGGCCCCTGGCTCGCCAAGTACAGCAACGCCAAGCGTCTGGGCTACGTCAACGGTGTCACCAGCCTCTTCGGTGACCAGGACAGCAACGGTCGCTACGACCTCATCACCTCGCCGTACTTCGACGGTGAGACCGCGGTCATCTACAAGAAGGCCGCCGCGGTGTGGTCGGGCTCGATCGTCAAGAAGTAGTAGCTTCCTGACGATCACCCGGGCCTGAGGGTCCAAACCTCAGACCCACAGCAACACCAGCTCCACCCAAAGCATCACCCGAGGGGGGTCCGGCACCAGCCGGACCCCCCTCGGCCATTCCCCCACCGAATCCGGTCTTCTCGCAGCGGGCTCCCCGAGCGTGCAGACAGCAGCCGGCCTCTGAGAGAACGCCTCTCCCCCTTCACAAGAACCTCCTCACGAGGGCCGCGCCAACGGGACGGCGCTCAGTGAAGATCGAGCTCAGGCGGAGTCGAGCTCCCTCACCCGCTCGTTCAGCTCCACCACCGACCGCTCGGCGGCGTAGGGCTCCAGCCTGCGCCGCAGGTCGGCGACGTACGACCGCGTCCTGGCCGACTCCAGGCCCTTCGCCAGCTCCAGCGCCTCCACCGCGACGGAACAGGCCTCCTCCAACTCCCCCGAGGCGAGCAGTCCGGCCGAGAGCAGCGACAGGTTGAACATCCGCCCGCGTACGTAGCGCCCGTCCATCTCCAGCGAGCGTCTCGCGTGCCCCACCGTGCCCGGCCCGTCTCCCGCAGTGCGCGATCTTCGCCGCCAGGTAGGCCTCGTCGAAGTAGGAGATCCAGTCGGGCTCGTGGCCGGCCCTGCGCCGGTCGAAGGAGAGCTCGGCCTCGTGGAGGGAGCTCGCGCACGCCGCGCGGTCGTCCAGTGCCGCGTGCGCGTGGGCCTCCAGCACGTGCGTCTCGGCGAGCAGCGCGAAGATCCCCGCCCGCCGGGCCGAGAGTTGGGCCGCCCTGGCCAGGTCGAGCGCGTGGGCGGGCTGTCCTATGTATACGGCCTGGTGGCTCATCCCCGCGAGGATCTCGCCGCCGAGCCCGTGGTCGCCCGCCCCGCGCGCCAGGCGCAGTGCCTGGATCAGGTAGCGCTGGGCCAGGCCGTGCTGCTCCAGGTCGTAGGCCATCCATCCGGCCAGCCGGGTCAGCTCGGCGGCGGCCGAGGCCAGCGCCTTGCCGGTGTTCTCGGCGTACGAGCCGTCGGCGAGGAGCGGCGCGACCGACGTGTCCAGATATTTCACGACAGCGGGACGGACTCTTCCGCCGCCGAACCTGTTGTCCAGCTCCCCGAAAGACCGGGTGACCTCCCGGATCGCCGCGATGTCGTCCATGCCGACGCGCCGGGTGCCCTGCCCCTCGGGGCGGCCCTCCAACGGAAGGGTGAGCCAGCGCACCGCCCCGGCGGACCCGGCCCCGATCGCGAAGGTGGAGTCGAGTAAGAACCTGCGTCTCTCCACGTCCCCGCGCCACAGTGCTGTCACGGTCGAGATTCCCTCCTGCCACGTGTGGTCGAACTCCTGCCCGAGGTCGAGCGGCGTCAGAACGGCCGACAGGCCGAGATCCTCGGGGCTCACGGCCCTGCCGAGCCGGAGCGCGAAGATCTCGGCGAGCAGTCCGGTGACCGGGTCCCTGGGCCGTTGGCCCGCGATCCAGCGCAGCACGGAACTGTGGTCGTACCTCAGACCGGACAGGCCACGAGCCGCGCCGAGATCGTTGAGCCGGCGGGCCAGCCCCTTGTGGGTGAAGCCCGCCTCGGCGATGAGCCTCTGGAGTAGTCGGTTGGGCTCGCGTTCCATAGCTCCCCTCACCGCGAGAACCGTCTGCGTGCCGACGACGCGCGCGATCCGGCCGTGCGCGCACCGGCCACCTGATGCACGCCTTACGTACATAGGTAACTGAGGGCTCTTTTTATAGCACGATCCGTGACGAACGTCGGGGTTTCCGGAAAGCACCGACGCCCCTCGCCGTTCGGGCGAGGGGCGTCGGTGATCACGCTGCCGGTGAGGTGTCCCTGGAGCCGAGCGGCCCCTCCGACGAGGTGCCCCCGGAGGCGAGCGACCTCTCCGATCCGGGAACCGTCCGTGACCTGTGCGGTGTCTCCTAGAGGCGGGCGACCCCGTCGGCACGGGCCTGCGTGGCGACCGCGGCGATGACCGCCGGGGCCACGCGCTCGTCGAACGGGCTGGGAATCACGTAGTCGGCCGAGAGGTCGTCGTCCGCGACCACCCCGGCGAGCGCCTCGGCCGCGGCGACCTTCATGTTCTCGGTGATCGTGGTGGCGCGCACGTCGAGCGCCCCGCGGAAGACGCCGGGGAAGGCGAGCACGTTGTTGATCTGGTTGGGGAAGTCGGAGCGGCCGGTCGCGACCACCCGCGCGTACTTGCGCGCGATCTCCGGCCGCACCTCGGGAGTGGGGTTGGACAGCGCGAAGACGATCGACTCCGAGGCCATCGACGCGATCGCCTCCTCCGAGACCGTCGAGCCCGACAGCCCGACGAACACGTCGGCCCCCGCGAGCGCCTGCTCGGTGGAACCGCGCAGGCCCGCCCGGTTGCTGTCGCGCGCCAGGGCCTCCTTGATCGGGTTGAGCCCGTCGCGGCCCTCGTGGATGAGCCCCTTGGAGTCGGCGACCGCGATGTCGCCGATGCCGGCGTTGAGGAGGATCCTGCTCACCGCGATCCCGGAGGCGCCGGCGCCGGCGACCACAACCCGCAGGTCTTCCAGCGAGCGGCCGGTCAGCCGTGCGGCGTTCTTCAGCGCGGCCAGCGCGACGATCGCGGTACCGTGCTGGTCGTCGTGGAAGACGGGGATGTCGAGGATCTCGCGCAGCCGCGCCTCGACCTCGAAGCAGCGGGGCGCGCTGATGTCCTCGAGGTTGATCCCGCCGAAGGAGGGGGCGAGCCGGACGATCGTCTCGACCAGCGCGTCCACATCGGTGCAGTCGAGGCAGATGGGCACCGCGTCGACGTTCGCGAACTGCTTGAACAGCAGCGCCTTGCCCTCCATCACCGGCATGGCGGCGGCGGGCCCGATGTCTCCGAGACCGAGCACCGCGGTGCCGTCGGAGACCACGGCGACCACGTTGGAGATCCAGGTGTAGTCCTTGGCCAGCTCGGGCTCGTCGGCGATCGCGCTGCAGACCCTGGCCACACCCGGCGTGTAGGCGAGTGCCAGGTCGTCGGCGTCGCGGACCGGGACGGTGGAGCGGACCTCCAGCTTGCCGCCGCGGTGCAGGGCGAAGGCCGGATCCAGATCGAGGGCATCGAGAGATTCGAGAGAGACGGAGGATGGCGTGACGGCCACAGCGACCCCTGTAGTTCATGTCAGACAGACGGATGTTTCCTTCGGAGGCGGCCGGAGGAGCCGTCCCGGGCTTCGGTAGCCGCTCGGGGCCTGCTCACTGGGCACGGTCGCCAGGAGGGGTACGGGGGTCACCCGTTGCTCGATTGTGCCACATGTTGAGACTGCCTCCGCTGGAGGAAGTCCACTCACTTTCGCCGTCCGGGTGTTAGCCTCACCACATCGTGTAATACTCGAAATCCATGCCGCCTCTTACATCGACGGATCCCCAGATGGACCTCACCTCCTACGCGGAGCTGGCCGTACTACTGATCAACAGCCCCGACCGGCTCACCGGCCTCGAAGGGCTGCGTCTGCTTCTGGAAGAGGGCGGCCGCTACCGGCCAGGCTGCCGGATCACCAGGAGTGACCTGGAGGCCCTGCGCGACCTGCGCGAGGAGCTGATGATCGTGTTCGAGACCGCGGAGGCCGGCGACGAGGAGGCGGTGGTCGACCGGCTCAACTCGCTGCTCATCCACCACCCGGTCCAGCCGCAGATCTCCGGTCACGACGGCGAGCGCTGGCACATGCACCTCACCGAGGGGGGCCGGATGGCCGACCAGTACGCGGTGGGCGCGGTGATGGGACTCGCCACCATGATCACCGACCTCGGCGTCGACCGGCTCGGCCTCTGCCAGGCGCCGCCCTGCCGCAGGGCCTATCTCGACACCTCCTCCAACCGGTCGCGCCGCTACTGCTCCGAGCGGTGCGCCAGCCGGGCCAACGTCGCCGCCTACCGTGCCCGCCAGAAGGTCGTCGGCTAGCGGCTCCGACCGGGAAACCCCCGCGGGGAACAGCCGTCCCGACCAGCGGAAACCAGGAAAACCCGGTCAGGGTCAGGGGACGTCCCACCAGAGCCGCCGGACGGCCTACCCGGCCCGCCAGAGGCCCGGCCAGTAGCGCAGCACCACCCGGCCGACGATCGCGGACGCGGGCAGCGCCCCGAAGTCCCAGCTGTCGCGCCGCCCCGGCGCGCGCTGGTTGTCGCTCTCCAGCCACCAACCGCCGTCCGCCTCCCACGCGGCGCGCTTGACGATGAGCACGGCGGGGTCGGACGGCAGCCGGGCGACGACCAGGTCACCGGGCCGCACGACCGCGCCGCGCCGCACCCAGAGCCAGTCTCCCGGCCGCAACGCGGGCAACATCGACTCGCCCGCGACACGGACTCTCATCGAGCGTAACCCCCTCCCACGCGGGCATTCGGAGACGAGTAAGGTCGTTAACCGGACCATTCTGAACCTGGCATCAAGGAAGGATTTCCGATGCTCGCACGACTTATGCGCCCCAAGCACATCGCCTCCGCGCACTGCGACCTGCCCTGCGGTGTGTACGACCCGGCCCAGGCCCGCATCGAGGCCGAGTCCGTCAAGGCCATCATGGAGAAGTACGCGGCGAACGAGGACCCGGTCTTCCGCTCCCGCGCGCTCACCATCAAGGAGGAGCGGGCCGAGCTGGTCAAGCACCACCTGTGGGTGCTGTGGACCGACTACTTCAAGCCCCCGCACCTGGAGACCTACCCGCAGCTGCACCAGCTGTTCTGGGAGGCCACCAAGCTCGCGGGCGCGGCCGGCGGCAAGGGCACGCTCGACGTCGCCAAGGCCGACGAGCTCCTCGGCAAGATCGACGACATCTCCAAGATCTTCTGGGAGACCAAGGCCGCTTAAAACCCTCACAACGATGTCGTGAGAGGGCACCGGTGATCCGGATCGAGGAGACGTCCCCGGGACACCCCCTTGATCCGGATCGGGGCCCGCGAGGAGGGCCGCCGTCACGGCGTCCGGCCCCGACGCCGGTCGTCCGGCGGGCCGAACACCGGCACGTCGGCGCCGTACGGCCACCGCCCAGGACCGCGATGCGTCGGAGCCGTCATTAAAAACAGTGCCCTATTTGCGTATCTTCATGGGCTCTTGACGGTGGCAAATCGCCCCGATCGCGAGTCCAAGCGGGCCAACCACCGTCTCAGGGCTGTAGGTTGCAGTCAGCGACTCTGCGAGGAGGAACGTGACCGAACACACCGAGGCGCCCGCGGTCGGCGTGGGCGGGATCCGTGACGTGGTGAGCGTCCGGCTGCCGGCGACGAGCGCCTATCTGTCCGTGCTGCGTACGGCGACAGCCGCACTCGCCGTACGGCTGGACTTCACGCTGGACGAGATCGAGGATCTTCGGATCGCGGTCGACGAGGCGTGTGCGATGCTGCTGACCCAGGCTGTTCCCGGCACAGATCTGACCGCCGAGTTCGAGCTCACCGGGCAGCTGATGAAAGTGCGGGTCGAGGTCAGCACAGTGGGGAGCACCCCTCCGAAGCGCGACGACTTCGCGTGGATGGTGCTCACCGCCCTGGCTGACGATGTGGATGCCGTAACCGACTCCCCCGACCGTATGGCGATCGTCCTCCGCAAGCGCCGAGGCGCGGCGAGGCCGGCGTGACGGAAAGGACTCGTGCCATGGCCGCCAGCGACCACGCGGTGCCCGACCGGGTGCGTGCGCGCCTGCTCTTCGCGGAACTGGTGGAGTTGACCTCCGACGACCCGCGGCGTCAGCGCATTCGCGACGAGCTCGTCGAGCTCCACCTTCCCCTCGTCGAATACCTCGCCCGCCGGTTCCGCAACCGGGGTGAGTGGCTGGACGACCTCACCCAGGTCGCGACCATCGGGCTGATCAAGTCGATCGACCGCTTCGATCTCGGCCGCGGGGTGGAGTTCTCCACCTACGCGACCCCGACGATCGTGGGCGAGATCAAACGCCACTTCCGCGACAAGGGCTGGGCGGTCCGCGTGCCGCGCCGCCTGCAGGAGCTCAAGCTCTCGCTCACCAAGGCGATCAGCGAGCTCTCCCAGCGGGAGGGGCGCGCGCCGACCGTGGCCGAGCTGGCCGCGTTCCTGAAGATGAGCGAGGAGGAGGTGCTCGAAGGGCTGGAGTCGGCCAACGCCTACTCCACGGTCTCCCTCGACGCGCCCGACTCCGGCGACGACGACGCGCCGGCGGTGGCCGACTCCCTCGGGATCGTGGACGACTCCCTGGAGGGCGTCGAATACCGCGAGTCGCTCAAGCCCCTGCTGGAGCGGCTGCCCCCGCGTGAGAAGCGGATCCTGCTGCTGCGTTTCTTCGGCAACATGACGCAGTCGCAGATCGCCACCGAGCTCGGCATCTCCCAGATGCACGTGTCCCGGTTGCTCGCCAGGACCCTCGCCCAGCTCCGGGAGGGCCTCACCGTCGACGACTAGCGAGGGGGCTGGTCGTGGTCTCCGTAGAGGGCGTGTGTCGTCGGCGGGGACAGCAGCGTGACCAGTCCGATCACCGCGAGGAGGATCAGCGAGACGCCGATCACCCGCTGGTCGGACTGGATCATCGTGACCGAGACCGGGATGGCGAAGATCTGCGTCAGCACCCCCGGGCTCCGCGACCATCGCTCCGAGTGGAGCATTCCCCAGCCGACCCAGAGCAGGGCCGCGCCGATGATGATCCCGAACGCGGCGACGGCGATCGAGGTCATCAGGTCGGACGGCCGGCCGATCACCGTCTCCACTCCGGCGTAGCCGCCGAGGAGCAGGACGGTCGCGCCTTCCAGTGCCATGACGGCGGCGGCGACGGTGAGGGTCATCGGACGGTTCGACACGGGGCAACCCTATCGCCGGGTATGGCCGCCCGGCTCTTCCCCCACCCCGGCCCCGTTCCCCGTCCCCCGCAGTTCTCCTGCAGTCCCCTCACAGTCTCCCCACGCCGTTCTCCGTCCCCGCGCATCGGCCTTCTCCTTCCGCCGCCTCAGCCCGGTTTCCGGCGGATACGCTGAGGTCATGCGCGCGATGCTCCTGGTGAATCCGAAGGCGACGACGACCAACCAGCGAACCAGGGACGTTCTCATCAGAGCGCTGAGCGCGACGATGAACCTCACCGTCGAGGAGACGGCCTACCGGGGGCACGCGATGCGGCTCTCCCGCAAGGCGCACGCCTCCGGCTACGACGCGGTGGCCGTGCTGGGCGGTGACGGCACCATCAACGAGGCGGTGAACGGGCTGCTCGACCCGGTGGACGGCAAGGCCGGCGACGAGGGCAGCTCGATCGACAGGCCCGCGCTGCTCGCGATCCCCGGTGGCAGCGCGAACGTCTTCGCGAGGGCCCTGGGCCTGCCGAACGACCCGGTCGAGGCGATGGGGGCGATCCTGGAGGCGATCCGCGACGACCGGAGGCGGACCGTCGGACTCGGTCAGGCGATCTGGGGTGACCACAGTAGATATTTCACGTTCTGTAGTGGTCTGGGGTACGACGCCGAGGTGATCAGGGCGGTCGAGGGGATGCGGGGCACCGGCCGCAAGGCGACACCCACCCGCTATGTGAACACCGCGTTACACCACTATCTGTCGACCGACAAACGTCACCCGCCGATGACCGTCGAGGGCCCCGAGGTGCCGCGGACCGGCGGCATCTTCATGGCCGTCGTCTCCAACACCTCCCCGTGGTCCTACATCGGCCCTCGGCCGGTCTCCCCGACCCCGTGGGCGAGCTTCGAGACCGGGCTCGACCTCCTGGGCCTGCAGCGTCTCGGCCTGCCCTTCATGCTCCAGCTGATGCCCCAGATCCTCGGTGAGCGCGACACGCTGCCGACGGGTCGCCACCTGGTGCAGCTCCACGACGAGAAGGAGTTCACCCTGAGCGCCGGGCGCCCCGTGGCGTTCCAGCTGGACGGCGACTACCTGGGAGAGGTCGAACGAATAACGTTCCGTTCTATCCCCGACGCGTTACAGGTCTTGGTCTAATCGGTTACGTGCGAGCCTGTGTGACGCATCCGACATCCATTTCAGGCAAAACGTTCCCCCAAACCTCTTGCGTGTACTAAGCGTGGCTGACAATCTCAAGATGACGTCGGAACGTAGGACCTTTGAGCGGCCACCTCGCTCCCAGGCCACCGGCGATCAAGCGGACAGTCCCCCGATCCGGACCACGGACCGGGGATCCGTTCGCGCTGATTAGTGAAACCCTTCACAAAGTGAGCCGCTGGAGCCGACGCAAGGGCTCCTCATACGAAGGAGTGGACGCATGGACTGGCGCCACCGAGCCGCCTGCCGTGACGTGGACCCCGAGCTGTTCTTCCCGATCGGCAACACCGGCCCCGCCCTGATGCAGATCGAGGAAGCCAAGCAGGTCTGCGGTACGTGCAGCATCAGCGAAGCATGCCTGAAGTGGGCCCTGGAATCCGGGCAGGACGCCGGTGTCTGGGGCGGCCTGAGCGAGGACGAGCGACGCGCGCTCAAGCGACGCACGGCTCGTGCCCGCGCCCGCGCGAGCGTCTGACCCTCCGCGCCCACCCTTCCGTCTCCCCCGGCCGGGCGACGAGCACGTCCCCGGCCCGGTGAGCCCTCTTTCCGCCTCGGGCGACAAGCACGTCCCCTCGCGAGAACGCGACCCGACGTGCTCCCCCTCCCCCGCTCAGACCGCGGGGAGGGGGATGCTCAGGCTCACCTCGGTCCCGCCTCCCTGGCGTGGCTCGATGGCGAGACGCCCGGACAGCTCGCCCACCACCAGGGTACGGACGATCTGCAGGCCGAGACTGGTGGCCTGGTCGAGATCGAAGTCCTCCGGCAGCCCGCTGCCGTCGTCGGACACGATCACATCCAGCCGCTCGGCCCCGCGTGACACGATCACTTGGAGCTTGCCCTGACGGTGCGCCAGCCCGTGCTGAACCGCGTTCTGCAGCAGTTCGGTGAGGACCATCGCGAGCGGCGTCGCGATCTCCGAGCGCAACACCCCGAACGCCCCGACGCGGGACGGCACCACCTGCGCCTCAGGGGCCGCGACCTCCCCCGTCATCGCGATCACCCGGTCGGCGATGTCGTCGAAGTCGACCTGTTCCTCGGGCGTGTGCGAGAGCGTCTCGTGCACGATCGCGATCGACCCGACCCTGCGCACCGCCTCCTCCAGCGCCTCCCTGCCCTCCGGCAGCTGCATCCGCCTGGCCTGGAGTCGCAGCAGCGCGGCCACGGTCTGCAGGTTGTTCTTCACCCGGTGGTGGATCTCCTTGATGGTGGCGTCCTTGGTCATCAGCTCCCGCTCGCGGCGCCGCAGCTCGGTCACGTCCCTGATGAGCACCAGCGCGCCGATCCTCCCGCCGCCGACGACCAGCGGGATCGCCCGCAGCTGCACCACCGTGCCGCCCGACTCCACCTCCGTCTCCTTGGGCTCCCGCCCGCTCGCGACGAGCATCAGGTTCTCGTTGATGGGCTCGTCGGAGTAGCAGAGCGTCGCGGTCGTACGGCCCAGCTCCGCGCCGACCAGATCGGCGTTGAGGCCCAGCCGCCGGTAGGCCGACAGCGCGTTCGGCGAGGCGTACGTGACACGGCCCGCCCGGTCGAGCCTGAGCAGCCCGTCGCCCACCCTCGGCGAGCGGACCAGGATCGGCTCGGCGCCGGAGAACGGGAAACGGCCCTCGGCCACCATCTGGGCCAGGTCGGAGGCGCTCTGCAGGTAGGTCAGCTCCAACCGGGAGGGGGTGCGCGCGGAGGAGAGGTTCGTCGAGCGCTGGATGACGCCCAGGAAGTGGTCGGCCCTCCGCACCGGAATGGTCTCCTCGCGGACCGGCACCCCGCTCGACCAGTCGGGATCGCCCTCGCGGCAGATGCGCCGCTCGTTCCAGGCGGTCTCCAGGAGCGGCCTCTCCCCCTTGGCCGCCGTCATGCCCACGATGTCGTCGTGGTAGACCGTCGGCCCCGTGGTGGGCCTCATCTGCGCGATCGCGATCCAGCCCGTGCCCTCCTTCAGGGGGATCCACAAGATCAGGTCCGCGAAGGAAAGGTCGGCGAGGAGCTGCCAGTCGGACACCAGCGAGTGCATCCACTCAAGGTCCGCATCGTCGAGCGCGGTGTGACGAACCGCCAGGTCGCTTAGAGTCGGCACCCGTGCATCATGCGTTCTTTGCAGGCCCGAACGCGAATCGGGTGAGTCCGGCTGGAAAGATGCCGCCTATGGAGCAGACCCCCGACCCACTGGCCCGGTTCCGCACGGCGGCGGCCACGAGGGAGGCGGCGGGACTGCGTCGGGTCCTGCGCGCCCGCACACCCGACGACGACGGCCTGATCGACCTGGCCTCCAACGACTACCTCGGCCTGGCCAGGGACGAGCGGCTGGTCGAGGCGGCCGTGGAGGCCACCCGCGCCTGGGGCACGGGTTCCACGGGCTCCCGCCTGGTCACGGGCTCCACGGCCCTGCACGCGCGCCTGGAGGCGCGCCTGCGCGCCTTCACCGACGCGCGGGGCGCCCTGGTGTTCTCCTCCGGCTACCTGGCCAACCTGGCCGCCGTCGCGGCCCTGGGCAGGGACGCCCTGGTGGTCTCCGAGGCGGGCAACCACGCCTCCATCGTGGACGCCTGCCGGCTGTCGCGCTCACGGGTCGTGGTCGCTCCGCACCGGGACACGGTGGCGGTGGAGAAGGCGCTCGCCGACCGGGACGAGGAGCACGCGATCGTGGTCACCGACGCGATCTTCTCCGTGGACGGCGACCTGGCGCCGCTTGAGGAACTGCACGCGGCGACGGTGCGCCAGGGCGCGCTGTTGATCGTCGACGAGGCGCACTCGATCGGGGTCGTCGGCGCTCGTGGGCAGGGCGCGGTGCACGCCGCGGGGCTCGCGGCCGAACCGGGTGTTGTGAGAACGATCACACTGTCGAAGTCCCTGGGATCGCAGGGCGGAGCCGTGCTCGGCGCGCCCGAGGTGATCCAGACCCTCGTGGACACGGGACGCTCGTTCATCTTCGACACCGGGCTCGCGCCGGGCAGTGTGGCGGCGGCACTCGCCGCCGTCGATATCCTTCACCATCAGCCCGAACTGCCGGGACTTGTCCGGACCAGGGCGAGGGAGTTGGCCGCGATGGCCCGCGATCTCGGCCTGGAGACCGGCGATCCGGCGGGCGCGGTCGTCCCCATCGTGCTCGGCCCGCCCGAGACCGCGCTTCGGGCCGCCCTCGTCTGCGCGGAACACGGGGTGCGCGCCGGATGCTTCCGGCCGCCTTCGGTGCCGGTCGGCCGCTCTTGCCTGCGGTTGACGGCACGGGCCAATCTGAGTTCCGATGATCTAGCGGTGATCCGGGGTGCACTCACCGCCGTGGCCGAGATGAAGGTGACCATGTGAGCGACGACTCCCCGCGGATCCCGAAATACTACGACGTCAAGCGCAGCCTGCTCAGCCTCACCAAGAGCCTGCCCGCAGGCAGCGCCCTGCCACCGGAACGGGCCCTCGCGGTCCGCTTCGAGACGTCGCGCACGACCGTGCGCCAGGCCCTGTCCGAGCTCGTGGTCGAGGGCCGCCTGGTGCGCATCCAGGGCAAGGGGACGTTCGTCGCACAACCCAAGGTCGCCCAGGTCCTCCAGCTCACCTCCTACACCGGGGACCTGCGGACCGTCGGCCTCGAACCCGACACCAAGATCCTCGACATCAGCTACGTCACCGCCGACGAGGCGCTCGCCCGCCGCCTGGCGATCAACGCCGGCGGCCGCGTGCTGCGCCTGCACCGGCTGCGCCTGGCCAACGGCGAGCCGATGTCGATCGACACCACCCACCTGTCGGCCCGGCGCTTTCCCCGCCTCAGGCGGGAGCTGGAGATGCACTCCTCGCTGTACGAGACGCTGTACAACGCGTACAACGTGCGGCTGACCGACGCCGAGGAGATCATAGAGACCGTGCTCGCCACCCCGTACGACGCGCAGGTGCTCAGTGTGGACGTCGGCCTGCCGATGCTCCTGCTCACCCGGCACGCCTTCGACGCGGACGGCAACCCGGTCGAGTGGGCCCAGTCGCTGTACCGGGGAGACCGCTACAAGTTCATCACCCGCCTGCGCCGCCCCTGAGGCAAACCCGAGCCGCGCCTAAGGTGAGACAGGTGAGCATTCTCGTGGTCACCGGGACCGACACCGGGGTGGGAAAGACCGTCGTCACCGCGGCGGTGGCCTCGCTCGCCAGGGAGCGGGGCTCCTCGGTCGCGGTGGTGAAGCCCGCGCAGACCGGGGTGTCCGGCGCCGACCCCGGCGACATGGACGACGTCATCCGGCTGTCCGGGGTGGGGACGACCTTCGAGCTGGCCAGGTATCCCGCCGCGCTCTCCCCCGCGGCGGCGGCCCGCCTGTCCGGCCTGCCGCCGGTCTCCGTCGCGCGGGCCGCGGCCCGGATCGAGGAGCTGGCCTCCTCGCACCGGCTGGTGATCGTCGAGGGTGCGGGCGGGCTGCTCGTCCGCTTCGACGAGGAGGGGGCGACCCTCGCCGACCTCGCCCGCGCGCTCTCGGCACCGGTCCTCCTGGTGGTCAGGGCCGGCCTCGGCACCCTCAACCACACCGCGCTGACGCTGGAGGCGATGGCCCACCGAGGGCTGGAGCCCGCCGGGGTGGTGATCGGCTCCTGGCCGGCCGAGCCCGGCCTCGCCGAGCGGAGCAACGTGGCGGACCTGGAGATGCTGGCCGCCCGGCCGCTGGCGGGCGCCCTCCCCGAGCGAGCCGGGCTGCTGGAGCGCGACGCCTTCGCCCGCGCGGCCCGCGCGGGGCTGGGCCCCACGCTGGGTGGGGGCTTCGACCCCGCCTCCTTCCGGGCCACCCTTAGGCTTTCCCCGTAGCCGTAGCCGCGGCCCATCTCCCCGCTGGAGGTATCAGATGAGCGACATCCTCGAGATCGCCCGGACGCAGGTGCTTGAGGAGGGCCGCGGGCTCGACGCGGCGCAGGCGCTCCGTTGCCTGGAGCTTCCCGACGACCGTCTCGACGAGTTGCTCGCCCTCGCCCACGAGGTGCGGATGAAGTGGTGCGGCCCGGAGGTGGAGGTCGAGGGCATCGTCTCCCTCAAGACCGGCGGCTGCCCGGAGGACTGCCACTTCTGCTCGCAGTCCGGGCAGTTCTCCTCCCCGGTCCGCGCCGTCTGGCTCGACATCCCCTCGCTGGTCGAGGCCGCGAGGGAGACCGCGGCGACCGGTGCCACCGAGTTCTGCATCGTGGCCGCCGTACGGGGTCCCGACCGGCGCCTGATGGACCAGGTCCGCGAGGGGGTGAAGGCGATCCGCGAGGCGGTCGACATCAACGTGGCGTGCTCGCTCGGCATGCTCACCCAGGAGCAGGTCGACGAGCTGGCCGAGATGGGCGTGCACCGCTACAACCACAACCTGGAGACCGCGAGGTCGCACTTCGAGAAGGTCGTCACCACCCACACCTGGGAGGAGCGCTGGGACACCTGCCTGATGGTGCGCGAGGCCGGGATGGAACTGTGCTGCGGCGGCATCGTCGGCATGGGCGAGACCCGGGAGCAGCGGGCCGAGTTCGCCGGCCAGCTCGGCGAGCTGGCGCCCGACGAGGTCCCGCTGAACTTCCTCAACCCGCGCCCCGGCACCCCCTTCGAGTCCTTCCCGCTGCTGGAGGGGCCGGAGGCGCTCCGGACGATCGCCACCTTCAGGCTCGCGCTGCCCCGCACGATCCTGCGCTACGCGGGCGGCCGCGAGCTGACCCTGGGCGACCTGGGCACCCGTGAGGGCATGCTCGGCGGCATCAACGCGATCATCGTCGGCAACTACCTGACCACCCTCGGCCGTACGGCCGAAGCCGACCTCGGCCTGCTGGTGGACCTCAAGATGCCCATCAAGGCGCTCTCCGACACCCTCTGACCTCGCGCGGGCTCGCGGATGACGGGCTCGCGGACGAGGGCTGGTCCGCCTCGCGGACCCGGCTGACCTCTGAGCTTCGCGCGGACTCGCGGAGACGCGAAGGTCCCCGCGAGCCGGATCTCACCCGGCCCGCGCGGGACTCCCGCCGGGTCTCACCCCACCCCGCCGGGTCTCACCCATCCCGGCGGGTGCGCCCTCCGCCCGTACCGGACTCCCCGTCGATCTCCGTCCCACCCCGGTGAGTCCGCGCTCCGGCCGGTACCGAACCCCCGTCGATCCCGTACGGCCCGTAAGGCGCCCGCCACCAGGCGTTGGGCGGTTCGATTCCCGACAGACGCGATATGTGCCGGCCGCATTAGGCGATGGGATCGGGGCAGGGAGAACAATCCCTGTCCGGCTAAGTGACTGACTGGTAGGTTGCGCGATATGGAGTCTCCCAAGCACGCAGGTGACATAGCGGTCGCCGTCTCCAAGGCATACGGCATCGAGACCATGTTCACCCTGTCCGGCGGGCATATCTTCCCGCTTTACGACGGTGCGGTCCACGAGGGCATGCCCATCCTGGATGTCCGCCACGAGCAGAGTGCCGTCTTCGCCGCGGAGGCGACCGCACGGCTGACGCGCAAACCCGGGCTGGCCGTGCTCACCGCGGGCCCCGGCATCACCAACGGCGTCAGCGGGGTGGCCACCGCGCACTTCAACGGCTCCCCCGTCGTGGTCATGGGAGGCCGTGCCCCACAGTCGCGCTGGGGGTCGGGCGCGTTGCAGGAGATCGACCACCCGCCGCTGTTCGCCCCCATCACCAAGCTGGCCTTCACCGGCTCCGGCGCCGACTCCATCGCCCAGGACGTGGAGATGGCCTTCCGTACGGCCCTCGCCCCGCACCGCGGCCCCGTCTTCCTCGACTTCCACATGGATCACCTCTTCTCGGCCGCGCCCCCGCTCGAGGAGGCCCCCGAGACGCTGACCCCGTCCCCGCTGGAGCCCGACCCCGACGCGCTCGCCTCGATCGCCCAGCTGATCGCCGAGGCCCGGCACCCGGTGCTGGTGCTCGGCTCCGACGTGTGGATGGACCGCGCCGAGGAGGTCGCGAGGAGCTTCGTCGAGGAGTACCGCCTGCCGGTCGTCCCCAACGGCCAGGGCCGCGGCATCCTGCCCGCCGGTCACGAGCTGCTGGTCACCCGGGCGAGGGGGATGGCGTTCTCGCAGGCCGACCTGGTGATCGTGGCGGGTGCCCCGATCGACTTCCGCCTCGGCTACGGCTGGTTCGGCGGCAAGGACGGCGCCCCGCTCGCCAAGGTCGTGCACCTGGCCGACGCGCCGTCCCAGCTGACCACGCACATGGATCCCGCCGCCGTCGCCGCCGGCGACCTCTCGCTGCTCTTCTGGAGCCTCGGCGCGGCCTGCGCCAACGCGGGCGTCTCTCCCAAGACCTACGCGCCCTGGGTCGCGCGGCTGTCCGAGGCCGCCTCGGCCGCCATCGCCGCCGACGTCGACCTGCTGGAGTCCGCGTCCGACCCGATCCACCCGATGCGCATCTACGGGGAGCTGGGCAAGGTCCTCGCCGACGACGCCGTGGTGATCGGCGACGGCGGCGACTTCGTCTCGTACGCGGGCAAGTACGTCGAGCCCCGGCAGCCGGGCAACTGGCTCGACCCGGGCCCGTACGGCTGCCTGGGCACGGGCCTGGGCTACGCCATCGCCGCCAGGATCGCCCGTCCCTCCTCGCAGGTGGTGCTGCTGCTCGGCGACGGCGCGGCCGGCTTCTCGCTGATGGACGTCGACACGCTCGTGCGCCACCGCCTGCCCGTCGTGATGATCTGCGGCAACAACGGCATGTGGGGCCTGGAGAAGCACCCCATGCAGATGCTCTACGGCTACGACGTGGCCGCCGAGTTGCAGCCGCAGTGCCGCTACGACCAGGTGGTGACCGCCCTCGGCGGCGGTGGCGAGCTCGTCACCGACCCGTCGGAGATCGGCCCGGCCCTGCGCCGCGCGTTCGACTCCGGTATCCCCTACATGGTCAACATCGCCACCGACCCCTCGGTGGCCTACCCCCGGCAGACCACGGGCATCTGAAGGAGCGCCACCGGGCTCGCGCACGCAGGACCGAAGAGGTCTTCTCCGGTGCGCGAGCCTGTCGGCACACCACCCGAAATCGAGGCTCGCCCGTCGTCGTCGCGCTTCGGAGGAGTGCTCCGACACACGCCCCTGCCGTCCGCAGACCAACGGCAATAACGCTTCGCTGGACGAACGGGCCTTACCTGCACGGCCCTACGCCGGCAACGACGAGCGCACAGCGGCTCTGAAGGAGTTTCCGCACACCGGCAACCACCATCGATGCCACACCGCACTCGGAGACCGGCCACCGATCACCCACGTCGACAACCCCGCGGGTCGATACGGCTAGGGCTTGCCCGTCGCCGTCGGGGTGGGCGTCGGCGGACAGTGCACGGGGGCGATGATGATCTCCACCGGCTTGGACGGGTCCCACATCGTGTCCGCGGCCGGAAGGGACTCGACCACCTCGGTGCAGTGCTCGGGTTTGACGTCGGCGCTGTAGGTGCGCTTCACCTTGAAGCCCGCCTGCTTGAGCGCCGCCTCCGCCGCCTCCGGCTTCATGCCGACGGTGCCGGGGACCCTCTTCTTCGGCAGCGGCGTCGGAGTCGGGGTCGGTGTGGGGGTGGGAGTCGGTTTCGGCGGCTTCGTTACCGTCGGGGTGGGCGTCGGCGGCTCGTCCTCCTCGGCGGGCTTCGGGGTGGTGGTGCGTCTGGTCGGCCGCGTCACCGTCGGGGTGGGCGTGAGCGTCCTGCGGGTGTGCCTCACCGTCGGCGGCTTCGTCTCGTCGACGGTGGGTGTGGCCACCGGCGGCTCCACGGAACTCGCTGTCTCCTTGGAGGCCGCCATCCCGTTGATCGCCACCGCGACGAGACCCGCGCACATCACGGCCGCGACCGCCGACGACGCGACCAGCACACTCCTGCGCCGCGGCTTCTGCGCGCCGCGGCGCCCGCGGCCCTGCGCGACCGCCTCGGATCCCACCGTCGGCGAGGTGGAGGGCTGCGCGCCTCCCTGCCAACCACCGGTCGGAGGCTGGGCGCCCTGCCAGTTTCCCGCCGGGTTCTGGGCTCCCTGCCAGCCCGTCTGCGGAACGGCCGATCCCTGCCCCTGCCAGCCGGTCTGTTCCTGCGGACCGCCCTGGGGGGCCTGCGTCTGCCAGCCGGTCTCCGGCGGCCCCGCCTGCCGCGCGGACGCCGACAGCGTGTCGCCGCCCTCCGTGCCGAAGGCGGCCTGCCTGGCGGCGGCGCTCATCGCCGCGGCGCTGGGGAAGCGCCGAGCCGGATCCTTGGCGAGGGAGCGCTCCACAAGTGCCCTCACCGCGGGCGGAACGTCCGGCGGCAGCGGCGGCGGCGTCTCGCGGATGTGCTTGAGCGCGATCGTGACGGGCGTGTCGCCGTCGAACGGGCGCTGCCCGGCCAGGCACTCGTACGCCACCACGCCCAGCGCGTAGATGTCGACGGCCGGTGTCACGGGCGCGCCCTCGGCCTGCTCGGGCGCGCAGTAGGCGGCGGTGCCGAGCACCATGCCCGCGTCCGTCAGCCGGCTGGCGGAGTCGGATCTGGCGATGCCGAAGTCGGTGAGCACGAGGGTGCCGTCCGACCGCACCAGCAGGTTGCCCGGCTTGATGTCCCGGTGGACGATGCCCTGGTCGTGGACCGCCTGCAGCGCCGAGGCGGCCTGGGCGATGAGGTCCATCGCGGCCCCGGGGGCGATGCGCCGCAGCCGCCCGAGCAGGCGGTCGAGCGGCTCGCCGTCGACGAACTTCATCACCAGGTATGCCGTCGCCCCCGCGCCGGGCACCTCGTGAACCCCGTAGTCGTACACGTCGACGACCCCGGGGTGGTTGATCGTCGCCATCGCCCTGGCCTCGCCCTGGAAGCGAACCAGGAAGCCCGGGTCGTCGGTACGGCCTGGGAGCAGCACCTTCACGGCGACGGTGCGAGCCAGGACGATGTCCTCGCCCTTCCACACCTCGCCCATACCGCCGGCCCCAATGCGGGTGCTTAGGCGATACCGCCCCGCCAGCGTCGTGCCCTGGGCCACCATGGCTCCCCCGTAACCCTCTTCACTCCTACCTCAGAGCTCTCCAACAAAGCGGATCCGCGTCGCGGCACCATCACGGCGCTGTAACGAAACCCTGCATGCCGCATGGCTCACAAACGAGATGCGTGCCGTAGCATCGCACAAAACCCAGCACTTTTAGGCGTACTTATCCACCTTGCAGGCTCTTGCGCCCAAAGCCGCCCGAAAATCACAGAGGAAACAATCAACGCGGGCGCCACGGCGTCACCCCAAGACATCCGGGACGAACTCCGCAAAATCCTACAAGGCTCGGCAAAGAACGTGTGAGTCGGGGTGAAAGCGGGCGGCGTCAGCCGCTCGTGGTGCCGTGTTCGGCGCAGCGCGCGGACCAGCCGCCGGGGGTCACCTGCACCACCATCCGGCGGCGGCAGCGAGAACAGTAGCGGGGTGGCTCCATCGCGCGGGCCGACAGACACGCGGCGTGGTCTGCCTCACCCTCCGGGCGCCCGCAGTGGTCGCAGTACGAGGTCACGAGACCAGACCCTATGCTGACGCGCATGACGCTCGCTCCCGGTCTGCAGGCACGGCTGCTCATCATGGTGGAAACAGAGGACACCGCGACGAAGGTCGGCAGCGGTGACGTTCCCGTGCTCGCCACCCCCCGCCTGCTCGCCCTCGCCGAGCGGGCCACCGTCCAGGCGGTCGCGGGTGCCCTGACTCCGGGCCAGACCTCCGTCGGCACCCGCGTCTTTCTGGAGCACCTGGAGGCCAGCCCGGTCGGCACGCATGTCGAGATCGCCGTCGAGCTCACCGAGGTCGACGGGCGCCGCCTGGTCTTCGGCTTCACCGCCCGCGACCGGACATCCGTCGTCGCCTCGGGAACGATCGAGCGCGTGGTCGTCGACCGTGAGCGCTTCCTCGCCCGGCTCGCCCGCGACGGTGGGACTACTCGATAACGGCGATCAGGTCGCCCTCCTGGATGACGTCGCCCTCGGCGACCTTCAGCTGGGAGATCACGCCGGCGTCCTCCGTGAGGACCGGGATCTCCATCTTCATCGACTCAAGGATGACCAGGGTGTCGCCGTCCTCGACGGGGTCACCCTCGGACACCAGGACCTTCCAGACACTCGCCACCATCTCAGCGCGGATCTCGACCACCGGAAACTCCCATCGTTCAACGTCTCTCAACTGTGTCAGAAAAAGCTGATCACGCCCGCCTAGGAGGGCACCAGTCCCGAGTCGTAGTTTCCGCCGCCGAACTCCTGTCACTCCTGCCGTTCCAGCGCCGCTCCAGTGCCGTTCCGGCGGCTCGGCGGGTTCACGGAAACCCGGCACGGTCTCGCGGGCGCCCGCGTCGGCGTGGCCCCGCGCGAGCGCCTCGTCGGTCTCCGTGGCGAACGGCGGGCCGATCCGGCGAGAGGTCTAGAGCCGGTGGATCGGGGCCAGCCTGTCGATCACCCGGGCCATCGCCTCGACGACCGTCGGGTCGTACTCCTGACCCACCCCCAGCCGGAGCCGTTCGAGGGCGGCGCCCGCCCGGTCGCGGTCGCTGGAACCGCCGACGAGGTCGTCGTAGGCGTTGGCCGCCTTGATGATGCGGCTCGCCATCGGAGGCGCCTCCGCGCAGGTGTCGCACTGGCGGCGGACGATCTCGGCCACCCGGTCGAGCACCCCGGTCTGCCTGATCACCTCCGCCCCCAGTTCGGCGATGCGCCGCGCCTGCTCGGGGTCGGTGAGGACCGTCGCACCGCCGGGAATGGGATCGCGCAGCGACAACTGGCCGATGTCGTGCATGAGCGCGGCGTACTCGAGCTCCAGCAGCTCGGGCTCCGCCATGCCCAGCTCCCGCCCCACCGCCACCGCCAGGCGGCTCACCCGGCGGGAGTGCCCCGGCTCGACGTACCCGCCGACCTCGGTGACCCGGGACAGCGCCCGTACCGTCTGCAGGTAGGTGGCCCTGATCCCGGCGTACTTACGGAAGGCGACCTGGGTGACGAGCAGCGGCGCCGCGAAGACCAGCAGCGAGGTCATGCCCATGCTGTGCGAGGCGAGCGCGAGCAGGATGCCGGAGGCGGCCACGGCCGCTCCCAGCGGCGCGGCCATCCGCAACTCGTCGCGGACGGCCACCTTGAGGGCGGCACGCACCTGCTCGGCCCGCAGCACGGCGGCGAGCAGCACGTCGACCATCACCATGATCAGGATGAGCAGGGCCATCACGCCGAGCGCGGGCCACCAGCCGCTCTCCCCTCCCCCCGCGAGGTCGGACAGCGGCCCCGCCAGCGGCCGGTAGGCCAGCGCCAGCAGGGCACCGGTGAAGAGCCTGCGCGCCATCCCGTCCAGCTGGGGCGGGCGACCCACCGCGAGGTGCGGCAGCGCCCCCGCCACCATGCCGACCGACAGCACCGCGACGACCTGCAACGCCGAATGCCGGGTGGGGACACCCCCCATGTCCAGCAGGAGCGTGTAACCGAGCGCGGCCGCCGCGCCGATCGGGGCCACCTCCCTGTTGCCAGGCATGGTGAGCCTGACCAGCTCGCCGATCGCGATCAGCGCACCGAAGGCGACGGCGATCTGAGGGTCGAGCAGGCCGGTCGCGGCCGTGTGGGCCACCCCGGCCACCGCCACGAGTCCCGCCGCGCAGATCAGCAGGAGCTGTCCCGAGTCGAGCGTCCGGAGAACACGGCCGGTGCCGGAGCCGTTCAACGTTCGGACACCACCTGGATGGGCATGGTCGGGTCGTCGTGGTCCTTCGCGGTCGTCTCCGTCACGTCGGCCGGGGGCGTGACGACCGTGCGCGGCGGCTCCCAGCCGTGCCGGTCGACGGCCTTGACGAACGCCACCACCATCACCGGGTCGAACTGGGTGCCTGCGCCCTTGCGCAGCTCGGTCATCGCCACCTCGCGCGAGCGGGCGTTGCGATAGGAGCGGTCGGAGGTCATCGAGTCGAAGGCGTCGGCCACCGCGATGATCCTGGCGAACTCCGGGATCTCGTCGCCCGCCAGCCCCATCGGGTAACCCTTGCCGTCCTGCCGCTCGTGGTGGTGCATGATCCCGGCGAACGCCTCGTCCAGGAAGTCGATGCCGCGCACGATCTCCAGCCCGCGCATCGGATGGAGCTGGATGGCCGCGAACTCCTCCTCGCTGAGCGGGCCGTCCTTCTGCAGCACCTTGGTCGGCACGCCCAGCTTGCCCACGTCGTGGAGCATCCCCGCGTAACGGATCGCGCGCAACCGCTCCGATCCCATGCCGATCTCCTCGGCGATCATGCCCGCGGCCTTGGAGACGCGGGTGCAGTGGCCACGCGTGTAGTAGTCCTTGGTCTCCACGGCCTGGCAGAGCGCGGCGATCGTCGCGTCGTAGGAGCGCTGCTGCGCGAGATACTGGCCGAAGGCCCAGCGGGCCACGAAGAGCGGGAGCAGCACGAGCACCGCGGAGATCGAGTTGACCGTGGCCCACAATCCGGCGATCAGCAGGCCGAAGGTGGCGTAGCCGAAGTAGGAGACCATGAACTGGGCCACGCCCCGCAGCGGCACCTGGTCGGCCTGACCGGTGAGCTTCAGCACGAGCGCGATCAGCACGAAGTTGAGGGGCACGAAGACGGCCGCCGCGCCCGCGAACGGCACGATGATGTCGTCGAACCCGGCGACGGTCGGCACCCCTGGCCTGCCACCGAGCCACACGTAGACCCGGCCGGCGACGTAGCCGCAGATGGCGAACTGGGCGCTGTTGAACAGCCGCTTCACCAGTGGCAGGCCGGGCCGCACGCTGAACATCGCCGTCATACCGACCAGCGCCGCCCCCTCCGGGCCGAGCAGCACCACCGCGGCGAGCACGGCGGAGAAGCTGACCGACACCGCGGCCTGCCGGACGTGCAGCAGGGTGGGCACCGACTCGCACACCAGGAACAGCAGGGCCAGGACCATGAGGTTGGACCAGTCGAGCAGATCCAGCCCGCCGCCCGAGACCATGTTGTATCCGAGCAGCGCGAACGCGGCTCCGATGACAAGGATCAGATAGACCTTGGCAAACCACGGCAGTCCACGCAAAGCGGCCACCTTAGGGTTCCTAAAGGGCGCGTGCTCAGGTCCAGGAAATCCCAGGAAAGACTGAGGTGACCGTTTCCTTCAACATGCGCTGCCTCCACGTTGATTTCGCACCCAGGCTATCGAAGCGAACCTGCTCAGGAGGGCGAGACGGCCAATCGCAAGCAAAGCGTAATCAAGCAATCACTGTGAGCCATGAATATCCGGAGTATCGGGTTTCGGAGCCGCGCCAATGATCGCGCCGGCCACCCGAGCGGGCGCGCGGGATCCTTCGTCTCGGCTCACGCCGGAGTGATCGCCACTCGCCGCGCGGACGGGCCTGTGATCGGCCCCTGCCGCGCGGACGAATCTGTGATCGGCACCTGACAGGCGGACGGGCACGCGGGATCCTTCGCGTCGGATCGCGCCGGAGTGATCGCCACCTGCCACGCGGACGGATCTGTGATCGGCGCTCACGTCGGAGGCCTCCCGGAGGCCTTTCGCGTCACAGGCTCGCGAGCCTGCTCCTCGCCCAGTCGACGGTGCTCTTCAGCCCCACGGCCAGCTCCGTCTGGGGACGCCAGCCGAGCCCTTCCAACGCGGGGGCCGGGTCGACGGCCATCGCGGGGAGGTCACCCAGGCGCGCCGGGGCCTCGCCCGGCTCGTCGGCGACACCCGCCGCCTCCGCGATCAGGGAGTGCAGCCTCCGGTCGGTGGTCTGGACGCCGGTGCCCAGGTTGAACCGGCCACCGCCGCCCTCGGTGCCGCAGGCGCGGGCGAAGCCGTCCACCACGTCGTCGACGAAGATGTAGTCGCGGGTCTGGGTGCCGTCGCCGTACACCACCGTGGGGGTGCCGTTGAGCAGCGCGTCGGTGAAGATGGCGACCACCCCCGCCTCGCCGTCGGGCGACTGGCGCGGGCCGTAGACGTTGGAGAGCACCAGGGTGGTGTAGTCGATGCCGTGGAGCGCCTTGAACGTGGCCAGGTAGGTCTCCGCGCTCAGCTTGGAGGCCGCGTACGGGGAACGCGGGTCGGTCGCCGCGCCGCCGGGGACCGGGATGACCGCCGGCCTGCCGTAGACCGCGACCGAGGAGGCGAAGACGACCTTGCGGGTGCCTCCGCGGTGGGCGGCCGTCAGGACCGACGCG
Organism: Streptosporangium sp. NPDC049078; assembly: GCF_040648855.1. Taxonomy (NCBI): domain Bacteria; kingdom Bacillati; phylum Actinomycetota; class Actinomycetes; order Streptosporangiales; family Streptosporangiaceae; genus Streptosporangium; species Streptosporangium sp. NPDC049078. The sequence goes on from NZ_JBEZEL010000031.1 coordinate 54,678, forward strand.
GTGCCCTCGACGTTGAGCCGCGCGTCATGGACCGGGTCGGCGACGCTCTTGCGCACGCTGATCTGCGCGGCGAGGTGGCAGACGACCTCGGGCCTCCACTCGGCGGCGAGGCCGATCAGGGCCGGGTCACGGATGTCCATCACGTGCAGGGCGAACAGGGGGTTCCTCGCGGCGCCGACCAGGTTGCCGCGATCGCCGCCCGACAGGTCGTCCACGGCCGCCACCTCGTGCCCGTCGGCCAGCAGCCGGTCGACGAGGGTGGATCCGATGAATCCCGCCCCGCCGGTCACGAGTATGCGCATGGTGAACCCCCATCGTCGTACGCCCAAGGCCGTACGACAGATCCTAGGAGGTCAGCGAGCCAGCTCGGAGCGCACCTGGTCGATACGGCTGAGCACCTTCGCCCTCAGGTCGGCCGAGACCTGGTCGCAGCCGCAGTGTTTGGCGACGAGCTGCTTGACGACCTGCTCCAGGCCGTACTCCTCCAGGCAGGGGTGACACTCGTCCAGATGCACGCGGATCTCGGCGCAGTTGCTCTCGTCGAGTTCACCGTCGAGGTAGGTGTAGACCTTGTCCAGGACCTCGCGGCAGTCGGTGTCGTGGTGGTCGCCGCAGCTCACGCGATCACCCCGCCCCTGGCCGAGAGGCCCGTGCCGACGGGTTCGTCGTTCCTGTCTCGCGCACTCACTTCGCACCCTCCGCGGGAACCAGGCCACGCTCGCGGGCGTAGTCCTCAAGTTGGGTCCGCAACTGGCGGCGGCCACGGTGCAGCCGCGACATCACGGTCCCGATGGGGGTCCCCATGATGTCGGCGATCTCCTTGTACGGGAAGCCCTCGACGTCGGCGAGGTAGACCGCGATGCGGAACTCCTCGGGAAGCGCGGCCAGCGCCTGCTTCACGTCGGTGTCGGGGAGATGCTCGAGCGCCTCGATCTCCGCCGACTTCAGCCCCGCCGAGGTGTGCGACTCGGCCCTGGCGAGCTGCCAGTCCTCGATCTCCTCGGCGCCCGACTGCTTGGGCTCCCGCTGCTTCTTGCGGTAATTGTTGATGAAAGTGTTCGTCAAGATCCGGTAAAGCCACGCCTTGAGGTTCGTGCCTTGCTGGAACTGGTGAAAAGACGCGAAGGCCTTCGCGAAGGTCTCCTGAAGAAGGTCCTCGGCGTCCGCGGGGTTCCGGGTCATCCGAAGCGCGGCGGAGTAAAGCTGGTCGAGATAGGGCATGACATCCCGCTCGAACCGTGTGCTCCGCTGCTCCAGAGTCTCCTCGTCTGTCGCAGGGACCTGACCCACCCCCTTAAGATCGCCGGAGTCCTGCTGACGCGGGACACCGTACTGAGCGGAGAATACCCGCTCGACGGGGATAGGCCGATCACCGGGGCGGGTGACTGGTTCGATCAAGGCGAGCATCTGCTTGCCAACCTCCGAAAGGATCGTGCGTTGTCCGCTTGCAACACACCCGCACTGTCATCTGTTCCCGCAAGATAGAAGGTGACGAACGACCCGGTACGGGGAAAAGAAGATACGTACCGGCAGGTAGTTGAAAGACCACCGGATCCTCCCGACGCCAGGAGCTGCTTGTGCTGCCCATCCCGGCCGAAGAGCTGAACGGCTCAGGTGCGCTCGGGCCGTACTGGACCTTTTACCACGCGGTCGTGGCCGAGCAACTGAGCCGATGGCTGCCGGAAAAACCGTCCACCGTCCTCGACATGTCCTGCGGGGACGGCCGCTGGGGTGTCCAGGCGGCGAAGTCGGGACACCGGGTGGTCGAGGTGGTCGACTTCCGCAGGCCCACGGACGGCCAGCCGCCGCACGACATCTCCAGGGTGAGCCAGGTGCGCGCCGACGACCTGCGCTTCCTGCCCGACAGCAGCGTGGACGCCGTGCTCGCCGAGGAGCGCGCGATGTCGGTGGAGCTCATGGCCGAGTCCGCGATCGACGACGTCGCCCGGGTCCTGCGCCCCGGCGGCCGTGCCCTGGTCTGCGTCGACTCCCTGGTGCTGGGGATGGCGATCCTCGCCGAGCAGAACTACTGGGCCCATCTGCGCCAGACCGGCGAGGTCATGCTCGTGCCCTGGCCCGACGGCAGCATCACCCGCTGCTTCAGCAGCGCCCAGCTCCGCGAGCTGCTCACCGACGCCGGGCTGGAGGTCGAGTGGATACGGCCCCGCACGGTGCTGTCCCCCTCGACGGTCGACCACGTGCTCGCCTCCGACTCCCGCGCGCTCACCTGGCTGGTCAACACCGAGCTGGACACCCATCCGGACGACGACGACACGGTGGGCATCCACCTGGTGGCCAGCGCCCGGCGCCCCTAGGCCGGTCGGATCCGGTCAGGGGATCCGTCTATCCCTCCTTCAAGGGCTCGACGAGCTCGGGGCTGTTGTTCCGCACCGAGTTCACGGCGGTGGAGACCGGGTGGATCTCCAGGCCCGTGGAGCCGGCCGGGATCAGGAACCCCTTCGCGTCGGGCGTCCCCGGGTCGAGCCACTCGCCCCAGCGGTCGCGCTCGATCAGCATCGGCATGCGGTCGTGGACCCTGCCCGCCTCGTCCACGGCGTCGGTCGTGATGATGGTGCAGGTCACCAGCCACGAGAGCGGGTCGTCGTCGGCGCGGCCCCGGTCCCGCCAGAACTCGTACAGTCCCGCCATCGCCATCACGCCGCCGTCGGCGGGGCGGACGAAGTAGGGCTGCTTCTTCGGCTTCCCCTTGGCGTCCTTCTCGTCCAGCACGGCCCACTCGTAGTAGCCGTCCGCGGGGATGAGGCACCTACGCTCGGCGAACGCCTTGCGGTAGGCGGGCTTCTCGGCCACCGTCTCCACCCGCGCGTTGATCATCTTGGATCCGATGGACGGGTCCTTCGCCCAGGCGGGGACCAGTCCCCAGCGGACCACGCGGAGCTGCCGGATCGGCCGGTCGCCCGGCGCCGACTTCGGCACCCGGCTCATCACCGCGTACACCGGTTTCGTGGGCGCGACGTTGTAGTCGGGCCCGAGTTCCTCGTCGGCCGCTCCGTCGAGCTCGACCTGGAACTCCTCCAGCAACTCCTGCTTGCCCCGCGCAGACGCGTATCTCCCGCACATACCTCCACTTTGCCACGCCGCGACACGCCGGGACGTTCCCGACCCCGTTTTCCGATCTTGCCGCCCTCCGGCGTGCCTCCCGTCCGAGCCCGGCCGCCTCTCCGTCCCCGCCGTCCCATCTGTCCTCTCCGTCCCCGCGGCACGCACGGGCGGCGCGAGGCGGGCACCGGTAGGCTTTTGCCCATGTCCGCTCCGCTGTGGCCCGCGCCGACCGCGACCGAACCCGTCCGCGCGACCGTCCCCCTGCCCGGCTCGAAGTCCGTGACCAACCGTGCGCTCCTGCTCGCCGCGCTGGCCGACGGACCGGGAACGGTACGCCTGGCGCTGCGCAGCCGCGACGCCGACCTGATGGCGAACGCGCTGCGGACGCTGGGCGCGACGATGGTCCCCTCCAACGAGAGCGCCTCCAGCGTCGACTGGGCGATCACGCCCGGCCCCGTCACCGGCGGTGCCCGTATCGACGTGGGGCTGGCCGGCACGGTCATGCGCTTCGTGCCGCCGATGGCGGCGCTCGCCGAAGGCGAGGTCTTCTTCGACGGCGACCCGCACGCCCGCAAGCGCCCGATGGGCCCGATCCTGCGCGCGCTGCGTGCCCTCGGCGCCGAGGTGACGGGCGACGCGCTGCCCTTCACGGTGCGAGGGCCGCTGGCGGGCGGCGAGGTGAGGCTCGACGCCTCGGGCTCGTCGCAGTTCCTCTCCGGCCTGCTGCTCGCGGGGGCGCGCTTCGAGAAGGGGGTGACGGTGCGCCACGAGGGCCCGCCGATCCCCTCGCAGCCGCACATCCGGATGACCGTCCAGATGCTCAGGGAGTTCGGCGTCGTGGTGGACGACTCCGAGCCCGACGTCTGGCGGGTCGAGTCCGGCCCCATCGGGGCGCGGGACTTCACCGTGGAGCCCGACCTGTCCAACGCGGCGCCCTTCCTGTGCGCCGCCATGGTGACCGGTGGCACGGTCACCATTCCCGGCTGGCCCGCCCGGACGACGCAGCCGGGCGACCAGCTCCGTACGCTCCTGGCGGACATGGGCGCCTCGGTGGAGCACACCCCCGAAGGGCTGTCGGTCACCGGCACCGGGCGGATCGTCGGCATCGAGGCCGACCTGCGCGACGTGTCCGAGCTCACCCCGACGATCGCCGCGCTCGCCGCCCTGGCGAGCTCGCCCAGCAGGATCGGCGGCGTCGCCCACATCCGCGGGCACGAGACCGACCGGCTCGCCGCCCTCGTCACCGAGATCAACGGCCTCGGCGGTGACGCGAACGAGACCGAGGACGGCCTGGAGATCAGGCCCCGCCCGCTCACCGGCGGGGTGTTCCACTCCTACGCCGACCACCGGATGGCGACCGCCGGAGCGGTGATCGGGCTGGCCGTGCCGGGCGTCGAGGTGGAGGACATCGCCACCACGGGTAAAACCCTTCCCGAGTTCGCCGCCATGTGGGCGGACATGCTGCGCGGCGCGCGGTGAGGGGTGAGCGGCCGGTAGGCCCCGCGGTCCCCCTCGGGGACGCGCCGGGCCGGAGAAGGCGGAGACACTGAGAAAGCGCGAGTACGACGAGGACGACGTCAGGGTCAGGCCGGGAAAGGGATCCCGGCCCCGGACCCGGATCCGCCCTGCCCACGAGGACGCGGTCGCGGCGTTCGTGGTCGCCGTCGACCGCGGGCGCTACACGTGCCTGGTCGAGTCGGCGGGCGAGAAGGGCCGCCGCCGCAAGAAGGACCAGGCCGAGGGTGCCGCGATGAGCGGCAGGGTCGTGGTCGCGATGAAGGCGCGCGAGCTCGGCCGCAAGGGCATCGTGGTCGGCGACCGGGTGGCCCTGGTGGGCGACGTCTCCGGCATGGCCGACACGCTCGCCCGCGTCGTGCGGGTGGAGCCCCGCGCCTCCATGCTGCGCCGTTCGGCGGACGACACCGACGACACCGACGGCATCGAGCGCCCGGTGGTCGCCAACGCCGACCAGCTCGTCATCGTGACGGCCCTGGCCGACCCGCCGCCCAGGCCCCGCATGATCGACCGGATGCTGGTCGCGGCCTTCGACGCCGACATCGATCCGCTGCTCTGCCTCACCAAGTCCGACCTCGCCACACCCGACGAGCTCGTCTCGCTGTACGACCCCCTCGGGGTCCCGTACGTGGTGGTCCAGAAGGGCGGCGGCCTGGAAGAGGTGCGAGAGCGCCTGGAGGGCCGGATCAGCGTGCTCGTCGGCCATTCGGGGGTGGGCAAGTCGACGCTGGTCAACGCCCTGGTCCCGGACGCCAACCGGGCCGTCTCACACGTGAACGCGGTGACCGGCCGGGGCCGTCACACCTCCACCTCGGCCGTCGCCCTGGAGCTGCCGGAGGGCGGCTGGATCATCGACACCCCCGGGGTACGCAGCTTCGGGCTCGCCCACGTCTCGGTGGAGACGGTCCTGGCGGGCTTCCCCGACCTGGTCGAGGGCACCGTCCAGTGCCCGAAGGGGTGCAACCACCTCTCCGACGAGTGCGCCCTGGACGCCTGGGTGGCGGCCGGGCACGCCGACCCGGTCCGGCTCGCCTCCCTGCGCCGCCTGCTCGCCAGCCGCGAGGGCGCCTCCGACGACGACCAGTCCTGAGGGCGCGCCGGTGACCGCCCCGGAGGGCGAGGCGACGAGCGTGCGCCGCGACGTCAACGCGTCAGTGGTTCAGCCGGAAGGCCCAGGCGACGGTCATCTCGGACACGAGGGTGCCGTCGGCGGTCCTGATCTCGACGGCGACGTCGAACTCGGGGCGTTCCCCCGCGTCCAGTGTGGCCACGACCTCCTCGCGGGACGCCCGCAGGCGGGCCTCCGCGACGACCTCGCCCTTCGCGAGCTTGAGGTAGCGGATCGCCGCGCTCTTGGCCAGCGGGGTGGCCCGTGACAACTGGTCGCCGAAGGTGGAGAGCATCGCGGCGCCGGAGGCCGTCTCCGCGACGCTGAACAGGGCTCCGGCGTGCGGGCCTCCCACGTGGTTGTGCAGCTCCGCCCGGTCCGCCATGCGGGCGACGGCGAAGCCCGGTTCCACCTTGTCGAACGAGATGCCCAGCGTCCTGGCGAACGGGACGCTCTGCAGCATGAAGTCACCCACATCAAAGGTCATACCGGAATGCTACTCGCGAGTAACACCGATGCCAACGGATGTTTCACGCGGTATCCCGGCCTGGTAGGACGCGACACGATTGTTCCGCTTGCTCCCCGATCTCCGCCATTCGGCCGCCGACACGATAGCGTTGACGCCCGTGACGGGTTACAACGACGATCTTCGCCTCGCGCACGTCATGGCCGACGCGGCCGACGATCTGACCATGCGCCGCTTCAAGTCCATGGATCTGCGCGTGGAGACCAAACCCGACCTCACACCGGTGAGCGACGCCGACAAGGCGGCGGAGGAGGCGATCCGCGCCGCCCTCGGCCGTGCCCGGCCGCGTGACGCCGTCATCGGCGAGGAGTTCGGCGCGAGCGGCCACGGAGAGCGCTCCTGGATCATCGACCCGATCGACGGCACCAAGAACTACGTGCGCGGAGTGCCCGTCTGGGCCACGCTCATCGCCCTGATGGACCAGGGCCGCGTCGTCGTGGGCCTCGTCTCCGCCCCCGCGCTCGGCCGCCGCTGGTGGGCGGCCCGCGACAGCGGCGCCTGGACCGGCAAGAGCCTCACCAAGGCTTCCAAGTGCCAGGTCTCCTCCGTCGCCCAGCTGGAGGACGCCTCGTTCTCCTACTCCAGCCTCGGCGGCTGGGAGGAGGCCGGGAAGCTCGACGCGTTCCTCGACCTGAACCGCTCCGTCTGGCGTAGCCGCGCCTACGGCGACTTCTGGTCGCACATGCTGGTCGCCGAGGGCGCGGTCGACGTGTCGGCGGAGCCTGAGCTCTCCCGCTGGGACATCGCGGCGCTGACCGTGATCGTCGAGGAGGCGGGCGGCATCTGGACCGACCTGTCCGGCGTTCCCGACGTCGACGGTGGCAGCCTGCTGTGCAGCAACGGCTCCCTGCACGGCGAGGTCCTCAAGCGCCTCGGCGGCGGACCGCTCACCCTCCCCGCCTAGCTAGCGGTTCGTCCCCCGCCCACCCTTCCAGGGGTTCGTCCCCCTCCCCGCCGATCGCCCTCCGGCGAGGCGCACAGGGGGCACCCGCCCGCTCGCAGGGCCGCCACCTCCCCGATCGGGGGCGCCCACCCGCGGTCCCGTTCGGGCGCCGCGCCACGGGTCCGGCCGCGTTACCTTCCGCCGGATGTCGGGAAGGTGAACAGATCGGCAAGTCCGGGAGATCGCGGCCCGAGCCGGGAACGTTCCCGCGACGCGGCCTCCTCGCCGGGTCACGCCCGGACCTGGGAGTCCCCGACGCCCCGCCCACCGGGCCTACCGGAGCGGAAACCGAGATCGAACTCCCGTCGACGCATCGGTATTCACATCCGTGGGCCTACCTCTTCCGGCCCCGGTCATGGCTCGTTTCATCTCCGTTCACTTTGCCCCACTTTTATCGAAGTCATCGAGAACGGATCTCACTACGGAGAAGGAACATACCGTGACCAGTGGACAGCGCCGCCTCAGCGCGGTGGCGACGGCCGCGCTCGTCGTATCGCTCGCGGCCGCGTGTGGTGGCGACGCCAAGCCCAACAGTGACGGCAGCACCACCGCCGCCAGCAGCGCCTCCTCGGCCGAGCCCGGCGCCGGTGCGGCCCTGAGCGGCGAGGTCAAGATCGATGGCTCCAGCACCGTGGCCCCCCTCACCCAGGCGGCCTCCGAGCTCTTCGGCGAGGAGCAGCCGCAGGTGAAGGTGCCGGTCGGCACCTCGGGCACCGGTGGCGGCTTCGAGAAGTTCTGCGCCGGCGAGACGGACATCTCCAACGCCTCCCGCGCGATCAAGGACGAGGAGAAGACGGCCTGCGAGGCGAAGGGCATCACCTTCACCGAGCTCACGGTGGCCGTCGACGCGCTGACCGTCGTGGTTTCCAAGGACAACGACTGGGCCACCTGCCTCACCACCGACCAGCTCAAGAAGATATGGGAGCCGGCCGCCGAGGGCAAGGTCAAGACCTGGAAGGACGTCGACGCCAAGTTCCCGGCCGAGCCGCTCAAGCTCTACGGCCCCGGCACCGACTCCGGCACCTTCGACTACTTCACCGACGAGATCAACGGTGAGGAGGGCGCGAGCCGCAAGGACTACAGCCCGAGCGAGAACGACAACGACATCGTCACCGGTGTCGCGGGCGCCAAGGGTGGGCTGGGCTACTTCGGCTTCACCTACTTCGAGGAGAACATGGACAAGCTGAAGGCCCTGGAGGTCGACTCCGGCGAGGGCTGCGTGGCCCCGAGCGTCGAGTCGGCCCAGGGTGGCAAGTACACCCCGCTCTCCCGCCCGCTGTTCGTCTACCCCTCCGCCACCGCGGTGAAGCGGCCCGAGGTCGCGGCCTTCCTCGACTTCTACGCGGCCAACATCCACGCGATCGCCACGGACGCGAAGTTCATCCCGCTCAACGCCGAGCAGGAGGCCAAGCTCAAGGCTGACATCACCACGCTGAAGAGCGCCGGCTGATGTCGGCTCAGCACCGCACGACCGTTCCAGGGACCCCGGCGTCCCTGGCGCGGTCGCGCCCGCGTTACGGCGAGTCCGTCATCAAGGTCATTCTCCTGGCCGCGGCGATGGTGTCGGTGGCGACCACGATCGGCATCGTCATCGCGCTCCTCGAACCGACCGTCGAGTTCTTCGCCGCGGTGAGCTTCGGGGAGTTCTTCGGCTCCACCGACTGGGGTCCGCTGTTCAACCCGCCGGCGTTCGGCGTGTGGCCGCTCATCGTCGCCACCGTGGAGATCACCCTGATCGCCGTCGTGGTCGCCGTCCCGCTCGGACTGGCCTCCGCGATCTACCTGTCGGAGTACGCCTCCCACCGGACCCGCAAGATCTTCAAGCCGGTGCTCGAGGTCCTCGCGGGCGTCCCGACGGTGGTCTTCGGCTTCTTCGCCCTCACCTTCGTCACCCCGCTGCTGAGAGACCTCTTCCCCTTCCTGGGACTGGACGGCAAGAACGCGCTCGCCGCCGGCCTCCTCGTCGGCGTGATGATCATCCCGATCGTCGCGTCGCTGTCGGAGGACGCGATGGCCGCGGTGCCGAACGGCCTGCGCGAGGGCTCCTACGCCCTCGGCGCCTCCAAGATGCTCACCTCGGTGCGCGTCGTCGTGCCCGCCGCGTTCTCCGGCATCGTCGCCGCCGTCATCCTGGCGATCTCCAGGGCCGCGGGCGAGACGATGATCGTCGCGATCGCCGGTGGTTTCAAATCCGTCTTCACGCTCTACCCGGGCGATGAGATGTCCACGATGGCGGCCTTCATCGCCCAGGCCGGCTCCGGTGACGCCTCGGTCGGCTCGATCGCCTACAAGACCATCTTCGCGGTGGGTTCCCTGCTCTTCGTGATCACCTTCGCGATGAACTACCTCAGCGCCCGCATGGTCCAGAAGTATCGCGAGGTCTACGACTGATGGCCATCCTCTCCACACCCCGCTCGGCCGTACAGCTGGCGAGCAAGGGGCGCCCCCTCAAGGAACACCTCTTCCGCATCGCGCTGCTGGCCAGCCTCGCGATCGCCCTCCTGTTCCTGGTCATGCTGCTGGTCTACGTCGTCGAGGAGGGCTGGCCGCGGCTCAACTCGATGCTGTGGGAGAACCAGCCCTCGATCCGCCGCCCGGAGACGTCCGGCGTCCAGTCAGGCATCTTCGGGACCCTGTGGATCATCGCGCTCACCGCGCTCATGGCCCTGCCCACCGGCATCCTCGCGGCGATCTACCTCGAGGAGTACGCCGACAGGACCAAGTGGTACAACAAGCTGATCGAGCTGAACATCTCCAACCTGGCGGCCGTTCCCTCGATCGTCTACGGCATCCTCGGACTGGGCATCATCGCCCGCTGGATGCAGTTCGGCTTCACCGTCATGACCGGCGCGGTCACGATCTCGCTCCTCGTACTGCCCATCGTGATCATCTCCGCCCGCGAGGCGATCCGCGCGGTGCCGCCGTCGATCCGCGAGGGCTCGCTCGCACTGGGCGCGACCCAGTGGCAGACCATCTATCGGCAGGTGCTCCCGGCATCCATCCCCGGCATCGCGACGGGCTCGATCCTGGCACTCTCCCGCGCGATCGGCGAGGCCGCCCCGTTCCTGATGCTCGGTGCCGCGACGCTCGTCCGGTTCAACCCCGAGGGCGTCTGGAGCAGCTTCACCGTCCTGCCGCTGCAGATCTACAGCTTCATCAGCCGCCCCCAGGAGGAGTTCGCCATTCTCGCCGCGGCGGCGATCGTGATCCTGCTGGCGATCCTGCTCCTGATGAACTCCGTCGCCATCTGGCTCCGTAACCGCTATCAGAAGCGCTGGTGAGGTAAGAGATGTCCGAGATTGGAATTTCCGTGCCGAACGTGAACGTGCGCGGACCCGAAGTCCCCCGCACCATCGAAGCCCTCGACCCGGTCTTCACCGTCTCCGACCTCAGCGTCTTCTACGGCGACTACGAGGCGGTGCGCGGGGTCAACCTGACCATCGGCAACCGCGAGATCACGGCCATGATCGGCCCCTCCGGCTGCGGCAAGAGCACCGTGCTCCGCTGCTTCAACCGGATGAACGACCTGATCCCCGGCGCCCGCGCGGTCGGCGAGATCCGGTACCACGACGAGAACCTGTACGGCGACCACGTGGACCCGATCGAGGTCCGCCGCCGGATCGGCATGGTCTTCCAGAAGCCCAACCCCTTCCCCAAGTCGATCTACGACAACATCGCCTACGGTCCCCGGGTCAACGGCACCAAGGGAAACATGGACGAGATCGTCGAAGAGGCGCTCACCAAGGCCGCGCTCTGGGACGAGGTCAAGGACAAGATCAAGCAGAACGCGCTCTCCCTGTCCGGCGGACAGCAGCAGCGCCTGTGCATCGCGCGGGCGATCGCGGTGAAGCCCGACGTCATCCTGATGGACGAGCCCTGCTCGGCCCTGGACCCGATCGCGACCACCAAGATCGAAGACCTGATGCAGGAACTGACGCGCGACTACACGATCGTCATCGTCACCCACAACATGCAGCAGGCCGCCCGCGTCTCGGACCGCACGGCCTTCTTCACCGCCGAGGTGGACGAGGCCGGAGTGCGGCACGGCCGTCTGGTGGAGTTCGACGAGACGAGCCGCATCTTCACCAATCCCAGCGACAAGCGGACCGAGGATTACATCACCGGCCGCTTCGGCTAACCCACATTGGAGGATCCTGGTGATCCAGCCGCAGACGGCACCAGAGGTGGACGGGGACACACGGACGGCGCCCATGCTGCTGGTGGCCGACCCGGAGGCGGCCATGGTCCACGACCTGGCCACGGCCCTGGAACGCGAAGGTCTGCAGGTCATGGGCGTCACCGACGGCGCCCAGGCCCTGTTGCAGGCCGGAGCGCTGCGCCCCGACGTCGTTCTCGTCAGCGCCTCGCTGCCGGTCATAGGGGCGGTGGAGTTCGTCCGCGCGGTACGGCTGACGCGGGCGATCCCCGTCCTGCTGGGCGTGGGCGACGGTCACGCCCAGCAGGCCGTCCAGGCGCTGGCGGCCGGAGCCACCGCGTGCGTGGCCCGGCCCTACCGGGTGCCCGAACTGCTTCCCCTGATCCATTCCGCCTTCAACGGCGAGTCGGGGACCCGCAGGGCACTCGTGGTCGGCAGGGTGGAACTTGACGTCAACGCCTACCAGGTCAAGGTCGACGGCAGGATCGTCCATTTGCCGCTGCGCGAGTTCGAGTTGCTGCACTACCTGATGCGCAACGCGCACCGCACGGTGACGCGGGAGCAGATCATGCGGCACGTCTGGCACTCCACCGACACGACCTCGACCAACACCATCGCGGTGCACGTCAAGCGCCTCCGCGCCCGACTGGGCGACACCGACGACCGGCTGATCCAGACCGTGCGAGGAGTGGGGTACCGGCTGGTCGACAGAACGGCGTAACGCCTGCCTCCCGCGGGCCGCGAAGGCGCCCGGCTCAGTTCGCGGCCGCCTCGCAACCGGGCCCGCCTCGGAAGGCGGCCATGAGGCGCTCGGCCACGCCCTCGACCCTCGCGATGCCCGTCTCCATGCTCGGGCTGTCATCGGTGAGTACGGCCACCGCGTAGTCGTGCCCGTGCCCGCGGATCAGCCCGGCGCTCGCGACCGCCCAGCGCCCGTTCGCCGCGTGCCGCAGCCAGCCGTTCTTCAGGGACACCTGGTCGCCCTCGCACGCCCCCGCGCTGATCCCCCACTTCTGCTCGGGTGTCACCCTCTTCATCAGTCCGAGCGCCCTGCGGCGTTCCGCGGGGGCCAGCGGACTCTTACCGGTGGCCAGAGCCCTGACCAGCCGGATCTGGTCCTCCGCGGTGGTCTGCGCGACGCCCCAGCAGTACTGGGTCGCACACCCCCCGCGGGGGGTGTAGGTGCGTTTGAGACCGAGCCTGCGGTTCGCGCCGGCAAGGCCGGACTCCAGCCCGATCCGTTCGTACAGCCGGTCGGCCGCCTCGTTGTCGCTGAAGCGGATCATGTTTCTCGCGTCGGACCTGGCCCGCTCACCGAGCCGATGCCAGCGCGTCCCGAGCAACAGTGCGGTCAGGATGCCCACCTTGGAGGTGTTGGCCGACGGCAGCTGCAGGGCCTGATGGTAGTGGTAGCGCCGGCCGGTGCCCAGGTCGCTCACCGCGGCGGCGGTTCTGCCGCCGTACCCGGCGAGGAACACGTCGAGGCTCCGGCCGAGTTCCTTGGGAAGGATCTTCGGCGAGCGGGCGGCGCGTACCCCTCCCGAGTCGTGAGGTGCCCCGGCGCCGGGGAAGACGGGTGCCGGGACAGCGGCCAGGAACGGCGCGGCGGGAGGAGGGCTCGGCGACGGCGCGACAGGAGCGGCCTGCCGCGCGGGGGAGGGCAACGGCATGCTCACCGGTGTCAGGCCCTGACACGTGCTGCAGGCGGCGGCCTGCGCGGTGACCAGCAGGACGGCAGCGGCGGCCACCCGTTTCCTTGCTCTCATCCTCCACCCCAACCGTCTCCCCCATTACATGACGATCGGGATATGTCCCACTACACATAGCAATAAGACGATCAAGCGAAATCTAGTCTGAAACAGGGCGTGCGCTATAGAACATCCCGCCAGACCGATGCCCGCTCTTAGCGAACGTCCGCGATTAGCCGGGTGATGACCTCGTCATCGCAGGTCGCCCAGAAGTCCCCGACGACGTCCTCCAGGTGCTCCAGCGACTCCGCCCGGAAGAGTACGTCTTGATATTTCGTGATGTCGTAGTGCGTGGTGCCCATGGCGGCGATGTCCAGCGGACGGATGTCCATTCCCCGGAACTCCTCGATCTCCCCGTACGAGGACAGGATGCCCGCGCCGTACGCCCGCAGCTCGCCCTGGTCCGTCATCACGCCGAACTCCATCGTGAACCAGAAGATCTTCGAGATGAACTCCAGCGCCTCCTTGCCCTCGACCCGCCGGGCCGCCGCTCCCGCCAGGCGGTATAGCCGCGAGTAGCGGTCGGAGGCCAGCGCGTTGGCGTGCCCGATCACCTCGTGGATCACGTCGGGCTCCGGCGTGTACAGCGGCGTGGAGTGGTGCCGGATGTACTGCGTGGAGTGGAAGAGCCCGTCCGCCAGGACACCGTAGAAATCCCTGAGCGGCACCAGCCCGGCAGCCGGGACGTAGCGGAACCCGGTCAGCGGTTCCAGCAGATCGCTCACCTCCTGGAGCTGCGGGATGCGCTCGGCGGGCAACCCGAGCCGATCGGCCGCGCGCAAATACTCGGCGGTCGCGTACTTGTGGTGTTTCAGGCCCAGCTCCCGGCTGACCAGGGCCCACACCTCGTGCTCCTGGTCGGTGTACTCGGCTGTCGGGATGGGCGTACCCGGCACGTACTCCATGGCGAGCGCGGCGATCGCGTTGCGGCGCGCACGGTAGACCGGGTCGGCGAAACCGGGATGACCGGTGCCGAGCTCGACCTCGATCGAGCCGTCGTCACGGGTCGCCACCGGTGCGAAGTACTGCGCTTCCTCGAACATAAATGAAATGACAGCAATATCCGGAAACGTTGGCAAGAGCAGCCAGTTGTACTGGGCGATCCGCACAGAAACGTACCGTGACACCTCGTCTATGCTGGTCGAATCGCCCAATCTGACAAGGACGCGAGGAGATGTCGATCGACGAGCTGGACGGCCGCCTCCTGGTCACCATGCGCGCCAACCCGCGCATCGGCCTGACCGAGCTGGCCCGCCTGCTCGGCGTGGCCCGGGGCACCGTGCAGGCCCGCGTCGAGAAGCTGATCGCCCGCGGTGTCATCGCCGACTTCGGCCCCACCGTCACCCCCGAGGGTGCCGGATACCCGATCCTCGCGTTCGTCTCACTGCAGATCGCCCAGGGGCGCCTGGACGAGGCCGTCCAGGCCCTGGACTCACTGCCCGAGATCCTGGAGGTGTACGGCACGAGCGGCCAGGCCGACCTGCTCTGCCGGGTGGTCGCCCGCAGCACCCCCGACCTCCAAGAGATCATCGCCCGCATCCTGGCCTCGCCCGCGGTCCAGCGGACGGACACCACGATCGCCCTCTCCATCCAGGTCCCCTACCGGATCGAACCCCTGCTCCGCGCCGCCTCCGGCGCCTGAGGCCGCTCGCTCTCTTTTGCTTCAGCCGAGGACGCCCACGATCTCGTAGATGCCGTGAGCTCGCGTCCGTGACGCCGCTGTTCACCCTCGGTGGGCCGGGAGACGGGTCATCGGTGGGCCTCAGGTGTCCGGAGACCGGCGAACACGATGGCCAGCGTGCGGCGCCTCAGGTCGTCGTCCCAGCCCGCGTGGAGGGCGCCCTGACAGATACCGGTCAGCAGGGCGATCACCTCGTCGAGACGGACGTCGTCACGAACCGTACCGGCCTCCTGGGAGCGGACCAGAAGCGTCTCGATCCCGTCGCGCAACATCCGCACCGAACTCGCGACCTGGAGATCGACACCCGTCTCGGCCAGGAGACCGACGACCGTCCTCTTCCGCGCCGCCTGCTCGACCATGCGGGCGACGAAGGTGAACAGCGCCTCTCCAGGATCGTCATCGTCGGCGAGCACGGCCATCTCCCCGTCCAACCTGCCCAGGAGGCCTTTCATGATGGCCTGCAGCAGAGCCTGCTTCGTCGGGAAGTGCTTGAAGACCGTGCCGATGGCCACCCCCGCACGGGCGGCGACCTCCTCGGTCGACGCGGAGACGCCCTTCTCGGCGAAGACGGCCTCGGCGGCGGCGAGGATGCGCTCGCGGTTGCGCCGGGCGTCCGCACGCAACGGCCTGGCACCACCGGACTCGCCTGTCTCGCCCGCCGAAGGATTCGTGGTGGTCATCCAGCCAGTCTTCCCTGTCCTCGTCCTTCGCCGCCCGCCCATCTCCCCGTTCGCCCCCGACTCTGCTCGTGCCCACGAAGTGCGGCCTCTTCGCGTGTGAGAACGGCGTTGACAAAGTGAGTCGCCACTCATGATTATAAAGATGAGTTTCCACTCACCTTAGTGGCCGTCCAACGGCCGTCACGAAGGGATCCACCATGACCGAATCCACCGTCACCCCCGGTCCCCGCGAGATCTTCGAGCGCGTGCGGCGACACTGGCTGGAGAACCTCGGCGGCTTCGGGAACGAACTGGCCGAGAACGCCGTCGTCGAAATCCCCTTCGCTCCACCCGGCATGGCCAGGCGACACGAGGGGAAGGAGGCGTTCCTGCTCTTCTCCGGCCCCGAACAGGCCGCCTTCGCCGACCGGTTCGCCTTGGACGAGATCCGCGACGTGGTCGTTCACGAGACCGCCGACCCCGAGGTCATCGTCGTCGAGTACGAGCTCGCCGGCAGGGTCCTCGCCACCGGCCGGCAGGCGTCCTCCCCCTTCATCGGGGTTCTCCGGGTGCGGGACGGGAAAATCGTCAACTGGAGAGAATACCAGAACACCTTGAACATGATCGAAATCATGGGGCAGCCACAGCGAACCTGACGGTCACCTCTGGTAAAGCCCGTGAAGGACCCCTGGAAAGCACGAAAGGCCCCCACCAACGGTGAGGGCCCTACGTGAAAGATTGTCCGGCGGTGACCTACTCTCCCACACCGTCCCCG
>NZ_JBEZEL010000032.1:0-67907 GCF_040648855.1 Streptosporangium sp. NPDC049078
GCCTCCGCCGCCCGCCGCACATCCCACGACCGCACCGGCAACGGCCGCAACACCCCCCGCCCGAACAGATCGAGCACCTCCGCCAACATGTCGCGGATGTGGTCGGGGCCGGAGTCGATGAGGTCGAAGGCCGCGTACTCGACCCCCGGATACGCGTCGCCGGTCGCGGCGGCGTCACGGATGTCGGTCTTGCCCATCTCGACGAACCGGCCGCCTCGGGGCAGCAGGCGCAAGGAGGCGTCCACGAACTCACGCGCCAGCGAGTTCAGCACCACATCCACCCCGCGACCACCCGTCACCCCCAGGAAACGCTCCTCGAAGTCCAGATCCCGCGACGAGGAGATGTGCTCCTCATCCAGCCCCAACGACCGCAACACCCCCCACTTGGCAGGACTCGCCGTCGCGAACACCTCCGCCCCCAGATACCGCGCCAACTGCACCGCCGCCATACCCACCCCACCGGCACCCGCGTGCACCAGCACCGACTCCCCCGGCTGGAGGCGGGCCACGTGCCTCAGGCCGTGGTAGGCGGTGAGGAACACGGCGGGGACGGACGCCGCCTGCTCGAAGGTCCAGCCCTCGGGAATCGGCGCGAGCAGCCGCCGGTCGGTCACCCCCACCGGGCCGAACGCGCCGTCCAGCAGACCGAAGACCCGGTCACCCGGCGCCAGGTCGTCCACCCCGGCACCGACCTCAAGCACCACGCCGGAGGCCTCGCCTCCCATCGGCACATCGCGCTCGGGCACCATGCCGAGCGCCACGACGACGTCGCGGAAGTTCATCCCGGCGGCGCGGACGGAGATCCGCACCTCGCCCGGCTCCAGCGCCCTGCCGGACGCGGGGTGCGGGACCAGCGCCAGGTCCGACAGGCTCCCCTTGACCGGCGCGTCCAGCCGCCACTCGGCCACCCCGGCCGGCACCGCGAGCCCGTCCCCGCCCGCCGCCCGCGCCAGGCGCGGCGCCCACGCCTTTCCGTCCCGTACGGCCACCTGCGGCTCGTCCGGGGTCGTCGCGCTGAGCAACGCCGTACCGGAAACGGGGCTCTCGTCGAGGTCCACCAGCAGGAGGCGGCCCGGGTTCTCCGCCTGGGCGGCGCGCAGCAGGCCAAGGGCCGCGGCGCCCGCCAGGTCGGTGACGTCGTCGCCGTGCACGGCGGCCGCGCCCCTGGTCACCACAACCAGCCGCGCCGACCCGAACCGCTCCTCGGCGAGCCACTCCCGCACCAGCCCCAGCGCCCGGTGCGTCGTCGTCCGTACCCGAGCCGCGACGTCTCCGTTCTCCTGCCCCTCGGAAGGCGGGAAGGGGACGAACACCAGATCCGGCACGACCTCGGAGGCCGCCGACGACCCCAGGTCCTCGAACTCCTCGACCTGCGCACCGGTCGCGCGCAGTGCCTCGGCCAGCCCGATCCCGTCGGCGCCCAGCACCGCGTACCGCTGCCCGGCGGGGATCTCGGCGAGTGGCGGCACCGTCCAGTCCACCCGGAAGAGGGAGTCGCGGCGGGCGTCGGCCGCCGCGGAGAGCCGGTCCGCCGGGAGGGGACGCGACAGCAGGGACTCCACGGACGCCACCGGGCTCCCCGAGACGTCGGCGAGCCGGAGCGAGACCGTGTCGGTGCCGGCGGGCGACAGGCGCACCCTCAGCTCGGCGGCACCCTCGGCGTGCAGGGAGACGCCGGACCAGGCGAACGGCAGGCTCACCTCGCCGGACCCGCCCTCCAGCAGTGCCTCGGCGTGCAGGGCGGCGTCCAGCAGCGCCGGGTGCAGGGCGAACCTCCCCGCCTCTCCTCGCGCGTCCTGGGGGAGGGCGACCTCGGCGAAGATCTCCTCACCGCGTCGCCAGGCCGCCCGCAGCCCCTGGAACAGCGGGCCGTACTCGTATCCCTGGTCGGCCAGCCGCTCGTACAGGCCGTCCACCTCCAGTGCCGTCGCACCCGCCGGAGGCCACTCGGCCAGGTCGAAGGGGTCTGCGGGGAGGTCGGCGACGAGGAAACCCGTGGCGTGCCGGGTCCAGGGCGCGTCCGCCTCGTCGCCTGCGTCCTCCGGGCGGGAGTGCACGGCGACCGGGCGGCGGCCCGTCTCGTCCGACGCCCCCACCGACACCTGCACCTGCACGCCGCCCTCTCTCAGCGGCAGCGGCGCCTCAAGCGTCAGCTCGTCCACCGTCCCGCACCCCACCCGGTCACCGGCACGCATCGCCAGCTCCACGAACGCCGTACCCGGCAGCAGCACGGTGCCCGCCACGGCGTGGTCGGCGAGCCAGGGGTGCGTGCGCGTCGACAGCCGCCCGGTCAGCAGGACCTCGCCGGTTCCCGCCGATGTCACCGCCGCGCCGAGCAGCGGGTGACCGGCCGCGGTCAGGCCGGTGGACGCCAGGTCGATCGCGTCGGTGGCGTCCAGCCAGTACCGCTCACGCTGGAAGGCGTACGTGGGGAGCTTCACCGGGCGAGGGTCGTGGGGGGCGAACAGCGGTTCCCAGTTCACCGGCGCCCCGTGCGCGTACGCCTCGGCCAGCGAGGTGACGAACCGGTTCATGCCGCCCTCGTCGCGCCGCAGGGAGCCGACGGCGACCGCGGTACCGGCTGCGACCTCCATGGCCTCCACGCTCTCCTGGACGCCCACGGTGAGCACCGGGTGGGGGCCGATCTCGATGAACAGAGCGTGCCCATCCCGCACCAGCGCGTGGGTGGCCTCCTCGAAGCGCACCTGCCGCCTGAGGTTGGTGTACCAGTAACCGGCGTCGAGTCCCGCGGTGTCGATCGGCTCGCCGGTCACCGTGGAGTAGAAGGGCACTCCCGCCGACCCGGGGGCGATCCCCTCCAGGTCGGCCAGGATCCGCTCCCTGAGCGGCTCCACGTACGCCGAGTGCGACGGATAGTCGACGGGGATCTTCCTGGCGCGGACGCCGTCGGCCACCAGCCGTTCCAGCAGCTCGTCCAGGGCCTCCGTCTCGCCGGAGAGCACCACGGATCCGGGACCGTTCACCGCGGCCACCGCCACGCGGTCGCCCCAGGGTGCCAGCAGTTCCCGCATCCGCTCGGCCGGGAGCGAGACCGCCATCATCTCCCCGTGGCCGGACAACTCCTCGCCGATGGCGAGGCTGCGGAGCGCGACCACCCGGGCGCCGTCCTCCAGCGACAGAGCGCCCGCCACGCAGGCGGCGGCGACCTCTCCCTGCGAGTGGCCGACGACGGCGTCGGGTTCGACACCGTACGAGCGCCACAGCTCGGCCAGCGAGACCATGACGGCCCACAGCGCGGGCTGCACCACGTCCACCCGTCCCAGCGGCGGCGCGCCCGGCTCGCCGCGCAGCACCTCCACGAGCTTCCAGTCGACGAACGTCGCGAGCGCGTCGGCGCACTCGGCCATCCGGGTGGCGAACACCGGTGAGGAGTCCATCAGCTCGACGGCCATCCCCGCCCACGCCGCTCCCTGCCCGGGGAAGACGAACACCACTTTCGGGTCGGGGACCGCGACGCCGCGCACGACGTTCGGCGCGGCGTCGTGTCCGGCGACGGCGCGCACGCCCGCCAGCAGGTCGGCTCGGCCGGTGCCGACCACCACGGCGCGATGCGGGAAGGCCGCGCGGGAGGTGACGGCGGCGTGCCCGACGTCGACCGGCGACAGCCCGGCGTCGGCGTCCACGTGCGCCGCGAGGCGTTCCGCCTGGGCGCGCAGCGCCTCCTCGCCCTTTCCCGAGATCACCCAGGGCACCACGAGGGGTGGGCCGTACCCGCCGGCGACGGCGCCGTCCGTGTCCGTACCGCCCGCGTGCTCCGTACCGCCCGCGTGCTCCGTACCGTCCGCGGCCTCCGGCGCAGGCGGTGGCGCCTCCTCCAGGATGACGTGCGCGTTGGTGCCGCTCACCCCGAAGGAGGAGACGCCGGCTCTGCGCGGGGCGCCGCCGTTCTCCCAGGTCTCGGCCTCGGTCAGCAGCGTGACGTCACCGGCCGACCAGTCGACGTGCGGTGAGGGCTCGTCCACGTGCAGGGTGCGGGGCAGGACTCCGTGCCGCATCGCCAGCACCATCTTGATCACGCCGGCGACGCCCGCGGCCCCCTGCGTGTGGCCGATGTTCGACTTGATCGAGCCCAGGCGGAGCGGCCTGCCCTCGGGGCGTTCCCGTCCGTACGTGGCGAGCAGCGCCTGCGCCTCGATCGGATCGCCGAGGCCGGTGCCGGTGCCGTGCCCCTCGACGGCGTCGATCTGGGCGGCCGACAGACGCGCGTTGGCCAGCGCCTGGCGGATGACCCGCTGCTGTGCGGGTCCGTTCGGCGCGGTCAGCCCGCTGCTGGCGCCGTCCTGGTTGATCGCCGAGCCGCGGATGACCGCCAGGATCGGGTGTCCGGCGCGCTGGGCGTCCGAGAGGCGTTCCATCAGGAGCATGCCCACGCCCTCGCCCCAGCCGGTGCCGTCCGCCGCGGCGGCGTAGGCCTTGCACCGGCCGTCGGGGGCGAGGCCCCGCTGGCGGCTGAACTCCACGAAGGTGCTCGGCGTGGACATGACCGTCACGCCGCCGGTCAGCACCATCGAGCACTCGCCCTGACGCAGTGCCTGGACGCCAAGATGCAGAGCCACCAGGGACGAGGAGCACGCGGTGTCCACCGAGACCGCGGGCCCCTCCAGGCCGAGCACGTAGGCGACCCGTCCGGAGGCGACACTGCCGTCGCTGCCGTTGCCGATGTAGCCGCCGAGTTCGTCGGGGACGACGCGGGCCCTGGAGCCGTAGTCGTGGTAGATCACCCCCGCGTAGACGCCGACGGCACTGCCCCGCGCGGACAGCGGGTCGATCCCCGCGTCCTCGAACGCCTCCCAGGCGGTCTCCAGCAGCAGTCGCTGCTGGGGGTCCATCGCCACCGCCTCCCGGGGGTTGATCCCGAAGAAGGCCGGGTCGAACCCCGCCGCGTCGTAGAGGAAGCCGCCCGAGCGCGTGTAGCTCTTGCCCGGACGGTCCGCGTCGGGGTCGTAGAGGTCGTCGACGTCCCAGCCACGGTCCTCGGGGAACGACGAGATGGCGTCGCCGCCCTCGGCCAGCAGCCGCCACAGCGCCTCCGGACTGTCCACTCCCCCGGGGAACCGGCAGCTCATCCCGATGATCGCGATGGGCTCGGTCTCCCTGCGCTCGGCCTCTCGCAGCCTCTGCCTGACCTCCCGCAGATCGGTCGTCGCCCGCCGCAGATAGTCGAGAAGTTTGCCGTCGTTCTCCACCACGTCACCCCTGTCAGACCGTTCGGGGGCCTCGCCCGGTCGAACCGTGCGTCTCGGGTCGAGGCGTAAAGGAAAAGGGCGCTCGCGTCGCGGGGCGGCCCGTGTTCGGCGTTCCGGTGAATCGCGGGCGAACCTCAGCCGGCCGGCGTCGGCTCGCCGTTCTCCGCCCGGTGGCGGGCGACCAGCTCTTCCAGGTCGCGTACGAGATCGTGCGGGGCCGGGGTGGCCTCGGCGATGTCCCTGAGCCGGGTCGCGTTCTCCCTGAACGACGGCTCGTCGATCAGGCGCAGCAGGTTCTCCCTGAGCGTCCGCGCCGAGAGCTT
This sequence comes from Streptosporangium sp. NPDC049078, assembly GCF_040648855.1. NCBI lineage: Bacteria > Bacillati > Actinomycetota > Actinomycetes > Streptosporangiales > Streptosporangiaceae > Streptosporangium > Streptosporangium sp. NPDC049078. The sequence goes on from NZ_JBEZEL010000032.1 coordinate 5,531, forward strand.
CTCCGGCTCAAGGACGAGGCCCGCGCCCTCGGCGGCCAGCCGCCGGGCCATGCCCGCCTCGTCGTAGAGTTTCGCGGGGACGACGAGCTGCGGAATCCCGTGCGCGATCGCGGTCCCGAACGTCCCGGTGCCACCGTGATGGACGATCGCCGCGCAACCCGGCAGCAGGGAGTTGAGCGGGACGTAGTCGACGATCCGCACGTTGTCCGGAACCTTCTCCCCCGGATCGAGCTGGGCGGCGTTGAGGGTGGCGACCAGTTCGAGGTCGAGGTCGGCCACGGCCTCGAACAGGTCGGCGGCTCCGATGCTGCCGTTCCCGCCCCACACCTCGCGCCCCGACACGCCGAGGGTGAAGCAGACCCGGGGCCGCCCGGACCCGGCCTCGCGCAGCCAGTCCGGGAGGACGGCGGGACCGTTGTAGGGGACGAAACGGACGGGCAGGTAGTCGTGCTCGACGGGAAAGCGCGTCCAGACCGGCATCGAGTCGACGGTGGCCTGGCCCAGAATGGTGTCCTCGTGGAATTCGCAGCCGTACCTCGCCAGCTTCGCGGTCACCCAGTCGGCCACCGGGTCCTCGACGGGGTGCCCCGGCCGCGTCTCCCTCAACCGCAGGAACAGCGAGCGCATCCGCCCCCAGTGGTCCCTGCCGAAGGTCGACCGGACGTGCGCGGCTCCGCAGGCCCGGGCCGCCACCGGGCCGGGGAAGGTGATCGAGTCCCAGACCACCAGGTCGGGACGCCAGTGGCGGCAGAAGGCGACGAGGTCGTCGTACATCGACTCGTCCGTGATGAAATCCAGCGCGAGGGGTGAGGCGAAGGAGGCCATGCAGTCGCGCACGTACTCGTAGGTGAGGACGTCGGGCCGCTCCTCGGCGATGTCGTAGCCGGAACCGAAGATCTGCTGGTCGGCGGGGACGGTCGCGAGCCGCTCGGCCACGTTGGACATCTCACCCACCGATACCGCGGTCAGGCCGGTCCGGGTGACCTCGTCGAGGATGTCCGGCTGGGTGGCGACGATCACCTCGTGGCCCGCGGCCTTCAGCGCCCACGCGATCGGCACCACCAGAAAGAGATGGGCGTTCGCGGCGTGCAGGGTGAACAGGACACGCATGAAGATTTCCTCCGGATTTCATTCAAACGAGATCAGACTGCCTACCGCGAGATCAGCGAATTCGTCTTCGTGCTTCGCGGTCACGGGTAACCCGCACCGATTCCAGAAGGTGGGGAAAACTGCTGTCCGCCGTTTTCCATGCCGAACCAAGTAGCACGCTACCTATGTGGGTGCGATGAAACCGACCCCTAGCGCACCCCTCAGCCTCCCCTGAGGAGAACCCCGGCTTCCGGGGCGGCCGTCGGCGGCACGACCAGGTCAGAGCATGTGGAGACGTGCCGGAACGGCGAAGGGAGGGGGTGTCGTGCCCCCTCCCCTAGCCGGTGGACCGGACGGTGAACCCCGGCTGGAACATCGCGTGCGACGGCCCCTCGCGACCGGGGCCACGCGGGCCGGCCGAGGGGAGGGCAGGCGCCGGTATCCGGCGACCCGTGACCCGCTAGGAGCCCCCGGAGTCGGCGGAGCGGACGCGGCGGGGACGGGTGACGATCCACGCGGGCGACAGGGCTCCCATGAGCGCGGACAGGCCGACGGAGCAGACCACGATGACGTAGAGCCACACCGGTCCTGAGGGAAGCGGGGAGCCGTTGACCGCGATGGTGAAGGGCAGCAGCAAGGGCACGAAGCACACGGTGCCGAGCACGACGCCGATGACGGCGACCAGGACCCCCTCGACGCCCATCATCCGCAGGATCTGCCCCCGGCTGGAGCCGATCAGCCGTTGCAGCCTGAACTCCCTGCGCCGCCGTACCGCGCCCGCCGCCTGGGTGCTGATCACCGAGATCACGACGAAGGCGAGTGTCGTCCCGATGAGCAGGTGGTTCACCCATGCCCGCGTCCGTTCCCGCTCGGTGTGCGGGCCGGACAACACGTCGTCGCCGCTCACCCGCAGCCCCGGCACGGCTCGCGCCACCCCGGCCAGGGTCGCGGCCACCCGGGGGACGTCTCCGTCCGAGACCGCGCGCACGAGGATCTGGGGCGGCAGGCCGGCCGTGGTGTGCTGTGCCAGCAGGTCGGCCGGCATCAGGACCGTCTCGGCACCCGCCTTCGCCGACAGCAGCGCGACCACCCTCAACTCGGCCGCGTGTCCGTCGCCCAGGCGGATCCTGACCGTGTCGCCGAGACCGCGGCCGAGTTGCCGGGCGTGCCCCTCGGCCAGCGCGACGCTGTGCCCGCGCAGCCCGGTGAGCGTACCGGCGGTGAGCCTGAGCTTCATGACGTGCTCGGCGCCCTCCGCGGTGATCCCCCGGGCCGGCCATCCGTCCTCGCCCTGCCAGGCGTCGTACGGGCTCTCCAGGAACACGGTGCCGGTCACGAACTCCGAGGCTCCCGCGACACCCGGGATCGACCGGACCCGGCCGAGCAGGTCGGTGGCCAGGCCGCCGGTCTGCGCGGTGAGCACGACGTCGGCGCGCAGGTCCCTGACGTACGCGCGCTCGGCCACACCCGCCGGGGACACCTGAAGGTAGACGTTGGCCAGGGCGATTCCCGTGACGAGCATGATGGGCGTGGCCGCGGCGGCCACCCGGACGGTCCGCGCGCGGGTGTTGAGGATGGCGAGGTGTCCAGGCTGACCGAAGACCGCGCGGACCGGCCGGCGCAGGGCCTCGGTCATCGCCACCGTCATACGAGGGGCGACCAGGGTCAGCCCGACGGAGAGCGCGATCACGGTGAGACAGACGGAGATCACCCCGGGTGGGCGGGACGCCACCGCCGCCGAGACGGCGAGCGCCGCGCCGCCGGCGAGGCAGACCAGCGCGATCGCCGACCGCACCAGGCCGAGCGGCCGCCGCCGGGGCACGGTGCCGGCGGGCGGCTCGACGGCCGGGATCATCGACGCCCGCCTCGCCGGAAGGAACACCGCCGCCGCCGCGGCGAGCAGGCACGTCGCGACGGCGGCCAGGACCGGGATCCAGCTCTGCTGGAACGGCATGACCTCGGGGACCAGCCCGTCGGCCACCAACCGCCCGAACAACCAGTGTCCGAGGTAGGGACCGAGCAGGCAGCCCGGCACGACGGCGAGCGCGGAGACCGTCATCCCCTCGCTGAACACCATGCGCCGGATCCGCGCCGGGGACGTGCCCATCACCTTCAGCAGCGCCATCTCCCGGCTGCGGTGCTCGACCGACATGCCGAGGGTGCCCGCCACGACGAGTGCGGCGACCAGGAGCGTCGTCCCCGCGGTCACCCCGGAGATGACGACGAGGTTCTCGCCGCCGTCCCTGCCCTCGGGGAACTCGGCCAGTCCGCGGTCGTCACCGACCAGAGCCGTCGCCATGTGACCGTGCAGCGCGGCCTGGATCCGCGGGCGGAGCACCCCGGCGTCGATCCCCCGGGCGGGCAGGACCGCGGCGGCGTCGACGGTGCCGGGGTGCCCGGCCAGGCGCCGGGCGTCGGACGCGGAGAAGAACATCGCGGCCTCGGTGATCGCGCGACCGTCCGCGGGCGCGGCGACACCGGTGACCCGGTAGGTCCCGGCGACGCCGCCGACCGCGACCTCGACCCGGTCTCCCACCCGGGCACCGGAACGCCGGGCCAGCGTGGCGTCGAGCACCACCTCCCCCGAACCTCCGGGCGGCGTGCCGGCGCCCAGCTCGTACGGCGCGAGCCGGGCGGAGCTCCAGTCGTGCCCGACGCCCGCCGGCCGATTCCCCAGCAGGATCGTGGCGGGAAACGACAGGTCACCGATCACCCGGTCCACCCCGGGCACGGCCCTCAGGGTGTCGAGCAGGCCGACACCGAGCCGCACGCGTTCGGTCAACCGCGTCCACTCGGTGTCCTCGTCCCGGAGGTCGGCTTTGGGCAGCGGATAGGACGGGTCACCGACTATCACGATCGGCGCCCCCGCCAGGCGCTGGGGCGGCACCTTCCCCCGGAGGCCGGTCTCCATCAGCGCACCGGCAGCCGAGACGATCACGGCACCGAGGAGCATCGCGGTGAAGACGGCGGCGAAGACATCCTTGCGGAAGGACAGCGTGCGCAGGGCGAGGCGCCACATCAGCCGACGTTCCCCTCTTCTGGCCTCGGTGGCCTGTCCCAGATGCCGAGGTGCGACATCCTCTGGACCACCGCCCTGTCCATCGGCAGGCTCCGCTCGTCGACGACGCGGCCGTCGGCGAGGAAGACGACGCGATCGGCGTAGGAGGCGATCAGCGGGTCGTGGCTGGCCATGACGACGGTCCGGCCGCCCTCGTGCACGGCCTCCTGGAGCAGCCCGAGGACACTCTCGGTGGCGCGGGCGTCCAACGCGCCGGTCGGCTCGTCGGCGAAGATCACCGGATGGCGGGTGACCAGGGCACGGGCGATGGCGGCCCGCTGGCGCTGTCCCGGGGAGAGTTCGTACGGCCGGTGGCGCGTCCTGTCGGCCAGCCCGACCCTGCGCATCACCTCGGCGAGCAGCGAGGGGTCGGCGGCCCTGCCCGCCAGGGAGAGGGGCAGGACGACGTTCTCCTCAACGTCCAGTGCGGGCAGCAGGTTGAACTTCTGGCAGATGAAGCCGATCCGTTCACGGCGCAACTCCGTCAGCGCCGCCTCGTCGAGCCCGTTCAGCTCCCTCCCCTCCAGGGTCACCGTTCCCGAGGTCGGCCTGTCGAGCCCGGCCGCGCACTGCAGCAGCGTGCTCTTGCCCGACCCGGACGGCCCGATGATCGCGGTGAGGCTGCCGCGAGGGCAGCCGATCGTCACACCTCCCAGAGCGACGACGACGTCCGCTCCGCTCCGGTAGGTCTTCTGCACCGAGTCGAGCCGGACGATCTCCTCGACTTCCTGACTCTCCGCGCGGATCCCTTCGCTGTCCATAGGCCGAAGCGTAATCAGCGGGCGATAGTCGGCACATCGGCCGGAGGGGCCATACGGCTCATCCCTGCGACGGGTGGCGGTGAGGGACCGGATGTCCCGGGGCAGGACCTCCCCGCGCGGGGCGCGAGGAGTCCATCCCAGGTCGAAGCCCGTCACAGCTCACTGTCGAGGATGTCGAACAGTTCGTCCGCGGTCGCCGACTCCAGCTCGGTCCCGCCGGTCGTCGTCGCCTCCCTCCGGTGTGTCTCGATCCATCTGGAGGTGAGCGCGCGCAGCCGGCCGGTGATCCTCTCGTGCTCCACCGGGTCGGGCGCCGCGGTCTCCATCGCGTGTTCGAGCCTGGCGAGCTCCGCCTCCAGCGTCGCCGCGGGCGGCTCGTCGGCGACGAGTTCGGTCCTGATGTGGTCGGCGACCGAGGCCAGGGTCGGGTAGTCGAAGATGAGGGTCGCGGGCAGCCGCACGCCGGTGGCGGCACCGAGCCGGTTACGGAGCTCCACAGCGGTCAGCGAGTCGAAACCCAGCTCCTTGAACGGCCTGAGCGGATCGACCGCGTCACCGTCCAGGTGTCCGAGGACCGCGGCGACGTGGGTGCGCACCAGGTCCAGCAGCAGGCGGTCGCGGCCGGTGGCCGACAGCGACTCCAGCCGCTGCCGCAACGACTGCTCGACCGGGGCCGAAGCCGCCTCGCGGACCGCCCGGCGAGTCCTGGTGGTGACCAGACCGCGGAGCATCGCCGGAAGCGCCTCGGCCCGTGAGCGCTGGGCCGTCAGATCCAGCCGGATGGGGACCAGGGTGGCCTCCCCGAAGTCGAGCGACCGGTCGAGCAGCGCCATCCCGGCCTCGGCCGTGAGCGGCAGCAGGCCGGAGGCACGCAGCCGGCGCAGGTCGGTCTCGCCGAGCTGTGCCGTCATGCCGCCGATCTCGGGTGCCCACATACCCCAGGCGAGGGAGACCGCGGGCAGGCCCGCGGACCTTCTGTGCTCGGCCAGCGCGTCCAGGAAGGCGTTCGCCGCCGCGTAGTTGCCCTGCCCGGCACCGTCCAGCGTGCCCGCCGAGGAGGAGAAGAGCACGAACGCGGACAGGTCGAGTCCGCGGGTGAGCTCGTGCAGGTGCCAGGCCGCGTCGGATTTCGGCCGCCAGACCGTGTCGACCTGGCCGGGCGAGAGCGACCCGACGACACCGTCGGCCACGACTCCGGCCGTGTGGACGACCGCGGTGAGCGGGCGGCCGCCGGGCAGGTCGCCCAGAAGCGCGGCCAGGGCCTCCCTGTCGGAGACGTCGCACGAGGCGACGGTGACCTCGGCTCCGAGCCCGGTCAGTTCGTCGCGGAGCCGCTCGGCACCCGGGGCGTCGATGCCCCGCCGACCGGCGAGTACGAGGTGACGGGCTCCGTGACCGGTGACGAGGTGCCTCGCGACGAGGGCGCCGAGGCCGCCGGTGCCGCCGGTGACGAGCACCGTGCCGTTCCCGTCGAGCGGCGCGGGCACGGTGAGCACGAGCTTGCCGACGTGCCTGGCCTGCGCCATGAACCGGAACGCCTCGGGCGCGCGGCGTACGTCCCAGGTGCGGATCGGCGGCGGGGTGAGCACACCCTGTTCGAAAAGCCGGACCAGCTCGGCCAGGATCTCCGCGGTCCGGTCGGGACCGGCGTCGGAGAGGTCGAACGCCCGGTAGGCGACTCCGGGATGTTGCGCCGCGACCTCCTCCGGGTATCGCACGTCGGTCTTGCCCATCTCGGCGAAGCGGCCGCCGCGCGGCAGCAGGTCCAAGGAGGCGTCCACGAACTCCCTGGCCAGCGAGTTGAGCACGACGTCCACGCCTCGGCCGCCGGTGGCCTCCAGGAAGCGGCTCCTGAAGTCCAGGTCGCGGGAGGAGGCGATGCGGTCGTCGGGGACGCCCAGGGCCCGCAGCGCGTCCCGCTTGCCGTCGCTCACCGTGCCGAACACCTCGGCGCCCAGGTGGGCGGCGAGCTGGACGGCCGCCATGCCGACGCCACCGGCCGCCGCGTGGACCAGCACCGACTCCCCTTCCTTGAGGTCGGCCAGGTCCACGAGGCCGTAGTAGGCGGTGGCGAACACGGCGGGCACCGACGCCGCCTCGGCGAAGGACCAGCCCGCCGGGATCGGCACGACCATCCGGTGGTCGACCACCGCGTACGGGCCGAAGCAGGCGTCGACGAGGCCCATCACGCGGTCGCCGGGCGCGAGGCCGACCACCCCGGGCCCGACCTCGGTGACCACCCCGGCGGCGTCCGCGCCCAGGTCGGCCCGGCCGGGATACATGCCGAGGGTGATCATGACATCGCGGAAGTTCAGGCCGCCGGCACGGATCGCCACGCGCACCTCGCCGGGCTCCAGCGGCCGATCACGGGCGTCGCACGCGGACAGCGCGAGGTTGTCCAGCGTGCCCTGCCTGGTCACCTCCAGCCGCCAGGCTCCCTCGCCGGCCGGTGGTGTCAGCAGGCCCGCCGAGCCGGTCCTGGCCAGGCGCGGCACCATGGCCAGGCCGTCGCGCAGTGCCAGTTCGAACTCGCCCACGTCCAGCACGCCGGGCAGCGCGCGGTGGGAGTCGTCGGAGCCGTCCACGTCCAGGAGGAGGAACCTGCCCGGATTCTCCGCCTGCGCCGCGCGGACCAGACCCCACAGCGGAGCCTGCGCGAGGTCGGGCGGGCCGTCGCCGGAGCCGGTCCTGACCGCGCCGCGGGTCACCACGGCCAGCCTGGTCCCGGCGAGTCGGTCGTCGGCGAGCCAGGTGCCGAGCAGGTCCAGGGTGCGCAGTGTCGCGGTCCTCGCCGTCTCCGCCGCACCGCCGTCCCCGCCGTCCCCGCCGGAGAGGGCCGGGACCAGTACGGTCTTCGGCCTGACGGGCATGGCGCGCAGCGCGTCGAGGTTCGCGACGAAGGAGACGTCGAGTCCCGCCGAGCGCAGTGCCCGGCCCAGCCGGTCGTCCTCGGCCCCGAGGACGACCCACTCTCCGCCGCCCTCGACGACGGGCACCGCCGTCCAGTCCACCCGGTACAGCGAGTCGCGGGCGGCACCGAGCCCTTCGCCGGAGACCGGGCGCATGGCCAGCGACCCGATGGTGACCACCGGGGCACCGGTGCCGTCGGCCACCTGGAGCGAGGCGGTGTCGGAACCGTTCCTGGAGACCCTCACCCGCACCGACGAGGCGCCGGTCGCGTGCAGGGCGACTCCGTTCCAGGCGAACGGCAGCTCGACGGGCCTGCCGGGCTCGGCCGGTTCGCCGAGTTCGATGGCGTGCAGCGCGGCGTCCAGCAGGGCCGGGTGGACGCCGAAGAGCGCGGCGTCGGCGGCGACGCCCTCGGGCAGCGCGACCTCGGCGAACACCTCACCGCCCCGTCGCCAGGCGGCGCGCAGCCCCTGGAAGGCCGGGCCGTAACCTGCCCCCTCGGTGGCCAGCCGCTCGTAGAGGCCGGTGAGCTCGACAGGCTCGGCGCCGGGCGGTGGCCACTCACCGAGGTCGAAGTCGCCGGACGGGGCGGACGGCGCGAGGAGGCCGGTGGCGTGCCGGGTCCACGGCTCGTCGCCCGTACCGGTGCGCGAGTACAGCGACAGCGTGCGGCGGCCGGAGTCGTCGGCGCCTCCCACGACCGCCTGGAGCGCGACGCCCTCCCTGCCGGGAAGGACCAGCGGGGTCTCCAGGGTGAGTTCCTCGACGGTGTCACAGCCGACCTGGGTTCCCGCGCGGACGGCGAGCTCGACGAAGGCCGTGCCCGGCACGATGACGGTGTTCAGGATGGTGTGGTCGGCCAGCCAGGGATGGCTGCTCAGCGAGACACGTCCGGTCAGCACGGCGCCGCCGGACTCGGGCAACGCCACCACCGCGCCGAGGAGGGGGTGCTCGGCGGGCACCTGTCCGAAACCGGACGCGTCGGCGGTGAGGTCACCGGTCTCCAGCCAGTAGTGGCGGTGCTGGAAGGCGTACGTCGGCAACTCCACCCTGCGTGCCTTCCTCGCACGCACCACGGCGCCGTCCACGGCGACCGCACCCGTGGCCGTGCCGCTCTCGGCGGTCACCTCGGCGGGAGCGACGGACGCGGTGGCGGCGTCGGTGAAGAACGCCTCCCAGTCAACGGCCACCCCCCGCGCATGCAAAGCGCCCAACGCCGTGACCAACTCCGAAGCCTCACCACGATCCCGGCGCATCACCGGCACGAACACCGCCCCCGAACCAGCCGCCGCCGGCCCATCGCCGGAAACACCACCGGACCCGTCACCGGCCAGGCACTCCTGCCCCATCGCCGACAACACCCCGTCCGGCCCCACCTCCACGAACGTCTCCACCCCCGCAGAAACCAACACCCCCACCCCATCGGCGAACCGCACCGCACCACGCACCTGCTCCACCCAGTACTCCGGCGAACACAGCTGCTCGTCGGTGGCGAGCTCCCCGGTCAGCGTCGAGACCACCGGGATCCGCGGCGGGTCGTAGGACAGCGTCGCCGCCACCGCCCGGAACTCCTCCAGCATCGGGTCCATCAACGGCGAATGGAACGCGTGCGACACCCGCAGCTGCTTCGTCCTGATCTCCCGTTCCCGCAGAGCGGCGGTCACTTCCAGCACCGCCTCTTCGGTACCGGAGATCACCACCGAGGTCGGACCGTTGACGGCCGCGATGGACACCTGGTCTTCGCGCCCGGCCAGCAGCCCGGCGACCTGCTCCTCGGAGGCCCGCACCGACACCATCGCCCCACCCGCGGGCAGCGCCTGCATCAACCGCGCCCGGCCCGCCACCAACGCACACGCATCGGCCAGCGACAACACCCCCGCCACATGAGCCGCCGCGATCTCCCCGACCGAATGACCCGCCAGCACATCCGGCGCCACCCCCCAGGACTCCACCAGCCGGAACAACGCCGTCTCCACCGCGAACAGCGCCGGCTGCGCCCACCCGGTCTGGTCCAGCGCCTCCGCCTGCGCCGACCCCGGCTCGGCGAACAGCACCTCACGCAACGACCCCTCAAGCAGCGGATCCAGCTCCGCGACCACCGCGTCCAACGCCGCCGCGAACACCGGGAACCGCCCATACAACTCCCGGCCCATCCCGGCCCGCTGACTGCCCTGACCGGTGAACAACACCGCCACCCGGCCATCACCCACCCGACCCCGCACCACACCCGAACCACCGGCTACCGCCGACAACCCGGCCACCACACTTCCACGGTCCCCGCCCACCACCACCGCACGATGATCGAGGGCAGCACGCGTCGTCGCCAGCGAGTACGCCACATCCAGCAGACCGACCTCCGGCCGCTCCTCGATGTGCCCGGCCAGACGCGCGGCCTGCGCGCCCAACGCCTCCTCGCTGCGCGCCGACAGCACGAACGGCAACGGCAACCCTCCGGCGAACTCCGCCACCGGAGTCGGCAGCCCCTCTTCGACCTCGGCCTCGGTGTCGACGAGGGCGGGGGCGGGGGCCTGCTCGATGATGACGTGGGCGTTGGTACCGCTGATACCGAAGGCCGACACGCCCGCGCGGCGCGGGTGGCCGTTCTCCGGCCACTCGACGGGCTCGGTGAGCAGCGACACCGCACCCGCCGACCAGTCGACGTGGGAGGTGGGCGCGTCCACGTGGAGGGTACGCGGGAGCATGCCGTTGTGGATGGAGAGCACCATCTTGATGACGCCCGCGACCCCGGCGGCGCACTGGGTGTGGCCGATGTTGGACTTGATCGCGCCCAGCCGGAGCGGACGCTCCGGGGAGCGGCCCTCACCGTAGGTGGCGAGCAGCGCCTGGGCCTCGATCGGGTCGCCGAGCGTGGTGCCGGTGCCGTGCGCCTCCACCGCGTCGACGTCCGACGGCGCGAGACGGGAGTTGGTGAGCGCCTGGCGGATGACGCGCTGCTGGGAGGGTCCGTTCGGAGCCGACAGGCCGTTGCTGGCACCGTCCTGGTTGACCGCGCTGCCCCGCACCACCGCCAGCACCGGATGACCGTTGCGACGCGCGTCCGACAGCCGCTCCAGGACGACCATGCCGACGCCCTCGGAGAACACCGTGCCGTCCGCGGCGTCCGCGAAGGACTTGACCCGGCTGTCGGGGGCGAGGCCGCGCTGACGGCTGAACTCCACGAAGAGCTCGGGAGTGGAGACCACCGTCACTCCGCCGGCCAGCGCGAGCGTGCTCTCGCCCCGTCGCAGGGAGTCGCAGGCGAGGTGGAGTGCCACCAGCGACGACGAGCAGGCGGTGTCCACCGTGACGGCCGGGCCTTCCAGGCCGAGCACGTAGGCCACCCTGCCGGACATCACCGAACTGGAGTTGCCGGTGAGCAGGTAGCCTTCGACGCCCTCGGGCAGTTTCGCCAGCCCGGTGGCGTATCCGGTGCTCGAAGCTCCGACGAACACGCCGGTGGAGCTGCCCTTGAGCGCGTCGGGGGCGATCCCCGCGCGCTCCAGCACCTCCCAGGACGCCTCAAGAAGCAGCCTCTGCTGCGGGTCGGTGGCGAGGGCCTCGCGCGGCGAGATACCGAAGAAGCCCGCGTCGAACTCGCCCGCGTCGTGCATGAAGCCGCCGCCGCGCGCGTAGCTGGTGCCGTGCCGGGCGGGGTCGGGGTCGAAGAGCCGCTCCAGGTCCCAGCCCCGGTTGGCGGGGAACTCGGAGATGGCCTCCCCGCCCTCGGCCAGCAGCCGCCACAGCGCCTCCGGCGAGTCGATGCCGCCGGGGTAGCGGCAGCTCATGGAGACGATCACGATGGGGTCGTCGTCCGCGGCCACCGAGACCGGCGCGAGCGGCTCGGCGTGCGCGGCGGAGACTCCTGCTCCGAGCAGTCTGCCCCTGAGGTGCTCGGCCAGGGTCTCGGGGGTCGGGTAGTCGAAGACGAGGGTGGCGGGCAGGCGCAGGCCGGTGGCGGTGTTGAGCCGGTTGCGCAGTTCGATGGCGGTGAGCGAGTCGAAGCCCAGTTCCCTGAAGGCGCGACCCGGCGGCACCGAGTCGGCGTCGGTGTGACCGAGCACGGTGGCGGCCTGCGTACGGACCAGCGAGACGAGCACGCGGTCCCGCTCGGCCTCGGGGAGTCCTTCCAGCTGCCGTCGCAGGGGAGAGCCACCGCCGGACGCGGGGGTGGCGGACGCCGTCACCTCGCGGCGGGCCGGGGTGCGGACGAGTCCTCGCAGCAACGCCGGCGGCGCGGCGGACCCTGCCCGCAGCGCGGTGAGGTCGAGGTGGATCGGCACGAGCAGCGCCTCGTCGAAGGCGCGGGCCGCGTCGAACAGGGCGATCCCCTCCTCGGAGGAGAGGCCTCGGGCACCGGACTGCTCCATGCGCGCGATGTCGGTGTCGTCCAGATGGGCGCTCATGCCGCTGCGCTGGTTCCAGAAACCCCAGGCCAGCGAGAGCCCGGCCAGCCCCTGAGCCCTGCGGTGCGCCGCCAGCGCGTCCAGGAAGACGTTGGCGGCGGCGTAGTTGCCCTGTCCCGCGTCACCGAAGACTCCGGCGGCCGAGGAGAACATCACGAACGCCGACAGGTCCATGTCACGGGTGAGCTCGTGCAGGTTCCACGCCGCGTCCACCTTCGGCCGCAACACCGCGTCCACCCGCTCGGGAGTCAACGTCTCGATGACACCGTCGTCGAGGACGCCGGCGGTGTGCACCACCCCCGTCAACGGCCGATCCGCGGGAATCCCCGCCAACACAGCCGCCAACCCCTCACGATCGGCCACATCACACGCCACCACACTCACCCGCGCCCCCAACCCCACCAACTCCGCCTCCAACTCCGCAACCCCCTCCGCCCCACGCCCCCGCCGACTCACCAACACCACATGACCCACCCCACACACCCCCACCAGATACCGCGCCACCAACCCACCCAACAACCCCGTACCACCCGTCACCAACACCGTCCCCCCCGGACCGAACACCTGCGGCATCCGCAACACCACCTTGCCCACATGCCGCGCCCCCGCCAGGAACCGAAACGCCTCCGCCGCCCGCCGCACATCCCACGACCGCACCGGCAACGGCCGCAACACCCCCCGCCCGAACAGATCGAGCACCTCCGCCAACATGTCGCGCAGGCCGTCGAGCCCCGCCTCCATCAGCGAGTACGGGATGTAGTCGACTCCGGGACAGGCGGCGGCGACCTCCTCGGGGGCGCGCAGGTCGGTCTTGCCGATCTCCAGGAAGCGGCCGCCTCGGGGCAGCAGGCGCAAGGAGGCGTCCACGAACTCACGCGCCAGCGAGTTCAGCACCACATCCACCCCACGACCACCCGTCACCCCCAGGAAACGCTCCTCGAAGTCCAGATCCCGCGACGAGGAGATGTGCTCCTCATCCAGCCCCAACGACCGCAACACCCCCCACTTGGCAGGACTCGCCGTCGCGAACACCTCCGCCCCCAGATACCGCGCCAACTGCACCGCCGCCATCCCCACCCCACCGGCACCCGCGTGCACCAGCACCGACTCCCCCGAGCTCAGGCCGCCGAGCTGGACGAGCCCGTAGTAGGCGGTGAGGTAGACCACCGGGACGGACGCGGCCCGCTCGAAGGTCCAGCCCTCGGGAATCGGCGCGAGCAGCCGCCGGTCGGTCACCCCCACCGGGCCGAACGCGCCGTCCAGCAGACCGAAGACCCGGTCACCCGGCGCCAGGTCGTCCACCCCGGCACCGACCTCAAGCACCACGCCGGCGATCTCTCCGCCGATGGGCTCGTCGTTCTCGGGCACCATGCCCAGGGTGACGACCAGGTCCCGGAAGTTGAGCCCGGCCGCGCGGATGGAGACCCGCACCTCGCCGGCCTCCAGTGCCCTCGCCGCCTCGGGTGCCGGGACCAGCGCCAGGTCCGACAGGCTCCCCTTGACCGGCGCGTCCAGCCGCCACTCGGCCACCCCCGCCGGCACCGCGAGCCCGTCCCCACCCGCCGCCCGCGCCAGGCGGGGGACGAGCACCGTGCCGGACCGTACGGCCAGCTGCGGCTCGCCGGAGCCCGCGGCCGCGAGCAGGGCCGCGCCCGGCACGTCGTGCTCGTCGAGGTCCACCAGCACGATGCGATCCGGGTTCTCCGACTGCGCCGACCGCAGCAGGCCCCACACCGGCGCGTTCGCCAGGTCGCGCACGTCCTCACCGGGCCCGGTCGCGACGGCGCCCCTGGTCACCACCACCAGCCGCGCCGACCCGAACCGCTCCTCGGCGAGCCACTCCCGCACCAGCCCCAGCGCCCGGCGGGTGGCCTGTCGTGCCTCGCCCGCCACATCCGCGTCGGTCCCGGTTCCCGGGAAGGAGGTGAACACCAGGTCGGGAACCGCGTCCGTGCCCGCGAGCGAGGCCAGGTCGGCGAACTCCCCGCTCACCACGCCCGCCGTCCGCAGGCCGTGCGTGTCGGGGCCGAGCAGGGCGGCCCCGGTCGCCCCCGACGTCTCCACCACCGGCAGCACCGCCCAGTCGAGGCGGAACAGGGAGTCGTGGTGCGAGGCGGCGGCCGCGGAGAGCGACTCGGCGGAGACGGGGCGCGAGACCAGCGAGCGTACGGAGGCGACGGCGGCCCCCGAGGTGTCGGCCAGCCGCAGCGACACGGTGTCCGGGCCTTCCGACCACAGCCGCACCCGCACGGTGGAGGCGCCCGTGGCGTAGAGGGAGACCCCGCTCCAGGCGAACGGCAGGCTCACGCCACGCCCCGCGGCCTCCTGCTCGCCCTCCAGCAGCGACTCCGCGTGCAGGGCGGCGTCCAGCAGCGCCGGGTGCAGGCCGAACCTCCCGGCGTCGGCGGCCACCCCCTGGGGCAGGTCCACCTCCGCGAAGATCTCCTCACCGCGCCGCCAGGCCGCCCGCACCCCCTGGAACACCGGGCCGTACCCGTACCCCTGGCCCGCGAGCCGCTCGTACAGGCCGTCCACCTCCACCGGCGTCGCACCCGCCGGAGGCCACTCGACGAGATCGAACACCTCCGGAGATCCGGCCGGGATCACGAAACCGGTCGCGTGACGGGTCCACGGGGCGTCGACCGGGGCGCTCTCCGAGCGCGAGTGGACGGCGACCGGACGGCGGCCCGACCCGTCGGGCGCCCCCACCGACACCTGTACCTGCACGCCGTCGTCCCCCAGCGGCAGCGGCGCCTCCAGGGCCAGCTCGTCCACCGTCCCACACCCCACCTGGTCACCGGCGCGCACCGCCAGCTCCACGAACGCCGTACCCGGCAGCAGCACGGTGCCCGAGGCGGCGTGGTCGGCGAGCCAGGGGTGGGTCTGCAGCGAGAGACGGCCGGCGAACAGCACCCCGTCGGAGTCGGCGAGCATCACGGCCGCGCCCAGCAGCGGGTGCTCGGCGGCGACCAGCCCCGCCGAGGTGACGTCGCCTCCGGACACGCCGGCGTCCAGCCAGAAGCGTCGGTGCTGGAAGGCGTAGGTGGGCAGGTCGACCCGCCGCGGGCCGTACGGGGCGAACGCCTGCTCCCAGTCGACGCTCAGGCCGCGGACGTGGGCCTCGGCCGCCGAGGCGAGGAAACGGCGCGGGCCGCCCTCGTCGCGGCGCAGCGAGCCGAAGGCGGAGGCGTCGACGCCGGCCTCGTCGATCGTGTCCTGGACGCTCATCACGAGCACCGGGTGCGGGCTCGACTCCAGGAACACGCGGTGTCCCTCGGCCAGCAGCGTCCGGACCACCTGGTGGAACTCCACCGGGTAGCGGGCGTTGCCGAACCAGTATTCGGCGGTCAGCTCGGCGGTGTCGAGCAGGCCGCCGGTCACCGTCGAGTAGAACGGGGTGTGGCCGGTCTTCGGGGAGACCCGGGCGAGCAGTTCCAGCAGCCGCTCGCGCAGCGGATCGACCTGGGCGCAGTGTGAGGCGACCGAAGAGGCAATCACGCGGGCGCGCACGCCCTCGGCCTCGCACTCGGCGACCAGCTCGGCCAGGGAGCCGGCGTCGCCGACCACGGTCGAGGAGAAGGGGCCGTTCTTGCCTCCGACGGACAGTTTGCCGTGCCAGCGGGCGAGCCGCCGCTCGACCTCGTTGGCGGGCAGCGCGACCGCGGCGACTCCGCCCTTGCCCAGCAGGGTCTCGGTGAACAGCCGGCTGCGCAGCACGATCACGCGTACCGCGTCGGCCAGCGACAGTCCTCCGGCCACGTACGCGGCGGCCACCTCGCCCTGCGAGTGGCCGACGACGGCGGCGGGCCTCACCCCGTAGGACTCCCAGAGCGCGGCGAGCGAGACCATCACCGCGAACAGCACCGGCTGGACCACGTCCAGCCGGTCCAGGGAGGGCGCGTCCGGTGCGCCGCGCAGCACGTCGAGCAGTCTCCAGTCCACGTGGGTCTCGATCTCCGCCGCGCATTCCGCCATGCTCCGCGCGAAGACGGGGAAGGAGTCGAGCAACTCTGCGGCCATTCCCGCCCACTGGGACCCCTGGCCGGGGAAGACGAAGATCGGGCCTTCCCCGGTGGAGGCGACGCCCTCGACCACGCCGGGGGCCGACTCGCCCTCGGCGAGGGCGGCGAGGGCGGCGAGCAGTTCCTGCCTGTCCCCGGCGACGACCACGGCGCGGTGGTCCCACACCGACCGTGTGGTCAGCAGAGAGTGTCCGATGTCGACCAGTCCCAGGTCCTCGTGGGCCGCCACGTGGGCGGCGAGGCGCGCGGCCTGGTCGCGCAGCGCCTTTCCTCCCCTGGCCGACAGCGCCACCGGCACCGCGGCGGGCACCACGGCGGGCTCGATCCGCTCCTGCGCGACGGCGGCCGGCGCTGTGATCTCGCCGTCCACGCCGTCCTTGCCGTCTTCGCCGTCCACGCCGTCCGGGACGAGCTCGGCGGTCGGGGGCTCCTCCAGGATCACGTGCGCGTTGGTGCCGCTGACGCCGAAGGAGGACACCGCGGCCCGGCGCGGGGCGCCGGACTTGTCCCAGGGCAGGTCCTCGGTCAGCACTTCGACGGCGCCGACGGACCAGTTGACGTACGGGGAGGGCTCGTCGACGTGCAGGGTGCGGGGCAGCACGCGGTGCCGCATCGCCATCACCATCTTGATCACACCGGCTGAACCGGCGGCCGCCTGGGTGTGGCCGATGTTCGACTTGATCGAGCCCAGTTTGAGCGGCCGGGCGTCGCCGCGGTCGCGCCCGTACGTCGCCAGCAGGGCGTGCGCCTCGATCGGGTCACCCAGCTTGGTGCCGGTGCCGTGCGCCTCGACCACGTCGACGTCCCCGCTGGACAGTCCGGCGTTCGCCATCGCCTGGCGGATGACCCGCTCCTGCGAGGGGCCGTTCGGCGCGGTCAGCCCGCTGCTGGCACCGTCCTGGTTGATCGCCGAGCCACGGATGACCGCCAGCACCGGGTGCCCGGCGCGCACCGCGTCCGAGAGCCGCTCGACCACGATGACGCCGACGCCCTCGGAGAAGCCGGTGCCGTTGGCGGAGGCGGAGAACGCCTTGCAGCGGCCGTCGGCGGCGATCACGCCCTGCCGGCTGAACGCGGTGTAGGTACCGGGGGTGGACATCACGGTCACGCCGCCGGCGAGGGCGAGCGAGGTCTCGCCCGTCCGCAGCGACTGGCAGGCGAGGTGGATCGCGACCAGGGAGGCGGAGCAGGCGGTGTCGACGGTGAGGGTCGGGCCTTCCAGGCCGAGGGCGTAGGCGATGCGGCCCGACACCACGCTGGTGGCGTTGCCGGTGACGAGATATCCCTCGACCTCCCTGGGCGCCTTGTCCAGCCGGGGACCGTAGTCCTGCGGCTCCGCGCCGATGAACACGCCGGTCTGGCTGCCTTTCAGCGAACGCGGGTCGATACCGGCTCGTTCGAAGGCCTCCCAGGCGGTCTCCAGGACGAGGCGCTGCTGCGGGTCCATCGCCTCGGCCTCACGCGGGTTGATCCCGAAGAAGTCGGGGTCGAACTCCGCGGCGTCGTGCAGGAAGTGCCCGACGCGCGCGTAGCTGGTGTTGGACTTCGCCGGGTCGTCGTCGAACAGCCGGCCCAGGTCCCACCCTCGGTCCGTGGGGAACCCGGTGACCGTCTCGCGCCCTTCGGCGACGAGCCGCCACAGCTCCTCGGGAGTGGCGACGCCGCCCGGGTAGCGGCAGCCGATGCCGACGATCGCGATCGGCTCGTCGGAGCCGGCGGCCGCGTGGACCTCGGAGATCCTCTCCCCTGCCAGGTCGAGGACCTCGGTGAACAGGTAGGCGGCGACGGCCGCCGGGGTGGGGTGGTCGAAGGCGATCGTCATCGGCAGCTCCGCGCCGATCCGCTCGGCCAGCCGGTCGTGCAGTTCGACGGCGGCGAGCGAGTCGAAGCCCATCTCCCTGAACGCCTGGTCGGGGTTCACCTCCTCGGGCGCGTACGGGAGCATGTTCCCCAGGATCTCGACGGTCAGGTCGTGCACGAGCCCGACCAGGAAGCCGAGCCGCCGCTCGACGGGCAGGTCCGCGAGGGATGTCGCGAACGCCGAAGGTTCTCCCCGCCTGCCGCCCGCCGCGTCGGAGGTGCTGGAAACGAACTGCTCGGACTCGCTCATCGGTCCACTCCACGTCGTGTGAAAAGCCGTATAGATCTTCGAAGTCGGCGGAGACCACCGCGGGTCCGCGCCGGACGGCCCCGCCGCTCCGCCCTGCCGGGACTCGGGCCGCCGAGGTCAGGGCCCGGCGGGGGCTCAGCAGGGGCTCGGCAGAGGCTCGGCCCACCGAGGTCGGGGCCGGTGGGATCTCAGTCGTATTTCCTGGTGAACTCGACGCGCGAGGCGGACACGACCTCGCCGCCGCGTACGACGACCTCGGTGGGCGCGGGGCGCCCGAGGAACATCAGCAGGCTCGCGGTCATCCCGTACGCGCCGGCGTTGGGGATGCTCACCACGTCGCCGACCTCGAGCACCGGTAGCGGCACGTTCTTGCCGAGCACGTCGCCCGGCGTGCACAGCGGCCCCGCCAGGGTCGCGACCTCCCGCTCGGCGGGGTCGGTCTCCTCCAGCCGCACCGACACCGGCAACAGCCGGCCCAGTCCTGACATGCCGCCGAGGGTGTTGATGCCCGCGTCGAGGATGACGAACTTGCGGCCCCGGCTCTCCTTGACGTTGACCACGGTGCACAGCAGCTCCCCGCAGTCGCCGACCAGGTGACGGCCGGACTCGCAGGCGATCCGGGGGACGCCGCGTCGCCAGTCGGGGAACTCCTCGTCGAGGACGTCCTCCAGCTCCGCGCGGAGGTTGGGGTAGGCGGGCCGCTCTCCCGGCGAGAGGTAGGGGGCGGCGAATCCCCCGCCGATGTCCAGGAGGTGGACGGGCAGGCCCACCTCCCGCCGGAGTCGCGCGGCGACGGAGATGGTGTGGCGGAACTCGCCGACGAGGCTCTCCTCGTCCTTGGCGTTGCTCAGTGAGAACAGGTGGGCCCCGAACAGCCGGGTGCCGGGCACCGCGCGCAGCTCGGGCATCAGCTCCGGCAGCGTCTCGCTGTCGATGCCGAACTGCGACGGCGTGCCGGTCATCCTGATGCTGGTGGCGGCGCTGGAGGTGGCGCTGTTGACGCGCAGCAGGCAGTCGGCGACCACGCCGTACCCGGTCGCGACCTCTCCGACATGCCGCAGGTCGCTCGGCGACTCCACGGAGAACGAGGTGACCCCGGCGCCGATCGCGACCCGCAGCTCCTCGTGGGTCTTGCCCGGCCCGGTGTAGAGCATCTCGGAGCCGGTGAAACCGGCCTCCAGCGCGGCGGTGAGCTCGCCGGTCGAGCTGATCTCGGCCAGGCAGCCGCGCTCACCGGTCCCGCGCAGCGCCCGCGCGATCTGCGGGTGCGGGTTGGCCTTGAAGGAGAAGAAGAGTTCGAAGCCCTCGGGAAGCGAGGACAGCAGGGAGTCACGGGCGGCCGTGACACGGTCGAGGTCGTAGACGTACAGCGGGGAGCCGTACCTGGCGACAAGGTCCGCGTTCCGCGTCATCGCGCGCTCTCCTCCAGCAGCGACGCCAGCCGCTTGCGCTCGTTCTTGCCGTTGAGGGTGAGGGGGAACCTGTCGAGCACGTGGCAGGCGGCGGGCACCTTCGGCGGTTCCAGCCGCCTGGCCAGCTCGCGCAGCACCACGTGGGAGGGCAGGTCGCCCTCCACGAACACGACGAGGTCGCGCTGCTCGTCGGGGGGCAGCGCGACCGCCGCCGTGACGCCGGGGATGTCCATCGCGGCGGCCTCGATCTCCACCGTGCTCATCCGGGTGCCCTTGCGTTTGAACATGTCGTCACGCCGCCCCTGGAAGTAGAGGTAGCCGTCCTCGTCGAGCCGTCCGTAGTCGCCGGTGTGCAGGCGCACCTCGCCGGTGTCGGGGTCGGGGCGGTAGGCACGCGCGGTCAGGACGGGGTCGCGCCAGTAGCCGGCCATCACGTTCGGCCCGGCCACGACGATCTCCCCGACCTCCCCCGGGGGCATCGGGCGGCCCTCGCCGTCCAGGATGAGCACCCGGGTGCCCGGCAGTGGCCTGCCGGACGCGCCGGGGCGCTCGGCGTCGAGCTCCGGTTCCATGATGGTGACGCGCTTGCACTCGGTGATGCCGTACATCCGGACCACCCGCGCGCCGGGGAACGACTCGTGCAGGCTGTCGATGGTCGCGGCCGGCAGCGCCGCCCCGGTGTTGGTGAACATCCGCACGGTGGGCGCGGAGCCGGGGGCGCGCCTGGCCAGCGTCGCGATCATCGCGCCCAGGGAGGGGACGACCGGGACGATCGTGGCTCCGCACTCGCGGATCTGCCGGAGCAGCACCAGGTCCGGCTCGTCACCGGCCAGCACCAGCTCCGCGTGGCCGAGGGCGGACAGGAAGATCTGGTACAGGCCGTAGTCGAAGGACATCGGCGGGCGGCAGAAGACCACGTCGCCTCGCCGGTAGCCGAGCACCGCGTTGATGGCGGAGGCGGCGTAGGTGACCCGGGCGTGCGGGCACACCACGGCCTTGGGTGCGGCGGTGCTGCCCGAGGTGTAGATGAGGATCGCCACGTCCTCCGGGAAGATCTTGACGGGCTCGTGCTCGGCGGGACGGCCGGCCCGTTCCTCGACCTCGGCCCAGATCTCGTCGATGTCGTGTACGGGCACCTCGGCGGCGGTCTCCCGCACGGTCTCCGCGGAGTTCCCGGTCCCGATGACCAGCGCGGGTTCGGAGTCCTTCAGGACCGATCCCAGGTGGAAGGGCTTCATGCCGGGGTTCAGCGGCACGAGGACGGCGCCGCGCCTGGAGACGCCGTAGACGATGGGGGCCACCTCACGCCGGTTGGGGAGTTGGACGATCACCCGGTCGCCGGGGATCACCCCCCGGTCCGCCAGCCAGCCGTCGAAGGCGTGGCTGAGTTCGACGACCCGCTGATAGCTCCACGCGCCCCGCGAGTCGCGGACCGCGGGTTCGGCCGGGCCCGCGGCCGCGGCGTCGTCCAGCAGGTGGTGCAGGAGATCCGACCGCAGTGGCGGTGTCCCGGGTACCAAGCCTTCCAACGCGACTCTCCCGTTCCTGAATGAAAAAAGAATTCACTCCGGCTCTCATACCACTTACTAAATAAGTGGGAGCCGAACAAATACATGGAAACGTTACCCCGATACTCCCCGGGCCCCACACCCCTACGCCCCCCCTAAAGGATTCCGAGATCATCCAGGCATGCTCGGCACCTTTTCTGGGGCGGCTTTCAGGAGAACACATTCGCCGTCCCGGGCGCCATTGGGTGCGGCGCCACAGGACCTGGCGGGTGAAATTCCGTATCCATGGGTCGCGCCGTTTCCGGCGACCGTCACACAGGCCGGCCGGCACCGGCGAGCACGGTGGTGGCCCGGTCGCGCAGGCCCGCACGGTCGACCTTGCGATTGGGGTTCAGCGGCAGCTCGTCCATGTGCCGGTAGTGGCGGGGGACGATGCCCGGCGGCAGGACCCGGCGGAGCCCGGCGGCGAGGTCGGCCGGGCGCGAGGGCGTCCCGGTGTAGAACACGACGAGCTCGGTGACGCCGTTGATGGTGCTGCTCACGGTCACCGCGTCGTCGACCCCCTCGCAGCCGCACATGGCGTGGTCGATCTCGGCGAGCTCCACCCGCCAGCCCTGCACCTGCACCTGCGCGTCGGCCCTGCCCAGGTAGACCAGCTCGCCGTTGGCCGCCCGGCGGATCCGGTCACCGGTGTTGTACCAGGTGCGCCCGTCGCGCTCGACGAACCGGCCGTCGTCGTCGGCGGGGTCGAGGTAGCCGGGGGTGGTCTGCGGCCCGGTGATCCACAGTTCGCCCTCGACCTCGGCGGGCCGGCCCTCGTCGTCCAGGAGCACGTGGTCGTGCCCGTCGTTGACGGTCCCGATCGGCGACATGCCGTTCACGCCCAGAGCCGGGGAGGTCTCCTGGTCCCAGCGATGACCGGCGATGGTGATGGTGAGCTCGGTCGGCCCGTAGAGGTTCTCCAGCGCGCAGGCGTCCGCCGCCCGTTGCCAGTCGGCGGCGTCGGCGCACTTCAGCGCCTCGCCGGCGAAGAAGCTCCAGCGCAGGCCGGGCAGCGCGCCCGGCTCCAGACGACCCGTCCTGCGGACCATGGAGATGGCGCTCGGCGTGGAGAACCACACCGTGACGCCCTGCTGCCGCAGGAAGGCCGGCAGGTCGCGGTAGGCGTGCGGCGGTACGGCGACCGCCGTGGCCCCGGCGCCCCAGGCGCAGAACAGGTCGAACATCGCGCAGTCGAAGGTCAGGTCGAAGGTCTGCGAGAAGACGTCGTCCGGGGTGAAGTCGTAGCGCGCGTCGAGGAGGGCGAAGTAGTGGGCGGTGTTGCCGTGGGTGATCGGCACCCCCTTGGGGCGCCCGGTGGATCCGGAGGTGAACAGCACGTACGCGACGTCGGAGGGGGCGACCGGACGCGGGCGCGCGAGCGCGCACTCCGGGTCGAAGGAGGTGATCGCCGGTTCGAGGACCGCGACGTCCAGCCCCGCCTCGCGCAGCTCGGCGGCTCGCGCCCTGCCACGACCGTCGACGATCAGCGTGGAGACCCCCGCGGCCTCGATCATCTGCCGGGTGCGGGCCGCGGGGAAGTCCGGCTGCAGCGGCACGACGGTCGCCCCGGCGAACAGTCCGGCGAGGACGCCGGTGTAGGAGGTGGCCCCCTTGGCGGCGAGCACCCCGACGGCCCCGGGCCGGGAGGGGGCCAGGAGTGACAGCGCGCCGGCCCACAGCAGCGCCGAACGGTGGACCTCTGCGTAGGTGGCGACGGCACCGTCGACACGGAAGGCCGCCCGTCCCGGAGACGCCTCCAGGCCGCGCAGGAAACGCGCGTAGAGGGCGTGCGAGCTTTCTCCGTTCATTTCCATCCTAAGATCTCGACGAGTATCTGTAGCTATTCGGATACGCTTTACGGAAAGTGCGGAGATAATTCAATTGATTCCGGCCGGCCCGGTGGACATCGAAGCGCACGCGCGCTAGATTCAAAACCGGAAGGGCTGATTCCACAGCGTCTCCCGATACGGGCACCGGCTTCGACGGCGAATTCCGCGAACCACGGCCCCGCTCCCCTCCTTTTCGTACGCCCGCTCATCGCGACTCTCCTTGAGAAGGGAAATCGATTGCCATGTGGGACGATCGTTTCGAGGAAACCCTGCGCAGGCAGCTCCCCTTTCTGCCCGCCGACGAGAGGATCCGGGAGGACACCGGCCTGGCCGACTTCGGGCTGGACTCCCTCGGCATCGTCGAGTTGCTGGCCACCCTGGAGGAGGAGTACGGGGTGAGGTTCAGGGACGAGGCGCTGACCATGGAGACCTTCGAGACGCCGGGGACCCTCTGGAAGGCGCTGTCCGGGATGTTCAGGCCCGTCGCCTGACCGGTGAGGGTGCCCGCGGGACACCTCCCGGCGGATCCGCGGGCCCTCTCACGCACCTGAGCGCCGTACCGGCTGCGACATCGTCGCCACCCGGGGATTCACCGGGACCACCGTGAAGTTCCTCGTCGTGACCGGCACCCGCCCGAACAGGCTGTCCTGCCCGGCGACGCAGACCCTGGTCACGCCGAGTTCCCGGAGGGTGGCCACCACCTCCGGCCAGCACAGCGCCCGGACGAAGCCGTCCAGCAGCATCGTCCGCACCGCCTCCCCCGTCCTCAGCACGGTCCCGTCGTGGTCGTCGACGACCGGCAGGCGCGGATCGGCGAAACGCAGGCCGTCGAGGACCTCCTCCGCGGCCCTGCGCCGCAGCGGCTCGAACGCGGCCGAGTGCATCGGGGGCCGCATGGTGTAGAGGGAGAGACCTCCGAGGGAGCGCACCCGCCCCTGCAGCCACTCGACCCGCCGCTCACGCAGGGACAGCATGTGGAAGTCGTGGTCGACACGGCAGGAGAGGTCGTACCACTCGTTCCCCGCGTCCAGCTCCGCCAGCACCTCCTTCAGCGCGGGCTCGGGGACGCGGACGAAGGAGTGGGTGACGACGTCGGTGTGCTCGCGGCCGAAGTAGTCCTCGGTGACGCGGGCCAGCCCCGCGGTCATGCGCACGGCGTCCTCGAAGGAAAGCGCGCCCGAGTAGGCCGCGGCCGCCTTGCCTCCGAAGCTGGGGCCCGCGCACACCTCGGGCTCGACGCCGAGTTCCCGCTCCGCCCAGTCGGCCAGGGCGAGGCAGTTCACCATGAACGCGACCTGGGCCGCCTCCGTGTAGTCGTCTCCCGAGTCGCGGAAGCGGTCGACCAGCGAGTAGCCGAGCGCGTCGTCGGCGAGGGCGACCAGCCGCCGCGCCGAGGGGTTGTCGAGCATGAACCCGGCGACGTCGGCGAACCTGGTGGGGCCCATGCCGGGAAAGACGATCGCCGTGACGGCATTGGCGCCGGTCTCCATATGGCTATTCCAAACTCTTGAGAAACTCGATCATGACCGCGATGAAACGCTCCGGCTCCTCCAGGTGCGGAGTGTGGCTGGAGTCCTCGAAGATCTCCCAGCGCGCGCCGGGGACGAGCTCGGCGTACGGCCGGACCGTGGCGGGAGTGGCCTCGTCGTGCCGCCCGGAGATCACCAGCGTGGGCACCTCGATGTCGGGCAGGCAGTCGACGACCCCCCAGTCGCGCAGCGAGCCGATCACGTGGAACTCGCTGGGCCCGTTCATCGCGTAGTAGACGGTGGGATCGTTGTAGATCTCCATGAACGTGGCGACGAACTCGCGCGGCCATGGCCGGAGCGTGCAGACGTGCCTGTTGTAGAAGACCATCATGGCGTCGAAGTACTCCTTGGAGTCCGTCGTGCCCGCGGCCTCGTGCTTACGCAGCGTGTCGTCGACGCCGGGCGGCAGCCTGTCGCGCAGGACCCGCATCTCGCTCAGCCACAGCGGATACGAGGCGGGGGCGTTGGCGACCACCAGACCGCGCAGGCCCGCAGGCCGGGCGGAGGCGTGCTTCGCCGCGAGCAGGCCGCCCCACGACTGGCCGAACAGCACGTAGTCGCCGTCCACGCCCAGTCGTCGCAGCAGGTTGTCCAGCTCGTCGAGGAAGAGCCGCGGCGTCCAGAAGTCCGTGCTCGCGTCGGGCAGGTGGGTGGAGCCGCCGTTGCCCAGCTGGTCGTAGTGGACGACGGGCCATCCCGACTCGGCGAGCACCGCCATGCCGACCAGGTAGTCGTGGGTGCTGCCGGGGCCGCCGTGCAGGGCGACCACGGTCGGCCGCCCCGAGTTGGGAGTGCCGGTCACCCGGTACCAGGTCCGGTGCTCACCGAACGGCACGGTTCCCTTGGCGCTGGGGGCTGTGGACATGTGAACCTCCCTCACCGGATCGGCGTGCCGGGAACGGACTCAGGGCCGGGGCGCGACGGGCGCCTCCCCGCTCCCGGCGGTCTCCGGGAGCCCGGTGCCCTCGCGCATCCGGCTCCGCGGGCGGAGGGGCACCCGGCCGCCCGGGTGACGGGGGCGTCACCACCCCTTCCTGATCGTGTCGACGACGTGGCCGCGCTGCTCGTCGGTGACCCACGAGCCGACGGGGACGCACACGACGCGCGGGGCGACGCGTTCGAGGTTGGGCAGCAGCGCCGAGTACTCGCGTACGCAGGTGTGCAGGTCGTTGCGCTCGTGCACGTTGCTGACCATGATCCCGGCATCGTCCATGCGCTTCATGAACGACTCCCGGTCCTCGACCTTCATCGGGTAGATCCAGAAGGAGGACTCCCGGTCGCCCGCCCGTTCGGTCAGCTCCAGCCCGGGGATCCCGGCGAGCTCACGGTCGTAGAAGGCGGCGTTCTCCCTGTGCCTGGCCAGGACCCGGTCGACGCCCGCGAGATTGGCCAGGCCGATCGAGGCGTTGATGTCGTTCATGTGGAACTTGAAGCCCCACTCCAGGACGTCGGGCGGGTTGCGGAGCCGGTCGGCGGTGCGGTCGATGCCGAACCAGCGCAGCAGCCGGGCGCGCTCGTGCGCCTCGTCGGTGGGCAGCACGATCGCGCCGCCGTCGCCCGAGGTGAGGTGTTTGATGGCCTGGAAGCTGAAGACGGAGATGTTGCCGTGGTTGCCGAGCGGCCTGCCCCGGTAGGTGGCACCCCAGGCGTGCGCGGAGTCCTCGATCACCGCCGGCCGGAACCCGAACCTGGCCTCGGCCTCGTCGAGGATCTCCCCCAGCCTGTCGAGGTCGACCGGGTAGCCGGCGAAGTGCACGACCATGATGGCGCGCGTCCTGGGCGAGATCTTGCGGGCCAGGTCGTCCAGGTCGACGTTGAGGGTGGCCGGATCGATGTCGACCCAGCGGATGCGCAGCCCGTTGGCCAGGATCGCCCAGTTGGTGGCCTCCATGGTCAGCGGCGTGGACAGCACCTCGCCCTCGGGGTCGCCACCGGGCCGGCCGTCGCCGGCGACCAGGCGCAGTGCCAGGTGCAGGCCGGCCGTGGCGCTGTTGAGGGTGGCCACCCTGGGGTTGCCGATGGCCGCGCCCAGGGCGCTCTCGAACTCCTCGACCTTGGCCCCCTGGCCGATCCTGCCGCTGCCCAGGACCTGGGCGACCGCGGCCGGGGCGTCGGCGGACATCGACACGCTGAACAGTGGGATCATCGCTGGCTCCAGACTTCGCGGTGTTTCATCCGGTGAAGGCGTATTCGCCGTGGGCGCCGAGGCCGTCGAGTTCCGCGTACCTCGCCTTGCAGTCGGCGTACGTCGGCAACATGCCCTGCTCGGCGGCCTCCCGCAGCGAGGGGGCCACCCGGTCCTTCTCCGACAGCAGCAGCCGCTGCCCCCGCGGCCAGGGCAGGGCCAGTTCCTCGTCCAGCGGGTCGATCTGGATCTGGCCTTCGGGTGACCAGGTGCTGGAGCACAGGTAGACGACCGTGGCGTGCTCGGTCAGCGGGGCGAATCCGTGCGCCAGGCCCTCCGCCAGGTAGAGGGCGTGGCGGTTCTCGGCGCTCAGCGTGACCGCGACGTGCTTGCCGTACGTGGGCGAGCCGACCCGGATGTCGACGAGAATGTCGACGATGGCCCCCTGGGCGCAGGTCACGTAGCGGGCCTGGCCGGGAAGGGCCGTCGCGTGCAACCCGCGGATCGTCCCGCGCCGGGACAGCGAGCAGTTGACCTGGGCGACCGAGAGCGGATGACCGATGGCCTTGTGGAACGCGGGCTGGTTGAAGACCTCCAGGAACAGTCCTCGGTCGTCCGTGAAGATCTGAGGGTTGATCAGGAACGAGCCGTCCACCTCAAGCTGGTGGATCTCCATGTCCGGAACCTTTCTGGGAGCCTGCCATGTGCCGGGGAACACGCGCGGGCCCGCGAAGCCTCTGACCACACGCAGAAAAACCGCACTCGGTCTCTCCGGATGTCACCGGAGATTTTCCTCGCACCATCGGAACGCGCATCGTCGAATCACGCCCGGTCGAATGCGAATTCATCGCGAATCGGCATTCCCGGAAACGTGTTCCGCACCGGCCCCTCTCGTGCCCCGCCTTTCCGCCGCCTGCCTTCGGAAGGGGATGGACGTGTTTCACAGAGGCTCGGCGAACTGGATCACACGTCCGGCGCCGTTTCTCGTTGACACCGTTCATGGTTGTCAGCGGCACCGCGCGGGACAACCCCTACCTGCCCCTTAACGAGGCACGCGGGACCGTTCAGCTCACGGCGTCCGCGACGGGCCGGCCAGCGGCGGAGGCTCCGCACGCTCCTGATCTGCGAACAGGTGCCGGCATCTCCGCCCGGGGCCGCTGACGTGCACCGGCGGAGGGCTCGGTCTCCCCGACCGGCCCCGGCCGGCCCCGACCGGCACCGCGGGAGGATCCGGCGCCGCGCGACCGGCGCGGCGCGGCCATTCGGATGGACAATCCGTTAGGGGTGCGATAAGGGTTGGTGCTCACCTGGACGACATATAGCGTTTCCCCCACATGACGGGTAAAAACTGCGAACCCCTGTGGCGGTGACTGCGAAACCCTCCTGGCCGCCGGCCGCCGATCGCGCCCGTACCTGATTTCGATGGGGGTGCCCCACGTGCAAGGAAAAACGCCCTTCACCGTGTCGACTTTTCTTGGGAATGGATTATGGCACTGACCGTCGGCTATCCGAGCACTCAGCGGGGACCGGAACTCGACCAGCGGGGACCCGAGCTCGCCCACCGAGAGCCCGAGCTCGACCAGCGCGCACCGGCCGTCCGCCTGGCACGGCTGCTCGACCCGGGCTCCCTGGTCCCGCTGCACGAGGCGGACGCCAGCGGTGTGTCCGCCGTGCGGGGCCGCGTCTCGGGCCTCGATGTGATCGCCTACTGCACCGACGCCACCGACATGGGCGGCGCGATGGGCGCCGCGGGCAGCGCCAGGGTCGTGAACGCCATCGACACGGCCCTGCTGGAGGGGGCACCGGTGATCGGCCTGTGGCACTCCGGTGGCGCCAGGCTGGCCGACGGCGTCGAGTCGATGGACGGCGTGGGCCGGATGTTCGCCGCGATGACCAGAGCCTCCGGCCGGGTGCCCCAGGTGTCGGTGGTCCTCGGCCCGGCGGCGGGCGCCGCCGCGTACGGGCCCGCGCTCACCGATGTGGTGATCATGTCGGAGGCCGGCCGGATGTTCGTGACCGGACCCGACGTGGTGCGCGCCGTCACCGGTGAGCGGATCGACATGGAGTCCCTCGGCGGGACCGTCGCGCACGGCGGCAAGTCCGGTGTGGCGCACGTGGTGGTCGCCTCGGAGGCCGAGGCCTACGAACAGGCGCGCCGGACCGTCGATCTCCTCACCCGCCGGTCCGTCTTCGACGTCGCCGCGGCGCGCGAGGGAACGGACCCTCGGGCACTGCTGCCGGACAACCCTCGCCGGGCCTACGACGTGCGCCCCCTGCTGCGCGAGATCCTCGACCCCGGCGCCCCCTTCGTGGAGATGCAGCCCCGCTGGGCGGCGAACGTGGTCGTCGGCCTGGGCCGGCTCGCCGGGGGGTCGGTCGGCGTGGTCGCCAACAACCCGCTGCGCAAGGGCGGCTGCCTCGACTCGCTGAGCGCGGAGAAGGCGGCCAGGTTCGTTCGCATGTGCGACGCGTTCGGGGTGCCGCTGGTGGTCGTCGTGGACGTGCCGGGCTACCTGCCGGGTGTCGGGCAGGAGTGGGGTGGAGTGATCCGGCGCGGGGCCAAGCTCCTGCACGCCTTCGCCGAGGCGGTCGTCCCACGGGTCACCCTCGTCACCCGCCAGTCCTACGGC
This sequence comes from Streptosporangium sp. NPDC049078, assembly GCF_040648855.1. NCBI lineage: Bacteria > Bacillati > Actinomycetota > Actinomycetes > Streptosporangiales > Streptosporangiaceae > Streptosporangium > Streptosporangium sp. NPDC049078. The sequence continues at coordinate 34,959 of NZ_JBEZEL010000032.1, forward strand.
GGGGCGTACATCGCGATGAACTCCCGGTCCCTGGGCGCCACCGCGGTGTTCGCCTGGCCTGACGCGAAGGTCGCGGTGATGAGCGCGGAGGCCGCGGTCGGCGTGCTGCACCGCAAGCGGCTCGCCGCCGCCCCTGACGACGAACGCGAGGCGCTGCGGCTGCGGCTCGTCGACGAGCACGTCCGTACCGCGGGCGGGGTGAACCGCGCCCTCTCCCTCGGTGTCGTCGACGAGGTGATCAACCCGGTGGACACCCGGCGCAGGATCGCCGAGGCCCTCGCCGCCGCCCCGGCCCGGCGTGGCCGGCACGGGAACATCCCGCTCTGAACCTCTCCCCCGATCTCTCCCTCGAGTCCCGTGACCGTCGCGGCAAGACCACTTCATGGCCGAAGGCGGGCCCGCCCGCAGAGGGCCGTCGCCGCAGGCAGACCCACCACACCGAAAGGAGCCGGTGGATTCCGATGAACGCCGTTTCCCCCGACCTGCCCTTCCCACGCCGGACGACTCCGGCGGCCCTCACCGCGGATCCGATGGCCGAGGCCGTGCTCGGCGGGGCGTCCCCCGACCAGCTGGCGCGGACCCCGGTGCCGGAGGACTACCTCGCCGCCCACCTGCGGATCGAGGACGTCGACATGTTCACCGGCATCGAGGACAAGGACGTGCGCAAGTCGATGCGCGTCGGGCGGGTGCCGATGCCCGAGCTCGCCCCCGACGAGGTCCTGATCGCGGTGATGGCGAGTTCCATCAACTACAACACGGTCTGGTCGTCGATCTTCGAGCCGCTGCCGACGTTCAATTTCCTGAAGCGGTTCGGCGCCACCGGCGGGTTCGCGACCAGGCACGACCTTCCTTATCACGTCGTGGGGTCCGACTGCGCCGGGGTGATCGTACGGGCCGGCGTCGGAGTGCGCCGCTGGCGGGTGGGCGACCGCGTCGTGGTGAGCCCGATCCAGGTCGACGACCAGGAGCCGGCGACGCACGGCGACGGCATGCTCGGCGCCGAGCAGCGCGCCTGGGGCTACGAGACGAACTTCGGGGCGCTCGCCCACTACACGGTGGTGCGCGCCAGCCAGTTGATCCCCAAACCCGCCCATCTCACCTGGGAGGAGGCCGCCAGCATCACGCTGTGCGCCGGCACGGCCTACCGCATGCTGGTCAGCCGCCAGGGGGCGGACATGAAGCAGGGCGACATCGTCCTCATCTGGGGCGCGACCGGCGGGCTCGGCGGGTACGCCGTGCAGATGGTGAAGAACGGCGGCGGCATCCCGGTCGGGGTGGTCGGCTCCGCGTCGAAGGCCGCGGCCCTGGAACGGCTCGGCTGCGACATCGTCATCAACCGCGGCGAGATCGGAATGGGCGGCGACGCCCCCGGCAGCCCGGAGCGGACGATCGAGCTGGGCAAACGCCTCGGAAAGATCATCCGGGAGCGGGCGGGCGGGGACCCGCACATCGTCTTCGACTACATCGGCCGGGCCACGTTCGGGATCTCGGTGTTCGTGGCCCGCCGCGGCGGCACGGTCGTCACCTGCGGCTCCAGTACGGGCTACCAGCACCGGTTCGACAACCGCTATCTCTGGATGAACCTCAAGCGCATCATCGGCAGCCACGCGGCCAACATGCAGGAGCTGTGGGAGTGTCTGCGGCTGTTCGAACTCGGCAAGCTGGTGCCGACCCTGTCGTCGTTGTACCCGCTCGCGGAGGTCGCCGAGGCCGCCCGGCTGGTGCAGACCAACACCCACCTGGGCAAGGTGGGCGTGCTGTGCATGGCCCCCGAGCCCGGCCTCGGCGTGACCGATCCCGAACTGCGGGCCAGGCTCGGCGAGGAGAGGCTGAACCCGCTGCGAGACCCGTCGGCCTCGCGCGACACGCCCCTCCTCGCCGGAAAGGTGTAGGCGACCGTGACCAGGCGAACCGCCGGAATCCTGGCGACCGGCTCGTACCTTCCGAAGGAGGAGGTCGGCAACGCGCAGATCGCGGAACGAGCCGGTGTCACCCCGGAATGGATACTGCGCAAGACCCGGATCTCCTTCCGGCGGTACGCCGCGCGGGACGAGGCGACCTCGGACCTCGCGGCGCGGGCCGCGATGAGCGCGATCGAACAGGCCGGCGTCGACGTCGACCGGATCGGTTACGTCATCGTCGCCACCTCGACGGGTGACCACCCGCAACCGCCCACCTCCTACCTCGTGCAGAACGCGCTCGGCGCCTACGGCGCCGCCTGCTTCGACATCAACGTCGTGTGCAGCGGGTTCGTGTACGGCCTCGCCCTGGCGAAGGCCCTGCTCTCGCTCCAGCCCGACACCTACGCCCTCGTGGTGGGCGCGGACCTCTACTCGCGTTGTCTCGACTTCACCGATCGCCGCACCTCGGTGCTCTTCGGGGACGGCGCCGGCGCCGCCCTGGTCGGCATGGTGCCCGAGCCGTACGGGATGATCGCCTGTGACCTGTCCAGCCGGGGCGAGGCGAGCGGGCTCATCGGCGTCAAGGCCGGGGGCAGCAGGTTCCCGGCCTCGCACGAGACCGTCGCGGCCGGTGAGCACTACTTCAGGATGGACGGCCGCGGGGTGCGGGACTTCGTGATGGAGAACGTCCCGCCCGCGGTGGAAAGGCTGGTGGTCGGTGCCGGGTACGGCCTCGACCAGGTCGACGCCTTCGTGCCGCACCAGGCCAACGGGGCGCTGCTCGGCGAGCTGGTGGAGCGCTGCGGGCTCACCGGCGCGCACACCCCGCGCACCGTGGAGTGCTACGGGAACATGGGAAGCGCCTCGGTGCCGGTGGCGCTCGACGAGGCCAACAGAGCGGGCATGCTCGGCGACGGCGACCTGGTGCTGCTCGCCGGTTTCGGCGGCGGCATGTCGATGGGCACGAGCCTGATTCGCTGGTCGGCGACCACACGTCTGGAGACGAGATGAGCGACATCCACAGGGTCGGTATCGTCGGATGCGGGCTGATGGGCTCGGGTATCGCCGACGTGTGCGCCCGCGCGGGGCTGGACGTGCGGGTCGTGGCCTCCAGCGGCGCCTCGATGAACCGGGGACGGCAGCGGCTGCTGAGATCCCTCGACGGCGGGCTGCGCAAGGCGACGATCACCGAGACGGAGCGAAGCGAGGCGCTGGAACGGGTCTCCTTCACCTGCGACCTCTACGATCTGGGCGACCGGCAGATCGTCTTCGAGGCCGTCCCCGAGCACGAGCCGACCAAGCTCGACCTGTTCCGCGCCCTGGACAAGATCGTGGAGGATCCGGACGCGATCCTGGCGTCGAACACGTCGTCCATCCCGATCATCAGGATGGCGAGGGCCACCGAGCGGCCCGGCCAGGTGGTCGGCGTGCACTTCTTCAATCCCGTGCCCGTCATGCCGCTGGTGGAGCTGATCGGGTCGCTGCTCACCGAGGACGAGCCCCTGGCACGGGCGGAGGCGTTCGTCACCGGAACGCTCGGCAAGCAGGCGATCCGCTCCTCCGACCGGGCGGGCTTCGTGGTCAACGCCCTGATCATCCCGTACCTGCTGTCGGCCATCCGGATGGTGGAGACGGGGTTCGCCACCGCCGACGTGATCGACAAGGGGATGGTGCTGGGCTGCTCGCACCCGATGGGTCCGCTGAGGCTCGCCGACCTGATCGGGCTGGACACGGTGGCCTCGATCGCCGGCGCGCTGTACGGGGAGTTCAGGGAGCCGCAGTACGCGCCTCCGCCGATTCTGCTGCGCATGGTCGAGGGCGGCCTCCTCGGCAAGAAGACCGGCCGGGGATTCCACGTCTACTCCTGATATCCCTCCGCTCCCTGGAACGGCGCCTGGACACGGTCCGGCGCCGTTCTCGCGTCTGTGCGCGGGGACGAGGCGTGTGGCCGGGGCACATGGTCGGGGCGTGTGGCCGGGGCACGTCGCCCGTCCATGCCCGTCCATGCCCGCCCATGCCCGTCCACGCCCGTCCACGCCCGCGCGTGTCCGTGCGCGAGCACGGGTGGGCGCGCGGGACGAGGGCACGAAACAGGGTCGCGGGACGGGGGCGCGGCGAAGCGTTTCGACGCGAGGGCACGGTCGTTTCCGCGCGGCGGGCGGCCATTTCAACACAGAGCGGGCGATACACGAAAAGCGAAAGACGTCATTTCAACACGGAGAGGGCGCGTGACGCCCCCGGGCAGGACCTCAGCGGCGCGAGTCCGCGGCGAGCAGGGCCGACGAGACGCGGCCGGCGACGAGGGCGACGATCTCCTCGACGTGGTCGGTGAGGTAGAAATGGCCGCCGGGAAAGAACCGCGCCTCGAACCGCGACCGCGTATGGTCGCGCCACGCCCGCACGTCGTCCGGGCGGGCCTTCGGGTCGTCGATGCCGGACAGGGCGGTGACCGGGCACGACAGCCCTGGCCCCGGCCGGTGGCGGTAGGTCTCGACGGCCCGGTAGTCGCTCCTCACCACGGGCAGCATCGCCTGCATGAAGTCGTCGTCGCCGAGCACCGTCGTGGCGGTCCCGCCCAGTGCGCGCAGTTCGGCCAGGAGCCCGTCGTCCGGCCGCAGGTGCGCCCGGTCGTCCCGGTGGATCGACGGGGCGCGCCGCCCCGAGACGAACAGTTCCAGCGGCGCCGTACCGCGCCTCTCCAGCCTGCGGGCCACCTCGAAGGCGACGAGAGCCCCCATGCTGTGCCCGAAGAGCGCCAGGGGGCGCGTGACGGCCCGGGCCGGTAGTGCCGCGACGATCCGGTCGGCCAGCTCGTCGATGTCCTCGACACACCTCTCGGCGCGCCGATCCTGCCTGCCCGGATACTGCACCGCGAGCACCTCGACCGTGGGCGGGGCGAGGCGCGCGACCGGAAGGTAGAAGCTCGCGGAGCCCCCGGCGTGCGGGAAGCAGACCAGCGTGGCCGGTGCCCGCTCGGCCCGCTCCCCCGCCTGCCCGAAAAGGAGGCGCCGGATCCACATGTCGTCGCCGTCCTTGACCGCGCTCATGACTCCCACCCCGTCTCGACCATCGCGTTCCGGCCGGCGCGTCTCGATCCCGCCGTCCAGGACCACCGGTCACCGGCGTCCTTTCCGACAACCGGAATCAGGTCTCCGATAGATCCAAAATCACCGACCTCTTTCACATCAATACCTCGGAAGGAATATAATCCATCTCGCCCTGCACTCCCGTAAGCATTCGTCACCCACCGTCATACGCCAATCACATTACGGCAACATCTGGCCGTCGGCATGCGGAAGGATATCCAAGGTCGCCTGCGACGATCCAGGGAAGCAGCCCTTCGCGCCCCCCTAAATCAACCCCATCGATAAGGGTTAATAGGGGGTTTGCATTTTCGCCGAGAGCCATAGATGATCCCGCTGGGGCGGATACGGGGTTACCGCCCGGTTAAGCATTCTGGATGCCGTGATGAAATTAGGTGCGAGAGAATGACGAAATCATGGACAGCGCCGTGATGAAATTCTGAAATGGCATCCTACCGCCGTCGGCAGTTCCGTCGGAAAAGAGGAAAGGTTGACGTCACCTACCGGCAAATATAGGTTTCCTTCTCTTACCAGCCGGGTGTTATCGTTCCATCATCTGCTTTCATCTAGGGTGGACGGGGAGCCCTATGATACTTATCGAGCGGGACAACGAAACCACTTTTCTCACAAACCTGCTTTCGGATTGTGCGCGCGGCCGTGGCCGGGTGGCGACGATCACGAGCCCTACCGCGACCGGCAAGACCGAGCTGGTGTACGCCTTCGGTCGCAGTGCCGCCGAGTCGAAGGTCACCTGGCTGAGCGCCACCTGCTCAGGGGCGGACCAGAAGGTGCCCCTCGGCGTGGTGAGCCAGATCTTCCACAACGCGGCACTCCCCATCGACCACGCCTTCCGAGCGGCACAGCTCATCGAGGACGCCGTGCTCGGGGCGAAGTCGTCCGGTGAGCGCCCCGAGGAGTCCGATTGGCTCCGTATCACCCAGGGCCTGTGGACCATTGTCCTCGAACTCTCCAAGTCGAATACCGTGCTCATCACCGTGGACGACATCGAATACGCGGACTCCCTTTCCTGGCAGCTTCTGCTCAACTTCGTCCATCGGCAGAAGAGTGCCAACGTGCTCATTCTACTGACGGCCACAGAGGGCCTTCAGGGAATGGATCCGCATCTCGAGATAAACCTTATGCGCCATCCTCACTACGAGCGCATAACACTGGCACCGCTTTCCCTGCGAGGCGTCATCAAGACACTGTCCGCTTTTGTCGGCAACACTGCGGCGGTCAAGTTCGGCCCAGCGGCCCACAATGTGAGTGGAGGCAACCCGCTGCTGGTCAAGGCATTAATGGAAGACTACAGGAGTGCCGGCGAACCGGATAACCTCATCGTCTCCGACGCATTCTCCCGATCGGTCCGGGCTCTCCTGCACCGCAGCGATCCCACCATGTTGCTGGTCGCCCACGGGCTCGCGATACTTGGGGACCTCGCCCTGCCGACTCTTCTCTCGGAGTTACTCGGCATCACGACGACAATGGTGAACCAGGCGCTGAACCGTCTCGGTGTCATCGGCATTGTTGACTCGCTACGTTTTCGGCACCCCGCGGCCAGGTCCGCCGTGCTCGACGACCTCGACCCGCATCGGCGCCAGGAAATGCATCGGCTCGCCGCGCGGCTTCTCCACGCGGAGGGGGCCGCGGCCACCGTGGTCGCCGAACATCTCATCGGCTCGCCCCGCTTCCGGGAGTCCTGGGCACTGGCCGAGCTCCGCGAGGCCGCCGAGCAGGCGCTCACGAACGACCGGCACGAGTTCGCGGTCCAGTGCCTGAAGCTCGCCCTGCAACTGTGCGACGACGACCGGCAGCGCACGACGACCACGGCGATGCTCGCCCGGGCGGAGTGGCGCCTCAACCCCGCCGCCGCCAACCGGTACGTCGACCGGCTCGTCGCGGACGCCCGCGAGAACAGGCTGGGCTTCGACGAGCTGGACACCCTGCTGGGGTTCCTGCTCTGGCACGGGCAGCACGACGAGGCCGTGGAGGTGCTCGAACGGCTGACCGAGCTGGCAGGCGAACCCTGCGCCGACGAGGAGGCGGCCTGGCTCGACGTCCTCCGCCACCGGCTGTCGTGCATCCACCCCCCGGTCCTCGCCCGTGCCCGCGTCGTCGCGAGCGCCGACTCCGTGACGAGGCCGGCGTGGACGACGTGGACGACGGTCGAGAGCGGTCCGCACTCGCGGGCGGCGGCTCTGCTCGCGGGCGTCCTGCGGGACGGCCCGGACGAGAACACGCTCAGGACCGCCGAACGCGTGCTGCACTCCACCTCGCTGGACGACGTGAACCTGGAGACCGTGGGGGCGGCGCTCCTCGCCCTGGTCTACTCCGACCGCCCCGACAAGGCCGCGCTCTGGTGCGACCTCCTGTACTCGGAGGCCGTGCGGCGCCGCTCCCCCACCTGGCGGGCGCTGCTCGCCTCCCTGCGGGCGAGCATCGCCATCCGCCAGGGGGACCTGTTGACCGCCGAGGAGTACGCGCGTGCCGCACTGGACATCCTGCCGCCCCGGAGCCTGGGCGTCCTCGTCGCGTTGCCACTCGCCGTACTGATCCGCGCCACCACCGAGATGGGTAAGTACGACGTCGCCGAGCGCCATCTCAGATGGCCGGTGCCCAACGCGATCTTCCAGACCCACTTCGGGCTCCACTATCTGCAGGCCCGTGCCCACTACTATCTGGCGACGAACCACTCGCACGCCGCGCTCAACGACTTCTCCACCTGCGGGCGGTTGATGCGTGCCTGGAATCTGGACACCCCGGCGCTGGTGCCGTGGCGTCACGGCGCCGCGGCCGCCCTGCTCCAGCTGGAACAGCGGGAACAGGCACGGACCCTGCTGGAGCAGCCCTACGAGCTGTCCGGCGGCGACTCGCTCAGGACACGGGGGATCTCACAGCGTCTCCTCGCCGCCACCAGCGACCTCAGGCAGCGTCCGTCCATGCTCCGGGAGGCGATCGACACGCTCCAGAGCGCGGGCGACCGCCTGGAGATGGCCTACGCGCTGGTCGACCTCACCCACACCCTCAACGAGCTCGGCGAGCCCAACAAGGCACGGATGATCGGTTACCGTGCCGACAGCGTGGCCGGCGAGTGCCGGGCCGAGCCGCTGCGGCAGGCCGTACGGCACAACAGCGACGGCTACGACGGCGGCGACGGTCTGGAGAGCATGAACGTGCTCAGCGACGCCGAGCAGCGCGTCGCCTCGCTCGCCGCGCTCGGCTACACCAACCGCGAGATCTCCAGAAAGATCTACATAACCGTCAGCACCGTGGAGCAGCATCTGACCCGCATCTACCGCAAGCTCAACGTGAAAGGCCGCAGGGATCTGCCGGCGCAGTTCTCGCAGATGTGAATGACCGGCTCGCCGCCCGTGCCCGTCCGGCCGGGGCTTCCGGGGGCACGGGCGGCGAGGGTCACTCGGTACGACCGTCCACCTGCGAGGTGTCCACTCGTACCGATCGGAGAAGGATCGTGGCGAGAACCGCCGTCAACGCCATGATGACGGCTCCGAGGACGGCGGCCACCTGCATGCCGCCGGTGAAGGCCGAACGGGCGGCGTCGAGCAGGGCCGCCCCGGTCTGCTCCGGCATCCTCGCGGCCACCCCGAGCGCACCGCCGAGGGTCTCGCGCGCCGCCTCGGCGTCTTCGGGGGGCAGGACGGGCGCCGAGGCGGCGAACCTCTCGCCGTAGACGGACAGGCCGACGCTGCCCAGGATCGCGATACCGAGTGCGCCCCCGAGTTCGGTGGCGGCCTCCATGACCGCGGACGCCGAGCCGGCGCGTTCCGGCGGGGCGGCAGCGACGATCATGTCGGATGCCACCGCCTGCACGGCTCCGATGCCGGATCCCAGCAGGAGCAGACCGCTGACGAGAAACCACCGCTCGGAGTCCACGTCGATCAGGCTCATCACGACGAAGCCCCCGGCGGCGAGCGCCATGCCGCCGCCCATGATGAATCCCGGACGCGCCCACTTCGCGATCACGGCGGCCAGTACGGAACCGGCGAGGGCCGCACCGGCCGCGGGCAGGGTGAGCAACCCCGCGGTGAACGGCCGCAATCCGAGCACCATCTGCAGATACTGGGCGATGAAGTAGAACAGCCCCACCAGGGCGAAGATCGCGAGTGTGCTCGTGATCAGCGACATGCTGAAGGGCCGGCTGGAGAACAGTCTCAGGTCGAGCATCGGGTCGGGCAGCAACCGCTGCCTGCGCAGGAACACGACACCGAACGCCAGCCCGACGATCACGCCGGTCAGGGCCTGGAGTTCGAAGCCGTCGGCGGCGAACTGCTTGATCCCGTAGACCGTCGGCAGCAGGGCCGCCAGCGACAGCAGGGCGCTGAGCAGGTCGAACCTTCCGGGGCGGGGGTCGCGGTACTCCGGCAGCACGATCGGTCCCAGCAGCAGGAGCAGGACCATGACCGGCACATTGATCAGGAACACCGATCCCCACCAGAAACGCTCCAGCAGCCAGCCTCCGACGATCGGTCCCAGCACGCTGCCTCCGGCGAAGCCCGCGGCCCACACGGCGATGGCCATCCGGCGCTGTCCGGGGTCATGGAACATGTTGCGGATCAGCGCGAGGGTCGGCGGCATCAGGCTCGCCGCCGCCGCGCCCTGCAGGGCGCGGGCCACGACGAGCAGCTCGGCGCTGGGGGCGTAGGCGGCGACGGCCGACGTGACACAGAACGCGGTGGCACCGATCAGCAGCAGTTTCCTGCGGCCGATCCTGTCACCCAGGGTGCCCATCGGAATCAGCAGACCGGCCAGCAGGAAGGCGTAGATGTCGACGATCCACAGCAGCTGGGAACCGGTCGGCGCGAGGTCCGCGCTCAGGAAGGGGAGCGCGAAGTACAGCACCGTCACGGTCACGGAGATGAGCAGGACGGGCAGGACCAGCACCGCGAGGCCGAGCCATTCCCTCCGCCCGGCTGTGGCTACGCCCTGTGTCATGACTACAACTCCTTGGGTACTTCGTACATCAAATAGATGCATACATCGTACGCACAACTCTTCGGAGAGCACAACGGCTCATCTTCAGATCGACCTTGACTTCTGAAAAGTTCCAGATAAACCCTAGAGAACAGCGGGTTAGCACCTAACGACGCCTCGCTCCCACTGGTTATTTCATCACGCTTGGATCGCCAATTACGTCACAAAAAGCATGTGCTAGAGTTTCGTCACACGGCTGTGCATCTGGAATCGGACGGGGACCACATGTTGACGTGCACACAATGTGGAAAGCCTTTGAACGCCGCACCTCGGGGACGACGCCCCCGGTACTGCTCCCGCGCCTGTCAGGCGCGGGCCTACCGTGCCCGAACCGCCGAGCGGTCCGCGCAGTCCGCCGGACGGACCCCGGCCTCCGCGCTGCGGGTCGCTCCCCCCAACGCCCCCCTCTCCGTGGCGCCGGGATGCGCCCCCGCCGCGGACCATGCCCCGCTCCGGCAGAGCGCCGACGATCTGGCCATGCACCACGAACCCCCGAGCGGCCTGAGCACGGAGCGGATCGTACGCACCGCGGTCCGGATCGCCGACACCGAGGGACTGGACGCGTTGTCGATGCGCCGCGTCGCGACCGAGCTGGGCGCCGGCACGATGTCGCTGTACCGCTACGTGTCGGGCAAGGACGCGCTCGTCGAGTTGATGGTCGAGGTCGTCTTCGGGGAGACCTCCTATCCGGTCTCCGTACCGGGAGGCTGGCGCACCAGGCTGGAGATCGCGGCACGAAGGGAGTGGGGGATGTACTCCAGGCACCCCTGGGCGCTGCGGGTCATCGCCACCCCCCAGCCGCCGCTCGGGCCGAACGTGCTCGCCGATGTCGAGTGGGCGATGCGCGCCATGGACGGCCTCGGCCTCGACCCGATGACGATGCACTGGGTGGCCATGATGGTGAGCGCCCAGGTGCAGGGCGCGGCCCTGCTGCTGGTGAACGAGCTGGAGGCCGAGCGCCGCACCGGCGTCACGACGAGACAGTGGCGCGCGTCGAAGACGCCGATGCTCCTGGAGATCCTGGAGTCCGGGCAGTTCCCGATGCTGTCCAGGCTGTACGCGCAACAGGACGAGCCGATCGACATCGACGAGTGGTTCGAGTTCAGCCTGCGGCACCTTCTCGACGGTGTCGCCGTCCTGGTGGAGGGCCGGAACAAGGGGGCGTAGGGCACGCACCCGGATTCGCCCCGCGACCAGCCCGACGGCTCCCGCGGGACGCGAATCACTCACCGTCACCGGAAAGCCTTTTTTCGGCAAGTCGTTCATGTATGAAAGAAAAACATCGGAGGACTGCGCTACTCGGCGATTCTGGTCCGGGTCGTCCAACGAAAGACAGCCGCTCCGGAATCATCGGAAACCGATTCCGTCTGCCGCTCGAAGTGCTCGTAGCCATTGTGCCGGGGAATCTTTATCTTTCCGTAGGCCGCCGTCGCGTCGTCGACACGAAAGGTCCGTGAGATATCAGCGGGACCCCCTTCGAGTACGACGTCGACATATGTCCGTTCGAGCTGCGATGCGGCGAATCCGGAATGGCCCTGCCCTTCCGCCCCGCTCTCCTGCCCGCCCTGGTCGATGGAGACGCTCATCTGGAATACCTCCGGTCTGTGTGTTCGGTGGATGTGGTCCGCCGCCGTGGCCGCGGATCGTTTCCGCGCCTCCGACCCCTGGAACGCTCAGCGGAACTCGGCCGCGACGCCGCGTACGTACCGGCCGTAGCTGGAGGCGGAGAGTTCGGCTCCCAGCCGGTCGCAGGCCTCGGCGTCGATGAAGCCCATGCGCAGCGCGACCTCCTCGATGCAGGCGATGCGTACGCCCTGCCGGTTCTCCAGCGCCTGCACGTACTGGGTGGCCTGCAGGATCGACTCCGGCGTGCCGGCGTCGATCCAGGCGAACCCCCTGCCCAGGTCACGCAGGCGCGCCTTGCCCCTTCGCAGGTAGGTGCGGTTGACATCGGTGATCTCCAGCTCCCCCCGGGGGGAGGGCCGCAGGTTCTTGGCGATGTCGATCACGTCGTTGTCGTAGAGGTAGAGGCCGACGATCGCCCTGTTGGACCGGGGATTCGCCGGCTTCTCCTCGATCGAGACGAGCCGGCCTTCGGCATCGGTCTCCCCGATGCCGTAACGCTGGGGGTCGCTGACCGGGTAGCCGAACAGCACGCAGCCGTCCACGTCCGCGACGTTCTCCTGGAGGATGTCGTAGAAGGAGTTGCCGTGGAAGATGTTGTCGCCGAGCACGAGGGCGACCGGATCGCCGCCGATGTGGTCTGCGCCGATGACAAAGGCGTCGGCCAGGCCCTTCGGCTCGTCCTGCTGCGCGTAGCTGATGTCGAGCCCCAGGTGTGACCCGTCCCGCAACAGGCGGGTCAGCTGCGGCAGGTCGGCGGGGGTGGAGATGATCATGATCTCCCTGATGCCCGCGAGCATGAGCGTCGACAGCGGATAGTAGATCATCGGCTTGTCGTTCACGGGGAGAAGCTGCTTGGAGACCGCGAGCGTGAGCGGATACAACCTCGTGCCGTGGCCGCCCGCGAGAATGATGCCTTTCATGGAAAAGCCCTTCATGACGAAGTCGGCCAACGGTGGTCAATCGGATAGGAAGCCGACCGGTACCAAAAAGACTCACATGGCGCATAGGGGGCATCAACCCCCTACCGTCTCCCTTAATCCCCCTATTTCCTCCGGTCGAATTCATCGCCCGTGGGCAGGGCTTCTCACACCGGATCTCACCGCCTACAGTCGGAGCCGCGGCCCCGGAATTCCGCGCCGACGAATCATCTCCAAAAACCATGCGTGCCGAAATTCCGAACATCCGCGCATTCACGGAAGGGCACCGCCCCCGCGACGCCCACAGCCATGAGGGCGGGTCTCCCGTCCAGCGATCACAGCGAGGTGGATCTCCGTTGAGAATTCTCGTCACCGGGGGTGCCGGATTCATCGGTTCCCACTACGTACGCACCCTTCTCGGCACGGACGGCCCGGCGACTGTCACCGTGCTGGACAAACTCACCTACGCGGGCAATCCGGCCAACCTCGACCCGGTCCGCGACAGTGACCGCTTCGCGTTCGTCCAGGGCGACATCTGCGACACCGAACTCGTCGGCGAACTCGTCTCCCGGCACGACCAGGTGGTGCACTTCGCCGCCGAGTCCCACGTGGACCGGTCGATCCTCGGCGCCGGCGAGTTCGTGCGGACCAACGTGGTGGGCACCCAGACCCTCCTGGACGCGGCACTCCGCGGCGGGCCGGCGACCTTCGTGTACGTCTCCACCGACGAGGTCTACGGCTCGATCGAAGAGGGGTCCTGGCCGGAGACCGACCCGCTGAGCCCCAACTCCCCCTACGCGGCCTCCAAGGCGGCCGGCGACCTGCTGTCACTCTCCTACCACCGCACCCACGGCCTGGACGTGCGGGTGACCCGCTGCTCCAACAACTACGGGCCCCACCACTTCCCCGAGAAGGTCATCCCGCTGTTCATCACCAACCTGCTCGACGGACTGAAGGTCCCGCTGTACGGCGACGGCCTCAACGTCCGCGACTGGCTGCACGTCGACGACCACGTCAGGGGCATCGAGCTGGTCCGCACGGCGGGCCGCCCCGGTGAGGTCTACAACATCGGCGGCGGCACCGAGCTGAGCAACAGGGAACTCACCGGCCTCCTCCTGGAGGCCCTGGGCGCGGACGAGAGCAGCATCGCCTACGTGGAGGACCGTAAGGGCCACGACCGCCGCTACTCCGTCGACTGGACCAAGATCGAGCGGGAGCTGGGCTACCGCCCGCGCAAGGACTTCGCGACGGGCCTGGCCGAGACCGTGGCCTGGTACCGCGACAACCGGGCCTGGTGGGAGCCGCTCAAGGCGGGGCTGCGGACCGGCTGACCCGTCCTTCCCGCCCCCGTACGGCGCGGGTCCCCGCACAACGGTCGTACCGGGGCCCCGCACCGCCCTCGGGCCACCGGAGACCGGCCCGGGGATGGTGCGGGGGCCCGGAGACGGCCCGGGGCGGAGGCGCGGAGCGCGGGGGAACGCGCCGACGCCGGGACACGAAGGGCGGCGCCGCTCACGCGCGAAGCTTGGCGTACAGGCCACGGCACTCCTCGTACGTGGGGAGCATGCCCCTTCGCCGGGCCTCGGCGAGGGTCGGGGCCGCCTCGTCCTTCTCCGACAGCAGGGGATCAAGTCCGGCGGGCCACTCGATCCCCAGCTCCGCGTCGAGCGGGTTGATGCCGTGCTCACGGCCGGGCGCGTACCCCTCGGAACAGAGGTAGACCACCGTCGCGTCGTCGGTCAGCGCCATGAAGGCGTGGCCGAGTCCCTCGGAGATGTAGACGGCGCGGTGATCCCGGTCGTCGAGGACCACCGCCTCCCACCTCCCGAAGGTTGGCGATCCGACGCGGATGTCGACGAGTACGTCGAAGACCGCTCCCCTGACGCACTTGACGTACTTGGCCTGGCTGGGCGGGACGTCGGCGAAGTGCACACCGCGCAGCGTCCCCCGGCGCGAGACCGAGTAGTTCGCCTGGGCCAGGGCCAGGCTCTGGCCGGTGGCCTCACGGAAGGGCGCGTCGTGGAACCATTCGTGAAAGCTGCCCCTGCTGTCGGGGAACACCTTCGGTTCGAAGACCCACGCACCGTCGACACCGAGCGGACGCATGCTCATCAGATCTCCTTGAGCGTGGAGGACCCGGGCTGCGTGAGCCCCTTTCCCGCGGAGTCTTCAGGAGCCCCTTCACCCTGGAAACCCCTCATTCACGGAGGCCGACAGGGGTGGCACCCGGTTCGTTCGCCGAGGCCGACCGGGTCGTGCCCGGTTCCCTCACGGAGATCGACAGGGGTGGCACCCTGTCGGATGAGGTCAAAGGACCCGTCGCCGGGTCCGGCGACAGGAGGACACCGGCGTTCGGCGGGACTCCCCCTCCCCCTACTCCGGACTCACGCACCCGGAGAATCGTGAACGTCCCCTTCGTTCCCCTCGCCCGAGCGGCGGACAGCGCCGTCACCGCCCGGCCGCGCGCTCCCCCGCCTCCGCCGGTACCCGTCGGCGTTCCTGGCGGCCGAAGGTGCCGCCACGACCGCGACGGCCGTGATCATGAGCCCTCGGCCCACCAGCCATCGGCCGAAGAACTCCTTCAGCTCGACACCGTCGCTCAGCCTCGGCCCCTCGGCCAGCAACCGGGCGTGGAAGCCGCCCCAGGCCGGATCGAAGGTGATCGACGCCTCCGTGAAGTCGAGGCGCGGTTCCCGCAGCGGCGCGAGGGGGAACCACGCCTTGTAGACGGACTCCTTCGCGCTGAACAGCAGCCGGTCCCACCTCACCGACGGATCGCGCCGCAGGAGATACGTCACACGGCGCAGCTCCTCGCCGACCGTGATCACCTCCAGCACTCCGGAGGGCAGCGGCTTGTTCGGCTCGGCGTCGATGCCCAGGGTCGTGATGTCACCGGACCGCGCGACGGCGGCGGCCCGGTATCCGGCACAGTGGGTGATGCTGCCGACGACACCCGAGGGCCAGACCGGCGCGCCCTTCACCCCGGGCGGTACCGGCACCGGAGGGTAGCCCAGACGCCCCAGGGCATCGCGAGCGCACCAGCGTCCCGTGGTGAACTCGCGGCGGCGCTTCTCCACCGCCCTGCTGATCACGGCCTCCTCCTCGAAGAACAGGGCGCAGGGCCGCGAGTCGTCGAACACCTCCGATGACCTGACCTCTCCCGGCAGTAGATCCTCGATCATGAGGCACGTTCGGAGGTCGGCGGGACCTGCCCGGTCCGGCGAGAGCGTCCGGCACTCGGCCGGACCCCCTCGGCGGGTTTTCCACCCCTCGCGGGGACGGCGTGCGGGCTGCCCGCCGCGAGCCGACCTCGTGTCCTCATGAGGTGGCCGGCTCACGCACGAACCGAAACGGCGACGACAGCGACGACAGCGACGACAGGGTCACGACAGGCCGAGCTCGTTGTCGAGCATGTCGAACATCTCACTGTCCGAGACCGAGTCGAGGTCGAGCTCCGTATCGCCGGGATCACCGGAATCACGCGAGAGCGCCGCCCATTTCGTCTTCAGAACGTCCAGGCGCGCCGCGACCTGCCGGTGCGCCTCGGGGTCGACGGCCATCCCGCTGAACGCCCTCTCCAGCTTCGCGAGTTCGGCGAGGAGCGCCGCGGACCCCGTCTGCTCGGTCAGGCCGAGCCGGTCGAGCAGGTGGTCGACGAGGGCGAGCGAGGTGGGGTGGTCGAACACCAGGCTGACCGGCAGGCGCAGCCCGGTGGCGTCGGTCAACCTGTTTCGCAGCTCGACGGCGGTGAGCGAGTCGAAGCCCAGCTCCTTGAACGCCCGGTCCGGCTCGACGGAGCCGGTTCCGCTGTGCCCGAGTACGGCCGCCACCTGGCCCCGTACGAGATCCAGGAGCACCTCGGCGCGCTCGGCGGCGCCGAGGGCGGTCAGCCCGTGCACCAGGGTGTCCGGCTCCTGGCGCCCGCTCGCGGCCGTCCGGCGTCTTCCGGCGGGCACCAGCCCTCTCAGCAGCGGCGGAACCTCCTCACGCGCCCGCAACGCCGGCAGGTCGAACCTGACCGGCACCAGCACCGGGCGGTCCACACCTCCGGCGGCGTCGAACAGTCGCAGTCCCTGCTCCACCGACAGCGGACGGATGCCCACCCGCGCCATCCGCCGCCGGTCGGTGTCGGCGAGGGCGCCGGTCATTCCGCCGGTCGCCCCGGCGTCCCGCACCCAGGGACCCCAGGCCAGCGACAACGCGGCGAGCCCGGCGGCCCGGCGGTGGTGGGCCAGTCCGTCGAGGAAGGCGTTGGCCGCAGCGTAGTTGCCCTGCCCCGCACCGCCGGCCACGCCGGCCATCGACGAGAAGAGCACGAACGCGGCGAGTTCCACCCCCTGGGTGAGCTCGTGCAGATGCCAGGCGGCACCCGCCTTGGGCCACAGCGCGGTGTCCATCCGCTCGGGGCGCAGGGAGGGAATCGTCGCGTCGTCCAGCACCCCCGCCGCGTGGACGACCGCCGTCAGCGGATGATCGGCGGGTACGCCTGCCAGCAGGTCCGCGAGCGCGCCCCGGTCGGAGACGTCACACGCGGCGACGACGACCTCGGCGCCGCGGGCGGCCAGCTCGGCCCGCAACTCGGGGGCGCCGGGCGCCTCCAGACCTCGGCGGCCGGCCAGCAGCAGCCGCCGCACTCCGTGCTCGCCCACCAGGTGCCGCGCCACCTCGGCGCCGAGGCCACCCGTGCCACCGGTGATCAAAACCGTGCCCTCGGGATCCCACCGCCGTACGCCGTCCCCGTCCATGGCGGCCGGCACCAGGCGCGCCGCTCTCAGCCCCCCGTCACGCACCGCGACCTGCGGCTCGCCACAGGCCAGGACGGCCCGCAGCAGCGCCGTCGAAGGCGCCCGCGGTTCGTCGAGATCGACGAGCACGAACCGGCCCGGATTCTCCGCCTGCGCGGCGCGGACCAGTCCCCACACGGCGGCACCCGGCAGGTCGGTCACCCGGTCGTCCTCGTGGACGGCGACCGCGCCACACGTCATCACGACGAGGGTGCTGTCACCGAGCCGCTCCTCCGCGAGCCAGCGCTGCAGAAGGCCGAGCACGCGAGCGGTGGACCCGCGGGTCGCGGTGATGACGTCAGTGGGGTCGGCGGGGTCGGTGGGCTCGGCGGCGAGGAACACGGCCGCGGCACGCGGCGGGGCACCCGGCGTGACGAGATCCCCGGGATCCGCCGTCACGTCCAGCGACACCACCTCCGCCTCCGCTTCCCGAGCGTCGGCCGGCGTCTGGGGCAGAGGCGTCCACTCCAGCCGGAACAGCCCGTCCCCCGATGTCCGGCGTCCGCCGGCGACCAGGCCGCCGGGCGACGCCGGACGCGACACCAGCGACTCGGCGGTGAGCACGGGCGCTCCCGCCGTGTCCACCGCGCTCACCGACACCGTGTCCTCGCCGGTTCTGGTCACGCGCACGCGCAGCGTCGTCGCGCCGGCCGCGTGCAGGTGCACGCCGCCCCACGCGAACGGCAGGCGCCCCGCCTCCGGCTCGGCGGACTCCAGGAACGGCACCGCGTGCAGGGCGGCGTCCAGCAGCGCCGGGTGCACGCCGTACGAGCCGGCGTCGCCGGCCTGCTCGGGCAGGGCGATCTCCGCGAACACCTCGTCGTCACGCCGCCAGGCCGCGCGCAACCCCCGGAAGAGCGGGCCGTAGACGAACCCGCCCTCGGCGAACCGCTCGTAGAGGCCGTCCAGTTCGACGGCGGACGCTCCCCTCGGTGGCCACACCTCGGTGTCGAAGACCTCGGCCAGGGCCGCGCCCTCGCGTCCGCCGCCGGAGAGCACACCGGTCGCGTACCGTGTCCACGTCTCGTCGTCGGCGGCGCCCGCGGGCCGCGCGTAGACGCCGAGCTCACGGTGGTCCGACGCGTCGGGCGCGCCCACAGACACCTGCAGGTCCATCGCCTCCCCCTCGCCGAACACGAGCGGGGCGGCCATGGTGAGTTCCTCCACCCGGTCGCAGCCGACCTGGTCCCCGGCCCGGACGGCGAGTTCCAGCAGTGCCGCGCCGGGCAGGATCACCATCCCGCCGACGGCGTGGTCGGCGAGCCACGGGTGTGATCGCGGTGAGAGGCGGCCGGTGAGCACGACCCCCTCCGACCCGGCGAGCCGCACCGCGGCCCCCAGCAGCGGGTGCGCCGCCGCCGCGAGCCCGAGATCCCTGACGTCCCCGACCCGCCGCCCACTCGGCCAGAACCACTGATGCCTGAAGGCGTACGTCGGCAGGTCGACCCGGCGGGCGTCGCCGAACGCGGCCCCGAACACGGCCGGCCAGTCCACCGCGAGCCCATGCGTGTGCAACGTCGCCACCGCGGTCATGATCGCGTCCTGCTCGCCGCGGTCACCGCGCAGCGCCGGTACCAGCACCGCGGCCTCGTCCTGGACGGTGTCCTCGGCCATCGCGGTCAGCACCCCGTCGGGTCCCAGTTCGAGGTACGCGCCGACCCCGCGCCGCCGCAGCGTCTCCACGCCGTCGGCGAACCTGACCTCGCGCCGCACCTGCTCCACCCAGTGGTCCGGTGAGCACAGCTCCTCCGCCGACGCGAGCTCGCCCGTCACGGTCGAGACCACCGGGATCCGCGGTGCCGCGAAGTCCAGGCCCTCGGCCACCCCGCGGAACTCCGCCAGCATCGGCTCCATCAGCGGCGAGTGGAACGCGTGGCTCACCCTCAGCCGCCTCGTCCTGCGTCCCCTCGCCTCCAGCAGGTCGGAGATCCGGACGACCGCGTCCTCGGCACCGGCGATCACCACCGAGGCGGGACCGTTCACCGCGGCGACGGAGACCTCGTCCTCGCATCCGGCGAGAAGCGGCAGCACCTCACGCTCAGAAGCCTGTACGGCGATCATCGCGCCGCCCTCAGGCAGCGCCTGCATCAGCCGGGCACGTGCCGCCACCAGCCGGCACGCGTCCGCAGGCGAGAGCACGCCCGCCACGTGCGCGGCCGCGATCTCCCCGATCGAGTGCCCCACCAGGAAGTCCGGCTTGACGCCCCAGGACTCCACCAGCCGGAACAGCGCCACCTCCAGGGCGAACAGCGCGGGCTGGGTGTATCCGGTCCGGTTCAGCGACTCGGTGTCGCCGCCGAACATCACCTCGCGCAGCGGGCGGTCCAGCTCGGGGTCCAGGTGTGCGAGCAAGGCGTCGAGGGCGTCGGCGAACACCGGGAACCGCTCGTACAGCTCCCTGCCCATTCCGGCCCGCTGGGCGCCCTGTCCGGTGAACAGCAGCGCGAGCCTGCCCGGCCGCACGCCACGTCCCCTCACCGTTCCCGGTGCCGGGCGCCCGTCGGCCACCGCCGCCAGGCCCGCGAGCAACCCGTCCCGGTCGCCGGCCAGCACCACCGCCCGGTGCTCGAACGCGGAACGGCCCGTCGCCAGCGAGAAGCCGATGTCCACACAGGAGACGTCCGGATCGTCCTGGACCCGCGACAGCAGGCGTGCCGCCTGCGCCCGCAGCGCGTCATCCGTCTTCCCCGACACCGGCACCGGCACCGGCACGACGTCCGGCGCCTGGCCGGTCGGGACGCCTGACGACGATCCGTTCAGTGATACGTCCGACGCCCCGTTCTGCGGTCCGTTCTGCGGTCCGTTCTGCGACCTGCCCGGTGAGCCGTTCGGCGAGCGACGTCCGGCCGTCGCGTCCGCGGACGGCGGCGCCTCCTCCAGGATGACGTGCGCGTTGGTCCCGCTGATGCCGAACGACGACACCCCGGCCCGGCGCGGCCATCCGCCCCCCGGCCACGGGCGGTGCTCGGTCAGCAGTTCCACCGCCCCCTGCTCCCAGTCCACGTGCGACGAGGGCGCGTCCACGTGCAGCGTGCCCGGCAGCACTTCGTGGCGCATCGCCATCACCATTTTGATCACACCGGCGACGCCCGCCGCCGCCTGGGTGTGCCCGATGTTCGACTTGATCGAGCCCAGCAGCAGCGGCCGGTCCGCCGGCCGGTCCTGCCCGTAGGTGGCGAGCAACGCCTGCGCCTCGATCGGGTCGCCCAGGCTCGTCCCCGTTCCGTGGCCCTCCACCACGTCCACGTCCACCGTGGCCAGTCCGGCGCCGGCCAGTGCCTGGCGGATCACCCGCTGCTGTGAGGGGCCGTTCGGCGCGGTCAGCCCGTTGGAGGCGCCGTCCTGGTTCACCGCGGAACCGCGGACGACGGCCAGCACCTGGTGGCCGTTGCGCCGCGCGTCGGACAGGCGCTCCAGCACCAGCGTCCCGACGCCCTCGGACCAGCCGACACCGTCGGCGGCCTCGGAGAAGGACTTGCACCGCCCGTCGGCGGCGAGCCCGTCCTGGGCGCTGAAGTCGATGAACGCCCCAGGAGTCGCCATCACCGTCACACCACCGACCAGTGCGAGCGAGCACTCACCGCCGCGCAGCGCCTGCGCCGCCAGGTGCAACGCCACCAGCGAGGAGGAGCACGCGGTGTCCACCGTCATCGCCGGCCCCTCCAGACCGAGGATGTAGGACAGCCGCCCGGACAGCACGCTGCCGGCCGTACCGGTGCCCATGAAGCTCACCACGTCCGGCGGGAACTCCGCGCTCGTCGCGTAGTCGTGGTACATCACCCCGGCGAACACACCCGTGTGACTGCCGCGCAGCGAGAGCGGGTCGATCCCGGCCCGCTCGACCGCCTCCCAGGCCACCTCAAGAAGGAGCCGCTGCTGCGGGTCCATCGCGAGCGCCTCACGGGGCGAGATCCCGAAGAAACCGGGGTCGAACTCCCCCGCGTCGTGCAGGAAGCCGCCCTCGCGGACGTAGCTGGTGCCCCGGCGTTCGCGGCCGGGGTCGTACAGCGACTCCAGATCCCAGCCACGAGAGGTCGGGAACGCCGAGATCGCGTCCCCACCCTCCTCGACCAGCCGCCACAGTTCCTCGGGAGAGGTCACCCCACCCGGGTAGCGGCACGCCATCGACACGATCACCACGGGGTCGTCGCCGACCGGTGTGACCGGTCGCGCGACCACGCGCCCGCTCACCGGGGCGCCGAGGTCACCCGGCAGTTCCGCCAGGAGGTACTCCGTCAGCGCCGTGACGTTCGGGTAGTCGAACACGAGCGTCGCCGGCAGCCTCAGCCCGGTGTCGGCGGCCAGCCTGTTGCGCACCTCGACGGCCGTCAGCGAGTCGAAGCCCATGCTCTGGAAACTGCCCAGCGGCTCGATCGAGTCGCCGTCCGCGTGGCCCAGCGCCCGCGCCACCTGGCCCCGCACCAGCTCCAGCAGGACAGCCATCCGCTCGCCCTCCCCGAGCGGCGCGAGGCGTTCGACGAGCGTGGCCGCCACCTCGGTCGTGGCCTGCCTGCGGGCCTGCGCCCTGACCAGCCCTCGCAGCGGGAACGGGACGTCCCCGCCGGTGCGGAACGCCGACAGATCCAGACGTACGGGCAACAGGGCCGGCTCTTCGCCCGTGACCGTCACGTCGAACAGCGCCAGCCCCTGCTCAGGGGAGAGCGGGAGCGTCCCGCGCCTGGCGAGCCTGCCCATCTCGGCCTCGCTCAGGGCGCCGGTCATGCCACTCGCCTGGTCCCACGGCCCCCAGCCCAGCGAGACCGCCGGTAGCCCTTCGGCCCGGCGGTGCCGGGCGAGCGCGTCCAGGAAGGCGTTCGCCGCCGCGTAGTTGGCCTGCCCCGCCGTCCCGAACGTCCCGGCCACCGACGAGAACAGGACGAAGCCCGCCAGATTCTCGTCCCTGGTCAGCTCGTGGAGATGCCAGGCCGCGTCCACCTTGGGGCGGAACACCTTCTCCAGGCTCCGCGACGTCAGCGTGCCGATCACGCCGTCGTCCAGCACGCCCGCGGCGTGCACCACCGCGGTCAGCGGGTGTTCGGCGGGTATCCCGGCCAGCAGGGCGGCGACGGCATCACGGTCCGCCAGGTCGCATGCCACGACGTTCGTCCGGGCGCCGAGTCCGGCGAGCTCCGCCACCAGTTCCTCGACGCCCTCCGCCCGGTCACCGCGACGGCTCGCCAGCGTCAGGTGGCCGACGCCGTGCTCGGTCACCAGGTGGCGGGCCAGCATGCCACCCAGGCCGCCGGTGCCGCCGGTGATCAGCACCGTGCCCTCCGGATCCCAGGTCATACCGGCCGGGTCGGCGGGCGGGAAGACGCGGGCAAGCCGACCGGCCAGCACGGCACCGTCCCTGATCACCAGTTGCGGCTCGGCGGCGGCCAGGGCCGACGGCAGTGCCGCGATCGACGTCGCCGGCACTCCCCTCGGGTCGTGGGCGTCGCCGAGCCGGAGGTCGAGGTCGATCAGCGCGAACCGGCCCGGATGCTCGGCCTCGGCGGCACGCACGAGCCCCCACACCGTCGCCGCCGCCACGTCGTCGCCGTCCACCGCGCCCCGGGTGAGGAACACCAACCGCGAATCGGCGAACCGCTCGTCCGCGAGCCAGGAACGCACCAGCTCCAGCACGGACGACGCCAGGTCGTGAGCGGCCGTCGGCACCTCGTCACCCTGGCCCGCCTCCACCGGGACCAGCACCGTACGCGGCACGGAAGCGTCACCGTCGTACGCCTCTACCAGCGACCGCAGATCGGCACCGACCCCGACGGGACCACCCACCGAGGCGGCGAGTGCCTCGGTGAGCCCCCAGCCGTCCGTGCCCACCACCGCCAGGGTGCCCGGCGAGACCGCGGACACCGGCGACGCCGGGGCTGCCTGCGGAACCCAGTCCAGCCTGAACAGGGAGTCCCTTCCGATCGCTCGCGGACCGGCGGCCTGTCCTTCGGAAAGGAGACGCAGGGACAGCGATCTGATCGAGGCCACCGGACCGTCCACGCCGGCGATCGCGATCGACATCGCGTCGGGTCCGGCCCAGGACATCCGCACCCGGACCGTCGACGCCCCCGCCGCGTGCAGGGACACGCCCTCCCACGCGAAGGGCACCTTACGCCGGGCCTCCTCGCTCAGGTCGAGGAGCAGGCACATGTGCAGCACCGCGTCCAGCAGCGCCGGATGCACGCCGAACGCCCCCGCCTCGGCCACGTCCTGCTCGGGCAGGCTGACTTCGGCGTACATGTCCGAGTCGCCGCGCCAGGCCGCGGTGAGGCCGCGGAAAGCCGGTCCGTAGTCGAAGCCGTCCGCGGCCCGTCCCTCGTAGAAGCCCGCCAACGAGACCGGCGTCGTACCGGCCGGCGGCCACACGGTCGTGTCGAACGCCGGTGCGGTGTCGGGGACGGTGAGAGACTCGTCGACCGCGAGAAGCCCGTTCGCGTGCCGTGTCCAGGGACGCTCCTCCTCGCCTTCCGGCCGCGCGTACACGCTCAACGGCCGCTGTCCCCTCTCGTCGGGTCCGCCCAGCCGTACCTGTACCCGGACGCCGCCCTGTTCGGGCAGGGTCAACGGCGCGGCCAGGGTCAGCTCGTCCACCCGGGCGCAGCCGACCTCGTCACCCGCCCGGATCGCCAGTTCCAGGAACGCCGTCGCAGGCACCACCACCCGGCCCGACACCACGTGATCGGCCAGCCACGGCTGGGAGCGCACCGACAACCGGCCGGTGAGGAGCACCTCGTCGCCACCCGCCAGCTCGACGGCGGCTCCCAGCAGGGGGTGATCCGGCGCTCCGAGCCCGGCCTCGGTCACATCGCCGACGCGGCCGCGCGAGGGTCCCGGCCAGAAACGTCGGCGCTGGAAGGCGTAGGTGGGCAACTCCACCCGACGGGCGCCGGGGAACGCCGCCCGCCAGTCCACCGGCACCCCGCGTACGTGCAGGGCGGCGAGCGCCATCATGATCGATTTTTGCTCGTCCTGGCCCCTGCGCAGGGCCGGTACCAGCACATCCGGATCGGCCGCCGACCTCGCCTCGGCGTCGCGCGCCGGATCCGCGAGCACGTCGGCACCGGTCTCGGCCGCCACGGTGACGGTCTCGTCGGCCATCGCGGTGAGCACGCCGTCGGGGCCGAGTTCCAGGTAGGCGCGTACGCCCTGTGCTTGCAGGGTGCGCACGGCGTCGGAGAAGCGGACCGCGCCGCGGACCTGCTCCACCCAGTAGTCCGGCGAACACAGTCGCTCGGCCGTCGCCTGCTCCCCGGTGAGCGTGGACACGATCGGGATCTCCGGCGGGCTGAAGGAGAGCGACCCGGCCACCGCGCGGAACTCCTCCAGCATCGGATCCATCAACGGCGAATGGAACGCGTGCGACACCCGCAACCGCTTCGTCCGCACCCCCCGCTCCTCCAGGGCCGCGGCCACCTCCAGCACGGCCTCCTCGGTACCGGAGATCACCACCGACGCGGGACCGTTCACCGCCGCGACCGACACCTCCTTCTCCCGCCCGGCCAGCAGCTCGACGACCACCTCTTCGGAGGCCCGCACCGACACCATCGCCCCACCGGCAGGCAGCGCCTGCATCAACCGCGCCCGACCCGCCACCAACACACACGCGTCCTGCAAGGACAGCACACCGGCCACATGCGCCGCTGTGATCTCCCCGATCGAGTGCCCGGCCAGCACGTTCGGCCGCACCCCCCACGAGGACACCAGCCGGAACAACGCCGTCTCCACCGCGAACAACGCCGGCTGCGCCCACCCGGTCCGATCCAGCAATTCAGCCTCAGCCGACCCCGGCTCGGCGAACACCACCTCACGCAACGACCGGCCACCCAACCCTCCGGCCGATCCCCGCTCCACCCCCTCAAGCAACGGATCCAGCTCCGCGATCACCTCGTCCAACGCGGTCGCGAACACCGGGAAACGGTCGTACAACTCCCGGCCCATCCCGGCCCGCTGCGACCCCTGACCGGTGAACAGGAACGCCAGCTGCGGCTCACCCACGGCCACCCCGCGCACCACACCCGCACCCGGCAGATCCCCGGCCAGCGCACCCAGCCCGGCCAGCACACCCTCACGATCACCGACCACCACCGCCCGATGCTCGAACGCCGACCGCGTCGCCACCAGCGAGAACGCCGCATCACCCAGCACCAACCCCGGATCGGCACCCACATACGACGCCAACCGCCCGGCCTGTGCCCGCAACGCCTCCGCCGTACGACCCGACACCACCACCGGAACCACCGGCGATCCCACCGCGACATCCGCCGTCTCGGCATCCGGCGTCCGGTCCCGTACGGGCTCTTCGGCCGTGCCCCGCTCGTCCGCCGGCTCCTGTTCGAGGAGCACGTGCGCGTTGGTGCCGCTGATCCCGAACGACGACACCGCAGCCCGACGCGGACGGTCGGTCTCCGGCCACTCCGTCGGCTCGGTCAGCAGCTCGACCGCGCCCTCGCTCCAGTCCACATGCGAGGACGGCGCGTCCACGTGCAGCGTCCTGGGCAGTGTCCCGTGCCGCATCGCCATGACCATCTTGATCACACCCGCCACACCGGCAGCCGCCTGGGTGTGACCGATGTTCGACTTGATCGACCCCAGCAGCAGCGGCCGGTCCTCCGGCCGATCCTGACCGTACGTCGCCAGCAGCGCCTGCGCCTCGATCGGGTCACCCAGCGTCGTCCCGGTGCCGTGCGCCTCCACCGCATCCACCTCGGACGCCGACAGCCCCGCACTCGCCAGCGCCTGACGAATCACCCGCTGCTGAGACGGACCGTTCGGCGCCGTCAACCCGTTCGACGCACCATCCTGATTCACCGCAGATCCGCGAACGACCGCGAGCACCTCGTGGCCGTTGCGCCGAGCATCCGACAACCGCTCCAACACCAGGATGCCCACGCCCTCGGCCCAGCCCACCCCATCGGCCGACTCCGCGAACGACCGACACCGCCCATCCACCGACAAACCCCGCTGCCGAGCGAACCCGATGAACGTGTTCGGTGTGGCCATCACCGTCACGCCCCCGGCCAGCGCCAGTGAACACTCACCACCGCGCAGCGCCTGCGCGGCCAGGTGCAGCGCCACCAGCGACGACGAGCAGGCGGTGTCCACGGTCACCGCCGGACCCTCCAGGCCCAGCGTGTACGACACCCGACCCGACGCCACACTCGGCGCCGTCCCCGTACTTTCGTAACCCTCGACGGCATCACGCTGAGCGATGCCCTCATCGGTCTGGTGCACCCGACCGGCCGCGTTACCCAACGCCAGACCGTAATCGTTGTACATCAAACCGGTGAAGACCCCGGTCCGGCTCCCCCGCAACGCCCCCGGCTCGATGCCCGCCCGCTCGACCGCCTCCCACGACGTCTCCAGCAACAACCGCTGCTGCGGGTCCATCGCGAGAGCCTCACGCGGCGAGATTCCGAAGAGACCGGCATCGAACTCATCCGCGTCATGCAAAAACCCACCATGACGCGTGTACGACGTCCCCACCCGACCAGGATCCGGATCATAGATCCCCTCCAGATCCCACCCCCGATTCGTCGGGAACCCGGTGATCGCGTCGGTCTCCTCCACCACCAGACGCCACAAATCCTCCGGAGAAGACACCCCACCCGGATAACGACACGCCATCCCCACGATCACCACCGGATCGTCGGCCACCGACCGCACCACCGGCGAGAGCACACCCACCTCGGCCCGCTCGCCGAGCAACTCACCCAGCAGGAACTCCGCCAACCCAACCGGAGTCGGATAGTCGAACACCAGCGTCGCCGACAGCCTGATCCCTGTAACCGCGTTCAACCGATTGCGCAGCTCCACCGCGGTCAGGCTGTCGAAGCCCAACTCCCGAAACTCTCGCTTGACATCCACCGTCTCCGGCGAGGCATGCCCCAGGACCATCGCCACCTGCGCCCGCACCGTGTCCACCAGCAACCGCACCCGCTCGGCCTCACCCAACCCGGCCAGTCGTCCCACCAGCGCGCCGTCACCGGTCACGACCGACGACACCGCCGATCTGCGCGAGCCGCGCACCAGTCCGCGCAGCAGGTGCGGCACCTCACCACCGGCCCGCACCGCCGCCAGATCCAACCGCACCGGCACCACAGCCGGCCCACCGGAACCAATCGCCGCCTCGAACAACACCACACCCTGCTGCGGCGTGATCGCCGACATCCCCGCACGCGTCAACCGACGCGCCTGAACCTCGTCCAACCCACCCGTCATCCCCGCGTCCTGCTCCCACGGACCCCACCCCAACGACACCCCGGCCAGCCCCAGCCCGCGCCGATACTCCGCCAACGCGTCCAGGAACGCGTTCGCCGCCGCGTAGTTACCCTGCCCCGCCCCACCGAACGTCCCCGCCACCGACGAGAACACGATGAAATCGGCCAGATCCTGACCTTGGGTCAGCTCGTGCAGATGCCACGCCGCATCCACCTTCGGCCGCAACACCACATCCAACCGCTCCGCCGACAACGACGGGATCGTCCCGTCATCCAGCACACCCGCAGTGTGAATCACCGCCGTCAACGGATGCGCGGCGTCGATCCCCGCCAGCAGCGCCGCCACCTGATCCCGATCGGCCACATCGCACGCCGCGACCGTGACCTCGACCCCATGCGCGATCAACTCCGCCCGCAACTCCACCGCACCCGGAGCATCCAACCCCCGCCGACTCACCAGCAGCAGACGCCGCACCCCACGCTCGGCCACCACATGCCGCGCGAACAACGCCCCCAGACCACCCATACCACCAGTGATCAACACCGTCCCCTCCGGATCCCAGACCCGATCCTCACTCAAACCGGAGACGAAACCGGAGCCGAGATCAACACCACGCTCGGAGACAGGCGTCACCCGCGCCAGACGCGGCACCCGCACCTCACCCCCACGCACCGCCACCTGCGGCTCACCCGAGGCCAACACCCCCGCCAACACCGACGACGACAACTCCTCATCGATATCCACCAGCACAAACCGGCCAGGATTCTCCACCTGCGCAGAACGCACCAACCCCCACACCGCCGCAGCCCCCAAATCCGCCACCACCTCACCCTCCCCAACCGCCACCGCACCCCGCGACACCACCACCAACCGCGAACCCCCACACCGCTCATCGGCCAACCACCCCTGCACCAACCCCAGAACACCAACCGCCAAAGCACGCACCGCCCCCACCACATCCCCATCCCCATCCGACCCCACCACGACGGTCACCACCTCCGGCACCACCTCCAGCGCCGCCAACTCCGCCACCGATGCCAGGTCCAGGGTCGGTTCAACCTGGTCAGGCCCGGTACCGGCCGCCGACACCTCAGACGACACCGTCCAGGTCAGCTGGAACAGCGAATCCCGGTGCGGGGCACTACCGGCGGTCGGCTGGTCGCCCGCGATCGGGCGCAGCGTCAGTGAGCGCACCGACAGCACCGGTTCCCCTGCCGCGTCCACCGCGATCAGCGACACCGCATCGCCATCCACCAGGGCCAGACGAACCCGCAGCACCGACGCCCCACCCGCGTGCAGACACACCCCACCCCACGAGAACGGCAACCGCACACCCTCAAAACCATCCAGATCAGCGAAAGCCACCACATGCAACGCCGCATCCAGCAACGCCGGATGCAAGCCGAAACCACCCGCATCGACGACCTGCTCGGGCAGGCCGACCTCGGCGAACACCACACCGTCCGCGTCCCGCCAAGCTCCCCGCACCCCCTGGAACACCGGCCCATACCCCAGCCCACCCTCGGCCAGCCGCTCGTACAACCCACCCAACTCGACCACCGACGCACCCCTCGGCGGCCACACCTCGACATCGAACCGCTCCCCGGCCTGGCCGTCGGACGCCAGCACACCGATCGCGTGCCGTACCCAGGCGTCGTGTTCACCGGCCCCCGCAGGCCGAGCATGAACACTCACCTCACGCCGACCCACCCCATCCGCAGCCCCCACCCGCACCTGCACCGCCACCGCATCGTCCTCACCCAGCACCAACGGCGCGGTCAAGGTCAACTCCTCGACCAGGTCACACCCGACCTCATCACCCGCCCGCACCACCAACTCCAAAAACCCCGTACCCGGAAAAATCACCATCCCGCCCACCACATGATCCGCCAACCACGGATGCGACCCCAACGAGACACGACCCGTCAACAACGCCTCATCACTGTCGGCCAACCCCATGACCGCACCCAGCAGCGGGTGTCCCGCCACGACCTGTCCGAGACCTTCGGCGTCTCCGGCCCGTCTGCCACTCGGCCAGTACCACTGACGCTGGAAGGCGTACGTCGGCAACTCCACCTTGCGAGCACCGGCGAACAAGGTCGGCCAGCTGACCGGCACCCCGCGTACGTGCAGTCCGGCCAGCGCCGTCACGATCGTCGCCTGCTCGTCCTGGCCCCCGCGCAGCGCCGACACCAATACCGGGTCGGAGTCCGAATATCCGTCCATGGTGACGCGACGAGCATCCGGCTCCTCGGCGACCGCCTGAGAGCGGACCGTCTCCACCGCGTCGGCGAGCACGGTGAGGGTGTCGGACGCCATCGCGGTGAGCACCCCGTCGGGGCCCAGCTCCAGATACGCCCGCACCCCCTGGCCGTGCAGAGTGCGCACGCCGTCGGCGAAGCGGACCGCGCCGCGGACCTGCTCCACCCAGTACTCCGGTGAGCACAGCTGCTCGTCGGTGGCGAGCTCCCCGGTCAGCGTCGAGACCACCGGGATCCGCGGCGGGTCGTAGGACAGCGTCGCCGCCACCGCCCGGAACTCCTCCAGCATCGGGTCCATCAACGGCGAATGGAACGCGTGCGACACCCGCAACCGCTTCGTCCGCACCCCCCGCTCCTCCAGGGCCGCGGCCACCTCCAGCACGGCCTCCTCGGTACCGGAGATCACCACCGACGCGGGACCGTTCACCGCCGCGACCGACACCTCCTTCTCCCGCCCGGCCAGCAGCTCGACGACCACCTCTTCGGAGGCCCGCACCGACACCATCGCCCCACCGGAGGAAAGCGCCTGCATCAACCGCGCCCGCGCCGCCACCAACGCACACGCGTCCTGCAACGACAGCACACCGGCCACATGAGCAGCGGCGATCTCCCCGACCGAATGCCCGGCCAGCACATCCGGCGCCACTCCCCAGGACTCCACCAGCCGGAACAACGCCGTCTCCACCGCGAACAGCGCCGGCTGCGCCCACCCGGTCCGATCCAGCAACTTCGCCGCCGCAGATCCCGGCTCGGCGAACAGCACCTCACGCAGAGACCCCTCAAGCAGCGGATCCAGCTCCGCGACCACCGCGTCCAACGCCGCCGCGAACACCGGGAACCGCTCATACAACTCCCGGCCCATCCCGGCCCGCTGACTGCCCTGACCGGTAAACAACACCGCAAGTTCCGGCTGCGCCCCGGCCACCCCGCGCACCACACCCGCACCCGGCAGACCCTCGGCCAACGCCCCCAGCCCGGCCAGCACACCCTCACGACCATCGGCCAGCACCACCGCCCGATGCTCGAACGCCGACCGCGTCGTCGCCAGCGAGAACGCCACATCGGCCAACCCGAGACCGGGCTCACCCTCCAGGAACGACACGAGCTGCCCGGCCTGCGCCCGCAACGCCCCCGCCGTACGACCCGACACCACCACCGGAACCGTCTCGGCACCCGGCACCTGACCCGCTGTGCGAGCTTCGGCGGTTTCCGGGAGCCCCGGCCCCTGCTCGACGATCACGTGCGCGTTGGTGCCACTGATCCC
This sequence comes from Streptosporangium sp. NPDC049078, assembly GCF_040648855.1. Taxonomy (NCBI): domain Bacteria; kingdom Bacillati; phylum Actinomycetota; class Actinomycetes; order Streptosporangiales; family Streptosporangiaceae; genus Streptosporangium; species Streptosporangium sp. NPDC049078. The sequence goes on from NZ_JBEZEL010000032.1 coordinate 65,996, forward strand.
GAACGACGACACCGCAGCCCGACGCGAGCGGTCGGTCTCCGGCCACTCCGTCGGCTCGGTCAGCAGCTCCACCGCACCCGAGGACCAGTCCACATGCGACGAGGGCGCGTCCACGTGCAGCGTCCTGGGCAGTGTCCCGTGCCGCATCGCCATGACCATCTTGATCACACCCGCCACACCGGCAGCCGCCTGGGTGTGACCGATGTTCGACTTGATCGACCCCAGCAGCAGCGGCCGGTCCTCCGGCCGATCCTGGCCGTACGTCGCCAGCAACGCCTGCGCCTCGATCGGGTCACCCAACGTCGTCCCGGTGCCGTGCGCCTCCACCACGTCCACCTCGGACGCCGACAACCCCGCACTCGCCAGCGCCTGACGAATCACCCGCTGCTGAGACGGACCGTTCGGCGCCGTCAACCCGTTCGACGCACCATCCTGATTCACCGCAGAGCCGCGCACCACCGCGAGCACCTCGTGGCCGTTGCGCCGAGCATCCGACAACCGCTCCAACACCAGCATGCCCACACCCTCGGCCCAGCCCGCACCGTCGGCGCTGTCGGAGAACGCCTTGCACCGTCCGTCGGCGGCCAGCCCGCCCTGGGCGCTGAAATCGATGAACGAGGTCGGCGTGGCCATCACCGTCACGCCACCGGCCAGCGCCAGTGAACACTCACCACCGCGCAGCGCCTGCGCGGCCAGGTGCAGCGCCACCAGCGAGGAGGAGCACGCGGTGTCCACGGTCACCGCCGGCCCTTCCAGGCCGAGTGTGTAGGACAGGCGGCCGGTCGCGACACTACCGGCGCTACCCGTACCGGAGAAGCTCATCGCCTCCGGTGGCAGCTCAACACCGGTCGCGTAGTCGTGGTACATGACCCCGGCGAACACGCCGGTACGGCTGCCACGCAGCGAGAGCGGGTCGATCCCGGAGCGCTCGACCGCCTCCCACGACGTCTCCAGCAACAACCGCTGCTGCGGGTCCATCGCCAGCGCCTCACGCGGCGAGATCCCGAAGAACCCGGGATCGAACTCCCCGGCCTCGTGCAGGAACCCCCCCTCACGCACGTAACTGGTCCCGCGACTCTCCCGATCCGGGTTGTACAACGTCCCGAGATCCCAGCCGCGTGACGTCGGGAACCCGGTGATCGCGTCGGTCTCCTCGACCACCAGACGCCACAAATCCTCCGGAGAAGACACCCCACCCGGATAACGACACGCCATCCCCACGATCACCACCGGATCGTCGGCCACCGACCGCACCACCGGCGATAGCACGTCCTCATCGGCCCGCTCGCCGAGCAACTCACCCAGCAGGAAGTCCGCCAGCCCAACCGGAGTCGGGTAGTCGAAGACCAAGGTGGCCGGCAATCGCAGCCCGGTCGCCGCGTTCAACCGATTGCGCAACTCCACCGCGGTCAGGCTGTCGAAGCCCAGCTCAATGAACTCCCGCCGGACGTCCACCGCCTCCGGCGAGGCATGCCCCAGGACCGTCGCCACCTGCGCCCGCACCGTGTCCACCATCAACCGCACCCGCTCGGCCTCACCCAACCCGGCCAGCCGTCCCACCAGCGCACCGTCACCGGTCACGACCGACGACACCGCCGATCTGCGCGAGCCGCGCACCAGCCCGCGCAGCAGGTGCGGCACCTCACCACCGGCCCGCACCGCCGCCAGATCCAACCGCGCGATCACCAGCGCCGGACGATCCGTCGCACGCACCGCGTCGAAGGACGCCAGTCCCTGCTCGGGCGAGAACGGCGCCATCCCGGAACGCGCCATCCGCCGCAGATCCACCTCGTCCAACCCGCCCGTCATCCCCGCGTCCTGCTCCCACGGACCCCACCCCAACGACACCCCCGCCAGCCCCAGCCCGCGCCGATACTCCGCCAACGCGTCCAAGAAAGCGTTCGCCGCCGCG
>NZ_JBEZEL010000033.1:0-67263 GCF_040648855.1 Streptosporangium sp. NPDC049078
GGGACGGTGTGGGAGAGTAGGTCACCGCCGGACAATCTTTCACGTAGGGCCCTCACCGTTGGTGGGGGCCTTTCGTGCTTTCCAGGGGTCCTTTCCTTTTACGGGGAATTTCCCCTCGTGGCTTTTCCGGCGTTCCTGGCCATGGGCAGGAACGCGGCCTGCCCTGGACTCTTCATGGGCCCGTCCGGGACCAGCCCAGGACGTCAGTAGGCTGGAGACGTGGACTATCGAGCGGTTGAACAAGCGATCATGCAGCGTGGCGTCGAGTGGAGCTTCGAGCCCAGCCTCGACAGGATCGCCGCGCTCGTGGACCTGCTCGGTTCCCCGCAGCACTCCTATCCCGTCGTGCATGTGGCCGGTACGAACGGCAAGTCGAGTACGACCCGGATGATCGAAGCACTTCTGCGTGAGCGCAACCTGCGTGTCGGCCGGTTCACCAGCCCTCACCTCGTTTCCATGCGCGAGCGCATCAGCGTGGACGGCGTCCCGCTGAGCGAGGAGCGCTTCATCGAGGTGTACGAGGACATCGCGCCCTACCTGGAGATGGTCGACTCACAGGGGCGGAGGCTCTCCTTCTTCGAGACCCTCACCGCGATGGCGTTCGCCGCCTTCGCCGATGCTCCCGTGGATGTGGCGGTGATCGAGACGGGGATGGGGGGCGTCACCGACGCCACCAACGTCGCCGACGGCACCGTGGCGGTCATCACGCCCATCTCCCTCGACCATGTCGACTACCTAGGGCCCGACGTCGAGACGATCGCAGGGGAGAAGGCCGGCATCATCAAGCCCGGGGCGACCGCCGTGCTCGCGCAGCAGGAGCTTCCCGCCGCCTCGGTGCTGATGAGGCGGGCCGCCGAGGTCGGTGCCACCGTGGCACGCGAGGGGCTGGAGTTCGGCGTGCTGAGCAGGGAACTCGCCATCGGTGGGCAGTTGGTCCGGCTCAAAGGGCTCAAGGGAACCTACGAGGACATCCTGCTTCCCCTCTACGGGGCTCACCAGGCGGGCAACGCGGCCTGCGCACTTGCCGCGGTGGAGGCGCTGACCGGTGGGGATGAGCCTCTCGACGCGGAGTTGGTGCGGCAGGCGTTCCTGGGGGTGCGCTCGCCCGGCAGGCTTGAGGTGGTCCGCAGAGGGCCCACGGTGGTCGTCGACGCCGCGCACAATCCGGCGGGGATCCGGGCCAGTCTGGACGCCGTGCAGGAGTCCTTCGACTTCGCGAAGCTCATCGGAGTGGTGGCGGTGTTCGAGGACAAGGACGTCCAGGGCATCCTGGAGCTGCTGGAACCGATGATGGACGAGATCGTGGTGACCAGGAACTCCTCGCCGAGGTCCATGGATGTGGACGATCTCGCCGCGCTGGCCGAGGAGATCTTCGGCCTTGACCGGGTGCATCAGGTCGAGAGGCTGGACAGCGCGATCGACCGGGCGATCGGCATCGTCGACGCTCTGGGAGAGTTCAGCGGGGCCGGGGTTCTGATCACCGGGTCGGTGGTGACCGCCGGTGACGCGCGACTTCTGCTCAAGGCGGACGAGGCACAGTGAGCGAGCAGGACACCGCGAACGGCCAAGAGCGTGATAAGCCGAAAAACGCTCTTATTGGACAAGTCGGGCGGACGGGGCGCAGTGAGTAGACAGGTCACAGTGAGCGGGCGAGGCGGGATGAGCCGGTCGGGCGTGGCGGGTCGTCGGGCGCGGTCGTGGCGACTCCGGAAGGACAGAAGATGATCACGGTCACTCCCGGGATGAGGCGTCTCTGCGCCAGCGTGCTCGGCATGCAGGCCATAGTCGTCGGTCTGTTCACGCCGGTCGCGATCAACATCCAAGGCGTCGAACCGACCCTCGCGTTCACCGTCGGCCTCGGCCTGGCGCTCCTCTGCGTGGTGGTGATCGGCCTGCTCAGGCGGCCTTTCGCCTACCTCGCGGGAAGCGTCATCCAGGTGCTCACCATCGCCTCCGGCTTCATGGTCCCGGCGATGTTCTTCCTCGGGGTGATCTTCGCCGCGCTGTGGATCACGGCGATATTCGTCGCTCGCCGTGTCGAGGGCGTGACTTCTCGCTAAAGTCGGCCAACATGGCCGTCCCTCCCATCCAGCCGACTCGGGCGGTGCCCGCCGGGCCCACCGGCCTGGTGCGCGTGCTCCGGGTCTCCCTGATGATCGACGTTGTCCTCGGACTGCTCGTCGCGGTAGTGCTGCCGCTGGCGATCGTCGCCATTCCCAACACCATCTCGGTGGTCGCCGCCCTCCTGCCGCCGGACATCTCGCAGATAGCGATGATCAGAGCGCACGGGCTGGCGCTTCCCGCGATGGTCCTGACCGTGCCGGTGGCGGCGGTGGCCGTGCACCGGATGAGGGCGGCCCCGATGATGGTCGCCGGGCTGACCTTGCTCGCCTTCGCCGACGTCGCCGGCGGGTACGCCGGGTCAACGGCGCTGGTAGGGGTCCTGCGGGTCCTGCACGGGGTCGGAGCGGGCCTGCTGGTCCCCGCCACCCTGATGGCCGTCCGGGGGCGTTCGACGCTCCTGCGGGCCGTGTGGGCGGCCGTGTTGACGGGTAGCCTGCTGGCCGCTCAGGCGCTCGCGCTGTGGCCCCTCGACCAGGTCGACTCCTGGCGCGTCACCCTCCAGCCGTACCCGATGCTCACCGGGGTCGCGCTCGCCCTCGCCGCGCTCCATCTGGTGCTGTGGTTGAAGGAGGGCGAGGGCGGCACGGGCCCCGTTCCGGTCGTCGCCGAACGCGGACGCACGCTGTGGGTGGTCGTGCCCGCCGCGGGCGTCGCGGCCCTGGCTCTGGGCAGCACGTTCGACTGGTCACCGAATCTGGTGATCCGTGCGGCGCTGGTGTCCATCCTCGTCCTGCTCGCCCTGGCCTCCTCCGGTGTCTCGAAGGGGGCCGCCGGTAGGGCGCCGGCCTACGCGATGATCGCGGTCGGCGTCGTCGCCCTGCCCACCGCAGCCCAGATCACCTACGTCGAACTCGGAGGGCTGGGAGGACCGGGGCTGTCCGGCCTGTGGCCGGCCTTCGTGATCGCCGCGTTGGTGGGCCTCCTGTCCGCGCTGTCGGCGAACCGGCTGGGCGACGCGGCCATGCCCATGGTCACCGCGGGTGGGCTCGTGGTGATGGTCGCGGGCCTGTGCGCCGTGCGGCTGTTTCTTCCCGCCCCGGGCGGGCTCCCGCTGATCCTCCCGTTCGCGCTGCTCGCGGGCGGTGCCTCGGTGGCGCTCACCGGTGCGTTGCGATCCTGCGGCGAGGGGGCGGCGCTTCTGGCGCTGTCGCTGTTCTTCCCCGCGGTACTCGTGGGCTTTCTGCTGGGCAGTGGCGTCCAGGTCAACCGCCTGAAGGACGCCACGACCCCGCAGGCGCTGGTCGACGGGTTCGTGGACGCCCTGCACCTGTGGGCACTGCTCGGGGGCGGACTGGTGCTCGTGGTGATCGTGCTCGGCGCCGTTCTGGCTCGCCTCCTGCCAGGCACCCCGGTGAGCCCGGGGGACACCCGGGACACTCCGGCAGGTGCGGGCGGCTTCTCGCCCGCGGCGCGATCCACTTCCGGGCTGGTGCCTCCTCCCGCCGGGGAGGCCGATTCCGCCGGTGGCGCGTGGCCGGCCGCCACGGCGTCGGGACCTCCCGGAAGGGTCGGTTTTTCCAGGCAGGTCAAGCCGTCCGAGCGGGCCGGGCAGCCCGGGCGGTCCGAACAGGACGGGCAGGTGGGACACGGGGTGGTGCGGCCACGGTCCGAGGCCGCACCGAGGCCGCAGGGCCGTCCGAATCCCGAGGCGGGACCTATGGCCGCGACCGGATCCAAGGGCGGGTCCGCGGCCGTCACCGGGGGAGGGCAGGGGGTGGGCAAGGGCGGGAGACCCAGGCCCCGGCACGAGCCCGACCGTGTTCCCGAGCGCGACCCCGAGCCGGAGACGGAGGCCGAGCCGGAGAAGGTCGTCGCGCCGCCCGTGGTGGTGCCCCCGCCCGCGCCCTCGCCCGAGGACGGTCCGGGAAGTGGGCCTGCCCTCCAGTGACCTCGCCGACCACGGGTAATCGCGCGAAGGACGGTAAACTTCGCGCGATTACCGCAGTCCGCGACCCATACATGTTCAAAGGAGAACTCCAGTGTCCGAGCGCACTCTTGTCCTGATCAAGCCCGATGGTGTGGCGCGTGGTCTCATCGGCGATGTGATCGCCCGTGTCGAGCGCAAGGGGCTGAAGGTCGTGGCGCTGGAGCTGCGCACCCTGGACGTCGAGACCGCCAAGACGCACTACGCGGAGCACTCCGAGCGGCCGTTCTTCGGCGAGCTGGTGGAGTTCATCACCTCCGGCCCGCTGGTCGCGCTGGTGCTTGAGGGGCCGCGGGCCATCGAGGCCTTCCGCGGTCTCGCGGGCCTCACCGACCCCGTCAAGTCCGCGCCCGGCACCATCCGCGGCGACCACGCCCTGGAGATCGGCGAGAACGTCGTGCACGGCTCCGACTCTCCCGAGTCCGCCGCGAGGGAGATCAAGATCTTCTTCCCGGATCGCTTCTAGAACACGCGCTTTCGCCGCGATTGCCGGGCCCCGCCGTCCTTGTGGACGGCGGGGCCCGCCTTGTTCGGTTAACCCAAGATTTTGCTGCGGCAGGCCGCCTCATTGCGCTCAACGGTGGGTACGTCACGTTACGATTCGAGTGCGTTCCGTAGTTTTCGCCGACGACCTGACGGAAGGAGGCCGGCCTTCCTCATGGGCAGCAATCTTGCTTTTCTGGGCCGTGACATGGCGGTCGACCTCGGCACCGCGAACACCCTCGTGTATGTGCGGGGCCGCGGGATCGTGCTCAACGAGCCGTCCGTCGTAGCGATCAACACCGCGACGGGGAAGATCGTGGCCGTTGGTATCGAGGCCAAGCGGATGATAGGCCGCACTCCCGGCAACATCGTGGCCATCCGCCCGCTCAAGGACGGCGTCATCGCCGACTTCGACGTCACCGAGCGCATGCTGCGCTACTTCATCCAGCGGGTGCACAAGCGCCGCCACTTCGCCAAGCCGCGCATCATCATCGCCGTGCCGAGCGGGATCACCGGTGTCGAGCAGCGAGCGGTCAAGGAGGCCGGTTACCAGGCGGGTGCGCGCAGGGTCTACATCGTCGAGGAGCCCATGGCGGCCGCGATCGGCGCCGGGCTTCCCGTGCACGAGCCCACCGGCAACATGGTGATCGACATAGGCGGCGGGACCACCGAGGTGGCGATCATCTCGATGGGCGGTGTGGTCACCAGCCAGTCGATCAGGGTGGGCGGCGACGAGCTCGATCAGGCGATCATCACCTTCGCGAAGAAGGAATACTCGCTGATGCTCGGTGAGCGCACCTCCGAGGAGATCAAGATGGCGATCGGTTCCGCGTGCACGCTCCCCGAGGAGAGCCACGCCGAGATCCGGGGCCGCGACCTGGTCAGCGGCCTGCCCAAGACGATCGTGGTATCGGCCGCGGAGATCCGCAAGGCCATCGAGGAGCCGCTGAACGTGATCGTCGACGCGGTCAAGACCACGCTCGACAAATGCCCGCCCGAGCTTTCCGGAGACCTGATGGACCGCGGGATCGCCCTCACCGGGGGCGGTGCGCTTCTCAAGGGCATGGACGAGCGGCTGAAGGCGGAGACGGGCATGCCGATTCACCTCGTCGACAACGCCCTCGACTCCGTCGCGCTCGGCTCGGGCAAGTGTGTCGAGGACTTCGACGCCCTGCAGCAGGTCCTGGTCCCCGAGCCGCGGCACTGATGAAGGACACCCGCAGGGCACGGGTCAACCTGGGGCTGCTGCTCGCCTCCGCACTCGTGCTCGTGACCATCGACCACCGTTCGGTCACGGAGTCGCCGTTCGGTCCGCTCAGGACGGTCGGCACGACGTTGTTCGGCGCCGCGGAGAGCGCGGGGGCGGGACTCGTACGACCGGTCGGCGAGTTCTTCGAGGCGATGGCCGAGGCTCCCTCGGCGCGGAGCCGGATCGAGAGGCTGCACGCGGAGAACCAGCGACTCAGGCACGATCTGGCGACGCAGAGCCTCGACCGGGAGCGCTCCAGGGAGCTTCGCAGGCTGCTCGGTGTGGCGGGGACCGGCGGATACAAGATCCTGACCACCCAGGTGATCGCTCGGCGCGGCGCTCCCGGGTTCGAGGAGGCCGTCGAGCTCGACGTGGGGCGCGCCGACGGAGTGCGTCCGGAGATGACCGTTTTGAATGCCGATGGCCTGGTCGGCAGGGTGGTTCAGGTGGGTCCGTCCACCTCGACGGTGGTTCTGCTCAGTGACCCCGCCTCGGCGGCCGGGGCCAGGCTGGAGGGCAGCAACGAGATCGGGGTGGTGCACGGCGTGGGGGAGAACGGTCGCCTGGTCCGCTTCCGGCTGCTCGACTCGACCGCGCCGATCACCCCGGGGCATCGCATCGTGAGCTTTGGTTCCCAGCGCGGCGCACCGTATGTGGCGGGGGTGCCGATCGGGGTGGTGGAGCGGGTGGAGGCCACGCCGGGTGAGCTGACCCGCATCGCGTACGCGCGGCCGTCCGCGGATCTCACCTCGCTGGACGTGGTCGGGGTGGTGGTGCAGGCGCCGCAGCGCGACCCGCGTGACACGGTGCTTCCGCCGGCCCCGCGCAAGGCGAAGGTCTCGGCACCGGGGCGGTCCACGCCGCGCTCACCCGAGTCCGACGCCGAGTCCGGGCCCGGCTCCGAGGACGGCTCCGACTCCGAGGTCGACTCCACCTCTGAGTCCGGTCGGCGAGAGGCGGGGGTTCCCCGTGGCCGGCGAGAGGGGGCCTGAGGGGATGGGGCGCAACGCGATGTTCGTGGCGCTGCTTTTGGGGATCATGATCCTCCAGGTGACCGTCGTCAACAGGCTGCCGCTGCCGGGGCATGCCGCGCCGGATCTGGTGTTGCTCGCCGTGGTGGGGTACGCGCTGGCACGCGGGGCCGCAGCGGGGGCCGTCATGGGCTTCGCCGCCGGCCTCGTCAGCGACCTGCTGCCGCCCGCGGCGCATCTGCTCGGGCACAACGCGCTCGTGTTCTGCCTCATCGGCTTCATGGCGGGACGGGGGGTGGAGAGCCGGCCGGCCGCGGGGCCGCTCGCGGCGCTGGCCTGCGCGATCGCCGGTCCCGTGGTCGCCCTGGTGACCGGCGCCCTGGTGGGGGATCCGCGGGCCGGTGTGTCCATGCTCACGGCGGTGCTGCCACAGGCGATGATCTACAACCTGCTCGCCGCGCCACCGGTGGTGTGGATGGTGCGAAGGGTCGTCAAGGGGCCGGAGCCGCGCCCCATCCAGATGCCCCGCTCGGCCATGCGGAGTCGTGCATGAGATCACGTACGCGGCATCGTGCGCGGTGGGGTTCCCGGTGCGTGCGCCGCGAGGGGTTCGGCGGGGCGTGGACGGGGGGTTTCCGCGAGGTGTGCGGGGAGGAGCGGTCATGGGCCTGATGCGAGGGCGCCTGGTCGTGGTGCAGGTGATCGTGGTGTCGATGCTGGCGTTGCTCGCGGTGCGGCTCTGGCAGGTGCAGGTGGTGAGTGGCCGGGAGTACGTGGAGGCAGCGACCGAGACGCGTACGCGTGATGTCGTCGTCCCGGCGGTGCGCGGACAGATCCTCGACGCGACGGGCCGTCCACTGGTGCGCAACCGGACCACCCTGGTGGTCTCGGTCGACCGCACCCGCCTGAACCGGATGGCGGGCAACGGCGAGGAGGTGATCAAGAGGCTCGCCGCCGTGCTCGACCGCCGTCCCGGCGAGTTGCGGGAGCGGATCAGGGCGTGCGGGCCCGGGGTCGCCCGTCCGTGCTGGCCGGGATCCCCGTACCAGCCGATCCCCATCGACGTCGACGTGACCACGCGCGAGGCCCTGCAGATCCTGGAACGGCAGGAGGAGTTCCCCGGCGTCACGGCCGAGGTGCAGGCCGTGCGGGAGTATCCGCGCAAGGGCGCGGGCGCGCAGGCGCTCGGCTACCTGCAGCCGATCACGCAGGAGGAGCTGGACAAGCGCGACGGGCTCAGGGCGGCGTTCTCCGGGGTCGACCTGGTGGGCAGGGACGGACTGGAGTCGGTCTACGACGTGCCGCTGCGGGGGACGCCCGGGATGAGGCGGGTGCAGGTCGACCGGCTGGGCAAGGTCATCGGGGTGGAGCGGCACGTGCCGCCGATCCCGGGCGACACGCTCATCACCAGCATCGACGCCAGGGTGCAGACCTTGGCGGAAAAGGCGCTGGCCGAGGCGATGAAGGGCGCGCCCAAGGCAGACGGGGCGGCGGCGGTGGTGCTGGACGCGAAGACCAGCCGGGTGATCGCGCTGGCCAGCGCGCCGACGTATGATCCGGCGGTCTGGACCGGAGGCATCTCGGAGGCGGAGTACCAGCGGTTGCTGTCGGGCAAGACCGGCAAGCCACTGGTGTCGCGGGCGATCAAGGGCGAGTTCGCGCCCGGTTCGACGTTCAAGGTGTCGTCGGTGTCGGCGATGCTCAGGGACGGCTATCCACTGCACGGCAAGTACGACTGCCCGGGGTCCTACATGGTGGGCGACCGGCCGTTCAACAACTTCCGCGGCATCGGACTGGGCACCCTCGACCTGCACACGGCGCTGGTGAAGTCGTGCGACACGATCTTCTATCGGGCGGCGTACGAGCAGTGGCTGCGCGACGGCGGTCTCGATCCCAAGGGGAGGCCCAAGGAGCCGATGGCGAACATGGCGCGTGCCTACGGGTTCGGCCGCCCCACCGGCGTCGACCTGCCGGGCGAGTCGCCGGGCAGGATTCCCGACCGGGCATGGAAGAAGGCGCTCTGGGCGGTGACGAAGGAGGACAACTGCCGGCGGGCCAAGACCGGTTATCCGGAGGTGGCCAAGAGCAGCCCCAGCAGGGCGGCCTTCCTCAAACGGCTGGCGTACGAGAACTGCCTGGAGGGATTCCAGTGGCGGCCGGGTGACGCCGCCAACTTCTCCATCGGGCAGGGCGACGTGCTGGTGACGCCGCTGCAGTTGGCGGCGGCCTACGCGGCACTGGTCGGGGACGGCAGGCTGCGCAGTCCCAGGGTGGCCTGGGCGCTGGTGCGTCCCGACGGGACCAAGGTCAAGGAGATCAAGGTGCCGGTGGTGGGCAAGTTGCCGATCACGCGGGAGGAGCGGGACTACATCAAGGGGGCGTTGAGCGAGGTCGCCTCCGACGGCACCGCCGCCGGGGCCTTCGCGGGGTTTCCCATGGACAAGGTCAAGATCGGTGGGAAGACCGGCACCGCCGAGGTCTACGGCAAGGCCGACACGTCGTGGTTCGCCTCGTTCGCCCCGACGAACAACCCGCGGTTCGTGATCGTCGCCATGGTGTCCCAGGGCGGGATGGGCGGTCAGACCGCGGCTCCGGCGGTACGGAAGATCTACGAGGGCATCTACGGGTTCAAGCCTGACGGGAAACCGTCCTCCTCCATCCTGCCGGGTGGGCGCCCCGCGAGGGCTCTTCCGGTGATCGCCAAGGATGGGACGGTGTCGCGATGACCCCCGTATCGGCGGCGGTGACGTCCGCGAGTGAGGCCGCGTGAGTCGGGCGGCGCCGCCGAGGACGTCCCTCACCGGCCGGACGGTGGCGGCGGTCTCCACGGTGGGCCGGATGGACGGATTGATGCTGGTCGCCGTGGTCGCGCTCGCGGTGATCGGCACGATGCTCGTCTGGTCGTCGACCAGGACCTGGGCGCCCGGCTCCACCGGGCTGGTCAAGAAGCACATCCTCAACCTCGTCATCGGGGCCGTGCTGGCCGGCACGGCCGCGATGGTGGACCATCGCGCGCTGCGGATCTTCGCGCCGCTGATCTACGGGGTGACGCTGATCGGGCTGATCCTGGTGATCACACCGCTTGGCAGCACCGTGAACGGCGCCCACTCATGGATCATGCTGGGGGGCGGTTTCGCGTTCCAGCCCTCCGAGTTCGCCAAACTGGGGCTGGTGCTGATGCTCGCCATGCTGCTGGCCCAGCAGGCCAGGGGCACCGACCGGCCGCGCAACCTCGATGTCGTGATCGCGCTGGCGGTGTCCTCCTTCACCATGGGCCTGGTGATGCTCCAGCCCGACCTGGGCACCACGATGGTCATCGGGGTGATCACGGCCGGCACGATGGTGGTGGCGGGGGTCCGCAAGCGCTGGATCGCCGGGCTCACCCTCAGCGTGATCGGTGCTGGGGTGGCCGTGTGGCTCCTCGATGTCCTGGAGCCGTACCAGATCGCCCGGTTCACCGCGTTCCTCAACCCGGCCAGTGACCCGCGTGGCGTCGGCTACAACAGCACCCAGTCGCTGATCGCGATCGGATCGGGGGAGGTGTTCGGCAAGGGATTGTTCGGGGGTGGCCAGACCACCGGCCGTTTCGTGCCCGAGCAGCACACCGACTTCGTCTTCACGGTGGCGGGGGAGGAGTTCGGATTCCTCGGCTCGGTCACGGTGGTGGCGCTGATCGGGGTGATCCTGCTGCGGGGGGTGCGGATCGCGCGCGAGTGCGACGACCGGTTCGGCGCGCTGATGGCCGGTTCGATCGTGTGCTGGCTGGCCTTCCAGTCGTTCGTCAACATCGGGATGACGATCGGGATCATGCCGATCACGGGCCTTCCCCTGCCGTTCGTCTCCTACGGCGGTACCGCCACCTTCGCCAACATGATCGCCTTCGGGCTGCTCCAGGCGATCCATATGCGCAGGCAACCGTCGTTCAGCTGAGGAGTCCGGTGCCCGCTCCGGCCCCGGTGCGGAGTGGCCCGCCTGTGGCACCCTCTCCAGGCGGATATTCTTGACGGCATGTCTGTCGAGTCGTTGTTTCCCCGCCTGGAAGCGCTCCTGCCCAGAGTGCAGAAGCCGATCCAGTATGTGGGAGGTGAGCTCAACTCGACCGTCAAGGACTGGGACGAGAGCACGGTCCGCTGGGCGCTGATGTATCCGGACGCCTACGAGGTGGGCCTGCCCAACCAGGGTGTCCAGATCCTCTACGAGATCCTCAACGAGCTGCCGGAGACGCTGGCCGAGCGGACCTACGCGGTCTGGCCCGACCTCGAGGCGCTCATGCGTTCCGAGGGCGTGCCGCAGTTCACGGTCGACGCGCACCGGCCGGTGAGGGCGTTCGACGTGCTCGGACTCTCCTTCTCGACCGAGCTCGGCTACACCAACATGCTGACCGCGCTGGATCTGGCGGGCATCCCGCTGGAGGCGGCCGACCGGGGCGACGACGACCCGATCGTGCTGGCCGGTGGGCACGCGGCGTTCAATCCCGAGCCGATCGCCGACTTCCTCGACGCCGCCGTGCTGGGCGACGGGGAGCAGGTCGCCATCGCGATCACCGAGGTGATCCGCGAGTGGAAGAGCGAGGGCTCGCCCGGAGGGCGCGACGAGCTGCTGATGCGGCTGGCCGAGTCCGGCGGGGTCTACGTGCCGAAGTTCTACGACGTCGACTACCACGCCGACGGCCGGATCCAGCGGGTCACGCCCAACAGGTCGGGGGTGCCGTGGCGGATCCACAAGCACACCGTGATGGATCTGGACGAGTGGCCCTATCCCAAGAAGCCGCTGGTCCCGCTGGCCGAGACCGTGCACGAGCGGTTCAGTGTGGAGATCTTCCGCGGCTGCACCCGTGGGTGCCGGTTCTGCCAGGCCGGCATGATCACCCGTCCGGTGCGCGAGCGCTCGATCACCACGATCGGCGACATGGTCGAGGCGGGCGTCAAGGCCTCCGGGTTCAACGAGGTCGGCCTGTTGTCGCTCTCCTCGGCCGACCACTCCGAGATCGGCGAGGTCGCCAAGGGGCTGGCCGACCGCTACGAGGGCACCAACACCTCCCTGTCGCTGCCCTCGACCCGGGTCGACGCCTTCAACATCGACCTGGCGAACGAGTTCTCCCGCAACGGCCGCCGCTCCGGTCTGACGTTCGCCCCGGAGGGCGGCTCGGAGCGGATGCGTAAGGTGATCAACAAGATGGTCACCGAGGAAGACCTGATCAGGACCGTCACCACCGCGTACACCCAGGGTTGGCGGCAGGTGAAGCTCTACTTCATGTGTGGCCTGCCCACCGAGGAGGACGCCGACGTCCTGGGCATCGCCGATCTGGCCAAGAAGGTCATCAAGGCGGGCCGGGAGGCCACCGGGTCGCGCGACGTCCGCTGCACGGTCTCCATCGGCGGTTTCGTTCCCAAGCCGCACACTCCGTTCCAGTGGGCGGGCCAGGCCGACCACGAGACGGTCGACCGCAGGCTGAAGGCGCTGAAGGAGGCTCTGCGGGGCGACAGGGAGTACGGCCGCGCCATCGGCCTGCGCTACCACGACGGCAAGCCGTCGATCGTGGAGGGCCTGCTCTCTCGGGGTGACCGCCGGGTCGGCAAGGTCATCCGCGCGGTGTGGGCCGAGGGGGGCCGCTTCGACGGCTGGAGCGAGCACTTCTCCTACCAGCGCTGGATGGACGCCGCCGCCGCGGTGGGCGTCGACGTCGACTGGTACACCACGCGTGAGCGCGAGGAGAACGAGGTCCTGCCCTGGGACCATCTCGACGCCGGGCTCGACCGCGAGTGGCTCTGGCAGGACTGGCAGGACGCGGTCAACGACGTCGAGGTCGAGGACTGCCGCTGGACCCCGTGCTACGACTGCGGCGTCTGCCCCACGATGGGCACCGAGATCCAGATCGGGCCCACCGGGAAGAAGCTGCTGCCACTCACGGTTGTCTGAGGTGGGCGGCGCGTGAGCACCGCCTCCGGAAACGACGACCACGATTCGGGAAGGACGACACCACCCTGAAACCCGCTCCTGACGGGCCGCCGCCCGCGCCCGTGGTGCAGCGCCTGCGCGTTCGCTACGCCAAGCGCGGCCGCCTGCGCTTCACCAGTCACCGTGACATCACCCGGGCCCTCGAACGGGCGGTCCGGAGAGCCGACGTCCCGGTGGCGTTCAGCGCGGGCTTCTCGCCCCACCCGAAGATCTCCTATGTGGGAGCGGCCGCCCCCACCGGGGTCGCCAGCGAGGCCGAATACTTCGAGATCAGTGTGACGCGTGAGTGTGATCCCGGCAGGCTGCGAGCCGCTCTGGACACCTCACTGCCTCCCGGTCTCGACGTGCTCGACGTCGTCGAGGCGGGCTCCGCGAGCCTGGCCGACCGGATGGAGTGCTCGGCGTGGGAGCTGCGGCTTCGAGGAGCCGATTCCGCCCTCGCCGGGGCCGCGGTCGAGAAATTCCTCGCCACGGAACACGTCGAGGTCGAACGCCTTACGAAGAAGGGGATGCGGCGCTTCGACGCACGTGAAGCGGTGCTGAGCCTCACGGTATTTGAGGTAACAGAGACAACAGCAGGTCAGGCGTCCAGTCAGCCATGTGTCATACTTCGCATGGTTGTACGGCACGAAACTCCTGCCGTTCGACCCGACGACGTTCTCACTGGACTGCGTCTTGTGGCTGACTTCGCGCCGCCGGTGCCCCCCGAGGTGACCAGGCTGGCGCAGGGCCCGCTGGACGTTCACACCGGTGAGCCCGCCGATCCGTTCGGCCTGGACCGCGACATCACGCGCGGCGGCGAAGCGGAACCGGTGGGCAGGCACGTCGGCGGCGACATATAGGACTTGGCGCCGGGCCCCAGGCCTGGCGGACAGTGAGAGACGAGAGCTCCCGCGCGGCGCGGAGACGCGCCCGGGAGCTGAACGGGAGAGCGCCCGCATGCTCGACAACGAGCCCAACGCCGGGGTCAACAGCCCTGACGGGGACACGACAACAGAAGAGACACGACCGCCGACGACCCGTCGCAGGGCCGCGAGCAGGCCGGCCGGACCTCCACCGGAGCCGCCGGAGCCGGCCCCGGTGGTCACGGCACCGCCCGCACCGGTCGCGCAGACCGTGACGCCCGAGGTCCCCGAGACCTCCACGGTGGAGCCCACCGCGCCCGCGCCCAAGCGCGCCACCAGGCGCAAGACGGCGGTGGCGGACGGTGCGACCACCACCACGCGTCGTAGCCGTGCGAAGAAGCCGGTCGAGCCGGTCGCGGAGCCGGTCGCGGAGGTTATGACCCCTGCGACCCCCGAGACCCCTGCGATCCCCGATGCACCCGTGACGGTCTCCCCGGCGCACCCCGTGGCGCCCGTCGCCGTACCGGATCCCTTCGCCGAGGCCGAGCCCCAGGAGGCGCCCGCGGCCCCCGCCAAGCGCACCCGTACGCGCAAGAAGGCCACGCCGCGCGAGGCGCCGCCGGTCGAGGCCGAGCAGAGCGTCCACGTGCCTCCCGCCGAGGTGGAGGAGGCCGAGGCGGAGCTCCTGCCGGCCGACGAGCCGCTCGACGACGAACCCGCGGGCGAGGACATCATCGAGGAGCGTCCCGGCCTGTTCGCCGATCCCTTCGGCCTGGCCGCCAGGGAACGTTCCGAGGTGCCCTCGGTGACCTTCCAGGCGCCCGCCGCGGTGTTCCAGCCGCTGTTCCAGGCCCCCGACCCGCAGCGGGCCGCACAGCCCGCCACGCGTCCCGCGCCGGTCCAGCCCGCCACTCCCGAGCCCGAGCCCGTCGAGGCGAGGGCCGACAAGGCCGACCGGGTCGAGAAGACCGAGAGGGCCGAGCTCGCCGAGGAGCCCGAGGACGACGACTCGGAAGGCGAGGGCGACGACGACGCGGGAGGTCGCCGGCGTCGGCGCCGCAGGGGCGGCCGGGGCCGCGGCAAGGCGCGCGACCTCGACGAGACCGAGGAGACCGAGGCCGAGCAGGACGACGAGGAGCAGGCTGAGGCCGAGCAGGACGACGAGGCCGAGAGCGGCAGCTCGCGCCGCCGTCGACGCAGGCGGCGCAGGGGCACGGACGAGTCCGGCGACGTCCCCGACGACCCGCCGAACACGGTGGTGCGCATCCGCGCGCCCCGTGCCGGCCGCGGCACCTCGGTGGACGAGGTGCAGAGCGTGCGCGGCTCGACCCGCCTGGAGGCGAAGAAGCAGCGCCGCCGCGAGGGCCGTGAGCTCGGCCGCAGGCGTCCGCCGATCATCACCGAGTCGGAGTTCCTGGCCCGCAGGGAGTCCGTCGAGCGCGTGATGGTGGTCCGCCGCACCGGCGGGCGCACCCAGATCGCGGTGCTGGAGGACGGCGTCCTCGTCGAGCACTACGTCAACCGCGAGGCGAGCCAGTCGTACGTGGGCAACGTCTATCTCGGCAAGGTGCAGAACGTGCTGCCGAGCATGGAGGCCGCGTTCGTCGACATCGGCAAGGGCCGCAACGCGGTCCTGTACGCCGGAGAGGTGAACTTCGACACCGCGGGGCTGGAAGGACAGCCCAAGCGGATCGAGGTGGCGCTGAAGTCGGGCCAGTCGGTGCTGGTGCAGGTCACCAAGGACCCGATGGGCCACAAGGGCGCCCGCCTGACGAGCCAGATCAGCCTGCCGGGACGTTACCTGGTCTACGTGCCCGACGGTTCGATGACCGGTATCAGCCGCAAGCTCCCCGACAAGGAGCGCACCCGTCTCAAGAGCATCCTGAAGAAGGTCATGCCGGAGAACGCGGGGGTCATCGTCCGTACGGCCGCCGAGGGCGCCTCGGAGGACGAGCTGGCTCGCGACGTGGCCAGGCTGTCGGCGCAGTGGGAGAACATCCAGCGCAAGGCCAAGTCGGCCAGCGCGCCCGAGCTGCTCTCCTCCGAGCCCGACCTGACCGTCCGGGTGGTCCGCGACGTGTTCAACGAGGACTTCGCCTCGCTGGTCGTCGCGGGGGACGTGTGGGAGACGGTCGACGAGTACGTCCGCTACGTCGCCCCGCATCTGGCCGACCGCCTCAGCAGGTGGGAGGAGGGCGGTGACGTCTTCGCCGCGTACCGGATCGACGAGCAGATCGCCAAGGCGATGGAGCGCAAGGTCTGGCTGCCCAGCGGCGGCTCGCTGGTGATCGACAGGACCGAGGCCATGACCGTGGTCGACGTCAACACCGGCAAGTTCACCGGTCAGGGCGGCAACCTCGAGGAGACCGTCACCCGCAACAACCTGGAGGCGGCCGAGGAGATCGTCCGCCAGCTCAGGTTGCGCGACATCGGCGGCATCATCGTCATCGACTTCATCGACATGGTGCTGGAGAACAACCGTGATCTGGTGCTGCGGCGGCTGCTGGAGTGCCTGGCCCGTGACCGTACCAAGCACCAGGTGGCCGAGGTGACCTCCCTCGGTCTGGTCCAGATGACGCGCAAGCGGGTCGGCCAGGGCCTCCTGGAGGCCTTCTCGACCACCTGTGAGTGCTGCAACGGCCGCGGCCTGCACGTCTCGTCGGAACCGGTCGAGGGCAAGCCCGAGCCGCGCGGCACCCAGGGCAAGATGGCCGTGGAGAAGGCCGTCGCGGAAAAGCTGGGCAAGGACGGTAACCACGCGGTGGCGGCCGGTGACCAGTCTGGGCGTGATACGGTGACCGATGCGCTTGATGGAGTCCAGCATGAGGACGGTCAGGCAGCACAGGCTTCTGGCCGGGGGCGGCGACGCTCCCGCAAGGCCAGGTCGGCCGATTAGACCCCGTCCCGCACAGGGACGGGGCCGAAGGCCGGCACCCCCGACGTTCCGCCCGGTTCGACCAGGACACCGTCAATCCGGTACCCTGGTGAACCGGTGCGCTCATGGCGCGCCCTGTTCGCGCGCCTACCCGGTACGTCATCAATGACCACAGCCGGATGCGGGGCGCAGCATCCAGCGAGCAAGCAGTCAGAAGAAGGGTTCCGCGGTGTACGCGATCGTTCGTTGCGGCGGCAGGCAGCAGAAGGTCTCCGTCGGTGACGTCCTTGAAGTGGACAAGGTCGCCGGCGAGGTCGGTTCCACGGTTTCGCTGCCGACGGTCCTCGTCGTCAACGACGGCGACGTGACCACCGAGGCGGGCAAGTTCACGGTTGCCGCCGAGATTCTCGGTGAGACCAAGGGTCCGAAGATCCGGATTCTGAAGTACAAGAACAAGTCGGGGTACAAGAAGCGCCAGGGTCACCGTCAGCGGTACACCCAGGTGAAGATCACCGGCATCGACCAGGCCTGAGTTTCGGGAGTTTTGCGAGATGGCACACAAGAAGGGCGCGTCGTCCACTCGGAACGGCCGCGACTCCAACGCCCAGCGGCTCGGTGTGAAGCGCTTCGGCGGTCAGCTGGTCAACGCCGGCGAGATCATCGTTCGTCAGCGCGGCACCCACTTCCACCCCGGCGACAACGTCGGCCGTGGCAGTGACGACACGCTGTTCGCGCTGGCCGCGGGCCACGTTCTGTTCGGTGTCAAGCGCGGACGCCGCGCGGTGAGCATCGTTCCGGTCGCGGAGTAGATTCGCGCCGACAGACGTTGAGGGCAGGGGTGGATCGCATTCAGCGGTCCACCCCTGTTCGCGTTTTCACCGGAATTTCCCGTAGATAGAGGTAGGAAAGTAGATATGCCGGACTTTGTGGACCAGGTGGTCCTGCACATCAAGGCCGGTGACGGGGGAAACGGCTGTGCCTCTGTCCATCGGGAGAAGTTCAAGCCGCTGGGCGGTCCCGACGGGGGCAACGGAGGCCGGGGCGGTGACGTGATCCTGGAGGTCGACGCCAACACGGCGACCCTGCTGGAGTATCACCGCCGCCCGCACCGCAAGGCCGACAACGGCAAGCAGGGGCAGGGCGCCAACCGCGACGGCGCCAACGGCGGCGACATCATCATCTCGGTGCCCGACGGCACCGTGGTCAAGAACGCCGCCACCGGCGAGGTCCTGATCGACCTGATCGGCGCGGGTACCCGCTACGTGATCGCCGAGGGCGGGCACGGCGGGCTCGGCAACGCCGCACTCGCCTCCGCCAAGCGCAAGGCCCCCGGATTCGCACTGCTCGGTGAGCCGGGCGACGAGCTCGACGTCATGCTGGAGATGAAGAGCGTCGCCGACGTGGCGCTCGTCGGATTCCCCAGTGCGGGCAAGTCCTCCCTCATCGCCGCGCTCTCCGCCGCCCGCCCGAAGATCGCCGACTACCCGTTCACCACCCTGGTCCCCAACCTCGGGGTGGTCACCGCGGGCGAGACCGTCTTCACCGTCGCGGACGTGCCGGGACTGATCCCCGGCGCCTCGGAGGGCAAGGGGCTGGGGCACGAGTTCCTGCGCCACGTCGAGCGCTGCAACACGCTCGTGCACGTGATCGACTGCGCCACGATGGAGCCGGGCCGTGACCCGATCAGCGACTACGAGGCGATCGAGGCCGAGCTGGCCGCGTACGGCAAGCTGGAGGACCGGCCGCGCCTGGCGGTGCTCAACAAGTCCGACGTGCCCGACGCCCGCGAGCTGGCGGAGATCGTGACGCCGATGCTCCAGGAGCGGGGACTGCGGGTCTTCTCGATCTCCGCGGCCACCCATGACGGCCTCAAGGAACTGACCTACGCCATGGGGGAGATGGTCGCCGCCGCGAGGGCCGCCGCTCCGATCCCGGAGCCGACCCGCCTGGTCATCAGGCCCAAGCAGCACGGTGACGCGGGATTCGCCGTCCGCAGGATCGACGACCACACCTTCCAGGTCACCGGGGTGAGGCCGGAGCGGTGGATCCGCCAGACCGACTTCACCAACGACGAGGCCGTGGGCTACCTGGCCGACCGGCTGGAGCGGCTCGGTGTCGAGGAGGAGCTCACCAAGGCCGGGGCGAAGGCCGGAGCCGAGGTGATCATCGGCTCCATGGAGAGCGGACACATCTTCGACTGGCAGCCGACGCTCAACGCCGAGGCCGTACGTCAGGGGCCGCGCGGATCGGACAACCGGCTCGGCTAGCGGGGGCCTCGCGAGGGCGCCTCGGCGCGCGTCCCGTGTGCTTCCCGCCCCGTCCGGGCGGCTCGGATAACCTGATCTTCCAAGTGATCATCTTTGAGAGGTGCGTGTCGTGGACTCTGCGCGCGAACGGATCCGTACGGCTTCGCGCCTTGTCGTGAAGGTGGGTTCGTCCTCGCTCACCACCCCGCGGGGGATGATCGACGTCGACCGGGTGGACGCCCTGGTCGACGTGCTCGCCGCCCGGCGCAAGGCCGGCACCCAGATCGTGCTGGTCTCCTCCGGCGCGATCGCGGCGGGTCTCGGTCCGCTGGGCCTGCCCGCCAGGCCGCGCGACCTCGCCACCCAGCAGGCCGCCGCCTCGGTCGGCCAGGGCGTGCTGGTGGCCCGATACACCTCCTCCTTCGCCCGGTACGGCCTGCGGGTCGGCCAGGTTCTGCTGACCGCCGACGACATGATGCGCCGCTCGCATCACGTCAACGCCGAGCGCACGCTGGCCCGGCTGCTGGAGCTGGGCATCGTCCCCGTGGTCAACGAGAACGACACCGTGGCCACCGACGAGATCCGCTTCGGCGACAACGACCGGCTCGCCGCGCTGGTCGCCCACCTGACCAGGGCCGATGCGCTGGTGCTGCTGTCGGATGTGGACGCGCTCTACGACGGCGACCCCCGTCGTCCCGGCGCCCGCAGGCTCGCCGACGTACGCGGGCCCGAGGACCTCGTCGGGGTGGAGCTCGGCAAGGGCGGGGCGGTCGGCACCGGAGGCATGATCACCAAGGTGCAGGCCGCCAAGATCGCCACAGGGGCGGGTGTGCCCGTGGTGCTCACCGCCGCCGCGCACGCCGCCCAGGCGCTCGCGGGAACCGACGTCGGCACCTACTTCCACCCCGGCGGGCGTCACCCGGGCACCCGCCTGCTCTGGCTGGCCCACGCCACCACGGGTCGTGGACGCCTCCACCTGGACCCCGGCGCCGTCGAGGCGGTGGTGAGCCGCCGCAAGTCGCTGCTCCCGGCGGGGGTCACCTCCGTCGAGGGCGAGTTCGCGGCGGGCGATCCGGTGGACCTGTGCGGGCCGCTCGGCCGGGTGGTCGCGCGTGGCCTGGTCAACTTCGACGCGGGGGAGATTCCGGGGCTGCTCGGGCGCTCCACCCGGGAGCTGGCGGCGAGCCTGGGGCCCGAGTACGAACGAGAGCTGATCCACCGCGACGACATCGTCATACTGGAATCCCACAACTAGTTTTTTGGAGCGCGAGATGTCCGAGGACTTCCTGAAGGTGGCCTTGGCGGCCAAAGAGGCCGCCGCGGAGCTGGCCCCGCTGCCGAGGGCGCCGAAGGACGCCGCGCTCCGGGTGATGGCCGACGCGCTGGTGGCCGCGTCCGCCGAGATCGTCGCGGCCAACGCGCTCGATGTGGAGAGGGCGCGGGAGAGCGGGATCTCCGAGTACATGATCGACCGTCTTCGTCTCGACGAGGCCAGGATCGAGGCGATCGCCGAGGCGGTCCGTCAGGTCGCCGACCTGCCCGACCCCGTCGGCGAGGTGATCCGGGGCAACACGCTGCCCAACGGGCTGGAGCTGCGCCAGCTCCGGGTTCCGCTCGGCGTGATCGGCATCATCTACGAGGGCCGCCCCAATGTGACCGTGGACGCCGCGGCGCTCTGCCTCAAGAGCGGCAACGCCACCCTGCTGCGCGGCTCGTCCAGCGCGTACGAGTCGAACACGGTCCTCGTCAGGATCATGCAGGAGGCGCTGGCGGGCACCCGGGTGCCCGCCGGAGCCGTCCAGCTGGTCCCCGGGCAGAGCCGCGACTCGGCCAAGGAACTCATGAGGGCCCGCGGCCTGGTCGATGTGCTGATTCCGCGCGGCGGCGCCTCGCTGATCAACTCGGTGGTGGAGGAGTCCACCGTCCCGGTGATCGAGACCGGCGTGGGCAACTGCCACGTCTACGTCGACGCCGACGCCGATCTGGACCTCGCGATCCAGATCCTGATCAACGCCAAGGTTCAGCGGCCCTCGGTGTGCAACTCCGCCGAGACGCTCCTGGTGCACGCGGCCGTGGCCGACACCTTCGTGCCGCGAGCGCTGGCCGCGCTGGCGGCGGAGGGCGTCACGGTGCACGGTGATGCGCGCGTCGCGGCGTACGGCGACGTGGTGCCCGCCGGGGAGGAGGACTTCCGGATGGAGTACCTCTCGCTGGACATCGCCGCCGCCGTGGTCGACTCGCTGGAGGAGGCGGTCGCGCACATCAGGAAGTACGGCTCGGCGCACACCGACGCGATCGTCACGCGCTCGGTCAGCGCCTCCCGCAGGTTCGTCGCGCTGGTCGACTCCGCGGCCGTGGCGGTCAACGCCTCGACCAGGTTCACCGACGGCGGGGAGTTCGGCTTCGGCGCGGAGATCGGCATCTCCACCCAGAAGCTGCACGCGCGCGGCCCCATGGGCCTGCCGGAGCTGACCTCGACCAAGTGGGTCTACACCGGTGAAGGTCATCTGCGCACGGCCGAGGGTACGGTCCTCGCCTCACCCGAGTCCGCGTCCCGATAAGTCGCTCCCGCGGGGCCCCGGACGTCGCGACGCGGCCTTCCGGGTGCCCCGTGAGCCGTTCCTCGGGCCCGGGGCGCACCGCCCGGACCCGGCGAATCCCGCAGCCGCAGGGCCTTTCGCTCTTCCGGATCTTTCTGGGAGTCCGGCGTGCCGCCGGGAAAACGTCACACTCGCCCGCTATGGTGTGGTCTCCTATGGCTGGAGAGCAGGGAAGCGAGCGGGAGTGAGCGACCCGATAGGCGCGGCGGTCCCTGACCCATGTGGCCGACGCAGGAGGTCACGTGGGTCGTCTCGGGCGGGTCGGTCCCTATACGTTGCTGGAACGTCTTGGCCGGGGGGGAATGGGCGAGGTCTACCTCGCCTCCAGCCGCCGGGGTGACAGGGTCGCGCTCAAGGTGCTCCACGACGTCCACGACCCGGGCTCGGAGGCCCGGGTGCGTCTGGAGCGAGAGGTCCGTGCCCTGCGCAGGGTCGAGAGCCCCTACGTCGCCCGCGTCGTCGACGCCGATCTCGACGGTGACCGGCCCTACCTGGTCATGGAGCACATCGAGGGAGACACCCTCCTGGATCGGGTGCGCCGCGACGGTTGCCTGGAGGGCGCCGGCCTGCTCAGTGTCGCGCAGGGCCTCGCCATCGCCCTGTCGATCATCCACGCGGCCGGGGTCGTGCACCGCGACCTCAAACCCGCCAACGTGGTGGTCAACGGGGACGACGAGCCCGTCCTCATCGACTTCGGCATCGCCCACGTCCTGGACGCCACCCGGCTCACCCTGACCGGCACCTTCCTGGGCACCCCCGGCTACGCCGCCCCCGAACTGTTCGCGGACGAGCACGTGGGCGAGCCCGCGGACGTGCACGCCTGGGCGGCCACCGTCGCCTTCGCCGCGACCGGCCGTCCCACCTTCGGTGGAGGCACCGTCGAGGCACAGATGTACGCGATCCTCAACGGCCAGGCCGACCTTGAGGGCGTCCCGGCGGCTCTGCTGCCGTTGATCCGCGCGGCCCTGCACCGCGAGCCGGCCAAGCGCCCCACCGCGGCACTCCTCACCAGCCGCCTGGGCCGCCTGGTGAGGACGATCCCGTCCGGGGCGGGGGCGGCCAGGAAACCGGGCACCCTCGCGGGGGAGAAGCCCGGCCAGGGCAGGAAGCAGGAAGGCCGCTCCAGGTCCGGCACCAAGGGTGAGGAGCCCGTCAAGGGCGGGCGGGCGGCCAGGGCGGAGACCGGCAGAGGAAGGTCGTCCGTTCCCACGGACGGAGCGGTGCGTCCGCCCCGGTCCCCGGCCGACACGGACGGCGCGCCGCGCGGGGGGAGGGCGGTGCCCGCCGGTGAGACGGCCCGTGCGGCCCGGGTGCTCCCGGCGCCCGGTGAGACGTCCCGTGGCGGGCGCCCGGCCGCCGCGGTCGGCGAGGCGCCCCGTGGCCGCTCTGCCCCCGCGAGCGGTGAGACACCTCGCGGGGCACGCGCGGCCGCCACGACAGGTGAGACGTCCAGGACCGGGCGGGCCCCCGCGGCCGCGGAGACGTCGCGTGGCGGGCGGCCCGCCGCCGCGGCGGGCAGAGCCGTCCGGCGGCGCCAAACCGGTAAGGGGCGGGGCGGGGCGGCCGGAGAACTCCAGGGCGGGGGCAGGGCGGGGCCGTTGCCCGCGGGCAACGCGGCGCTGCTACTGCTGGCGGTGCTGGCCGTGCCGTGCGTCGTGGCCACGGTCATCTGGCCGCCGGCCACCTTCGCCGTCACCGGGCTGTTCGCCACGCTGGCCCGTACGCTGTGGGCCGGGCACTGGCTGGTCAGGAAGCGTAAGTCGGCCAGGACCCGGGCGGTCCTGCGTGTCCTGGGCTTTCCACTGACCTTCGTCGTCTCGCTGCTGACCGCCCTCGCGTGGCCGGGGCTGCCGGCGGCGGCCCTCGCCGGGGGCGCGCTCTGGCTGAGCCTCGGCGGCTCGCTGCCCCCCGACTGGTGGGCGCATCCCGCCCCGGTCGCCGTCGCCGGCGTCGTGTTCGGCGTCGTCTGCGGGGGCATCCTCGGCCGGGAGATCGAGCGGATCGGTGCCGAGCTCGTCGAACTCCGCAAGGAGGGCCTGCGCGCGCTCGCCGTACTGGGCGGGTTCGTCGCCCTGTGCTCCGCGGCCGTACGCGCGATCGCCCTCCTCGTGTAGATCTCGCTCCTGTTCGAGTATGGACTTCATGTGTGGCCGGCATGGAAAAGGGCCCGGAGCGGTCCCCGGGCCCTTTCGGTGGAGCTTCTGATTAATTTCCATCGCGGCGGGAGAAGCGGTTGAAGATGCGCTCTCCGGCGTTGACGGCGCCTTCCGCGACGTCGCGCAGGACGCCGATGAACGGGTCCTGGGACTGCGACCAGGATTCACGGTAGGAGCGGGCGGCCGCCTTGACCTCTTCGGAGATCTTCGCGTTGGCGTCGTCGGTGCGGCGGGGGTATTCACCGGCGAGGATCGTCTCGTACTCGCCGCTGCGGCGCCACTTGTCGAGCTCGGCGACACGCGAGACGGCGAACGGGTGGGTGGTGCCCAGCAGGTTGAGGACCTTGAGCAGGCCGTCACGGACGTCGCCCGCCGTGTCGTACTCCCTGGCCTGGTCGAGGAAGGCCTCGATGTTCATCTCGTGCAGGCGCGAGCCGCCGGCGAGCTTCATCAGGGCGCGCAGTGCCGCGTCGGAGTCCTGGCCGCAGAGCAGGCCGCCTCGGTCGGCGGAGAGCTCGGACTTGCGGTGCCACTCCTCCAGGCCGGCCACGATCGCGCGCAGGCCGATGTAGCCGAGCGGGATCCAGGCCACACGGGTGGCGAGACGGGTCAGGATGTCGAGCATGGTCCGGTAGACCGCGTGGCCCGACAGGATGTGGGCGGTCTCGTGGCCGATGACGAAGCGCTGCTCCTCTGAGTCCATCAGGTCGAGGAGACCGGTCGTGACGACGATGAACGGGTCGTCGAAACCGATCGCCTTCGCCTGCACCAGAGGGCTCTGCTGCACGTAGACCTCGGGAATGCGGTGGAGGTCGAGCGTGTAGGCGGCGTCGCGGCCCATGTCGTGCAGCGAGCGGAACTGGGTCTCGCTGGTGCGCACGGCCGAGGCGAGGTAGATCAGGCGCAGGCGGCGCTCGCTGACCAGGCCGGACATCTGCTTGAGCACCGTGTCGAACCCGCTGAGCGACCGGAGGGCGACCAGCGCGGACCGATCGGCAGGATGTTCGTAGGCGCGCGAGCTGATGCCGGGAAGCTGCACGCGGTTGCGATCCGGGGTGGTGGTCATGTCCGGCATGCTACGTCGGGTCCGCCTGCCACGCGCGGGGGGTGATTAAAAGCTGTGTACGGCTTGCACGTATGGTCCGTTTCATGATGAACGTGCCTACGGGCAAGGGGAAGCGACGTCTGGGCGTCATGGGCGGGACCTTCGACCCGATCCATCACGGTCACCTGGTCGCGGCCAGTGAGGTCGCTCACCATTTCGATCTTGACGAGGTGGTCTTCGTGCCGACGGGACAGCCGTGGCAGAAGGCCGACAAGATCGTCTCGGCCGCCGAGGACCGCTATCTCATGACGGTCATCGCCACCGCCTCCAACCCCAGGTTCTCGGTGAGCCGCGTCGACATCGACCGCCCGGGTCCCACCTTCACCATCGACACGCTCAGAGAGATCTCCGCCGCCTGGGGGCCCGATGTGGATCTCTACTTCATCACCGGGGCCGACGCGCTCGCCCAGATCCTGAGCTGGCGCGACGTCGACGAGCTGTTCACCATCGCGCACTTCGTGGGTGCCACCAGGCCCGGCCACGTCCTGCACGACCCCGGCCTGCCCGACGGCAAGGTGAGCCTGGTGGAGATCCCGGCACTGGCCATCTCGTCGTCGGAGTGTCGCCAGCGGGTGGCCTCCGGGGAGCCCATCTGGTATCTCGTCCCCGACGGCATCGTCCAGTACATCAACAAGCGCGGTCTGTACGGCGACACGGCGGCCAGACCTTCCGGTGGCCGGTGAGCGGGGGCCGATTTTGATGAAATTCGCTATGATTCGAGAAATTTGCGTGGGACGAGTATCCGCGGCTCATCCGGCATGATCGCCGACCGCGCGGGCCGTGCCCGTCCCGCCCGAGATCGACGAACGCGGCCGCGCCCGCCGAGGACGCCCCTGATCAGGGCGGCAATTCGTTTGCGGTGCGGAATCGGGTGACACACGATAGGCGTTGTCCAACAGGCGGCTCTTCAACAAGCGCCGAATCGGGCACCCTGATAGGTGACAGCGCCGACTAGCAGGAGGACTGACCCACACCGTGACAGCAACAGAAAGATCCATCCAGCTCGTCAGGCTCGCCGCCGAGGCGGCGGCGGACAAACTGGCCGACGACATTCTCGCCTACGACGTGAGCGACCAGCTCGTCATCACCGACGCGTTCGTGCTCTGCTCCGCCACCAACGACCGTCAGGTCCGCGCCATCGTCGACGAGATCGAGGACCGGCTGCGGATCGGGGCCGACGCCAAGCCCGTCCGTCGCGAGGGTGAGCGCGAGGGCCGCTGGGTCCTGCTGGACTACATCGACATCGTCGTGCACGTCCAGCACGAGGAGGACCGCACCTTCTACGCGCTGGAGCGCCTGTGGAAGGACTGCCCCTCCATCTCGCTGCCGGACAGTGTGACCCAGGTCGCCGCCCAGCGCGCCCGCGGGACGGTAGCTGAGTGAGTCGCCGCGTCGTCTGCCTCAGGCATGGCCAGACGCTGTGGAACGTCGAGCACCGCTTCCAGGGCCACAGCGACATCCCCCTTGACGAGACCGGGATCGCGCAGGCCACCCGCGCGGCCTCGCTGCTCGCCGCTCTCCGCCCGAGCAGGATTGTCTCCTCCGATCTCCAGCGCGCCTTCGACACCGCCTCGGCGCTGGGCCGCGTCACGCGCCTGGACGTCAGTGTCGACAAGGATCTGCGAGAGCGGGGCGGAGGCCAGTGGGAAGGGCTCACCCGGGAGGAGATCTCCAAGAGGTGGCCCCGGGAGTTCGCCGACTGGGAGGCGCCGGGCGGTGAGGCGGTCACCGACGTCGCCGACAGGGTCTCCTCGGCCATCCGCCGCTGGGCGGCGGAGATCGACTCCGACGGCCTGCTGGTCGTCGCCTCCCACGGGGCGGCGATCCGGCTCGGTATCGCCAAGCTCATGAACCTGCCGCAGGAGCTCTGGCCCGCCCTGGGAGGTCTCGGAAACTGCTCGTGGTCGGTGCTGGAGGAGGGGCGTAAGGGCTGGCGTCTGCTGGAGCACAACGCGGGGACCCTCCCCGAGCCGGTCAGCAGCGACGACAACCCCGAGGTCACCCAGGATTGACCTTCGGGCGGCGCGGCTTGCGCCCCGGTGGCGGGCGCGGGCCGTGTGGTCGTCGATTAGGTGAACACGCCGGTGTCCTTATATGCTTCCCGAGCGCCGCAACGAGAGCACTCGAAGCGGTGACCAGGGGCTATGGCGCAGCTGGTAGCGCGCCTCCATGGCATGGAGGAGGTCTGGGGTTCGAATCCCCATAGCTCCACCCACGGACGGGTGATCGGATCGTCGGCGCGATGAGCGCCGGTGGGAGGTCGCCCGCGATCTCCTTGACAAGGCCACCCTCCGGGTGGCCTTGTTTCGTTCAGGGGCGTGTCGCGGGCACGTCCGGGCACCGTACCTCCTGGTATGGTCGGGGCGTGAGTGCGGCGCGTGACCGTTGGTTGGACGAGGGCATCCGGGTGCTGGCCGCCGAGGGGGCCTCGGGGGTGCGCATCGACCGGATCGCCGCCCGCCTGGGATTGTCCAAGGGGTCCTTTCACCACCATTTCGATGGTGCCGAGGGATACAAGCGCGACCTGCTGGCGTACTTCGAGCGGTTGTCCGTCGAGGCGTTCGACCGGGCGATCGCCGAGGTCGAGACGCAGGGTGACGCGCGCGCCGTCCTCGGGAGGCTGACCGAGCTGATCCGGTCGCGGGATACGGGGCTCTACCGACCCCAACTGGAGGCGGCGGTACGTGCCTGGTCGATGTCGGATCCCGGTGTGCGCGCCGTGCAGGCGCGCATCGACCAGGTCAGGCTGTCGGCGTTGCAGCGCGTCTGGCGGCCCCATGTCGCGACGGACGCGGAGGCGAGACGAGCCGCGCTGCTTCCGTATCTCCTGGCCGTGGGGGCCACCGTGCTGGTCCCGCCCGTCGGTGCCGAGGAGTTGAGGGACGTCGTCGAGATGCTTCTGCCCCTGGTGCCGGAGAAGTCGATCACCGCCGCCGACTGAGACGCGACATCGATTCGCGCTCCGCGACATGGGCCGGCCGGTTTGCCGGGCCCTCCACGGCATCGCCGGTCGGGTTTCTGTGCGGTTCACGGCATCGGTCGGCTGCTTTCCCGCGCGGCTCATGACGTCGGTCGGCTGCTTTCCCGCGCGGTCCGCGCCGTTGTTCGACCGGATTTCCGGGCGGCCCACGTTCTTCTTCACCTGGGCGTTCAGCTGAGCGGGAGGAGGGACGGTGACCCGCCCGCACGGCCCGGCGTCGGAGGATCCTTGTCATCTTTCCATACCATGCCGTATGGTACGGTTCGAGTCGAGAGCGTACGAAGGGAGGACGACCTTGACGCACCTTCCTGATCCGGTGTGGCCCGTCGTGGTGCTGGCTTTCATACAGGTGGTCGACGCGATCCTGTGTGTCAGGCCGGTGGCTTTCGTCGCTCGGTGCCTGGAGGACGTGAAGTGGCCGAGAAGACACTGGTGGGTGATGTCGCCGATCAAGTTCGCGGCGGCGGCCGGCCTGCTGGCGGGCATATGGATCCCCTATCTGGGGGCGGTCACCTGCGCCGCGCTCGTCCTGTACTTCCTCGTCGCGATATCGATGCACGTGGCGGCGAGAGACTTCGGCAGGAACCTCTTCCTCAACGCCACGGGCATGCTCGTCGTCTGCCTCGCCACCGGCGTGTTCTGTTTCGTGATCCGGTGACGGCCGATCACGCGGGACGACACGCCGGCCGAGTCGGGTCAGCGGGTCAACGAGGAGGTGGGGGATGCCTGCCGTTCCCGCGTCCCCGGAAGGCGAACGTCATCCCGGTTCTTCGCGACGGAGCGCTTCGATCACAGATCATCAGAAGAGACCGCGAAGGCGAGCTTCCGGCTCGCCCGCCGTGCCGGTCGCGCCTCCTCCGTCTGGACGCGAGACCGGCGCGGCGGGGCGAGCCGGAAACCATGGACGCGGGGTGACGTCCGCGTTCCCCTTCATGATCGAGCAGCCGGAATGGGGAAACAGCCCGTTTGAGCATTGCTTAAGGGGCGCTTACGCGTGATCTAACCAATGTCCGCTCACGCGTGGTCCGGGCAACGCTTCGCACTTCGGGTGATCCGGTGGAGATCCGGCCGTTCGCCTACGCGTGCTCTGGCCGACGTCCGGAGAAGCACGTCGTGAGCCGGCCCCGTATCGGCCGTGGCGCACTCCGGCGCACTCCGGCGCGGTCCACGACACGTTCCGCCGCGCCGCTCAGCGCCTCGCGTCCCTGCGGGACCAGCGGCCGCCGACCAGACGCCGGGCGGTACGGGGGGGACGGTCGTGCGATTCGGTGCGGAACCAGAGCTGGACTCTGGCGCCGCCGAGTGAGGACGCGTCGATTCGCAGGGTGCCGCCGGAGGACTCGGCGAGCCTGCGGGCGATGTCCAGGCCGAGCCCGGTGGATCCCGCCCCGCTGGTCCCACGTCGCAGCGCCGCCTCGGGGTCGCCGATGCCGGGACCGGCGTCGGCGATCAGCACGCCGACGGTGCCCGAGCCCTGGTGCAGGGTCACCGTGAACGCCGTGCCCTCGGGGGTGTGCCGGAAGACGTTGCCGAGCAGGGCGTCCACCACGGCGCTGAGCTCTCCTGCCGCGACCGGCACCCGTGCGGGCGCCGAGGCGCCGATCAGCTCCCATGGGCGCCTCTGGTCCTCGGCGAGCGCCGACCAGAAGGCGAGCCGTTCGCGCAGCACCTCGGCGGCGTCACAGTGGACGAGCTCCGGCGCGCGGGAGGGCTGCCTCGCCGCCGCGATGATCTGATCCACCTCGGCCTCCAGGCGGCTCAGCGCGCTCCTGCTCTGCTCGGCCTCGGGTCCCAGGTGGTCCAGGCTGAGCCGGAGCGCGGTGAGGGGGGTGCGCAGGCGGTGCGACAGGTCCGCGGCCATCTCCCTTTCCGCGGCCAGCAGCTGGGTCACGCGGTCGGCCATGCTGTTGAACGCCTCGCCGGCCGCGACGAGCTCGGGCGGGCCCTCGGGCTCGATGCGGACGCTGAGGTCCCCGGCGCCCAGGGCGCTCGCCGCCCGTCCCAGCCGCCGGGCCGAGCGCACCACGCGTACGCCCAGCCGGTCGCCGACCAGGAGTGATCCGGCGACGAGCACCGCGGCCACCCCGCTCAGCACCGCCCACGACGAGGCGACGCCTCGGGTGAGGTCGGCCGGCGGGATGAAGATCTCGATGACCACGGTCCTGTCACCGTCCAGGGCGACGGGGCGCAGCAGGAGGTAGCCGGTGCCCATCTCGGCGGTGATGGCCCGGGTCAGGCGGGAGGCCGCGGCCACGGTCTCCGCGGGGGCCCTCACGGTACCGGCCGAGCCGCCGCCGGGCAGGTGGACCCCGATGCGGTCCCGTGCGCCGGTGCTGAGCAGCGCGTGGGTGAGCCGGTCGGGATCGACGGTGATGGCGAGCACGGGGACCAGCGCCGAGGCCTGCCGTTCCGCCTCGGCCATGGCCCGGCCGTGGGCGATCTCCCTGACGATGAGTCCGAGCGGGATCAGGAAGGCGAGGGCGACCATCGAGGTTCCCGCGACGGTGAGCAGGGCGAGGGTCCGCCTCACGGCGGTGTGATCAGCATGACCCCCACGCCGCGTACGGTGTGCAGGTAGCGGGGGGAGGACGCGCTCTCGCCGAGCTTGCGCCGCAGCCATGACAGGTGGACGTCGATCGTCTGGTCGTCCCCGTAGGACTGTTGCCAGACCTCGGTGAGCAGTTCCTTGCGGGAGACCACCCGGTCGGCGCGGGTGGCGAGATAGGCGAGGAGGTCGAACTCGCGCCTGGTGAGGGTGAGCGGGGCACCGTCCAGGTGGGCCTCGCGCCGGTTGAGGTCCACCGACAGGGCGCCGACGCACAGGACCGGGGGTGGGGTCGCGCTCCGCGCCCGGCGCAGCACGGCGTCCAGGCGGGCGTTCAGGTGGTCGCCGGAGAACGGTTTGACCAGGTAGTCGTCGGCCCCCGCCTGGAGGAGACGGACGATCTCCGCCTCGTTGTCCCTGGCCGTGGCCACGATGACCGGGACGCTGGAGACGCTGCGGACCATCTTGAGCGCCTCCGCCCCGTCCAGGTCGGGCAGCCCGAGGTCGAGAACCACCGCGTCCGGGGGGTTCTGGGTGATCTCTCGCAGAGCGTCGAGCGCACGCCCCGCGCTGCGTACGGCGTGCTGGCGCCTGCTGAGTTCCTGGATGATCGCGGATCGTACGTATTCATCGTCTTCGACCACTAGCACCGTCGCCATGCCATGTAACGGTAGTGAACAGTGGGACATATGACGTAATAATTCACGATATGCGGCAGACGCTGGGGTTCATAGCGGTGTGGTGCGGGGCCACCGTCCTGGCGATCTCGGTCGCCTGGTTCGGCGTCCGCGACGTGCTCCGCAGCGAGGTCTTCGAGGACGCGAGCATCGAACCCATCAACGCCGCCATCGGGCGTACGGGAGACTCGCGACTCCCCCGGGGAGCGCCCACGGGACCGCAGGTACTCGGCACGCCGACAGCGGCCTCCTCCGCGCCTTCCTCCGGGCCGGACCGGACCCCGGCGCCCCGCTCCACCGCGCCCGCACGCGGCACCGCCAGGCCGAGTTCCGCCTCCTCTCCGTCGAGGACCGCCGCGGCGCCGGCCCGCACGCGGGAGGGCGATTCCTCCCGTTCCGGGCCGCCGTCCGCGCCTCCCAGGCCGCGCGGAACCCAGGCGGCCACCTCGTCGCCCGCCACGCCCAGGGCGACGGCCACCAGGACGCGATCGATCTCCACCGAGAACCTGCGCGTGGTGAACGTCAAGGGTGGTTCGGTCTCGTTCGCCATCGAGAACGGCGTGTGCCGTCTGATCGCCGCCGCGCCCAACGCGGGCTACGAGGCCAAGGTCGCCTCGGCCACCGGCTGGATCAGGGTCGACCTCGTCCAGGGAGAGCACGGTTCCGCGGTCTTCTGCATCGGAGCGGAGGGCCGCACCGACCTGTGGGAGTACTAGGCCGCCCCTGATGGACGCCGGGGCGAGCGAGGGCCGGCCTTCAGGCGGGTCCGGGGTGCCGGTCGCCGAGTTCGCGCAGTCGCGCGGCGGCCTCGGCGACGCGCTCCTCGGAAAAGACCGCGATGCCGTGCCGTTCGAGCAGGGCGGTGGTCACCCCGTGGCCGGGCACGCGCCCGCCCCCGAAGGCGCCGTCGTAGATGACCAGGCTGCCGCAGGAGGGACTGCCCTCCTTCAGAATCGCCACCCGCACACCGTGGGTCCGCGCGGCGGCGAGCGCCGCCCGTGCGCCGGAGAGGAAGAACTCCGTGACGTCGGCACCCTCGGCGGTCAGCACCCGGGCCGCCCCGGACAGCACCGCCTCGCCTCCGGCGCCGTCCTCGATCTCCGCGGCCGGGCGCGGCACGGGCAGACCGCCCTCGACCTCGGGGCAGAACGGGACGAGCCGCCCCTGCCGCCGCCACGTGACCAGCAAGGCGTCGCCGCTCGTCTTGGCGGCCCCGTCGTAGCGGACCTTCCGTCCCATCAGGCAGGCGCTGACCAGGATCCTCTCCACGGACCCAGAGTACGTGGCGCGGAGCGGAGGGCGAGGGGGCCGGGCAGTACCCTGCTGCCCATGCTTTTCGATCCCCTGAGGTCTCGATGATCGGCCCGCTCGCGACCGGCCTCATCCTGCTGTCGCTGTTGGTCGGGATCTTCGCGCTGGTGAGCACGGCGAGGAACAGGGCGATGAGCAGACCGCTCCTCGTCGCGCTCGGAGTGCTGGAGATCGGCCTGCTCGTCCAGGCCGGGTTCGTGATCGCCGCGCTGGTGCGGGGCGAGGGGCCCGCGGAGACGGCCACGCTCATCGGCTATCTGGCGGGCAGCCTGGTGATCCCGCCGGTGGCGGCGTTCTGGGGGATCGGTGAGCGGTCGCGCTGGGGGCCCGCGGTGATCGCGGTGGCGGGTTTCGCGATTCCCGGCATGGTCGGGCGGATGCTCCAGGTCTGGCAGGGGCTGCCGTGAGCGAACCGGCGATCGGCAGCGGGCCGGGACGCGCGCTGGTGGCGGTCTACGGGGTGTTCGCCCTCGCCGCGGGGGCGCGTGCCGCCGTGCAGATCGCCACCCGGTTCCAGGAGGCTCCGCTGGCCTACGCGCTGTCGGCGTTCGCCGCGGCCGTCTACGTCGTGCTCACCGTGGCGCTGGCCAGGGGGAACAGGACCCTGGCGCTCGTCGCCTGCGGTGTCGAACTGGCCGGGGTGCTCATCGTGGGAACGCTCAGCATGGTCGACCCCGAGGCCTTCCCGCGTGCCACGGTCTGGTCGGGTTACGGGAGCGGATATCTTTTCATCCCGTTTGTGCTTCCTGTCCTGGGCCTTTACTGGCTTTTGCGGCGCCGCTAGTTAGGTCCGTGCCTCACCGGGCAGGTCTGGTCCCCGAACCGACCAAACCACAAGGGAGGCACGGTCATGAGCTCGATTGAACAGTCAGTGGACGTCAACGTTCCGATCCGGACCGCGTACAACCAGTGGACCCAGTTCGAGAGCTTTCCCGAGTTCATGGAAGGCGTCGAGTCGATCAAGCAGCTGAGTGACACGCGCACGGCGTGGGTCGTCGAGATCGCCGGGGTCCGCCGGGAGTTCGAGGCGGAGATCACCGAGCAGCACCCCGACGAGCGGGTGGCCTGGAAGTCACTGGACAAGCCGCACCAGGCGGGCGTGGTGACCTTCCACCATCTCGGTCCCGACAGCACCCGGGTCACGTTGCAGATGGAGTACGACCCCGAGGGGTTCGTCGAGACCGTCGGTGACTGGCTGCAGCTCGTCCGGCTGCGCGTCCGCGGCGACCTGGAGCGTTTCAAGACCTTCGTCGAGTCGCGCGGCGATGAGACCGGCGCGTGGCGCGGCGACGTTCCCGGCCCGCACGAGCGCGGCGGCGATGTCGCCGGCACCGGTGGGGTCACCGACCGGCCTCTGGGCGACCCGGGCCTGGGGGAGCATCGCGGCACCGGTACGGGGGGCGGTCACGGGTTCGGCGAGCCGGTGCCGCCGCGTACGGTGGGCCAGCCCTACCCGGCGGACCCGGATCTTCCTCCGCCCGGTGGTGAGCCGCTGCCCCCGGCGGGGCGCAGGCCGGGCGAGGAGCCGCCGCTCACCCCGGGGCCGCGCATCTGACGCTTGCCGACCGGGGCCGCGTGCCCGGAAACCGCCGTCCGGACCTGGGGGGACTCTCGTCCGGGGTGGGCGTCCGGTGCGGTCGGTCCCGGGCCGCGCGTCCGATCCCAAGGCGCGCTCGGTGACGCCCCAGGCGTCCGCTGCCCGAACCGTCCGGGATTCCGGGCATCCGGAGGCGGGGGGAGTCGTCCGGTGCGTGAGAAAGCCGGGCCACGATCTGTAAAGAGGATCGTGGCCCGGCTTTCATGTTGTCAGTGATTCGTCCTGCTCGGATTCGGCACGCCAGGTCAGGAACAAACTGAGGTTTCACTCCTGTTACAGTCGGGGTCAGCCAATCATCCTACGATTGGATGAAACCACTGAGGAGGACTGAAACCAGCATGAGCGTGCTCACCCATCAGACCAGGGGCCGCACCGATGGAACCACGGGCTCTCTCGCCTGGTTGCTCGTACTGGGAATCGTCCTCGCGGCACTGAACCTGCGTACCGCCGTCACGAGCGTCGGACCGGTCCTCGACCAGATAACCTCCGGCCTGGGCATGACCGCCGTCGGAGCCGGGCTGCTCACCACGCTCCCGGTGCTCATCTTCGCCTCGGTCGGCGCGGTGACGCCCGCCCTCGCGGTGAGGGTCGGAGAGCACCGCCTTCTGCTCCTCGCCCTCGTCGTCCTCGGTGCGGGCCTGCTCATCCGCTCGATGGTGGGCTCGGCCGAGGTGTTCCTCTACAGCAGTGCCCTGGCGCTGTCGGGCGGCGCGGTGGGCAACGTGCTCATCCCCAGCCTGATCAAGCGTCACTTCCCCGGCCGGGCCGGGACCATGACCACCGTCTACACCACCGCCCTCGCGGTGGGCACGATGCTCGCGGCCGCCGCGACCGTGCCCATCCAGCGGGCCACCGACGGCAACTGGCATGTTGCCCTGGGGGTGTGGGGGGCGCTCGCGGCCGTCGCCGCCATTCCGTGGCTTGCGCTCTCGCGCAGTGAGCCGGAGCGGCGCGGCATGAGCGGGGGCACGGGGGCCCGTGCCCTGCTTCGTAGCAGGCTGGCCTGGGCGGTCGCCGCCTATTTCGGCACCCAGAGCATGGTCGCCTACATCATGTTCGGCTTCCTGCCGAAGATCCTGACCGACGGCGGCTACACCACCGCGCAGGCGGGCCTGGTGCTGGGCGTCTTCACCGCGATCGGTATCCCGGTCTCGCTCCTGGTGCCCTCGATCGCGTCGCGGTTCTCCGACCAGAGGCCCGTGGTTGCCGCCTTCGTCGTCTTCTACACGGTCGGATTCCTCGGACTCTGGCTCGGTCCCTCCGGCCTGGCCTGGGTCTTCGCGAGCCTGGTGGGCGTCGGCATGGGGTCGTTCCCCCTCGCGCTCACGATGCTCGCCATGCGCACCCGCACCCCCGAGGCGACGGCCGCGCTGTCGGCCTTCGGGCAGAGTGTCGGATACCTCATCGCGGGTGCCGGGCCCCTGGTCGTCGGCGTCATGCACGAATCGACCGGCGGCTGGACGCTGCCGTTCCTGCTGCTGTTCGCGGTGGTCGCCGTCCAGTTCGTGACCGGCTGGCACGCCGGTCGCCCTGGATATCTGGAGGACGAGCGGTCCCTCGCGCGCTGATCGACCGCGCCGCCCCCGATGCGGCTCGCGCCCCTTCGGGGGCGGCGCGAGCCGCATCGGCATGAACATCGGCATGACGAGATGACGCCGATCGCGGACTCGACGCGCGTCACGCGTCCCGGCGGAAAGGCCGAGGGGGTTCGGCCGGCCGCCACCCGGTAAACAGTTGTTTACCGTCGCCCTCTACCATGCGAAGGCGGCAGTCGACAGCGGAGGAGCGGGCAGTGACGGGAACGACCCTCGCCGGACCTGGCACCACACGGCAGGGCAGACATCTCTGGCTCACCCTGATGGCGCTCTCCACCGCCGGAATGGTCGTGTCCGTGCAGCAGACCGTGGTCATTCCGCTGCTGCCCAGGCTCATGGTCACCTTCGGCGCGTCGGTGGCCGAGGTCACCTGGGTCTTCACCGCCTCGCTGCTCGCCGCGGCGGTGGCCACGCCGCTGCTTTCGCGCCTCGGGGACATGTACGGCAAGAAGCGGATGATCCTGTTCACCGTCGGCCTGCTCGTACTGGGCTCGCTGGTCTGCGCCCTGTCCGGTTCCCTCCCTGTGCTGATCGCCGGGCGGGCTCTGCAGGGCGCCTCGGCGGCACTGATCCCGCTGGCCATCGGCATGATCAGGGACACCTTCCCGCCCGGCAGGGTCATGACGGCGATCGGAGTGGTCAGCGCCACCATGGGTGTCGGCGGCAGCCTCGGCATGATCGTCACCGGCCTGATCGCCGACCGCACCCCCGATCACCACCCGGTCTTCTGGATCACGGCTGGGCTCAGCGCGCTCGCGATCGTGCTCATCGTGCTGAGTGCTCCGGGCGACGGAGCCGGCGCCGGGGGCCGCCCCGACCTCATCGGCGCGGCGCTGCTGTCGGCCTGGCTCGTCTGCCTGCTGCTGGCGATCTCCAAGGGCAACGACTGGGGCTGGAGTTCGGGAGTCGTGCTGTGGCTGTTCGCGGGCGCGGGCGGATTCTGTGCCGTCTGGGTCTTCAGTCAGCTGCGGCTCCGGGCGCCGATGGTACGGCTCCACCTGCTCGTCGGGCGTCGGTCCCTGCCGGCCAACGTGGCGTCGATGCTCCTGGGTTTCGCCATGTTCGGCTCCTTCACCCTGGTCTCAGGATTCATCCAGACGCCCTCGTCCGCCGGGTACGGCTTCGGCGGGTCGGTCCTCGACGTCGGCGTCTACGCCCTGCCCAGCACCGTGACGATGCTGCTCGCCTCCTTCACGGCGGGCCGTCTCTCCGCCCGGCTCGGTCCCGCCTACTCCCTCGCCCTCGGCGCGGGCCTGTGCGCCACCGGATTCGGCTGGTTCACCCTCTTCAACGACTCGGTGCTCCATCTGGTCGGCTCCAACGCCGTACAGGGCCTGGGGTTCGGCATCGGCTACGCCGCGCTGGGGGCCCTCGCCGTGCAGCACGTGTCCAGGGACCAGAGCGGCATCGCGAGCGGCATCAACTCCCTGGTCCGCTCCATCGGCGGCAGCCTCTCCGGCGCCGCGACCTCCGCGCTCCTCACCTCGATCACCATCGCGGGAACCTCCGTCCCCTCCCGCGACGCGTACGTGATCTCCTTTGGCATCATCACCGCGAGCGCCGCGGGCTCCGCGGCCGTCGCGCTCGCGACCGGAATGAGGGCGCGAGGACTGTCCCGAATCGGCTAGGATTTCATCTGCATCGCAAGGGGCTATGGCGCAGCTGGTAGCGCGCCTCCATGGCATGGAGGAGGTCTGGGGTTCGAATCCCCATAGCTCCACGTGTGACCGGGACCTGCGGGTCCGCCTTCAGGGGCGGCTTCCCGCAGGTCCCGTTCTCGTTCACCCGGCGGGACGACCCCCGGGTCCTCCCACTCGGAGTCCGGGTCGAGTGAGCCGTTCCTTTGCTCGCAGGTTTTTCCGGTGACCGGCGTTCGCCTTTTGTGTGGTGGCTCCGTTGCGGGCCGCCTATTTCCCGCGGTGGATATGAGACGTACGATGCGGGCGATACAGGCAGCGGGAGGAATCCTGGTATGGCTGATACGGTCGTTCCGTTCGAGCTTTTCGGCTCCGACTATTTTCGTGACCCCTATACGGCGCTTGACTGGTTGCGGGTCAACTCGCCTGTTCATCGATACGTCTTCCCGCTCGGCGACGTCCCCATGTGGGTGGTGACCAGATACGACGACGCTCAGGCCATCCTCGCCGACACGCGGTTCAGCACCGCCGAGTGGCGCGGGAGCGCCGAATTCCACGCGGCGGGATTGTCCATCGGTGGAGAGAGCATACTGGCGCAGACCATTCCGGGACTCGATCCACCGCAGCACACCCGGGTCCGGCGGTGCGCCATGAGCGCGTTCACTCCGCGAGCCGTCGAAAAATGGCGGGAGGATATCCGGCGCGTTATCGACCTGACCATCAAAGATTGGGAACCGGGCCAGGAACGGGATCTGGTGTCGGAGTTCGCGGCGCCGATTCCACCTTCGGTGATCGCGACGCGCCTCGGGTTCACCCTGGAGGGGCGGGAGGATCTCGCCCGGGACGTGGACCTGCTCATCTCCACCGACCCGGCCGAACATCCGCTGATTCCGGGGGCGCGGGAGCGTTTCTGCGAACGGGGCCGCGAGCTCGTCGCCAGGAAGCGGGCCGAACCCGGTGACGACCTCACCTCCGCCTTCATCCGCGCGGCGGACGAGGAGGGGCGGATCACCGAGGACGAACTGGTGGCGATGGTGATCATCATGATCATCGCGGGGGTCGGGACGACCAAGATGTTCATCGGCAACGCGATGCTGGCGCTGCTGGACCACCCCGACCAGCGCGCGCTGGTCACCGGGGATCCAGGCGTCCTGGGCCGGTCGGGCATCGAGGAGCTGCTGCGCTACGAGTCGCCGGTCGCCTCCGTGCCCTGGCGGTTCCCCACCGAGGCGATCAAGGTGAGGGACGTGGAGATCGCGGCCGGTGAGCCGGTGATGGTCATGATCGCGTCGGCCAACCGTGACCCGGAGGTCTTCGACGATCCGCATCGCCTCGACCTCACCCGCAGCGGGGCGCGTCACCTGGGACTCGGGCACGGTATCCACAACTGCCTCGGGGCGGCCGCCGCGCGGTTGATCAGCGAGATGGCTCTCGCCACTCTCGTCGAGCGGTTCCCGGATCTGCGGCTCGCCTGCCCCCGGGAGGAGATACGGCGTCACGAGGTGTGGGCGTTGAACGACTACCGTGCTCTGCCCGTCGTCCTGTGACGGGCCGGCGTCTGGAGGTGGACCGAACCCTGTGTTTCGGCACCGGGCTCTGTTCCGCGACGGCCCCCGGGTTGTTCACGCTCGGCGCGGATCGGATCGCCGTCGCACGCGAGGGCGAACTCACCGACCCGGACGACATCTCGCTGGCCGAGGAGGTGGCGGACTGCTGTCCCCGTGAAGCGATCATCCTTCGTTCCCGGGACGCGGGGTGAGCCGTCGCGGCCCGGTCATCTCGTGAACCCGCCGGACCCGCCGCAGGACCCGCGCCGTAGTCCTCCGGCGCGGGTCCGACGCTCACGCATCGCGTGCGGCGATCATCGAACCTCTTTTGCGTGGCGCGGCTCGCGTCGGGACAGGGCTACCTCGATTCCTGCCGTGGCGGCCGATTCGCGCCGCGCGACCTAGGATCGGGCCATGCCGTTGACCGCGAACGACGTCGGCCGGTTCGAGGCCTCCAGGCCGCGCCTGGAGGCCATCGCCTATCGCCTCCTCGGCTCCGGCGGGGAGGCCGAGGACGCCGTGCAGGAGACGTTCCTGCGCTGGCAGGCCGCCGACGTCGGCCGCATCGAGGTCCCCGAGGCATGGCTGACGAAGGTCCTCACCAACCTGTGCCTCAACCAGCTCGCCTCCGCGCGGGCGCGCCGCGAGACGTACGTGGGCCAGTGGCTTCCCGAACCGCTGCTCGCCGGAGACCCGATGCTCGGCCCGGCCGAGACCGCCGAGCAGCGCGAATCGGTCTCGTACGCGGTCCTCACCCTCATGGAGCGCCTCCACC
Source organism: Streptosporangium sp. NPDC049078 (assembly GCF_040648855.1). Taxonomy (NCBI): domain Bacteria; kingdom Bacillati; phylum Actinomycetota; class Actinomycetes; order Streptosporangiales; family Streptosporangiaceae; genus Streptosporangium; species Streptosporangium sp. NPDC049078. The sequence goes on from NZ_JBEZEL010000033.1 coordinate 39,201, forward strand.
CCAACGAGCGGGCGGTGTACGTGCTGCGGGAGGCCTTCGGCTACTCGCACCGGGAGATCGCCGAGATCCTCGACATCACCGAGGGTGCCAGCCAGCAGATCTTCCACCGGGCCAGGAAGCGCGTCGCGGACGGCAAAGCCCGAACCGAGGTCGACGAGGCCGCGACCCGGCGGATCGTCGAGGAGTTCCTGGCGGCCGCGGCCGGTGGCCAGGTCGAATCGCTCGTGCGGCTGCTCACCGAGGACGTCGTCTCGATCGGAGACGGTGGAGGAAAGGTTCCGGCCCGCGCCACGGCGTTCGAGGGCTCCGTCGCGGTCGCGAAGTTCCTGCGGGGCCTGTTCGCGTTCGGCAAGGGCGTACGCGCCGTGGTCGGCGGTGTGCCCGAGGTCTACGCCTGGACCGCCAACGGTGACCCCGCCGTCGTGGCCGTGATGAACGGCCGGGTCGTCGGTGTCATGTGCCTGGAGGTCACCGCCGAGGGCATCGCCGCGTTCCGTCACCAGGTCAATCCCGACAAGCTCGACCGCGCGACCGCGCGCTGGGCGGCCACCGATCACGGGGAGCCTCTGTTCGGCGCTTCCTGATCACTTCCGATCACTGTGTGAGGTGCTTCACATCGCGTTCCTGTCAGGAAACGGCGGGCCGCCCGGTTCAAAGGGCAAACCCGCGCGAGATGGGAGCAAGGGAATGCAGCACCGCATCATCGTTCTTGGAGCCGGATATGCCGGAGCCATCGCCGCCGGTCGCCTCGCCAGGCGGCTCCGCCGCGAGGACGTCGCGATCACCCTCGTCAACGCCGAGCCCGACTTCGTGGAACGCGTCCGCATGCACCAGCTGGCGGTCGGCCAGGATCTCAGGCCCCGGCCGTTCAGTGAGATGTTCGCGGGCACCGGCGTCGAACTGCGGATCGCGAAGGTCACCGGCGTCGACGTCGACGGCAGGACCGTCGCCGTCGTCGACGCGAACGGCGCGGAAGAACTCGCCTACGACACGCTCGTCTACGCCCTGGGCAGCGGCTGGAACTCCCAGGGGGTCCCCGGGAGCGCCGAGCACGCCTACGAGATCGCCGGCCGGCCCGGAGCACTCCGGCTGCGTGAGCGCCTGGCTCGCCTGGGCGCCGGACAGAGCGTGGTCGTCGTCGGCGGAGGTCTCACCGGCCTGGAGGCCGCGGCCGAGATCGCCGAGGCGCGTCCGGACCTCGACGTCGCGCTCGCCGTCCGCGGCGACCTCGGTGGCCACTTCTCGCCCAGGGGACGCGAGCACCTGCGGAAGGTCTTCGGCAGGCTCAAGATCACCGTGCACGAGCACGCCGTCGTCACCGGGGTCGAGGCCGAGCGCGTCACCACCGCCGACGGCAGGGGCATCCCGGCCGCGGTCACCGTGTGGACCACCGGCTTCGCCGTCCACCCGATCGCGGCGGCGACCGGCCTGAAGGTCACCGGCACCGGCCAGATCGTGGTCGACGAGACCATGCGCTCGGTCTCGCACCCGGAGGTGTACGCCGTCGGCGACGCGGCGATGGCGGCGGGCCCCGGAAACAAGCCGCTGCGGATGTCGTGCGCCTCGGGAGGGCCGACCGCGTGGCAGGCCGCCGACGCGATCGCGGCGCGCCTGACCGGCGGGAGACTCCCGAACACGCCGATCCGCTATGTCAACCAGTGCGTCTCACTGGGCCGCTGGGAGGGGCTGATCCAGTACGTCACCGCCGACGACCGTGCGGTGCGGGCGGTCCTGACCGGACGGTTCGCGGCCGCCTACAAGGAGCTGGTCTGCAGGGGCGCCGCCTGGGGCGTCGCGAACCCGACGCTCGGGCTGCCGGTTCGGCGCCGCCGTGTCACGCGGGAGCGGGCCGTGGCGGTCGGCTCGTGATCGACCGGCGAGCTCTCGGACCGCGCGGTCTCGCACCGGGCGGTGGGTGAGGGGTCGGCGTCGCGGCCCTGGCCACACCTGATCACACCTGGTCACGTCTGGCCACTGGCATCGCCCGGGGCCGGAGGCCGCGTCCCTCGGCCGGACCCGAGCCGGTTCAGGGGCGGCGGCGTCAGTGGTCAGTCCCGCAGTCCGGTGTGCGGGAGACGGCCGAGAAGGGTTCGGACGGCGGCGGTGTGGGGGGAGGGGAGGACCTGGGTCAGGAAGACGGCGGTGAGGCGGTGGTGGGGGTCGACGAGGAAGGTCGTCCCGGCCGCGCCGGACCAGCCGTACTGGCCGGGGGCGCAGGTGACGCCACGGAAGGTCGGATCCAGGTCGATGGAGAAGCCAAGGCCGAAGCCGAGGCCGTCGTAGCGACCGGGTTCGGGGATCGTCACGGCGGCCTGGGCGAGATCGACGCCGCCGGGCAGGTGGTTGGCGGTCATGAGGTTCACCGTGTGGCGCTCCAAAAGGCGGACGCCGTCGAGGGCGCCGCCGCCCAGCAGCATCTGGGTGAAGCGGTGGTAGTCGGCCATGGTCGACAGCAGCCCGCCGCCGCCGCACAGGAAACCCGAGCTCTCCAGCACCGTGTCCTCGACGTCCTCGGCGTCCTCGGCGTCCTCGGCGCGTTCGACCAGGCCGCCGCCCTCGCCGGGGGCGTACACGCGGGTGAGACGGGCGCGCTGTGCCGGGGTCGGGGTGAAGGTGGTGTCGGTCATTCCCAGTGGCGCGAAGACGCGTTCGGTGAGGAAGGCGTCCAGGCTCTGTCCGGAGACGACCTCGATCAGGCGGCCGAGAACGTCGGTGGAGACGCCGTAGTTCCAGCGGCTGCCGGGTTCGAACAGCAGCGGAAGCCCGGCCCAGGCGTCGGTGAGCTCGGCCAGATCGCGGCCCGGAGGCTGTGGTGAGCCGAGGCCCCGGGCGCGGTACATCTCGTCCAGCGGGTGGTCCAGGAAGGCACCGTAGGACAGGCCCGAGGTGTGCTGGAGCAGGTGGCGAACCCGGATGGGGCCCCGCGCCGGCTCGGTCACCGGGGCGTCCGCGTCGCCGCCGGTGAAGATCCTCATGTCGCGGAAGGCCGGTAGGTGGCGTTCCAGCGGGTCGGTCAGGTCGAATCGGCCCTCCTGGTGGAGGATCATCGCGGCGACCGAGGTGACGGGTTTGGTCATCGAGTAGATCCGGAAGAGCGTGTCGTCACGGTCGTCCATGCCGTAGGAGCGGTGGTGGACGACCTGCCCGTGCCGACTCACCAGGAGTTGCCAGCCGGGGAGAAGGCCGTTGTCGACGTACTCGCGCAGTCGCTCGTCGAGGGTGGCCAGGCTCGACGGGGCGAGTCCGTGGGAGGCGGGGTTCACCGTGGTCCGCATGGGCCGTTTCCTCTCCGGACGGTGAGACGTCCCTCATCGAAGGGACCCGCGCGATGCTGCCGTACGGTGTGGCATCGAGTCAAGGCTGTGGACATATGTTCACAAATGTGAACTTGAAGGCCCCTTCTGGTCCGATTACCCGACAAATCGGGCATATGTGAAACTAGCTATCAAATATCTTCTTAGTGGATCAAACGTGTTCGGCTAGTTCACATATATGAACTTCGGTTCTCATCCTTGACAGTTCGGGGCGAGGTGGCGCACGATTCCGCTCGTGTGAACAGTGCGTTACAAAGGCGCGTTCCGGAGGGCCGTAAACCAGAAGGGCAGTTCGCGATGATGAGGCAGCAGACAAGCCCGGCGTTGAGTTCGCCGCGCACCGGGGGGCGCGTCGACCCGTTGGGCATGCCGGGCACGCCGCCACGCCTGTCCTGGTCGGTCTCGCCCGACGCCCGGATCGATCCCGGCACGTTCTTCGAGGTGTCCGTCGCCGCCTCGGAGCGCGCGTTGAGGGACGGCCCGCTGCTGTGGTCGGGCGGTGGCGAGCGCCCCTGGGTCGGCTACGGCGGCCCGGAACCCGCCTCGCGCCAGAGGCTGTACTGGACGGTCACCGCCCTGGATCGTTCCGGCCTGCGCCTGACCGGCGACGTCGCCTCCTGGGAGGTCGGGCTCACCTCCGCCGCCGACTGGCGGGCCGGATGGATCCGCGCCGAGCCGGTGGCGTTCCCGCGCGAGAGCTGGGACCCCTGCCCTTACCTGCGGCGCGAGTTCGACGTCGAGGACATGGGCTCGGTCCGGGTGTACGCGAGCGCGCTCGGCCTCTACCGCCTCTGGCTCAACGGGGTCGAGCTGACCTCCGGCGAGCTGTACCGGCCAGGCTGGACCGACTACGCCGTCCGCGTCCACCACCAGACCTTCGACGGCACGGCGGCGCTGCGGCGCGGCCGCAACACCCTCACCGCCGTCCTGGCCAAGGGCTGGTACGCGGGACGCCTCGGCCTGCTCCGCGAGCCCGGCTACTACGGCGACCGCCCGGCCTTCCTGGCGCAACTGGAGGTCGACGGCGTCCCCGTCGTGGGCACCGACGAGGAGTGGCGTACCGGCCACGGCGCGCTCCTCGCCTCCGACCTGCTGCGCGGCGAGATCCAGGACCTGCGCCAGGAGCCCGAGGGCTGGCACCTGAACGGGTTCGACGACACCGGGTGGGCTCCGGCCCTGCCCTTCACCGCAGCGCCCGAACTGGTGCTGCCGCAGCCGCACGACTCGATCACCGGTTACCGGACGCACCCCGGCAAGCTGGTCCACGCGCACGCGCGCGGCCCGGCCGTCTTCGACTTCGGGCAGAACCTGGTCGGCTGGACCAGGCTCACCACGCCCTGCGCGCCCTCCGTCGAACTGATCGTGCGGCACGGCGAGATTCTCACGCCCGACCGGCTGGTCTACCGCGACAACCTGCGCGGCGCCTTCCAGGAGGACCGCTACACCGTTCCCGACCCGGGGCCGCACCGCCTGGAGACCTCGTTCACGATGCACGGCTTCCGCTACGCCGAGGTGTGGGGGCTACCGGGGACGACGCCGTACGGCGCCTACGACGTGTTGCCGGAGACCTCGATCGAGGCGCGCTCCGTCACCGGGCTGCCCAGCAGGACGGGCTGGTTCGAGTGCTCCGACGACCGGCTGACCCGGCTGGCGAGCAACGTGGAGTGGACCGTGCGGGACAACTTCCTGGAGGCGGTGACCGACTGCCCGCAGCGGGACGAACGGCACGGCTGGCTGGGCGACGCGGGAGTGATCGCCCCGACCGCCGCCTACCACTTCGACGTCTCCGCGTTCGTGGCCAAGTTCGCGCAGGACGCGGCCGACACCCAGGACGCCGAGGGGATCATCCGCAACTACGCCCCGGCCGTGCCGCCGAGCACGCTGAGACCGGGGGCACCAGGCTGGTCCGACGGTTTCGTCCGGCTGGTGCACCTGCTCGTCCAGCGCTACGGCGAACTGGAGACCGCGCGGCGCCTGTTCGAGCCCATGACGCGCTTCCTCGGCCATGTCGACCGCGCCAACCCCGACGGCCTGCGGGTGAACCAGACCGGCGCGGACTTCGGGGACTGGCTCTCCCTGCCGGAGCGCGACGGGCTCCCGCGGCACACCGGGTTCGAGTACACCGGCGCGTACTCGACCACACCCCGGCCGATCGTCGGGACCGCGCACAGCTACCGCTCCTTCGTCCAGCTGTCGGAGATCGCCCGCCGGCTGGGCGAGGACGGCGAGGCGGCGCGGCTCGCGGCGAGGGCCGAGCGGATCCGCGAGGCGTACCTGGAGGCGTTCCTGCTGCCCGACGGCGACATCAAGGAGGCGACCCAGACCGCCTACGCCCAGGCCGTCGGGTACGGCCTGGTGCGAGGCGAGGCCGCGCGGGCGACGGCGGACCGGCTCCGCGAGAACATCGAGCGGATCGGACACGTGACCGCGGGGATCCACGGCGTCGAGCACGTGCTCCCCGTCCTGAGCGCTTACGGGCACGCCGACTTCGCCACCGGGCTGCTGCTCCGCGACCGGATGCCCGGCTGGCTCTACATGGTCGGCCAGGGCGCGACGACGATCTGGGAGAAGTGGGACGGCATCGAACCGGACGGGTCGCTGGCCACCGCCGAGATGAACTCCTTCAACCACTGCGCCCTCGGTGCGGTCGGCCGTCACCTCTTCGAGGGGGTGGCGGGCATCGACGCCACCGAGACCACCTGGACCGGCGAGGTCGCCGTGCGCGCCCGCTACACCCGCGAGCTCGACTGGGTCAGGGCCGGCTACGACAGTCCGGTCGGCCCGATCCGCAGCCACTGGAGATGGTCGGGCGAGGTCGTCGAGCACGAGCTGGAGGTGCCGGGGGCCGCGTACGCGACCGTGCACGCGCCGGTCGGCGCCGCGCTGGAAGCCGGGGACGCGACCCCGTCTACGACAGCGACCCCGGCAGCGACCCCGGCAGTGACCCCGGCAGTGACCACGACGGGACACGTCCGGCTCGGCCCCGGTCGCCACACGGTCCGCGTGCACCTGGGCCCGCGATGAGGACGCGGAGGGTGCTGCTGCGGCTGGCCCGGCTGGCGGCCGTGCTGATCGTGGTGTCGACCCTGTGCTTCCTGAGCCTCAACCTGCTGCCAGGAGACCCGGCCAGGGCGATCCTCGGCGAGTCGGGCACCCCCCAGTCGGTGGCGGCCCTGCGCCAGGAACTCGGGCTGGACCGGCCGCTCGCCGACCGCTACGTGAACTGGCTGGGCGACATCCTGCGGGGCGACTTCGGCCGCTCCTACGCCAACCGGCAGCCGGTCGCCGACATCATCCTGGCGCGGGCGCCGGTCACCGTCGAGCTCATCGTCCTCAGCCAGATCATCGCGCTCGCGGCGGCCGTGCCCCTCGCGGCGGTCGCCGCGATCAAACGGGGGACCGTGGTGGACCGCGGCATCAGCTCACTGGTGTTCGTGGCCGTCTCGGTGCCCTCCTTCGTCCTCGCGTTCGTGCTGATCTGGGTGTTCGCGATCAAGCTCGGACTGTACCCGGCCAACGGCTTCGTCCCGATCAGCGCCGGACTGGGACAGAACCTCGGCTCGCTGTTCCTGCCCGCCCTCGCGCTCGCCGCCGGTCCGGCCGCGCTCTACCAGCGGGTGCTGCGGGCCGACCTGGTCGAGACATACGGACAGGAGTTCATGAACGTGGCACGTGCCAAGGGGATCTCGCCGCTGCGGATGGCCGTGCGGCACGCGTTCCGGCCCAGCCTGCTCGGGCTCACCACCTCGATCGGAGTGGTGGCGGGCGTGCTGATCGGGTCGAGCGTGATCATCGAGAACCTGTTCAGCCTGCCCGGACTGGGGTCGATCCTGGCCCAGTCGGTCAGTGCCCGCGACTACGTCACCGTGCAGGGGGTCGTGCTGGTGGCGGCCACGTCGTTCGTACTGATCAACGCGGTCGTGGACCTGCTGTACGGCTTCATCGACCCCCGGCTGCGAAAGACGCGGACGGCCGGCCGTCAGGCCGGGCGCGCGCGGGAGGTGCCGGTCGCGTGAGCACAGGACTTCTTCCCGCCGTGGGCGCCGCGAGCACCTGGCGACGGCGGCTGCGCACCTGGCGGCTGACCGACGCGCTGTCGCTCACCTGGCTCGGGTTCCTCGCCCTCGCCGCGCTGGCCCTGCCGCTGTTCCTCCAGCTCGACACCGAGACGATGTCGTCGGCCGAACGGCTCGGCGGTCCTTCCGCCCAGCACTGGCTCGGCACCGACAACTACGGTCGTGACCTGCTCGCCCGAGCCCTGTCCGGGGCGAGGATCTCGCTCGGGATCGGGTTCGGCTCGGTCGCCGCGGCCGCCCTCATCGGAGTGCCGCTCGGCATGCTCGCGGGCTACCTGAGGGGCTGGGTGGACGCGGTCGTCTCCTTCGTGGTGGACGTGATCCTCGCCTTCCCCGGGCTGGTGCTGGCACTGGCGCTGGCCTCGTTCCTCGGGCCCTCGGTCGGCAACGTGATGATCGCGATCCTGGTGCCGATGACGCCGGTGTTCGTCCGGCTGGCCAAGGCGCAGACGATGTCGGTGGCGGGCCGGGAGTACGTCGAGGCGAGTCAGGTGATCGGCACCCGCACGTGGTCGATCGTGGTGCGTGACGTGCTGCCCAACATCCTCCAGCCCGTCATGGCGTACGCGCTGGTCAGCGTGGGTTCTGCGATCCTCATCGAGGGGGGCCTGAGCTTCCTGGGGATGGGCGTGCCGCCGGAGCAGCCCTCCTGGGGAAGCATGATCAACAGTGGCCGGATCTTCATCAGCGAGGATCCGCGCCTCGTCGCGGTGCCCTCGATGTTCATGCTGCTCACCATCCTGGGCCTGAACCTGATCGCCGACCGTTTCCTGTCCCGTTCCGACGCCGCGACGGCAGGTGTGCGATGACCCCCGACACGACCTCCGATGTCACCCCTGCCGAGACCCCGGGCGCCGGCGACGCGCTGCTGAGCATCCGGGACCTGGTCGTGGAGTTCCCGACCGGCGCCGGGACGGTCCGCGCGGTCGACCATGTGAGCCTCGAACTCGGCTACGGCGAGCGCCTGGGCATCGTCGGGGAGTCGGGGTCCGGCAAGAGCGTGCTGGCCCGCACCGCGATGGGACTCACCAGAGCGGGCACGGCCCGGATCAGCGGCCAGGTCGTGATCGCCGGGCACTCGGTGCTGGATCTCAAGGAGCGCCGCCGCCGTGCCCTGTGGGGGCGCGAGGTCGCGATGGTCTTCCAGGATCCGCTGAGCGCGCTGCACCCGATCACGCCGATCGGCGAGCAGATCGCCGAGGCGGTCCGCCGCGACCCCGAGGTGACCCGCCGCCAGGCCGCGGCGCGGGCCGTCGAGCTGCTGGAGACCGTGGGCATCCCGCAGGCCGCCCGGCGCGTCCACTCCCGCGCCCATGAGCTGTCCGGCGGAATGCGCCAGCGGGTGGCCATCGCGATGGCCGTCGCCTGCCGCCCCAAGCTCCTGTTCGCCGACGAGCCGACCACCGCGCTGGACGTCACCGTGCAGGCCCGCATCCTCGACCTGTTCGACGAGCTGTGCGCGAGCTTCGGGATCGGGCTGGTGATGGTCAGCCACGACCTCGGCGTCGTCGGCCGCCACACCGACCAGGTCGCCGTGATGTACGCCGGAAGGATCGCCGAGCGAGGGCCGGTGGGTGCCGTCTTCGCCCGGCCGAGCATGCACTACACCAGCTCGCTCATGGCCGCGATCCCGCGGCACCGCGCGACGGAGCAGTCCCTGCCGCGGCCGATACCCGGGCAGCCGCCCAACCTGCTGAACCCACCCCCCGGCTGCCGTTTCGGCCCCCGGTGCGGGCACGCCTCGGCACGCTGCCGCGACGAGCAGCCGCCGCTGCTCGCGCTCGGCGACGTCCCCGGCCACGAGTACGCCTGCTGGCACCCGGGAAAGGCGAGCCGATGACGGAAGGCAAGCAGCCGATCTTCACGTTGGAGAACGGCTCCGTGCGGTACGGCAACGGACCCGAAGCCGTCTCGGACGTCTCGGTGCGGCTCTATCGGGGAGAGATCCTCGGCCTGGTCGGGGAGTCCGGCTGCGGGAAGTCCACCACGGCGCGGGCGATGCTCGGGCTGGTACCGCTGAGCAGCGGCCGGCTGACACTGCACGGCACGCCGGTGGGCGTCCACGAGCGGCGGCTGCGGGCGTCGGTGCAGGCGATCTTCCAGAACCCGGCCGCGTCGTTCAACCCGAAGAGGTCGTTGCTCGACTCGGTCGCCGAGCCGCTGCGGGTGCACGGCCAGGGCACGCGGCAGGAACGGCGCACACGGGCGCTGGCCGAGCTCGACCGGGTCGGCGTCACCGAGCAGATGGCGCTCCGCCGCCCCAACGAGGTCTCCGGCGGCCAGTGCCAGCGGGCCGCGATCGCGCGGGCCACGATCCTGCGGCCCGAGGTGCTCGTCTGCGACGAACCGGTCTCCGCGCTGGACGTCTCCATCCAGGCGCAGATCCTGGAACTGCTGGCCGAACTGCGCACCGAGCAGGGCCTGGCCATGCTGTTCATCTCCCACGACCTCGGCGTGGTCGCGTCCCTGTGCGACCGGACCGCCGTGATGTACGCCGGGCGGGTCGTCGAGCGGGGCACCGCACCGGACATCGCCAACAGTCCCCGCCACCCCTACTCGGTCGCCCTCCAGGACGCCGTGCCCTCGCTGGAGCCGGACGACGACCCCGCACCCAGGATCCGCACCAGGACCGGGAGCGACGACGTGGACGGCCGGCTTCTGCCGGGCTGCCGCTTCGCCGCGCTGTGCCCCTCCGTCACCTCGGTGTGCACGACCACCCCGCCCCCGCTGGACGAACTGTCCCCGCGGCACGAGGTCGCCTGCCACCACCCGTTCGAGCCCGCCGTCCGCTGACCACCGCTCTTCCCCTTTTGAGAAAGAAGGCAAGGCAATGCGCGTCCCATACAGGGGTAGCCGTGTGAGCAGGGCGATCGCCCTGCTCATCGCGCCCGTCACCGTGGTCACCCTGGCCGCCTGCACGGTGCAGAGCGGCACCGCCGCCTCTCCTTCGGGAGCCGCCGCCGACGCCGCCCCGAAGGCGGGGGGCACCCTCACCGTCGCCGCCGGGGCCGACCTGACCACGCTGGACCCCTCCAAGGGCTCCGCCAACACGATGGCGCTGATCGGCTCGGCGGTCTACGACACGCTGATGACGGTGCCGAAGATCGGTGACCGGCCGGAGCCGAACCTGGCCAGGTCCCTGGTCGAGAGCGACGACAAGATGAGCTGGGAGATGACGCTGCCCACGGGCGTCAAATTCAGCGACGGCACGCCTTTCGACGCCGAGGCGGTGAAGTTCAACCTCGACCGCAACAGGGCCGAGGGCTCGACCGCCGCCGCGCTGCTGTCCTCCGTCGACTCCGTCGCGGTGAAGGACGACAGCACCGTCGTCATCAAGATGAAGAAGCCCTTCAGCAACCTGCCGTACGTGTTCTCCTACGACGGTTCCGGCACCGCCGGGTACGTGGCCTCCCCGACGGCGTTGAAGAAGCACGGCGACGACTACACCGCGCACGCCGCCGGGGCCGGGCCGTACAAGCTCCAGTCGTGGTCGCCGGGCAGCCCGGTGGAACTGGTCCGCAACCCCGAGTACTGGAACAAGGACAAGCAGGCGTACCTGGACAAGGTCGTGGTCAAGACCATCGCCGACCCGCAGAGTGCCTACCAGGCGCTGCTGGCCGGGGACATCGACCTGATGGCGACCACCTCCTCGACGCTGATGAAGACGGCGACGACGAACACCCAGGTCAACTTCGTCCAGGGCGTCGGCGGTGACCAGGACAGCATCATCCTCAACGTGACCAGGCCCCCCTTCGACGACGAGCGGGTCCGCCAGGCGGTGTCGAAGGCGCTCAACCGCCAGGAGATCGTCGACCTGACCACCGAGGGACTGGGCAGGCCGGCCGTGAGCCTCTTCCCCGAGGGCAACCCCTTCCACGGCACCGAGGCCGTCCCGGAGTACGACCTCGCGGGGGCCAAGGAGCTGATCGCGGCGTACGAGAGCGAGACGGGGAAGAAGGCCTCCTTCACCTACACCTGCAACAACGCCCGGGCGGCGAGTGACGTCATCGTCTCCCAGCTCAAGGCGGCCGGATTCGACGTGAAGCTGGACGCGCTGGAGAGTTCCGCCTGGCTGGCGCAGTTCTTCGGCAAGAAGTACGGGGCGATCTGCTGGACGATGGCCGGATTCCTCACCCCCGACCTGCTGCCGTACCGGTTCCTGCACTCGGGCGGCGACCTGAACACCGGCGGGTTCAAGGACGACGCCTTCGACGAGAAGGTCGAGGCGGCCCGTGTCGCCGGGAGCCCCGAGGAGCAGAAGAAGCTGTGGAACGAGGCGGACGCCGTCCTGACCACCAAGCTCCCGTGGGTGTGGACGACCAGCACGCCGATCGGCTTCATCTGGTCCAAGCGGGTGCACAGCGTCGACCTCGACGAGCCGAGCCGGCTGCGCTACAGCGTGCCGAGCTTCCTGAACGCGTGGGTGTCGGACTGACCTCGCGACCGGACGCCTGACCGAAGGGGAGGACGAAGATGGACTGGACCGATCGTGTCGGCGTCGTGACCGGCGCCGCGTCGGGTATCGGCGCGGCCACGGCTCTGCGCTTCGCCGCGCGCGGCATGCACGTGATCGGGTTCGACGTCGACGAGACCGGCCTGGCCGCCACTCGCGAGGCGATCGAGCGGATGGGCGGCACGGCGAGTGCCGAGGTGGTCGACGTCGGCGACGGCGAGGCGGTGCGCCGCGCCGTCGCCGGCATCGAGGCCGCGCACGGCCGCCTCGACGCGGTGGTCAACTGCGCGGTGAACTTCCTGGCCAGGGGCCTGGACGTGACGGCGGCCGACTGGGAGCGGGTGCTCCGCGTCAACGTGCAGGGCATCGGCAACGTGGTGCAGGCGGCGCATCCGCTGCTGGCCCGCTCCGGGGCGGGCGCGATCGTGAACACCGCCAGTGTCTCGGCCCACGTCGCGCAGCCGGCGCGCTGGACCTACAACGCGACCAAGGGCGCCATCTTGACCCTGACCAAGTGCATGGCGATGGACCTCGCCCCGGACGGCATCCGGGTCAACGCGGTCAGCCCCGGCTGGATCTGGACCCCCGAGGTGAGCCGGGCCGCGAACGGCGACCGGGCCGCCGTCGAACCGGTCTGGGGCCGTTTCCACCTGCTTGGCCGCCTGGGCGAGCCGGACGAGGTGGCCCGCGCCATCGCCTTCCTGTGCTCCAGCGACGCCAGCTTCATCACCGGCGCGGAACTGCCCGTGGACGGCGGCTATCTGGCCATGGGCCCCGAAGGCCTGGGCGAGAACTCCAGCTTCGCCGGATCGGCTCCGGCGACGCGCATCGACAGCGATTCGAGGGACCCGCGTTGAACACGCACATCGTCATCACCGACACCAACCTGGGGGACGGCTCCATCGAGCGCGGAGTCCTGGTCCCCGAGTTCGAGGTGAGCCACCACGACGCCAGAAGCGAGGAGGAGGTGCTCAAGGTCGGCGCGGACGCCGACGGCCTGCTGGTGCAGTGGGCGCCGCTGACCGAGCGGGTCCTGTCCGGCCTGCCCCGGCTGCGCGCGGTCGTGCGGTACGGGATCGGCCTGGACAACATCGACCTCGCCGCCGCCGCCCGGCTGGGCATCGAGGTCCGCAACGTGGACGACTACTGCCTGGCGGAGGTGGCCGACCACGCGGTCGCGTCGATCTACGCCCACAACCGCAGGCTCGTCGCGGCGAGCCGGTCCTACACCGTGCGGGGGTGGACCACCGAGGGCATCGCCGCGCCGCTGTGCCCCGGTGAGGACCCGGTGGGCATCGCCGGGTTCGGGCGGATCGGCCGTGAGGTCGCCCGCCGCGCCACCGCGCTCGGCTTCCCCGTGCACGTGTGGGATCCGTACGTCGCCGACCTGCCCCCGGACGTCACCGGGCACGCGACGCCGGCCGGCCTCGCCGCGGCCGTCAACCACCTCACGCTGCACATGCCCTCGACCGAGCAGACCCGCGGCATCGTCGACCGGACGGTGCTGGAGGCGCTCGGCCCGGCCGGGCATCTGGTCAACACCGCCAGGGGAGCCCTGGTGGAGGAGTCCGCGCTGCTGGCCGCGCTGGAGGCGGGCACGCTGGGCTTCGCCTCGCTGGACGTGCTGGCGGGGGAGCCGCCGTCGGGGATCTCGGCGGAGCTGGCCGGGCACGACCGCGTGCTGGTGACCCCGCATGTCGCCTACCTCTCGACGAGGTCGCTGCCGCTGCTGCAGCGGCGGGCCGCCGAGATCATGCGTGACCTGCTGAAGGCGGGCTGAGCACGGTGCGCGCTCTCGTCTACACCAAGCCGAGCACCGTCGAGCTGCTCGATGTCGCCGACCCCCGGCCGATCGACGGTGAGGCCCTCGTCCAGGTCCGCGCGGTCGGCATCTGCGGCAGCGAGCTGCACGGCATCCGCGACAGCGGTTTCCGGCGGCCACCGCTGATCATGGGCCACGAGTTCGCCGGGACCACCCCCGACGGCCGCCGGGTCACGGTCAACCCCCTGCTCAGCTGCGGGGTGTGCGACCTGTGCCTGCTGGGCCGCGATCATCTCTGCCGTGAGCGGGCCATCCTGGGCATCCACCGGGCGGGGGCGTTCGCGGAGTACGTCTGCGTACCCGAGAAGGCCCTGCATCCGATCGAGCCGTCCATGTCGTTCGAGACGGCGGCGATGATCGAGCCCCTCGCCAACGGCGTGCACGCGCTGAACCTCGCCCGCCCGGCCGAGGGCGCCCGCGTCGCCGTGCTGGGCGCCGGCACGATCGGCCTGGTCTCCATGCTCGCGGCCAGGCGGTTCTCCGACCAGGTGGTGGTCTGCGACCTGTCGCGGGAGCGGCTGGAGGTGGCCGAGCGCCTGGGTGCGACCGCCGTCACCACCTCTCTGCGGGGCGAGTTCGACATCGTCGTGGACGCCGTCGGCGCGGCGGTGACGCACCGCGTGTCGGTGCAGCACCTGCGCCCGGGCGGCACCGCCGTGTGGGTGGGGCTGCTCAGCAGCGACGCCGCCTTCGACGGACAGAAGATCGTCCGTGAGGAGAAGCGTGTCGTCGGCTCGTACTGCTACACGGCGGCCGAGTTCGCCGACGCCGTGAGGCTCGCGGGGAGCCTCACGCTGGACTGGGCGTCCTGTTTCGACCTGGCCGACGGCGCGGCCATCTTCGGCGAGCTGATGGAAGGACGACAGGATGTCGTCAAGGCGCTGCTGCGCCCGTGGGGAGGGGAGTGAGATGTTCGGTGTACGTCTGCTTCATCTGGGCGACGGAGACGTTCCGGGTCCCGAGGTGTACTGGATGTCGGACTGGGACCGGTGGTATCGGCTCGCCTTCCAGGCCGTGCTGATCCAGGGCGAGGGGGTCACCGCGCTCGTCGGCACGGGACCGGCCGAGGACCTCGGCCCGATGAACGAGCAGTGGGCCGGTTTCCTCGGCGAGCGCGCGGCGATGCGGCGTGAGCCCGGCCAGTGGCTGCCCGACCAGCTGGCCGCGCACGGTGTCGCACCGGAGGATGTCACCCACGTCCTGCTGACGCCGCTGCAGCTTTACACCACCTCGAACGTCCCGTTGTTCCCGAACGCGCGGTTCTGCCTGACCGAGCGTGGCTGGACCCATTTCCACCGCACCAAGCGGCACCCGCACGACGACCGCTGGGCCTGCCTGCCGCCGGACGTGCTCGGCTATCTCACCCACGACGCGTGGGACCGGGTCCGGCTGCTCGCCGACGAGGACGAGGTGGTGCCGGGGATCCGTACCTGGTGGACCGGCTCGCACCATCGCGCCTCCATGGCCGTGGAGATCGACAGCACGGCGGGCGTGGTCACGGTGACCGACGCCTACTTCACCCGCCGCAACCTCGACACCGACCAGCCCATCGGGATCTGCGAGAACATCTACGAGGCGATGGCGGCCCACGAGCGGGTCCGCAGGGTGGCCGACGTGCCGCTGACCATCTACGACGCCGACCAGCTCACCCGCTACCCGGACGGCGTCGTCGCGGAGCTCCCCGGCTCGTGAACGCGGGAGGCCCGGCACCGCGACCGATCGCGCGGTGCCGGGCCTGCCGGGTCGTCTTCTCCGTGTCGTTTTTCCGTGCCGCGACCGGTCGCGGGGCCGTCCGCCCGTGCCCTGACGTCGCTCAGGACACGGGCCGGTAGTCCACCACCTTCTGCTCCTGCCGGCCCAGCCCGTCGATCTCCACGCTCACCACGTCGCCGGCCCTGAGGTAGGGGAAGCGGCCGGAGAGACCGACGCCCTCGGGGGTTCCGGTGCTGATGACGTCGCCGGGCAGCAGCAGCATGTGGTTGCTCAGGTGCACGATGAGCTCGGGCACCGAGAAGATCATGTCGGCGGTGCTGGAGTCCTGCCGGGGCTCGCCGTTGACCCAGGAGCGCAGCCGCAGCCGGTCGGGCCGGATCTCGGCCGCGGGCCGCAGCACCGGGCCGAGCGGGTTGAACGTCTCGGCGCACTTGCCCTTGGACCACTGGCCGCCCGACACCTCGATCTGGAACGCCCGCTCCGACAGGTCGTTGGAGAGCGCGTAGCCCGCCACGTAGTCGAGGGCCTCGGCCGGGTCGCTCAGATAGCGCGGGGTGCGCTTCATCACCACGGCGAGCTCGACCTCCCAGTCGGTCTTGACCGAACCGGGAGGGAGGATCACCTCGTCGCCGGGGCCGACCACGCAACCCGGGTGCTTCAGGAAGACCACGGGGTGCTCCGGCGGGGCCGCGCCGGACTCGGCCGCGTGGGCGGCGTAGTTCATCCCGATGCACACCACGGCGGCGGGCCGCGCGACGGGCGATCCGATCCGCTGCCCGGTCGTGTCGATCTCGGTGAGCTCACCCGTGGCCAGGGCGGCGGCGACCCGCTCGATGCCGTCGGCCGCGAAGAACGCGCCGTCGAGGTCGGCGGTGAGCGAGGTGAGGTCGTACTCGCGCCCCTCGTGCCGTACGGCGGGGCGTTCTGACCCGGCCGGGCCGAACCGGAAGAGTTCCATGTGAGTCCTTACGCGTTGCCGCCCGCGCCGACCTGGTAGCCCATGCGCAGCGAGAGCTGGTGAGCGGTCGAGCGGACGTTGTCGATGGTCGTGGCGATGAGCGCCGGCGTCTTGCGCATCTCGGGGATCGAGACGCTGATCGCGGCGCGGCCGCCTCCCCGGTGGCCGCTGAAGGGCGCGGCGATGCAGAACACGCCGGGGGTGTACTCGGAGTTGTCGGTCGCGTAGCCGTTCTCGCGTACCTCGTGCACGGCGGCGAGCAGGTGGGGCAGCGACGTGATGGTCTGAGGGGTGTACTGGACGAAGCGGACCTCGGCGAACCGTTCCCCGATCTCCTCGTCGCGGAGCTGGCTGAGCAGGGCCTTGCCGATCCCGGTGGCGTAGGCCGGCAGCCGGATGCCGACGCGGGAGGCGAGGCGCAGCTGCTGGTCGGGGTCGACCTTGGCGATGTAGACGTTGTCCGTGCCGTCGAGCGTGGCCAGCTGGACGGTCTCGTTCAGGGTGTCCCGCAGCGCCTCCATGTACGGCAGCGCCGCCTGCTCCAGGTCGGAGACCGCGACGTAGCTCTGGCCCGCCTGCCACAGCCGGATGCCGACGCGAAAGCGCCGGGTCTCGGCGTCCTGTTCCAGGAACCCCCTGGTGGCCATCGTGACGAGCAGCGTGTAGGTGCTGCTCTTCGGGATCTCCAGCAGGCGCTGGATCTCGGTCAGGGTGAGGCCGTCGCGATGGTCGGTCAGCAGGTCCAGAATGGCGAGGGTGCGGTCCGCCGACTTGACAAGTGGGTTCATGGCGATGGAAGGCCGTTCATGTAGGTAAACCGAGGTTCGGCTAGTGGCACCTTACCCGCTTCGCTGACGGGTGGGGAAAGCTCCGGTCGACCGCCCGGTGCGGCGGTTCGCGCTCGGGGGACGCCCGGCTGTGCCGCTCGCTCCGCGCGGTGGTCCGCGTCCTCGACCGGCGGTGTCAGCGGGCATTGGCCCGGGCACGCAACGGCACCTTGCGGATCTTGCCGGAGGACGTCTTGGGCAGTTCCCCGAACTCGAACCTGTCCGGCGCCTTGAACGCGGCGATCCGGCCGCGTACGTGCGCGCGCAGCTCCTCCGCGGTGGCCTCCGCGCCGGGGCGCAGGGTCACGAAGGCGAAGGGACGCTCGCCCCAGCGATCGTCGGGAACGCCGACCACCGCCGCCTCCAGGACCGCCGGATGACTGGCCAGGGCCGCCTCGACCTCGATCGAGGAGATGTTCTCCCCGCCGGAGACGATGATGTCCTTGGCGCGGTCACGCAGTTGCAGGTAGCCGTCCGGATGCAGCACGCCGAGGTCGCCGGTGCGGAACCAGCCGTCGGGCGCGGCGGCCCGGGTGGCCTCCTCGTCCCGGTAGTAGCCGAGCATCACCGTGTTGCCCCGCAGCGCGACCTCGCCGATCGTCTCCCCGTCCCGGGGCACGTCCCGGCCTTCGGCGTCGAGGACGCGCATCGCGCACGAGACCAGGTTCGAGACGCCCTGGCGGGCGCGGAGCAGTGCCTGCTCGCCGATCGGCAGGGCCGACCACTCGGGCCGCCAGTCGCAGATGGCCGCGGGGCCGAACGTCTCGGTCAGGCCGTACAGGTGGGTGACGTCGAAGCCGGCCCTGGCGCAGCCCTGGAGCAGGGTGGGCGACGGCGGCGCGCCGCCGACCGCGACCGTCACCCGATGGCCGTCGGGTGACGCGGGGGCGGTCTCGACCAGGGAGATCAGCACCGTGGGCGCGGCGCACAGCATGGTGACCCGCTCGGCGGCGATCAGTCGCCACACCTGGTGCGGGTCGGCTCCGCGCAGGCAGACGTGGACCCCGCCGACGGCCGTGACGGCCCAGGGGAACGCCCAGCCGTTGCAGTGGAACATCGGCAGCGTCCAGAGGTAGACGGCCTCCTGGGTGAGGCGGAAGTGGGCGACCATGGCCAGCGCTTGGAGGTAGGCGCCCCGGTGGTGGTACATGACCCCTTTGGGATGGCCGGTGGTTCCGCTGGTGTAGTTGAGGGCCATCAGCGCGTGCTCGTCCGTCACGGGCACCCGGTGTGGCGCGGCGTCGGCGCGCAGCCGCTCGTACTCCAGCGGGCCCACGGCTCTCAGGTCTTCCAGCGGTTCGGCGACCGCCTCGGCGAGTTCGGCGAACTCGGGGTCGAAGATCAGCAGCCGGGCACCCGAGTGCCGGACGATGTGGCGCAACTCCTCCGCCGAAAGCCTGATGTTGAGGGTGAGGAGCACCGCTCCCGCGTACAGCACGCCGAAATGCGACTCCAGGAGCAGCGGGGTGTTGGCGGCGAGCACGGCGACGCGGTCGCCGGGGCGCACCCCCAGGGCGGCGAGCGCGCCCGCCTGGCGCAGGCACCGCTCGTGCAGCTCGCGGTAGGTCAGCCGGAGTGGCCCGTCGATCACCGCCGTGCGGTCGGCGTGGACCGCCGCGGCCCGGTCCAGGAAGGCCGTCGGGGTGAGGGCCTCGAAACTCAGACCTGCGACGACGCCCGCGTCGGGCGTCCGACTGACATGAGCCGACACGGCAACTCCGCCTCTCTGTGGGGCTTCGCGGCCCATTGTCAGGTGGGTTCCGTATGCTGTCAAGCTGTTCATATATGTGAACTCAATGGCCGGGCCGGGCGGCGAACGACCCGGGTGCGGGAGGATCCCTCCGGTGGGCGGCGACGTTTGCCGGTTCGGGGTGAGGGCAGCCGTTGAGGTATCCGACGTGGCGTTACAGGAGGTCAGATGCTGCCCCGGAAGCAGAAGGTCGGCACGGTCGCGGTGATCGCCCACCAGAAGAAGACGTTCGGCGGCGGGCTTGACGAGCTGCGCAGGCTGCTCGCCGACGAGGGCGTCGGCGAACTGCTCTGGTACGAGGTGCCCAAGAGCAAGAAGGCGCCGAAGAAGGCGAAGAAGGCGCTGAAGGAAGGGGCCGACCTGGTCCTGGTGTGGGGCGGCGACGGCATGGTGCAGCGCTGCGTGGACGCGCTCGCGGGCTCCGGCGTCACGGTCGGCATCCTCCCGGCGGGGACGGCGAACCTCTTCGCGCAGAACCTGGGCATCCCCGAGGACCTGCCCAAGGCCGTGGACATCGCCTTCCACGGCGAGAGCAGGAAGCTGGACCTCGGAAAGGTCAACGGCGAGCACTTCGCGGTGATGGCCGGGGTCGGCTTCGACGCGGCGATGATCGAGGACGCCGATCGAGGGCTGAAGGACCGTCTGGGGCGGGTGGCGTACGTCTGGACGGGGCTGCGCCACGTCCGGGGAGAGCTCGTGCGGATGAAGGTCAAGATCGACGGCGTGACGTGGTTCGAGGGTGAGGCGAGCTGTCTGCTGCTGGGCAACGTCGGCACCATCACCGGCGGTGTCGAGGCGTTCGACGACGCGCGTCCCGACGACGGATGGCTGGAGATCGGCGTGACCACCGCGGAGGGGCCGATCCAGTGGGCCCGCGTGCTCGGCCGGATGAGCGTGGGGCGGTCCGACGAGTCGCCGTTCGTCAGGATGACCCGGGCGCGCAAGATGACCGCCACGTTCGCCACTCCCATGACCTACGAGCTGGACGGCGGCGCCAAGGGCAGCGTCACCGAGCTCAAGGCCAAGGTCGTGCCCGGCGGCATCACCATCCGTGTCCCCGAGTCCGCCGGCTCCGACCAGCCGTGATCGTGGATCGCCGGCCAGGCCGACGACGATCGTGAGCCGCCGGCTCCGATCGGCGGTGATCGTGGGGCGTCGTGTACCGGTGTCGGCCCGCGCGACATTCGGGGGGCGTCCCGACGCCCCCCGAAACCCCCTTTTAGTTAGCATTCATGACAAATACATATTCGATATGGTTCATCGACTGATTTCGCTTAACGGGAAAGAGCGGGGCGATGACCGGGGAACACTGGACGGAGAACGTCGCCCCCGGCGGCGAACACGACGCCCCGCCGGGCCCCCGTAGGGACCCCGTGCCGGTCCTTTCCGCTCCGGCTTCACGCGACGGCAACGACGACAACGCCGCCGCCGACGCTGCCCGGGCCCGCCCGCGGACCGCGTCCGAGAGGCCGGCAGGGACCGTGTACGAGCTGTGATCGAGGTGAGGGTCTCGATCGAGATGGACCACCCCGCGGCCGACATATGGCGCATCGTCGCCGACTTCGGCCAGGATCCCCGCTGGCGTGCGGGCGTGACCACGATGGCGCCCGACCCGCCGGGAATCGTCGTCCCGGGCACCACCACCGAGGAGATGTTCCGTTTCGCCGGGGGCGTCTACTACATCAGCGGTGTGGTGACCTCGGTGGTGCCCGGAAGGGAGTTCCTCTGGCGGGGGACGTCGGGAATCGAGGTCGTGGGCGGCAGATCGGTCGTGCCCCTGGATGACGACCGATGCCTGCTGACCATCTGGTTCCAGGTGAGGCCCCCGGGGCTGCTACGCCTGCGCGCTCCCATTCTCGGACGCATGCTCAGGCGCAAGCTCCAGCGGAACGCCCGCCGCCTCGGTGACCTGGTCACCTCGGACGCGTGACGTCGTCCACGGGCGGAGAGCGCCTCGGCGGCCCGTCGTTCACGCCGCCGGACCGTGGGTGATCGCCGCCCGCGGTGTTCGTCACGCCCGGGTGACCGTCATCTGCAGCTCGGTCACCCAGTTGTCGTAGTCGCCCTCGGGACAGTCGATGGAGACCTCCCGGGCCAGCCCGACACCCCGGTAGCCGTGCTCGTCGATCCAGTGGGCCAGCGTCTGGAACGTCGGGCCGACCTCCTCCATCGAGCCGCGGTGGATGATCGTGGCGGCCTGCTCGATCTCCGGCAGGTCCACGACGGCGAAGTCGTGGTCGTCGCTCGTCTCCGCGGCGACCTCCAGCCCGGCGTGCACGATCACCCGGCCGTCGGCCTCGGGTTCGTAGCGGGCGATGCCGTACCCGGTGACCTTCACGCCGGCCACGTCGAGACGGCGGCACAGCTCGGTGAAGAGGGGCTGGATGACGGGGCTTATGTCCTCGCCTTCGTAACTGGCCGCGACGGCGGTGAGTTCCGCCACGCGTGTCGAGGGGATCGGTTTGAGAAGGACCTCTTCCGGGTGCATGTGACCTTCCTTGGTGATCGTCGTGAGCCGTACCTCCACCCGGAGGAGCCTGGCCGTGTCCGCCGCGATCCGCTCCTCCAACTCGGCGCGGCGCAGCCGCAACATCCCGTACAGTTCCGCGGCGTCGACCCGCTCGTCCAAAATCGAACAGATCTGGCGCAGGGTGAGGCCGAGATCCTTCAGGGCGATGACGCGGTTGAGCCGGGACAGCTGGTCGGCCCGGTAGAAGCGGTGCCCGCTGTCCGGGTCGACATGGGCGGGCCTGAGCAGGCCGATCGCGTCGTAGTGGCGCAGCATGCGCACCGACACCTGGCCGAGCTGGGAGAACTCTCCGATACTGAACATGGTGCTTTCAGGTATAGGGGCTGACACCGTGTCAGCCGCAACCCCTCCCGGCCCTTCCCCGGGGGGAGCGCCCGGAGATAACCGGTTGCCCGGCGGTTCGGCACCGGGTGAGTATGGCGACCATGTCGCTGCGTTTTCACGAGATCGCCGAAGGCGGTCATCGCATCCTCAACCCGTTCACCGACGACAAGCTCGCGCTGCTCGGCGAGGTCGCCAGGCTCCGGCCGGGAATGCGCCTGCTCGATCTGTGCTGCGGCAAGGGGGAGATGCTCTGCCGGTGGTCCCTCGCCCACGGGATCGAGGGGGTCGGCGTCGACATCAGCGACGTCTTCCTCGACGCGGCGCGCGCCAGGGTCGAGGAACTCGGGGTGGCCGATCACGTCAGCCTGGAGAAGGGCGACGCGGGAGCCTACCGGGCGGAGGCGGGCGCGTTCGACGTCGTGTCCTGTCTGGGGGCGACCTGGATCGGCGGCGGGCTGGAGGGAACGGTCAAGCTGATGCTCCCCGCGCTGAAGGACGACGGGATCCTCCTCGTCGGCGAGCCGTACTGGACCTCCGAGCCGCCCGCCGGGGCGTACGAGTCGTTCGGCTTCGGCCCGGACGACTTCACCTCGCTGGCCGGGACGTTCGACCGGTTCGAGGCGGCGGGGGTCGAGGTGCTGGAGATGGTCCTCGCCGACCCCGACAGCTGGGACCGCTACATGGCGAGCCAGTGGTGGACGCTGAGCGACTGGCTGCGCGGCAACCCCGACGATCCGGAGGTCGGGGAGGTGCGCGACTTCCTGGAGCGCTCCCGTCGCTCGCACGTCGAGTACGGCAGGCGATACCTCGGCTGGGGCGTCTTCGTGGTGCGCCGCCGTTGACGGCTACTGGCGGGTAGGAATAGGTTCCTGGAGACCGGCCGGTCGGTTTGTCCGAGGAGTGCCGGCTCCGCCCGGCACGAGACCGAGGGCCCCGACCGTTCCATCGACCTGGAGGCGTGATGACCGACGTCCAGCTCGCCCGTCAATCCTGGCGCCGCCTGGAGCCCGTCCACGGGATGATCTATTTCGTGCCCGAGGCCACCGAGCGCTACGCCGCGCTCGGCCTCGATGAGCGAGCCGGCTACTTCGCCTCCCGTGCCGCGGCCTTCGGCACCGCCTCCGCCGAGCTGGTCATCGCGACCTTCTACAACTTCCACCCCGCCCTGGTGCGGCGCGCCCTTCCCGCCGCGTGGCAGGTCACGACCCCGGAGAAGCTGCTCGCGGCCCGCCTCGAAGCCGCGGGAGCGGCACTGCGCCGGGCCGGGATCCACGAGATCGACACCCTCGCCGAGACGACGGAACTCGCCGTCCGCGCCGCGGAGAGGGCGTGCGAGCACCCCCAGGGGCGCCCGCTGTTCGCCGCGCACGCCGCGTTGCCCTGGCCCTCCGAGCCGCTTCAACGGCTCTGGCACGCCCAGACGCTGCTTCGTGAGTTCCGGGGCGACGGGCACGTCGCGACCCTGCTGGCCGAGGGCGTCGGCCCGCTGGACGCGCTGGTCCTGCACGCCGCGGCCGGGCACGTCCCCACGGTGTTCCTCAAGCTCAGCCGCGACTGGCCCGAGGAGGAGTGGGCCTCGGCCGAGGAAGGGCTGCGCGGACGCGGCCTGCTCGCCGGCGACGAGCTCACCGAGGAGGGCGCGGCGCTCAGGCAGCGGATCGAGGACCGCACCGACGAGCTGGCGCTGCCCGCGTACGCCGCGCTCTCCGACGACGAACTGGCCCGCCTGGCGGAGCTGGCCCGCGTCTTCGGCCGGACCGTGGTGGACAAGGGCCTGCTCCCCTTCTCCCGCTGAGCCCGCGAAAGGTCGCGCTCGCGCGCGGTCACCTCCCGCCGGACAGCGGGGTCTTCGCTGGCCTTCCGCCAGGCGGGCCGAATCGCTTTCACGCGGTCGGCTCGCTTTCACGCGATCAGGTCGCTTTCACGCGGTTGGGCGCCCTCACTCAGCCGGACGCCCTCACACGGCCGGGTCGCCGACCTGGCCGATGAACAGCGGGGTCAGCGTCGGCCGGTGGACGATCGCGAAGGCGAACGGGTGGTCGGCACGGACCTCGGCCTCCGGTGCGGGCGGGCCCGACACGGCGAAAGCGAGACCGGTGACGGCGGCGGCCTCGGTACCCCACTCGTCCACGGTGATGTTGGCGCGGTGGACCGCCTGGTCGAGGAGGGCTCCGTCGGTGATCCCCGAGTAGTCGGTCCCCCGCAGCCCCAGTCTCGCGAGCGGTTCCGCCAGATCCAGGCTCGTGGAGAAGTCCCACCGGGGCATGGCGAGCCGCACCGGCCGCTCCTCAAGCCCGCGCGCCACCCCCGCCATCACGGCGGGGGAGAGCAGGTCACCGGGGGAACCGCCCGCTCGCGGCAGGAGGACCCACATGGCCAGCTCGTCTCCGGCGTAGCGCAACTCCACGGCCTGCCAGCCGGGTCCCGCCGCGTACGGGAGGAAGCCGTCCTTGCGCATCAGGGTCGTGCGTGTCGTCGTACCGTCCGCGCGGGTGAAGGCGGCGCCCTCCTCCGGCGCGTCGGTGAACGGCACCGTCCAGTCGGCCCGCAGGTAAACGGCGTTGGCGATGACCAGCCTGGTCCGCGCGGGCAGGTCGTCGAACACCTTTCTGATCCGCCCCGCGGTCCGCTCCTCGGCCCAGGCGTTGATGACCTCCGTGGCGTCGCCGGTGAAGTCCACCTGGCGCACGCCCGTGCCGTACTGCGCCGCGAGCGTACGCAGGAACTCGGGCTTGACGTCCAACCCCTCCTGGGTGAACAGGTCGTTGGCGATGCCCACGACCGGTGGTTCGGGCGCGCCCGCCTGGGCGTCCCGCTCCGCGTCCGGTTCCGGAAGGGGAGGCGGAGCGTCGGTCGTGACGATCTGCCTGGTGAGCGCGTTGAGCGAGGTGTGCGGACCGCCTGAGGGGAAGCCGAAGACCGCGTCGAGTTCGGTGGCGGTGTCTCCAGCGGCTCCCGCCCTCGCCAGGCCGAAGGCGTAACCGATGCTCAGAGGCGACAGGACGGTGTTGGCCCCGGGTTTCGCGGTCGCGGCGAACAGGGCGTGCCCGAAGGAGGTCAGACCGCGTACGGTCTCCTTGATCGGAGGATCCTTCGGAGTCTCCCGTTCCACCCCCTTCGCGGTGATCACGCTGGAGGAGGTCATGGCACACGCCGAGAGGGCGGCGACGGCCAGCAGGGCGGGTAACAGTCGGCGCATGATCCTGAAACGTACGCCGCCGCCGGGCGGTTCACCCGGTTCGCGCGGGCTTCGGGTCGCGTGCCGGGCGGCATCAGGTGATCGCGGCGAAGGCGCCGGCCCCGATGAGGGCGACGGCCCAGGCGAGGTCGAGGTTGAACCACGCCTTGCGGAGCACCGCCACGCCGAGCCGCTCGTAGACGACGAGGGCCAGAACGGTCGTCGTCACCAGCATGGACACCGTGTGCACCCCGGTCGTCAGCAGGCTCTGCGAGGCAAGCGCGGCGGCGTCGTGCCCTTCGTGACCCCCGTGCCCGCCGTGTCCACCGTGTCCGCTGTGCAGGGCGACAGGGAGCACCATCAGCCCGGCACCGTGAGCGGTGGCCATCAGGAACGACCACCCGGCCAGCTGCCACTTCGTCACCTTCATGCCGACCCAGCGGGGATGGCGCCGTCTCAGCAGCCGCCAGAGGCCGAACCCGCAGACCACGGCCGCCACGCCGTACGAGACCGCTTTCGGCGGGGCGGCCAGCCGGGCCGCCGACACCAGTACGAGCGTGATCAGCACCGAGCCCGCGTGGCCGAGCACGATGGGCGGCAGCGCGCGCAGCACCCCTTCGCGAGAGCGCTCCTGCAGCCCGAGCGCGACCGCGAAGAGCCAGCCCATGGCCGGGTTCAGGCCGTGGAAGGCACCGAGCCCGGCCAGGATGAGCAGGGACGTCAGATCCATCGGGTGTGCCTCGCGGGGAGTGGGAAGGTGTCGACGTCCGGTGGGAAGGTGGCCGGGATCACGGGAAGCAGTAGGAGTCGGAGGAGGAGTCGCCACCCTGCAGACGGATCTGGTGCGCGCGGCGGCCGTCGGAGGAGAAGTCGACGAAGAAGTCCGGATCGAGGGCGATCGAACCGTCGTCGGCGATGTCCACCTTCGCCATCCAGCCGGAGATGCCGTCGGGGTAGAAGACGTCGTCCCAGGAGCGGTAGAGCGAGTTGGTGAAATAGACCCGCCGTCCGTCCCTGCTCGCCTCGACCATCTGCGGCCCTCCGTTCAGCGCCCGGCCCCGAGCCGCCGGGTGGCCGTCACGCCTGGCGATCCCGCCGATCCGGACCGAGCCGGTCTCGCGTGGCGCGAACGGGTCGGAGACGTCGTACGCCTTGAGCTCACCGGTGCCCCAGGCGGAGACGAGCAGGATGCGGTCGTCAAGGGTGAGTGAGATGTCGCTGACCAGCGGTGGCACCGCGCCGAACTGCTTGAGCGGCTCGGGCAGCAGGTCGGGGTCGGCGGGCTCGGCCGGGATCGTGATCGTCTTGCGCGCCTTCCAGACGCCGTTCTCCAGGTACCAGGTGAAGATGTTGGCCGACAGGTCCTCGACGTTGATCACGGTGTTGACGAAACCGTAGGTCTTGGTCGGGTCGTGGGCGGGGCGAAGCTCCAGGGCCATCTGGTGCTGGTCACCCAGGTCGATCTCCTGAAGGTGTCTGCGCTTGGCCAGGTCCCAGACGTGCAGCCGGTGGCCGTACTGTCGGCCGACCAGAAGCTCCAGCGAGGGTCCCGGCTCGATCTGGTTGGGTGTTCCCCACTCGCTGGAGATCATCGTGTCATGCCCGAGGTGCCACCAGAAGTCGTAGTGCAGCCGCTGTGTCCCCCGGTCGGCCTCCCAGCGGCCCTTCGGCTCGAAGGTGTCGTGGTCGAGGGTGAAGATCCCGCCGGGCGCGTCGCCGTCCACGTCGCCGAGCGCGCTGACGTAGATGGCGTCGGTGCCGCAGTGGACGGTGTGCGGGCGGCTGTAGCCGGTCTTCTCGAAGATCGTCTCCGGTTCGATCGTCTTGACGAGCTTGGGTCGCCGGGGGTCGTCCTTGACGTCGAAAATGTAGATTCTGCTGGACCTCAGACCCGGAAGGACCAGGTAGCGGCGCTCCACGTGCGGGTGGGGCGCGTACGGGCACAGGGCCGCGCTGCACACGTTCCAGCCGAAGTGGTGGAGTTCGTCGCCGGGGACGGACATGTCGTGCACGTCGGCGATCGCCCCGGTCGACAGGTCGATCGTGGCGAGCCCGTCGGGCCGGCCGTCGCCGGTCGCGGCGAGCAGTGCGACGTAGGCGAGTTCCTCCTTCGGGGCCGTCATGGCCTCACGGGCCGACGGGTAGAAGGTGGGGTCGGGCTGGATGAGTGCCACGGCGAACTCCTGAACTCGTAGCCGGAATCGGTACCCAACTAATCATGTAGGAAA
The DNA here is from genome assembly GCF_040648855.1 of Streptosporangium sp. NPDC049078. NCBI lineage: Bacteria > Bacillati > Actinomycetota > Actinomycetes > Streptosporangiales > Streptosporangiaceae > Streptosporangium > Streptosporangium sp. NPDC049078. Next base: position 66,374 of record NZ_JBEZEL010000033.1, read on the forward strand.
ACTGCCTGTTGTCCAGTGGTCATTTTGTGTGACCGGTGCGGACGGGGGCACCTCCTCACGGTCTCCTGGCCGGTGAAACGAGAGGGCCGCTCGCGCGACCGGAGATCTTCCCGTAGGGAGGCCGTCGGAGGTTTCGAGAGACTCGTGAAAGGGCGCCTAACAGGGGAGAGGTGCGGGGCGTCGCGCCCCGCACCTCTCCGTATTTCAGTTGACGGTTACCCGTCCGGTGCGGCCGTTTCCGGACTTCACTCTCCCGGTCCTAAAGACCTTCGAAGTGAACCGCAGGACGGGAACACCTCAATCGACCTGTTTCCAGGAGACCGCTGAAAATCTCAGCAGACTCTCACGGCCGTGCAGATGGTCGGAGGAGCGGCGGCAGCCCAGACGATCGGGGCGGTGACGATCGGCGCCCTGACGATATGGGCCCTGACGACCGGGTAGCCGACAGTCGTTCCGCTGGTTGTCGCCGCTCCAGGCGGGCCTTGCGGTCCGATCGGCCCCTGAGGCCCGACGGGACCCTGAGGTCCTTCGGGCCCGGCTGGTCCTGCGGGTCCTGCCGGCCCTGCCGGTCCCTCGGGTCCGGGTACGCCGTCAGCGCCTGCGGGTCCGGGCGGTCCTGCGGGTCCTGCGGGTCCTGCCGGTCCTTCGGGTCCGGGTGCGCCATCGGCGCCTGCGGGTCCTGCCGGCCCTGGTGCGCCGTCGAGCCCGTCGGCACCAGCTGGCCCTTCTGGCCCTTCTGGCCCTTCTGGCCCTTCTGGCCCTTCTGGGCCTTCAGGGCCGGGGGCGCCGTCGAGTCCGTCGGCGCCTGCGGGTCCGGGTGGTCCTTCGGGTCCGGGTGCGCCGTCGGCGCCTGCGGGTCCGGGTGGTCCTTCGGGTCCGGGTGCGCCGTC
>NZ_JBEZEL010000034.1:0-50272 GCF_040648855.1 Streptosporangium sp. NPDC049078
CCTGACGACCCCTCACTCCAGGACTACTGGGCATCGAGGCACCGCAAGAAGGTGCCCCCCGCCATGGACAAGACGAGCTATGCCTTGGCGGCCCGGCAGAAAGGCATCTGCCCGCTCTGCCGAGGGGCACTGATCGCCGGAGCCGAGCACGAACCAGACAATGTCCGACAATGGATCGAATGGTTCGCGGCCTCGAAGAGGATGCTGAACAAACATCACTTCGTCTACCGGCGAGACGGCGGAAAGGACGAGAAGAACAACCTTCGACTCGTACATGCGGATTGTCATCGGCAACATCACGAAGCCGAAGACAAGAAGACCGGACGCAAGGAAAAACGCCCGAGCGTTCTGCTTGAGCCGTGTGCGGTGTGAGTCGCACGCACGGTTCTGAGGGGGCCGGGATACGGCGACGTATCCCGGCTACCCGACCGGTCGAGACCACTGAGGAGCCGCCGCCCGAGGTCGCCGACGAGGTCGGCATCGACCTGGGGCTCACCCACTTCGCGGTACTGTCCGACGGCCGGAAGATCGACAACCCGCGATTCTTGCGCCGCGCGGCCAAGAAGCTCCGCAAGGCGCAAAAGGCTCTCAGCCGTAAGGCGAAGGGGTCGAACAACCGCGCCAAGGCCGTCGTCAAGGTCGCCCGCGCGCACGCCCGGGTGACCGACACGCGCCGGGACTTCGCCCACAAGCTCTCCACCCAGTTGATCGGTGACAACCAAGCCGTCTACGTGGAGGACCTGTCGGTCAAGGGCCTGGCCCGCACCCGGCTGGCCAGGTCGGTGCACGACGCGGGCTGGTCACAGTTCGTGAACATGCTGGAGTACAAGGCGAAACGCTCCGGTCGCACCTTCGCCAAGATCGATCGGTGGTTCCCGTCCTCGAAGCTGTGCTCACAGTGCGGGAGAGTGGCCACCGCCATGCCTTTGGACGTCCGGGAATGGGGCTGCCTGTGCGGCGCGGTCCATGATCGCGATGTCAACGCCGCACGCAACGTGCTGGCCGAGGGCCGACGGACCGTCGCCGCTGGACGGAAACCCGCCACTGAAACGTGGCGGGAGGCGGAGACGTTAAACGCCCGTGGAGGTGACGTAAGACCACCGCTCGCGGTGGCGGACACCGATGAAGCAGGAAGCCACAGAGGTGCCGCATGAACGCGCGGCACGGACTGAATCCCTGGCCTTCAGGCCGGGGAGCGCGTCAATACGAAGGGCTGAGCGACGAGGAGATCGCGACGGCTCTGAAGATCTCCCGCGGAACCGTGCGGAGCCAGGCGTCGCGGGCGCTCGGCAAGCTCCGTTCCGCGGCGGGCGAGCACACGGAGGAGAACGTCGCGCTCTCCAAGGCCATGCGGCCCGAGGTTCTCTACCTCTACGACCTGACCGGAGGGGACCTACGGAAGATCACGGATATGCACGGGCCGGGGAAGGCCGCGGGGAACGCCGCGAACATCGGCCTGGGCAAGGGCATGGTGGCGTGGTCGACCTCGACGAAGACCTCCGTGCGCCTCTGGGCCGTACCGCTGACCGGAGGCGAGGCCAGGCAGGTGGCCGAGCACAGGACCGGAGGCGACACGATCGACGGCCTCGCCGTGGCGAAGGGCGCGATCGTGTTCTCCGTGCGGAAGGGCGGGGTGTTCAGCGTTCCCGTGGACGGGGGCCGGGTGACACCGCTCGACCACGGGACCGGGCTGCACCTGCTGTCCTGGCCGTGGGCGGGCTCGCCGGGCACATGGAGCCCACAGGACGGGGCGGACGGGGCGCCGTTCACCCACCTGGTCAACCTGGAGACCGGCCAGACCGACGACGCGGCCCCTGCCCGGCAGGGACAGCAACTGCTCGCCTGCGGCGTCCAGTCCTGCATCTCGACGACGCCCGGCGGCGCCAGAGCGTTCACCCGGTCACGTGACGGCTCGACGCAGCAGGAGGTGCCGCCCGGTTTCCATATCCCGGAGCCTCCCAGCCAGAGCCGCTTCTACGCGCGCAACCTCCGAGACGACGCCCCAGGGCTCGGGCTCTACGACATGAAGACCGGAAAGCTGGCGGCCTTCGACAGCGGGAACGACGGCACGCAGGGCGGGTCCCGGTCGCCGACCGGGCCGGGCGGATGATGACGTACCTCACCGTGGAAGGCAGATATGTGATCGACCTGTCCAGGATCCCCTGACGGCGCCGCGTACAGGGGCCCGCGCGGGCACCGGGGTCCGCGCGGGCGGCGCCCTCGGTGAGGATGCCGGTCCGCGTCGCGGACCGGCATCCTCACCGGCTCAACCTTCGGCCAGTTCCACGAGATTGGTGACGGTTCTCCAGTTGCGCATGGTGGCCGGGGTCTTCAGACGTCGTTCGAGCGCGACCGGGAGCTTCGCGCGGCCGGTACCGTTCGGCAGGCTCAGGTAGATCTCACGGCTCGCCGTCCACATCTCCTCGGGCGCGAACCTCCCGGCCTCGAAACCGTCGAGCCAGTCCGCCACCAGAGGGTCGAGCAGGAACCACACCGAGTATCTGGTCGGATCGTCGGCCTTCGTCGGGCTCGCCTCGACGACCGCCCTCAGCTCACCGGCGGTCCGCAGGATGATTTTCGTGGTCAGCCCGAGCCCGTCGGCGAGCCGCTCCTCAAGCCGCGCCGCGACCTTTCCCGCCTCCGGCTCGGCGGCGGTGAAGACGACGTTGCCGCTCTGCAGATAGGTCTGGATGTCGGTGTGCCCCAGCTCCGCGCACACCGCGCGCAGATCGGGCATGGAGATCTTCTTGTGGCTGCCGAGGTTCACCGCGCGCAGCAGCGCCACGTATCGCGTCATGCCCTATTTTCTCCCTTCCGCTCTCGGAACGGCACGAGACCTGATCAGCGATCTTGACTCTGACGGTGGCACTCTCAGCGGTCCGGCGGAATGCGGTAGACGGACACGTGAGAACGCGACTCGGCGGTGAATTCGGCTCCGGCCCAGTCGGCGTGCCTGCTCTCCAGTGCGAACCCGGCCAGCTGGGCCATGAGGTCGAGCTCGGCCGGCCAGATATAGCGGTGCGGGCTGCGATACAGCTGGGCCTGCCTGCTCTCGTCGAACCTGAAATGGTGTGACACGACGTGCTGGCGCAGGGTGTCGTAGGTGTCCAGACCGATGTAGCCGGTATCGCTGTGCCAGACCATGGCCTGCTGACCCGGTGGGAGCTTGCGCAGCTCAGGCACCCACAGCTCGATCACGAACCGGCCGCCGGAGTTGAGGTGACGGGCGGCGTTGCGAAAGCACGCGACCTGATCGGCCTGGGTGAGCAGGTTGGAGATCGTGTTGAAGACGAGGTAGACCAGCGTGTACTCGCCCGGGGCGGTGGTGGTCGCCATGTCGCCGACGACCACCGGAATCGTCGCCTCGTCGACCTTGGTCCGCAGTTGGTCGATCATCGGAGGTGACAGCTCGATACCGGTGACGGGCACCCCTCGCTCGGCGAGCGGCACGGCCACGCGACCGGTCCCGATGGCGAACTCAAGCGCCCGCCCGTCACCCGTGAGCTCGGCGAGGCGGTCCACGGTCGGCCCCAGGATCTCGGGCGCGAACATGCCGCTACCCGGCGTGTCGTAGCGCTGGGCGGCGTCGACGTCCCAGATCTCCTCCTGTCGCATGCCGCCAACGATCGCCGTCCCGACAGGCGTTGTCCAACGATTTTGTGCCCCTGTGAACGCGTTCGTTCGAAGCTTCACAAAACGAGACAGTCACGCACTCGATGATGTCCCTTGCCTCATCCGCCAGACTGCGCACGCAGGGATGGCTCCCCAGTCGCAGACTGGGGTGGGGACGTCGACCAGGCGGTCGCGGTCCCGGCTGGCGTCATAAATTGCTCGGGCTGCTGGGCGCGGAGGTACTCGGCGAGAGCAGTGATGCGCTGCAGCGGGCCCAGATCCAGCGGCGGCAGCGGGCGCCGGCTGGTGAGCGCATCAGCGGCCTCACAGATGGCCGTCCGCAGCGGAGAGTCTTCAACGACCTGGTCGCAGAGCATGTCGCCGTCGCGTTCGACGACGACGCGGTGACGGTTACGGTCCAACTGCCAGCCGCCGGCCGTGGTGACCGGGTCAAGGTGCACGGTGACGCGGGTACGGCCGACGTCGACGGTGAGGTATCGGTGCCGGTCGTCGGCGGGGCGGATACCGCACCGCCACTCGCTCGCAGCGTGCTCGGACACCTCGCCCAGGACAACGGCGGGGGTGGTGATGCTGGAGTGCAGCTCCACATGCAGCCGGGCGTCGCCGACGTGGAGGGTGGTGTGCTCGGTGAGGGTCGACACGAACAGTCTGGGGTCGTAGATGGCGCGCAGCGTCGCCCGCCGAGGAGGCGACGCCAGGTAGGCGGCGAACACGTCGGCGGGCAGGAAGCGGCGCAGCACAGCCAGCATGTGCAGCCACTCGTAGCCGAGCACCCCGTAAGAACGGTCAACGAACCGGCCGCCGGCGATGTCAGCGCTCCGATCCTTGGTGAAGGTCACCGTGAGGCGGTGAATCGGGGTGCCGGGTTCGTGCTCCTCGATGAGGTCGGCGGCGACGTCAAGGGCGCGGGCGTGCCGGTACTGGTCGGTGACCATGACGCGGGCGGCCGGGTGCTCGCCGACCAGCCGGGCGAGCTCGCCGATCTCATGGCCTTGGCAGGCGGGTTTTTCCAGCAGGATCCGCGCCTGCGGGTCGTGGGCGAGGATCGACCGCAGCACCGGCACGTGGTCGGCGGTGGGGCAGCACACCGACCACATGCCGACGCCAGCGGCGACCTGCGGCGGGAGCTCGTCGACGCCGTGGCTGAACGTGCGGTACTCCTTCGGCAGGTCCTGATGCTTGGGATCCACCACGACCAGTTGGGCGCCGCTGTCAGCGAGGAGCTGGGCGTGCAGGCGACCGGCCGCGCCGTAGCCGACCATGCACACCGTCATCTCCGGCAGCCGTGCCGACCCGGCGGACCGGTCAGGTGTGCCCGCGGCCAGGTAGGTGTCGTAGTAGGCGTCGTACAGGCCCGAAGCGGTGATGATGTCGTCGACGACGCCGGTGTGCACGCCGGACGACAGCGTGCCGGCCTGGGCGCAGAGGGCTTTCGCGGCGAGAAGCGTCCCTGCCCGGTAGGCGTCGTAGCCCTGGTTGGGGATGGCGTCGGCTTCGAACAGGTTCAGGGAGCGGCCGTCGCCGAGTATCGTCACCTGGGTGCCGCCGCGCAGCCGGTAGCGGCGGCCGACGCCGGGAATCTCCACCGCTGTTTCGGTGAGTTCCGAGTCGGTGGCCAGCAGCGCGAAGTCACGGGTGGCGTACGGCGCCAACACCACCCCTTCGGGCAGCAGCCTGATCACCTCCTCGGTGAGCGCGTCCTCCCCGGTGGTGCCGACCAGCAGGAACGGCCGCACAGTGCGCAGTGCGTCGGCGGCGGAGCGGTAGGTGGGGTGGCCGGCCTCGGCGGCGGCGATCAACGCGAGCGGGGCGGGGTCGACGACGTGAACCTGACAGCCCTGGGCGCGCAGCGCGACCGCCAGCCGCGACCCCAAGGTGCCGTAGCCGAGCACGAGCACCGTGCGGCCGATGACCTTCACGGCGGGCAGCAGCTCACGCAGTCTACGCAGGCACGAGTCGGCGATCTCCGGGTAGCCGAGGTTCGTTTTCAACGCTGACCGCGCCAGGTTGAAAACCGGGATGCCGAGCGGCCCGGCCGCGGCGATGCGTTTGAGTCCGGACACGGTCAGCTCCAAGGCGGCGTCCACCCGGCGGGGCGCGTCGGCGCAGCCGTAGCCTTGGGCGAGCAGGCCGCCGTCGTCGATGACCAGCACCTTCCGGCCGGCGGCGTGGGCGGCGTCGATGAACGCATCCACCCCGGCAAGGGCATGGGCGAGGTCGTCGGCGTGACTGGCCGGGGCGTTGATCGCGGTGTTGTCGAGCAGGCCGCTGCCGCACCCGTGGGCCAGAAGCGTGGCGTGGACACGGTCGCGGTTATGGGTGCGGTCGCCCTTGGCCAACGCGTAGATCCATTCGGCGGGCACACCGGACCGCTGCAGTGCCAGCAGGAAGGCCAGAGTGTTCTCCACGTAATGATCACGGAAGATCACTGCCCAGCCGTCGAGGTGCGCGTCGCGGGTGGCGAAGCGGGCGAGCAGCGGCATACTCGCGGTGAGCTGGCGCAGTTCGGCCGGGTCGTAGCAGCGCAGCCGGCCTCGCAGCCACGCCCGCAGGTCTTCGGCGGCTTCCTGTCCGCCCGGGTGGACGTCGAGCAGGATCTCGATGGGCTGCTGGTCGGGCAGGACGTGGCTGAGCGTGTCGGGCCGGTCCAGGGTGCAGGGGTGCCAGCGCACGGCGACGCGGGGGACGTCGCCGGTGTCGGCCAGGAGAAGGCTGTCCGGGCCGGGCTGTTGGACGCGCAGGCCATGACGTTCGGCGACCTCGGCCGCTCCGGTGGGCAGGGCGTCGGGCGGGATAGGCCCACGGAGGACGTCCCAGGTCGCGCTGGTAGCGGACGCGGGAACGGTGTCCATGGTCACGGGATCTCCCTTGGGGTGTCGGGGGGAAAGTGTTTTCAAACGCACGCCGTCAACGCGGCGTGCGGCAGATCAGCCGGCCAGTTCCGTCAGCAGCGTGTCGGTGGCGGGCAGCTCGGACAGCAGGACGCTCACCGCCTGGTGGCGTGTCAGCCAGAAGGCGTCCAGGTCGACCTGGACCAGGCCAGGCTTGAGGTAATGCTGTTTGACCCCGTACAGGCTTTTCAGCAGCTGCAGCAGCGCGACCCGGCCGCAGGCGCGCACGTCCACGTCGGCCACTTCGGGGTGGGCTTTCCGGTAGGCGCCGATGAAGGTCGCGGCGGCGTCCAACCAGCCTTCGCCTGTGACGGTGTTGGGGTAGAACGCCATACGGCCCAGGTCGTAGGCGAGCAGGAACGGGTCCGGTGGCCGAAAGTCCAGCACCGCCGACAGCCTTTCCCCGGTGAACAGGAGGTTGACCGGGGAGTAGTCGCCGTGCACGACCTGCACGGTCAGGTCCGCGGGCAGGCTGACGAGCAGCCCCGGAATGTGGGCGAGCATGCTGCGGCGTTCCAGGAGCGTGCGCTGCGCGTCGACGTCGAACGCGTCAGCAGCACCGGCACGACTCCGGTCAGCGATGATGTCGAGCAGCTGGTCGATCGTCGCGGTGAGGCCGTCGACGTCGATGCCGAACCACCGCTCCACCGTGGGCGCGGCCGCAGAAGCAGGGGTGGGATGGTTGGCGAACAGGGCGTGGATACGGCCCAAGGCGGCGCCGGCAGCGGCGAGCTGGGCAGGCGAGAGGCGGGTGACGACCTGGCCGGGCATCCACTCCCACACCGACATCGACGCCGTCGGCGAGCCGCTGGTGTCGATGACGTCACCCGCCTGGTTGGCCAGCACCCGCGCGCCGGGAATGCCCGCTTCCAACGCTTGGGTCGACAGGGCGATCGCTTCCCGTTCCGCGGACAGGTCGGTGCCAGGCGGATAGTTCTTCACGAACACCTGCCGGTCGGCGCAGTCGGCCCGGTAGTTCACGGTGCCCTGCCCGATGGGCAGCCGCGCCAAGGCGTGCACCGTCAACCCGTAGGAGGCGGCCAGGGCGGCGGCGATACGGTCGGCCTGCTCAGGTGGCGAAGAAGCGATGGCGAAGTCAGGCATGAAAAACCTTCTCTGCTTGTGGTTGTGGAGGCGTGGAGTCAGGCGGCCGCGAAACGCCGGAGGGCTGGCCAGGAAAAGCCGTCACGCTACCCCGCCCTGGCCTGCTCGACGTGCTGTTCGCGCCGGTCAACCGTTCGAAGACCTGCCGGTAGGTCGCGGTGACGGCCCGCCATCTCGCGCTGCCTGCCCGCTCGAACCGGAGGCGGGGGCGGACGGGGAGGCGGGCTGCGGCTTCGGCGGCGGCCAACGCCGGGCCGGGCCCTTCGCCCGGCGGGTAGAGCCACGCCGGGCAACCGGCCGTCATCTCCGCGATGGGGGGCAGTTCCGGGGCGATGACGGGGGTGCCGAACTCCAGCGCGGTGCTCACCGAGCCGGGATACAACACCCTGGTGAAAACCTCCCACTGGCTGTCGACGCGGTAGGGGCACAGTGCGACGTCAGCGGCCCGGTACAGGCGGTGCACCTGCTCGGGTGGTACCCGGTCGGTGTGCACGTGGACGCGGCCGCCGCTGCGTTGCGCAGCGGCGGCGAGATCGGTGGCCACCGCGTCGTCGCGGCACGGCCCGGCGATGAGCAGCTGCGCCCGCCGGGTGTGCGCGGTGAACGCCTCCACGACGGCGGGCAGCCCCTTGTAGGAGGTGAGGTTTCCCACGGCCAGCACCGAGCAAGGGGCAGCGCGCAACCGCCGCACCAGGGCGCGCACCGGTTCCGGCGCCGGGGCAATCCGGTGGGGAACGCTCAGCCCACCCCACCCGGCGACAACAACGGGCGCTTTGGTCAATCGGGCCAGGTGCAGCGCGTCGGAGCAGGTGTGGGTGAGCACCGCGTCGGCGAGGCCGAGCACGCCGAGCGCGGCATACCAGTCGGCGTCCCGGGACGAGCCGCCGTCGATGGGCAACAGGTTGTGCACCGTCCACACGATGCGCCACCCGCCGCCACGCAGCGCCTCCAGCCGCTCCAGCAGCGCTCTGGCCGCAGGCAGGGTGCGCTGGCCGCCTTTTCCCCGGTACAGGCGTTTAAGTCGATGCATGTTGATCACCCCTGGCTGGGTGGGCTGTTCGGGCAGAGCGTCGAGGCTGGAGGTGAAGCCAAGCGGCAGGCCGGGCGGGGCGTGGCGGTGCAGTTCAGCGAAGTACGGGCTCGGCCACGCCGGGTAGTCGGTGACCACCACCCACCCTCCTGCCGGCGGCGGGTTCATTGCGGGTACGCGGTGGCGAGTCGGCCCCACCAGGCGGTTGCCTGCTGGTAGCGGGTCAGGCATTCGTCGGGGCTGCGGTCAGCGCCGGTCCATTCCACGGCGACTTCCAGCCGCTGCCCGGCCCAGATCCTGTCGGCGGCCGCAGCAGCGACGACAGCATGCCCGGCCGCATCCAATCCGGTTCCCGGATCCGACAGGTGCAGCACGCGGGCGTGGTCGAGGACCGGCCCCAACCAGGCAGCCTTCTCCGAGCTGGTGGGAAGGGCGGCGGCGAGTTGCGCGGTGTCGGCCAGCAACCCCAGCTGCGGGCAGGAGCCCACCAGGTCGAGGAAGGGCCGCAGCGTGTCCGGGGCAACCCAGCCGGGGTGGTGGGGTTCGATCAGCAGCGGTATCGGACTGTCGGCCAGAACAGGCAAACCTGCCCCCTGGTGCAGGTCGGATGCGGTCAGCGGGGTGCGGGCCAGCAGCCGCACCCATCCGGCGCCGAGGATCGCCGCCGTTTCAGCGATCTCGGCCACGTCGCAGGCTGCCCGCCTGCGGGTGCCGGCGTCGCCGGTGAGCAGGTCGGCCACGTCGACGTCGGCGGTAACCCCAGTGATCGGCACCGTTTCCGCTGCGGCTTTCCGCCACCGCCATATCATCGACGCCGGCTGGCAGGCCAGGTCGACGCCACGGGGGCCGCCGCGCAGATGCACGAACGGGATGGTGTGGGAGGCGGCCCAGGCCAGCAGGTCGGGGACGTGCAGGCCGCGTACCGAGATGCTGTACAGCCCGACCGGGGCGGTGTTCATGGCACCTCCCACGAGAAGATCACAACGGGTTCGGTGGGGCGGCCGGGGCCATCAAGGGTGCCGTACACGGCGGGCGCCGCCTCGCCGGGCACGATCCGGCACCAGCCATCAACCAGGCTGGGGTCCAGGTGCCAGCTCAGCCAGGCCGCCGCCGTGGTGTAGGCGTCCTGATAGCAGGCGGGGCCTGCGACGAGTTCGTGCATGCCGACGACCGTCCACCCGGCCCGGTGCAGGTCAAGCGCCGACAGCTGCGACACCGGGTCTGGGGTGCCCAGCAGGCCCAGGACGCCGCCTTTGGTGAGCAGGTCGGCGGCGCGGCGCGGTGTTCCGGCCGTATCCACGACCACGTCGGCGCTGCCCTGGGCGACGGCGGCGACGCACTCCACCCCGGGCACACGGCTGATCAACGGGTCCGGCCGGGAGGTCAGTACTCGTACCCGGGTGGCGCCGCGCCGGTACAGCTCCAGGGCGCACCCCAGCGCGACCGGCCCGGAGCCGACCAGCACGACCTCGTCCAAACCGGCCAGGCCGGGTAGCCGGTCCAGGCCGAGCACCGCCAGCTGCTGGAAGCGGGCCAGCGCGGCAGCCTGAGCCCGGGTGCCGGGCGGCGCGGCGAGCACGCCTTCAGCGGAGGCGTCGAATGCGGCGCCGTGCGGCGCCGCCGCCAGTCTCCACCCGGCCATCATGTCGCCGCCGAACGTCATGTAGCCGGCGTCGCGGGAACCGTCGGGCCCATAGGTGGCGCGCAGGTGCCGGCGTTCGGTGCCGGGGCTGAGCACGCTGAACCGGGCCGCCGTCATCCCGTCCGCGACAGCGGCGGAGGGCAGTAGGTGGGCTTGGCCTTCGGTGAGGCGGATCCGCGTGCCCGCGTACCGGATCCGGGCGGGTCGGGTGCGGTCAGTAAGCATGCAGGCTCCCCAGGTAGGCGGGCAACTCACTCAGGTGGGCGATCACACCGATGCGCGGGTCCAGGCCGGGCGGCCGCCCGCCCGGGCTGATCAGGGCCGCGCGCATCCCGTGGGCGAGCGGGCCAACGGCGTCCTTGCGCGGAGTGTCGCCGACGAACACGATCTGCTCCGGCGGGCAGCCCGCCGCTTCGATCACGGCGGCGTAGAACCGCGGATGCGGTTTACGGACGCCGAGCGTGCTCGACAGCACCAGTGCGTCGAAGCAGTCGCTGAGGCGGGCTCGCCGCAGCGTGGCGCGGCGCACGCTTTCGGGCCGCTGGGTGTCGCACGCCAGCACGCACACCAGGCCCGCCTCGTGCAGGTTCCGCAGCGCGTGCGCGGCCACCGGGTCGACCTCGGCGTCGGGGACGGCGGTGAACACCGCCCGCGCCAGGGCCTGCGGGTCGTCCAGCACGGCCCCGCTTTCCGCTGCGGCCAGGCGCAGCAGTTCCGCGAACGGCGTCTGCTCGTGGCGTGGCCTGTCGGCGGCGCGAGCCCGGCCCACCACCCCTTCGAAAGCGGCGGCGAACCCGCCGGGAATCATCGGGCCGCCCAGTTCCGACAGGATGTGGGCCACGGTTACGGCATCCGGGCTGGGTCCCGGCCGAGCGAGGGTGCCGCCGAAGTCCACCGCCACCGCAGACACAGGCATCGCCGTCGGCGTCGTTTCCTTCACGCCGCTCACCGATCCTCGGCCAGGCGTTCGGCGTGGGTGGCGATGTCGTGCGGGGTGCCGCGTACCGCGTAGAAGTCGACCGACCCGGTCAAGGCGTGCACGTGCCGCAGCCGCTGCCGCTGGGCGTGCTCGTCCTCCAGCAGCCGCAGCGGCTGCTCCCCGTCATCGAGGAGCCGATCCAGTAGGTGCCCGCTGCCGCGCAGCCACGCCGTAGCCACCGTATGCCGGTCCACGCTTTCGACAACACCGCCTGCTGCGGGAGGGGCCGTGTCGAGGGAGACGAGCATCGCCGCCGCCACCGGTACCCGCACCCGCCCGGCCGTCACCGTGTTACGCCGACGCAGGTCGACGATGGCCGGCCCTGCCTTGGGCAGGTCCAGTTCGGGAAACCAGCGGCGCACCGCGCCGCGCCGGCCGAGGATGGCGGTGGTGCCGCCCCGCACGAAAGGGCCGCCGTCAGCGGCGACGTCGACCAAGGTGACGTCTCCGGCCAGCCACTGCCAGCCGCGCGCCGCGAGCGCCAAACCAGCCAACGTCTTCCCCGCGCCGTGATCGCCGAGCAGCAGCACCGCCTTCCCGCCGGGCCGGTACATCGCCACCGCGTGCACGCACACGGTCCCAGCGGCCAGGTGCACCACATGCAAATGCGCGTTGATCACCCGGCGGGCGTCGGGTGGGGCGTCCGGCACAGCCACCCCTCGGGCCGCCGGCTCGTCGCCGGGAGGCAGCAGCTCAGCGGAGGCTCCGGGCACATGCGGCGCGATGTGCGGCCACGCCGCGATGACGTTCTCACCGGCGACGACAGCCAGGGTGCGGCCGCTACTGGGCACAACCACCAAGCGGCGGGCAACGGTTCCCTCACCCACTACGCCGTCACCTCCAGCAGCTCGGCCAGCGACTCCCACACCGGGGCGTGCGGCAACTCCCGCAGGTGAGGCACCATCAGGCGGGCGGCGGGTACTCCGGCCAGCACCGCTCCCCAGCCGGGTGCGGGCCAGCTGCTGCCGCCCGGCTGCGGGCCGCCGACCACACCGAGCAGGTCGGTGGAGTACAGCCGCTGCCCCGCGACTCCGGCCGCCCCTGCCAGCACCGCCTCAGCTTCGGCCGGCTTCAACCGGGTGGCGCGCATCGGCTGGTCCTGCGTGAGCTCAGGGTCAGCGACCACGTGCACCACCGCACCCAGCCGGGCCGGCGGCGCCCAGTCGACGACCGCGCGGTGCTCACCGGGTGTGAACAGCGTGCGCCGCCGCACCATCCCGGCCACCACACGCTGCTGCTCTTCTCCACCGGCGGGGGCGGCCAGCTCCGCAGGCACACCAACGCGGGTCGGCCACCCGGCGACAACCCCGTCCCCCGTCACCATCACCAGGTCATCAGCCATGAACCGGGCGCCCAGCTCGTCGCAGGCGCGGTGCGCGAGCGTGGACTTCCCGCCCCGCGAACCGGCCACGAACAACACTGCCACCCCGTTCACGGTCACCGCGGAGGCGTGCAGCATCCGCCATCCGCCGTCCAGCATCCGCGAGGAGAAGAACAGCCGGGCCAGCCAGTCGGGCCAGCGCAGGCCCGGCCCCGTGCTGGGGACGGCGACGCGGGTGAGGCGCCGCACCCGGTCGACTTCCAGCAGAGCCGCGGCGCTCCTGGGCCGGTACACGCCCAGCAGCCGCAGCAGGCCGCCTCCCGCGCCGGCCACCGCCAGGCGGGGGCCGCCGTGCGGCGACACCAGGGCGGGCCGGTCGGCGAGCAGCGCGTCAACGTCGCCGGGCATCTGGTCGTGGTCGTCGTACTCGACGCGGATCGTCCAGTCCGCGGCCGGGCCGGCGTCGCTCGCTGTACACGGCGGCACCATCACCGCGGCCACCCCCGCCACCAGGTCCGCGTCGCCGATGACGCGCAGCCGCCACGGATTCAGCAGCAGACCCACCGCCCGCTCCGAAGCAGCGCCGCCAGCTTGCAACTCCTGCCTCTTTTGGGGGTTTGCGCGGGGATCCTCACCGGTATCGGCTGCGGAAACGAGTGTGCTGGCCTGCGGGTTCATCACAGAAAAGGCCCCTTCCCTGACAGGTGCGAAGATCTGCAGCACAGCCACTGGCCATCTGCATCGCGCTTCGCGTTCAGCCGGTCACGTTCACATTCCGATGCCAGTGAAAGGCGAACCCATCCCTCCAGGTAGGGCTTTGAGTATTGGATGGTTTTGGATCCTCGGCGCCCTTGAAAAACGACAGGAGGGGAAACATGCCAAGACAGCGACGTCATCCGGTGAGTAACACCGCGCTGCAGGACGCGATCGCGGCCACCGGAAAGCCATACACCCAGATCGCGAAAACGATCAACGCTGTGGGGGCGGAAAATGGGCGGGCTATGTACTACGACGCGGCTGCCATCGCACACTGGCTGTCAGGGACCACCCCTGCGCCGGGAACGGTACTCGTCATCGTCGAAGCGTTCACTCGGCTCCTCGGCCGCGGTCTCACCACCCGCGACCTGGGATGGCCACACGTCGAAGCGGCCTCCGACAAGCCCTGGGAGGGCGATCCCGTGGCTTGGGTGATCCGCTTAGGGAGGGACGACATGCTCAACCGGCGATCGCTGCTCAGCGCTGGCCTGTACTCGCTTACCGCGCTGAACCTGCCGCCCGCACTCCTCACCACCGTTGACCGTCCGGGGCAGCCCCGCCAAGCCGGCGACTCCGACGCAGAACGCATCCGCGTGATGAGCAGCCAGTTCGCCGCCGCCGACGACCTGTTCGGCGGCGGCCACGCACGCACCGCCGTCCTCGCCTACCTCGTCCACGAGGTGGGGCCCCTGCTGCAGGGCACCACCGGGCAGACCCGGCCCGCGCTGTTCTCAGCCGCCTCCCAGATGACGTATCTGGCGGCGTTCATGGCCTCCGACGCCGGCAACTCCCCCGGGCTGGCGCAGAACATCTACATTCAGGCCGTCCGGCTCGCCCAGGAAGCCGACGACCCGGTGGCGAAAGCGACCGCTCTGCGGGGCCTCGCGGTCCAAGCCGTCGAACTCGGCCACCCGGCCCGCGCCGTCGACCTCGCCGAGGCGGCGGCGTCGACCCTACGCGGCGGCCCGCCCCGGGTCCGAGCCTGGATGGCCGGCATGTGCGCCGAAGCACACGCCGCCAACGGCAACCCCAAGGCCGCGCTCACCGCGCTACGCCAAGCCGAAGCAGACGTGGAACGCGCCGACTCCATGCCCGAGTCACAGTGGACGGGCACCTACGGCCGCGCCGCCCTGGAACACCAGACCGGGATGACTCTCGCCCACCTGGCGGACCTGCCCGCCGCCCAGCGGCACCTCACCGACTCCAACCGTGCCCGCCGCACCGCCGAACGCCGCTCCCGCGCGCTCATCACCTGCCGCCTCGCCGACCTGCAGATCCGCCAGCATCACCCCGACGAGGCCGCCGCCACCATCCTGCAACTCCGAGCGGATCTTCCGCTGCTCACCTCAGGACGCGTCAAAACCGAGCTCGGCCGGTTGCGGGCCTCCTGGGTCCCCGCCCGCTCCAACCCCACCGTCGAGCAGGCCGACCAGCTCATCGCCTCCCTGGCCGACCACTGACGCCAACCGCCGGACAATTGGAATCAAGCAGGCTTCACCTCCTATTCTGCTGGGCGCACGAGATCGCCTCATTGACGAAGGCCCCTTCGCCGGGCTAAGAATGCGCCAACGCTCGAATCACCGTCTCCGTACGCTCGCCGTGAAATGTTATCGCTAACATCGTGGAGGTACCGGAATGCGTAGGTATCACAGAGCTTTGGCCGCATTGTTCACCGTCGTCATGGCCGTTGTCCTGACACCGGTGGCGGCCCATGCCGCAGGTCCGGTCCCCCACTACCTGATGACGGCCTTCACCAACAGCAGTGAATCGAACATGTACGTCTACGACTCCCCCAACGCCTCCACCTTCTCCCTCGTGCGGGCCAACGCCTACACGCCACCGTCGGGGCTGATCAGGGATCCCAGCGTGTTGCGGCACACCGACGGCTACTACTACCTCGTCTACACGACGAACTGGACCGGTGACACCATCGGCTTCGCTCGAAGCGCCGACTCCGTGAGCTGGACGTTCCTTCGCAACGTGACCGTCGGGCTGAACGGTGCCACCGGCAGCACCTGGGCGCCGGAGTGGTTCAAGGACTCCGACGGCAGCGTTCACGTGATCTTCTCGGCCTCGACGACCGGCACGGCGGGACAGTTCAGGCCGTATCGGATCACCGCCACCAACACCGACCTGTCGTCCTGGAGCGCCCCGGCGGCATTGGGCATCCCGGCGAACTACATCGACAGCTTCGTGGTCAAGGTCGGCTCCACGTACCACAACTTCCTCAAGAACGAGACGACGAAGTACATCGAGCACGCCACCGCCACCTCGCTCACCGGCCCCTGGCAGTTCACCGGCGTCGGGAACTGGGCGGGCTGGGGCTCGGGGCTGGAGGGGCCCGCGCTGACCCGGCTGCCCGACGGCAGGTGGCGGATCTATTTCGACAACTACACGGGCGGCCGCTACTACTACGCCGACAGCTCCGACCTGTCCGCCTTCTCCGCCAAGGTCGAACTGTCCGGCCTGTCCGGCGTCGCCAGGCACTTCACCGTGCTGCGCGAGGACTCCGGTGACACGACCGCGGTGCCGACGGGTAACCGCTCGCTGCGCTCGGCCAACTTCCCCGACCGCTATCTGCGCCACCGCGACAATCTTGCCCGTATCGATCCGCTGAGCGCCTCCAGCACGCTCGCCGACCGCCGGGACGCCACGTTCACCGTGACCGCCGGGCTGGCCAACAACGGCTGCTACTCCTTCCAGGCGGTGAATCTGCCGGGCTACTACCTGCGGCACTACAACATGCGGCTCACCCTGCAGCGTGACGACGGCACGGCGATCTTCAAGGGTGACGCCACGTTCTGCGGCAGGGCGGGGCTGGCCGGAGGCGGTACGACCTCGTTCGAGTCGTACAACCTGCCGGGCCGCTATCTGCGCCACTACAACTACGAGATGCGGCTGGACCTGAAAGCGTCCACCTCGGTCTTCGCCTCCGACGCCTCCTTCACGGTGACCTCCCCCCTGGCCTGAAGAAAAGACGACTTCGCCTCCCCTCGCCCAGGCGCCGCTCGCCGGCGCTTGGGCGGTCGACGTAGCCGGGCCGTGCCGGTCACAGCCGGTCACAGGGCCGAAGTGAGATCGTACGTGGCTCGTTCGTGACGAACTACGATTGGCGCCGAACGCGCCTCACCTGCCGCATATCACCGCTTGTTCGGCGGCGGCGACCGTCGGCAAGACCGTGACACGACCATGACATGGCGAGGACGAGGCGGGGACACGGCCGGCCGACACTGGACGGGGCCGACCGGTGGACGAGTTACGGGGGCGTGCGGTGAGACTCGGCGGCGTGTCGCGGGTGCTGTTGATCGAGGACGACCCGGCCGTACGGGAGGGTCTTGAGCTGGCCCTGACCCGGCACGGATACCGGGTGCGCGCGGCGGAGTCCGGCGAGCAGGGGCTGGAGCGGCTGCGTACGGATCTTCCCGACGTCGTCGTGCTCGATCTGATGTTGCCCGGCATGGACGGGTTCGAGGTCTGCCGCCGTATCCGGGCCGCCGGTCAGACACCGATCATCATGCTGACCGCGCGCGGCGACGACATGGACGTGGTGGCCGGGTTGGAGGCGGGCGCCGACGACTACGTGGTCAAGCCGGTGCAGCCCAGGGTGCTTGAGGCACGCATCGGCGCCGTGCTGCGGCGGGTCGGCCGGGACCAGGCGGAGCTGGAGCGGCACGGGGAGCTGACCATCGACCGGGCCGGGATCGTGGTCGCCAAACGCGGCGTGCCGGTGGACCTCGCCCCGACCGAACTGCGCCTGCTGCTCGAACTCTCCGGCACTCCCGGCCGGGTGCACAGCCGCCAGCAACTGCTGGAGTCGGTGTGGGAGCACGGGTACTTCGGCGACTCGCGCCTGGTGGACGCGTGCGTGCAGCGGTTGCGCGCGAAGATCGAGGACGACTCGGCGACCCCCGTCTACGTGCAGACGGTACGTGGGTTCGGGTATCGGTTCGGGCCGGTGTGATCCGCCGGTGACACCTCGGCCGAGCCTGGGACTGCGTGCCCGGCTGTTGTTCTCCTTCGCGCTGCTGTGTGTGGTCACCACGTCGGCGGTGGCCGGCGGGATCTACGTCCAGGCACGCAACTCCATCCTGAAGAGGACCCAGGATGCCGCGGTAAAGGCGATGACCGGCCGCCTGCAGGCGCTCTACCCGTTGCAGAGCGCGACGCCCGGCCCGGACGAGCTCGGCGAGATCGCCGAGGCCGCGACCGACGGCGACGGCTTCGCGGTCGCGGTCTACCGCGAGGCGCACTCACCGCTCCCGCCGTCCTCGCCGCCGCTGGGAGGCGACAGGCCGGGCGAGGAGTCCCCGGCCCTGGATTTCGGGATGGCCTCACCGGAGTTGCGACGGGTGGTGGCCGGTGGCCGCACCGCGTGGCAAAGGGTGGTGCGGCAGGGCGAGCCCACTCTCATCATCGGCATGCCGTTGCTGATCATCGAGGAGGACCGGACGACGCGGGTGTCCGGTATCGAGGTATACATCGCGCGCAGCCTGCTTCCCGAACAGCGCAGCATCGACGAGCTCGCCGCCGTCGCCTGGCTGATCGGCGGGGCGGCCCTCGCGTTCGCGGTCGTCCTGGCGTCACTCGCCGCCCGTGGCGTTCTGGGCCCGGTGCGCGAGCTCGGCAGGGCGGCGCGCCTGCTGGGCGAGGGCGAGATGCGGACCAGGATCGCGGTGCGCGGCTCCGACGAGCTGGCCGACGTGGCGCGCACGTTCAACAACACCGCCGCGGAGCTGGAACGGCTCGTCGGGCAGCTGCGCGAGATGGAGGCCGACGCCCGCAGGTTCGTGGCCGACGTGTCCCATGAGCTGCGCACCCCGCTCGCCGCGCTCACCGCGGTCGCCGACGTCCTGGAGGAGGAGGCGGCCCGGCTGCCCGAACCCGCCGACAGGGCCGCCAGGCTGGTCGGCCAGGAGGCGCTCAACCTCACCGCTCTGGTGAACGACCTCATCGAGATCAGCAGGTTCGACTCCGGCGTCGCGGCCCTCGCGCCGAACGAGGTCGACGTGGCCGAACTGGTGGACGCGACCTTGCGCGTGCGGGGCTGGTCGGAGCGGGTGCGCACCGAGGTTCCCCCCGGGGTGACGGCGCGGCTGGACCCGCGCCGGGTGGACGTCATCCTCGCGAACCTGGTCGGCAACGCCCTGCGGCACGGCGAGCCACCGGTGTCGGTACGGCTTCACGCCGACCCGCACCGGATCGTTCTTGAGGTCCGCGACCACGGGCCGGGGGTGGACGAGGCGGTGCTGCCGCACGTGTTCGACCGGTTCTACAAGGCCAGCGCGGCCAGAGCCAGGTCCGAGGGCAGCGGCCTGGGCCTGGCCATCGCCCGGGAGAACGCCCGCCTGCACCGAGGTGACCTCACCGTCACCAACGCCCCGGACGGAGGTGCCGTGTTCACGCTGCGCCTGCCGCGCCGGGCAGCCGATCCGGACGGAGGCCCCGAATGAGGACAGGATCCGCCCGCCGCGTGCTCGCCGTGGGCCTCGTATCGCTCATCGCCGTATCCGGCTGCGGCGTGCAGCCCAGCGACGTCATTCCGGCCGGCGACCCGCCGAGCGGACGTGTCGCACCGACCACGACGATCACCTTCGCTCCCCGGAACCCTCCGGGGTGACGGTGGGGACCTGTCCTCGGCGTCGAACATGTCCGCGCCGGACTGCGGCACCGGGGGTCGTACGGCGTCAACGCGCTGTGCGGGGACGCGACCGAGGGTGCGTCACTCGGCGAGCGCGAAGCCGGCCGCCGCCTCCGCGTGCAGCCGGGCGCTCGGCAGCAGCGGGACGGCGGTGTCCTTCTCGGTGATCAGCAGCTCGATCTCCGTGCAGCCGAGGACGACGCCTTCGGCTCCCTCCGCCGCGAGATCGGCGATGACCCGGGCGTACTCGTCCCTGGAGGATTCCCTGAGCACCCCGCGCACCAGCTCCTCGAAGATCACACGGTGGACGAGCTCCCGCTGCTCGCGTCGCGGGACGACCACGTCGAGGCCGTGGGCGGCCAGCCGCTCCCGGTAGAAGGGCTGCTCCGTGGTGAAGCGAGTGCCCAGCAGACCGACCTTGCGCATCCCCCTCGCGCGGATCTCCGCGCCCACGGCGTCGGCGATGTGCAGCACGGGCACGCTCGCGGCCCGCGCCACGTCGTCGCTCACCCGGCTGAAGGTGTTGCTGCAGACGAGCAGGACCTCGGCGCCGAGATCCTCCAGTTTCCCGCCGGCCTCGGCGAGCAGCGTGCTCACCTCGTCCCAGCGGTCGGCGAAGACGAGGTCCTCGACGGTCGTGTAGTCGACCGACCAGATGAGGCTGTTGGCGGAATGGCTGCCGCCGAGCCGCTCGCGGACCCGCTGGTTGATGATCTGGTAGTAGATCACCGTCGATTCCCAGCTCAACCCGCCGATGAGACCGATCGTACGCATGGCACTCCGTTTCGATGACTGGTGCCGCCACCGGCCAGGCGGTGCGTCGGCGTGGACTTGGTCCGCTCGTCTCCTCGGCGACGCGCCGGCGGTCAGGCTCCGGCCAGCGCACGGGCGCAGGCACCGAGCCCGATCTCGCTGGAGGCCTTGACGAACACCACGTCTCCCGGTTCGAGAAGCGCGCCGGCCAGTCCGAGTGCTTCGGCCACGTCCTGGGCGGTGTGGACGGCCACGCCCTGTTTCGAGGACTCCGCCGCCTCCGCGATCGCGAGCGGATCCCCCGGTCCGACCGCGATCAGCACGTCGAAGCGGAGGTCGGCGACGAGCCGGCCGATCTCCGCGTGCCGGGTACGGGAGGCGCCGGCCTGCTGCCCCATCGCGCCGAGCACGGCGACGGTACGACGGGTACCGGCCAGGGCCTTCACCGCCCGCAGCCCGGCCCGCATGGATTCGGGGCTGGCGTTGTAGGCGTCGTCGACGACGGTGACGCCGTCGGGTCGTTCGACGATCTCCAACCGGCCCGCGGAGCGCCGCCGTGCGGCGTTCAGCCCGTCGGCGATCTCGGCGACGCCCAGGCCGAGTACGGTGGCGACGGCGGCGGCCGCCAGGGCGTTGCCCACCTGGTGCTCGCCGATGAGGCCGAGCTCGACCGGGGCGCGTCCTGAGGGCGTGACCAGCTCGAACGCGGTTCGCGCACGGTCGGCCATCCGCACGTTCTCGGCTCGCACCCGCGCCTGCGCCGACCCGCCGTACAGCAGGACCTGGGCCCTGGTACGGCCGGCCATGCCCATGACGTACGGGTCGTCGGCGTTGAGCAGGGCGAACCCGTCCGCCGGGAGTGCCTCGACCAGTTCGCCCTTGGCCTCGGCCACGTCGGCCGGCCCGGCTCCCATGCGCTCCACATGCGCGCTGCCGACATTGAGCACCAGCCCGACGCGGGGCGGTGCGATCCCGGTGAGATACCTCAGGTCGCCCTTGCGGCCCGCCCCCATCTCCAGCACCAGGTATCGGGTGGTGGCATCGGCACGCAGCACGGTGAGCGGCAACCCGAGCTCGTTGTTGAACGACCTGTCGGTGGCCACCGTCGCGGCGTGCCGTTCGAGCACCTGGGCCAGCAGGTCCTTGGTCGTGGTCTTGCCCACGGAGCCGGTGATACCGATCACGGTCGGGCTGATGCGTTCGAGCAGGTGCCTGGCCAGCAGGCCGATCGCGAGCTGGACGTCCTCGACCACGAGGGCGGGCACGCCGACGGGTCTTGAGGCCAGCACGGCGACGGCGCCGGCCGCGACGGCACCGGCCGCGTGGTCGTGGCCGTCGACGCGGGCGCCTGCCGTCGCGACGAACAGGCCGCCGGGCACCACCTCGCGGGAGTCGACCGCGGAGGGCGCCGTCACCGGCGCCTGCGGGTCGCGCACGTCGTGCAGGCTCGCGCCGACGACCCGCGCGATCTCGTTCAGCGTGATGGGGATCATGAGCCGCTCCTGGCGAACGCGAGGTCGATGAGGCGGCGCAGCAGATCCGGGTACGGGACACCGCTCGCGGCCCACGCCCTGGAGTAGACGGAACGTGAGGTGAAGCCGGGCATGGTGTTGATCTCCAGCACGTACAGGCGTCCGGTGTCCTCCTCGTAGAGGAAGTCGACACGGGACAGGCCGTAGCCGCCGATCGCCCGGAAGGCGCGCAGGGCCAGTTCCCGCACATCCTCGACCACCCGGTCCGGCAGCACCGCGGGGATGGTGACGATCTCGGCCTGACTGAGGTATTTGGCCTCGTAGTCGAGCCAGTCGCCGGGCACGATGAGCTCGCCGGGCACCGAGGCATCCGGGGTGTCGTAGCCGCCGAGCACGCCGCAGACGACCTCGCGCGCGGTCACGCCCTGCTCGACGACGACCACCCGACCGTAGGCGAGCGCCAGATCCACGCCCGCGCGCAGTTCCTCCATGGAGGTGACACGTGAGATGCCGATGGAGGAGCCCATGCCGGCCGGTTTGACGTACATCGGCCAGTCGAGCGGCTTCACCAGCTCCCAGTGGTCGGTGGCGGTGACCCATTCGTGCTCGGTGAACCACACATGCGGCGTGATCGGAATGTCCTCTGCCAGGAACGCGCGCCGCATCGCGACCTTGTTCATGGCCACGGCGGAGGCCATGACACCGCAGCCCACGTACGGGATGCCCAACGTCTCCAGGTGACCCTGCACGACGCCGTCCTCGCCGAACGGCCCGTGCAGCGCGGGGAAGACCACGTCCACCAGACCGCGTCGCAACTCCACCGGCCACCTGCCCCTCCGGTCGATGATGACCGCGACGGGCTCGTACAGATCCCTCGGCAGAGCGTTGAGCACGGCCTGCGCCGACTGCAGCGACACCTCGTGCTCGGCGGACGGCCCACCGGCCAGCACGGCCACGCGTACGCGTTCGGTCACGATCGATCAGCCTTCCTCGACGGCACGGAGAGAGCCGGCTCCCCCCCTGGAGAGCGGGCCCCATCCACTGTCGACCGACTGTGTCCCCGCCTCGTCAGCGCCGTGTCATGGTCGTGTCACGGCCGGCGGCCTTGGGTCCCGATGCGGGACGAGCCGGCCGTCCCCCGCCGACCACCGGGGGTCGTGCTCGCCGGACCGACCGGTTCGACTTCCCCCAGTCGCCCTCCACGCGCTGACCAGGACCGGACTACAGCCGGTCCGTGCGCTCGCCGGCGTAACCCACGCCGGGGTGGGGCAGTCGCCGTGGCGGCCTGCCGCCGCTGTCCGGGCGGTGCTCGAAGTGCCACCACTCGTTGTCGTAGATGCGGTAAAGGTGGTAGCGGGCGCCGTGTTCCTCCAGCCAGCGCGCGCCCTCGTGGGGGCGCACGTCCAACGCGACGCCCCTGACGTGGCCGGACTCCGCCGGTGGCAGCACGAGCATGCGCGCCAGCGCCGGGGAGCCCGCGCGGCGCACCTCCTCGTCGAACATCCGTTGCTGCACATGGGGATCGCGGTATCCCGAGGTGAGGCCGATGAGCCGGCCGTGACGCCAGAGCGCCCGGGTGCGCGCCGCGGTGAACGCCGCCAGGGCACCTTCGGTGAGCCCGGTGAGGTCCTCGGCGGGGAATCGCATCCGCAACGCCCAGCGGCAGGCGAGTTCGCGGGCGCGGCCGGGGTCGCGGACGAACGCCGCGGGCAGCAGGAGCACGGCGAGCACCAGCGTGACCACGGCGTACAGCCGGTCACGGGGCCGAGGCGGGATCATGCGTGGCTCGTTCATGACGCACCACGATCGGCGCCGAATGTGCCCGCGTTGCCCGCCGCACGTCACCGTTCGTCGACGACGGCGACCGTCGGCGCGACCGTCCGCAGGGCCGTGACACGACCATGACGCGGCGAGGACGAGGCGGGCACACGGCCGGTCGACAGTGGACGCGACGTTCCGTCCGCCGATCGGAACGTCGCGTCGAAGGTGACCAGGAAAAGGAGAGGGTTGTGGCTGACAACGGGGCATGGGACCGGCGTTCGCTGTTGCGGGGCGCCGCCGTGGTGGCCGGTGCCGCCGCGACCGCGCCGCTGCTGGGCTCGGCGGCCACGGCGCACGCGGGCGGCGGTGACGGGTATCGGCCTGCCGCTGCTCTCCGAGAACGGCCGCCGCCTGCTCCTGGCTCACCTGCTCTCGCGCGGCCACTGCCCTGTTCGAGCGGAGACGCGCCGTTCGGCGTCCCACACCGATCAGCGTGATCCTTTCAGGCTGTACGGCCATCCACGGATTGCCTCACTCCTCCAGGGAGAGTGCCTGGCCAGGGCACAGGTGCACCGCTTCGCGGGCCTTCTCGACCAGCTCGCCCTCCGGTGTCTCGTTCAGCACGATGACTGTGGCGTCGTCCTCGCTCTGGTCGAACAGCGCGGGCTCAGTGAGCACGCACTGTCCGGCACCGACGCACCTGTCGGTGTCCGCGATGATTTTCATGGCCCTCTCCTCCTGAGATGGGGATGGCGGTTCGTCCGCTACCAGGTCACCGGGAGCCGGTACAGGCCATAGATGTTCGCGTCGTCCTTGAACGGCAGCTCGTCGACATCCATCGCCGGCTCCAGCGTGGGCACGCGACGGAACAGCGTGTCGAACACGATCTGCAGCTCCATCCGAGCCAGGTTCTGGCCCAGACACTGGTGCGGCCCGAACCCGAACGCGACGTGGTGGCGCGCGCCGCGCTCGATGTCGAGCTTGTCCGGGTTCTCGAACGCCCGCGGGTCTCGGTTGGCCGAATACCCGAGCGCCAGCAGTCCTTCGCCGGCGCGGATCAGCTGCCCGCCGACCTCGACGTCCTCGACGCACAGCCGGGCCGTCGCCACGTCGATGATCGTGAAGTAGCGCAGCATCTCCTCGACCGCGTTGAGCGTTCTGCCCGGGTCAGCCTTGATCATCGCGAGCTGCTCCGGGTCGCGCAGGAACGCCACGGTCGACAGCGAGATCATGTTCGCCGTCGTCTCGTGGCCGGCCACGAGCAGCAGCAAGCCCATGCGGGCCAGTGCCGTCCGCCGGTAGGTGCCGTCCGCGCGCAGCTTGACGATCTGCCGCCCGAGCAGGTCGTCCGGCGGGTTCTCCTCCTTCCGCGCGATGAGGTCGGTCATGTAGCCCTGGATGGCCATCATGGCCGCCCCCCGCTCCTCGGGCGGCGTCGACTGCTTGATCACCTTCACCGTGTGCTCCTGGAAGAACTCATGGTCGGCGTAGGGCACGCCCAGCATCTCGCAGATCACCAGTGACGGGACCGGCAGCGACAGCGATTCCACCAGGTCACCGGGCCGCGGCCCGGCCAGCAGCGCGTCGATCTGCCCGTCGACGATCTCCTGGATCCGCGGCCGCAGCGCCTCCAACCGGCGCACCGTGAACTCGCCGAGTACGGCCTTGCGCGCCGGCCCGTGCTCGGGCGCGTCCATCGAGATCAGGAAGCGCTCCTCGTCCGGCCGCCGGAACGCCGCCTCGCCCTTGACCAGTGCCGGGAAATCCGGATGCTCCCGGTCGGCGCTGAACCGCCGGTCGTTCAACACGGTTCGCACGTCCTCGTGGCGGCTGACCACCCAGGCCCACCCGCCGTCGGGCAGACGAACCCGCGAGACCGGCTCTCCTTCGCGGATCTCCTCGTACGCCGACGGCGGCGCGAACGGGCACGTACGGGCCATGGGGAACTCGTGCTTCTCTGCGGTGGTCATGACTTTTCCTTCCACGACGTCACGGACAGGCGATAGAGGCTGGACAACGAAAAGCCGCATGTGAACGGCGGTTGGCCGACCGGTGCGACCGGGTTCGGCTCTGGGATGCGGCGGACCAAGGAGCCGCAATGGACCACCGGGACCGACAGATATCGGTGGATTCAGACTCGCCCCGTCCCCTCTCGGGCGAAGTGCGGTTCCGCCGCTTCCAGTCGCGGTACCGAGATGCCCAACCGTCGCGCTTCGGCCAGGGTGTCCCGGCAGACCTCACGCGGCTCCTCGGCGTCGGGATCGGAGTGCGCCGTGAAACTCACGCGCGCGAGCGCGACATGAGCGGTCAGCCAGGCGAGCACGGGGGCCGTCAGCCAGGTGGGCGCACGCAACGACAGCACACCGCGGTGACGTCGCAGGTCGACACCACGCGCCTGGAGGAGCGGCAGAAGCTCGCGGATGGCCAGCAGCGCCTCGCGCAGGTCGCCCGTCGCCCCTGTCAGCTTGGACAACGAGCCCAGTCTCAGGCCTTGGGAGTGCAGGCCCGCATCGAACACGAAATGGATCCACAACCAGCCGCGGAAATCGGATTGTTCCTTGAGCCGGAGTCCGGCCTCGCGAAACGCCTGGCGTACGGCCCGCTCCCGGTCGGTCGGGGGCGGGCCGAGGGTGCCGAAGACGACCGACGGCAGCAGCGTCCCACGGAGCACGCCGTCTTCGCCGAAGCCGCCGCCGGAGCCGGGAAAGCCCCAGGCGACCTGATCGCAGGGGAGGTCGCCGATCGCGGCCGGCGGTTCGGTCCAGATGTTGCCGAAGACCAGCACCGTGGCCCGGCCGACGCGCGGGGTCAGGAAGGCCGCCGCCTCGGCGAGGCGGTGGTGCGACACGCTGAGCACGATCAGGTCGAAGTCGTGGTCGGGCTCCAGCGTCTCGCGCAGGCGTACCGGCCACCTCTCGACGACGCGTTCTCCCCACGGCCGCCGTCGTGCGTCGAGCAGGTCGAGGTCTATCGCTTCGCCGTACGTCGCCGCGCGTCCGGGCCGGACGTAGAACTCGACGTCGTGACCGGCCCTCTCCAGGGCCCAGCCGTAGATGGTGGCGATCACGCCTCGGCCGAACATCAGGATCTTCACGCCGCACCTCATGGGATACAATCGAATTGGAGGTCATCTCCACTTCTTTGAAGATATGGAGACAGTCTCCACTTGTCAACGCGAGGGAACGCATGACCACCGCCAAACCGCTGCGCGCCGACGCCCGGCGCAACCGCGAGGCCCTGATCGCCAAAGCCCGGGAGATCTTCGACACCGGCGACTTCTTCGACCTGCGCTTCGACGACTTCGCCCAACTGGCCGGCGTGGGCACCGGCACGCTGTACCGCCACTTCCCCACCCGGGAGGCACTGGCCGAGGCGGTCTACCACGGAGAAGTCGCCACGCTGTGCGACCGCGCCCGCCGACTACAGGCCACACTGCCCGCACCGGAGGCACTGGCCACCTTCCTGCGCGACATGGTCGGCTACCTGGACACCCACCACGGCCTCGCCCGGACACTGGCCACACTCATGGCCACCCGTTCGGGCGTACTCGCCGAAGGCAGCAAGGCACTGGAGCAGGCCATCACCGACCTGGTGGCCACCGCCGCGAAAGACGGCGCCATCCGCGACGACGTGAATGCCGGCGCCGTCATGATGGCACTGCACGGCATCGGCGCGGCCCACGACCGCCCCCATTGGCGGGCCGAGGCCGACGGTGTCATCACCCTCCTGCTGGACGGGCTGCGCCGCCCGCTATGACAGGGGGCGACACGAGGTCGCATGCCGCGAGCGAAGGATCCGGTCAGTGGCACGGCGGCGAAGACGCGGTCCGGGATGGTCACCCGGCTGATGCCGGCTACCGCTTCGTCCTGGACCTGTCCGACCTCGACCAGCCCGCATCCTGACCACCCCCGGCGCAACGGGCCGGTGGGTCACGACGGGCCCCCGTCATCACCGGCCGGTGCGTCGCCGCTCAAAGCCCGTGAGGCTCTCGCGGAGGACGGAGGACGTCGGGATTGGCGGGTTTCCCGACAACCCAACGGTGGGAAACACGTTCCGATGAGGCGACCCCCCGCGAAGAAAGGTCGCCTCACCAAGGGGATCGGTCAGCCGAGCAGCTCCGAGAGCCTGGTGTCCGGCTCCGCCACGGCGCGGGTGAGCAGCGCCGCCACCCGCGACAGGCGCTCCTCGACCTCCTTGCGGTCCCACAGCTCGACGGCGTACTCCAGGTCGAGCACCACCTGCTCCCCCGCCATCCCGGCGTACATCTCCAGCTCGTAGCGGTTCGCCCTGGTGTGTACGTAGTCGAACCCCACCTCGCACCCGGCCAGCTCCGGGATCGCCGGTCCGTCGCCCGCCCAGTCGGACGTCACCTGGAACAGTGGCATCCTGCGCGGGTCCGGGTGGATCCTCAAGGCCCGCACCACCTCGTTGAACGGGGTGCTCTGGTGGGCGTACGCCTCCAGCACGGTCCTGCGCACCCGCCCGGCCAGCTCGGTGAAGGTGGGGTCGCCGCCGCAGTCGACGCGCAGCGCCACCATGTTGACGAAGCAGCCGACCACGCCCTCCAGGCCGGGCAGCGGCCGGTTGTCGGCGGTGGTGCCGATCACCACGTCGTCCTGGCCACTCCACTGGGCGAGCATCGCCGCGAACGCGGCCGTGACCAGCATGTAGGGGGTGGCCCTGTTCTGCCTGGCCAGCGCGAGCAGCCGCCGCGACTCCGCGTGCGGCAGGCGGTGGGCGATCATCTCGGTGTCGCGGCTCTCGCGTCGCCCGCCACGTGTCCTGGGCAGGACCAGTTCCGGTGCCTCGCGCAGCCGCTCGCGCCAGAAGCGTTCCGAGGCCGCGGCCTCGGGGCCGCCGAGCCAGGCCTGTTCCCAGGCGACGTAGTCGGCGAAGCGCAGGTGCGGAGCGGCGGGGGTGGCGTCCCGCTCGGAGTACAGGCGGCCCAGCTCGCCCACGAGCAGCCCGATGGACACGCCGTCGGTGACCAGGTGGTGCTGGACGAGCGCGAGGACGTGGTCGTTCTCGCCGAGCCGGTAGAGGGTGGCCCTCACCAGGGGGGCGGCCGACAGGTCGAAGCCGCGGTCGGCGTCGCTCGCGGTGCGGCGGGCCGCCTCCGGCGCGCGTTCCTGCTCCGGCAGGCCGGTGAGGTCCTCGACGGGCAGTTGGACGCGTACGCCGGGGTCGAAGCGCAGCACCGGCACGTCGCCGACGAGCGCCACACGGGCGCGCAGGTTCTCGTGTCGCGCGACCAGCGCGTCGAACGCGCCGCGCAGGGCGTCCGCGTCGAGCGGGCCGCGCACCCGGTAGGTGACGGCGGCGATGAAGTCGCGGGCGTCGCCGCCCGCGAGCTGCTCGTTGATCCAGATCTGCAGTTGCGCGGTGGACAGCGCGCTGGTGTCGGGCTCCTCGCC
Source organism: Streptosporangium sp. NPDC049078 (assembly GCF_040648855.1). Taxonomy (NCBI): domain Bacteria; kingdom Bacillati; phylum Actinomycetota; class Actinomycetes; order Streptosporangiales; family Streptosporangiaceae; genus Streptosporangium; species Streptosporangium sp. NPDC049078. Next base: position 28,395 of record NZ_JBEZEL010000034.1, read on the forward strand.
GTCCCGCCCGATCTCCCCGGTGCTCCCGGCCTTCCCGGCGGGGGTCGTACGGCTCGCGCGGCCCGCGTCCCCGAGGGTGTGCTCCAGCGCGGGATGCCTCGCCGCCATGTAGTCGGCGAGGTCGGCGGGGGTGCAGTTCTCGAAGAGGGCCATGAGCGGTACGCGCACGGCGAGCACGGAGGCGATCTCACGCACCAGGCGGGCCGCGAGCATGGAGTGGCCGCCCAGGGCGAAGAAGTCGTCGTCGGGCTCCACCTCGTCGAGGTTCATCACGCGCGCCCAGATGACGCAGAGCGCGGCCTCCAGGGCGGGCAGCTCGGTCCGCTCCGCGCGCTCGCCGGCGTCGGGCAAGCCGCCGGTCTCGACGCGGCCGTCCTCGGCGCGCGGGATGTGGTCCACCGGCACGACGACGGCGGGCACCATGTACTGCGGCAGCCGCTCGACGAGGGTGGCGCGCAGCTCGTCGGGCGGCGGCTCGGCGACGGCGTAGGCGACCAGTTCGCGGCCCGCGCCGCCCTCGACCGCCACGACGGCGGCGTCGCGTACGGCGGGGTGCGCGCGCAGGACCTCCTCGACGTCCTCCAGCTGCACCTGGAAGGGGCCGATGCCGACCAGGCGGTCCTCGCGCCCGCGTTCGACCACGCGCCCGTCGGGCCTGCGGATGGCGAGGCGCCCGCTGGGACCTGCCACGCCCTCGCCGCCTGAGCGGTGGACCAGCCGGCCGACGGCCCCGGCGGGCAGCACGTTGCCGTCGTGGTCGAGCACGGTCACGTCGCCCTGGGTGAGGGTGACGAGCTCTTCCGGGCCGATCATCGGGATGTCGGCCAGGGGCCGGGTGGGGTCGTCGGCGACGGCCCGCAGCACCCGGTCGTAGTGGCGCATCACCCGGGCGATCGTGGCCTCGTCGAAGAGGGCGTCGTCGTACTCGACGAAGAGGTCGACCCGGTCGCCCCGGCGTACCGCCTCGACCGCGACGTCGAAGCGGGACCGGCCGCGTGTCACCTCGACCTCGGCCGCGGGCACGCCGCCGATGGAACGCTCGGCCGCCCCGGCGTCCCACATGGTGAAGACGACCTGCACGAGCGGAGTGTGCCCGGCGTCTCGCTCGGGCTGCAGGAACTCCACGAGTTTTTCGAAGGGCACGTACTGGTGGTCGAAAGCGTCGAAGGCGGCCTCGCTGACCGCGTCGGCCAGGTCGGTGAAGGGCATCTCGCCCGCCGGGCGCAGCCGTACGGGCACGATGTTGGCGAAGAAGCCGAGCGTGCCGTCGAACTCGCGCCCGGGACGGCCGGGGGCGCCGGTGCCGAGCACCATGTCGCCGCGTCCCGTGTAGCGGTAGACGGTGGCGGTGAAGGCGGCGAGCAGCACGGTGAAGACGGTGCCGCCGACGCGTTCTGCGACCTCGCCGAGCGGGCCCGTGAGGGCGGGGTCGAGCGGGAAGCGCTCGCGTCTGCCCGCGCCGGCACGGCGGCGTGGGCGGGGCCGGTCGGCGGGCAGTTCGAGCACGGCGGGCGCTCCGTCGAGTTCCCGCCGCCAGTGGTCGACGTCGGCGGCGAGGCGGCCCCCGCTGAACTGTTCGCGCTGCCAGCGGGCGAAGTCGCCGTACTGGGCGGGCGGCTCGTCCGGTGACTTCTCCCGTGTCCCGTCCGATGACTCGCCGGGCGGCCCGTTCCGCGAGCCGTTCCGCGAGCCGTTCCGCGAGCCGTTCCGCGAGCCGTTCCGCGAGCCGTTCCGCGACTCGCCGGGTGGCTCGTCACGTGGCCCGCTCGGCGATTCACCGGGCGGCTCGTCGTGTGATCCGCCATGCGGTCCGCTTCGGGGCCCGCCGGGGAGTTCTCCCCGGTAGGCGGCGTCAAGCTCGTCGAGCAGCAGGTTCATCGAGAACCCGTCGCTGATGATGTGGTGGACCCCGAGCACCAGCGCCTGCCGATCCGCGCCGAGCGTGACGAGCGAGGCGCGCAGCAGCGGTCCCGAGGCGAGGTCGTAGGGGGCCTCGGCGACCTCGCGGGCGTACTCCATGAGCGCCTGCTCGCCGCCGACGGTCGCCTCGCGCAGCACGGGACCTCGGTCCCAGACCGCCTGCACCGGTTCCGCGCCCTGGTAGACGAAGGTGGTGCGCAGCACGTCGTGCCGCGCGACCACCTGCTCCAGCGCCCGCCCGAGCCTGGCGGCCTCCAGCGTGCCGTCCAGGACGAGCACCTTCAGCTCGTTGTACGAGCCGTTGCCCGGATCGTCCTGCTCGACGAACCAGAGCTGCTCCTGGAGGTAGGACAGCGGGGCGGTGCGGACGGGCAGACCGGTCACGACGGCCCCTCCGTCTTTCTCGCGATCACCCAGAGGAAGCGTGACTCCCCGAGCGGTGTCCGTTGTGCCACGACCTCGTCGCGTTCGGGGGCCAGGCCCGCCTCGCGCAGCAGGCGCAGGTTCTCCTCGGTGGGGAAGCCGGAGAAGAACATGGTCGAGCCGAACCACTCCTCCACCGCGCCGGGGATGTCCTCGGTCATGAGCGTGGCGAGCAGCAGGCCGCCCGGCTTGAGCCAGCGGGCGATGCCCTTCAGCAGGGCGGGAAGCTCCTCCCTCGGCAGGTGGGTGAGGGTGTAGATGGACACCACCGCGTCGAAGGAGGCGTCGGGGAACTCCGCCTCGGCCATGTCGGCCTGGACGAGCGTCGCGCCGGGCAAAGTCTTCGCGGCGAGCCTGAGCTGCTCGGCGGAGATGTCCACGGCGGTGAGGTCGTGTGCCTCGGCCAGGCGGCGCGACGACTCGTGGCCGCCGCCGACGCCCAGCTCCAGCACGGCCGCGTCCTCGTCGGGCAGCATGCCGAGCAGGTGGTCGGTCCAGGTCATGCGGGGGCCGTCGGAGAACTCCGACTGGAAGGCGGCGTAGCGGTCGGCGATGTCGTCCCAGCCCTCGCGGACGATGTCCTTGATGTCGGAGCGGACCTCGGAGTCGACGGCGTCGGCGACCCCGGCGATGGTGGGCCGGTCGAAGAACTCGACGACCGGCACCTCGATGCCGAAGGTCGTGCGTACCTTGCCGAGGAGCTGGATGACCTGGATGCTGGTGCCGCCCAGCTCGAAGAAGTGGTCGTGCGGGCCGACGGAGTCGACGCCGAGCAGCGGTTTCACGATCTCCTCGGCCACCCTGCGCCGGGTCGGCGTCCACTCGGCGTCCTCGGCGTCCTCGGCGTCCCTGGCGTTCTTGGTGTCGCCGGTCTCCACGGCGGCCGCGCGCCGCCCCCTCGCCTCGGCCAGGGCGTCGCGGTCGACCTTGCCGGCCGGGGTGAGCGGTATCTCGGGCACGTGGACGAACTCGTTGGGAACCAGCGGGGCCGTCAGCCACCTGGCCGCGGTCTCGCGCAACTCGGTGACGCCGGGGGGTTCGGGGGCGGTGGAGACGACGTAGGCGATCAGGCGGGCGTCGCCGTCGTCGCGCGCCTCGGCCTCGACCACGGCGTGCGCGATGTCGGGGTGCCTGCACAGGGTCGCCTCGATCTCCTCCAGCTCGACGCGGACACCGCGGACCTTGACCTGGCGGTCGGCCCGCCCGGCGAAGACCAGCTCGCCCTCGGGGGTCCAGCGCACCAGGTCGCCGGTGCGGTAGAGCCTCTCGCCGGGCGTGGTGGCGAACGGGTCGGGGACGAAGGAGGCCGCGCTCGTGCCGGGGCGGCCCAGGTAACCGCGTCCGAGGCCGGGGCCTCCCACGTACAGCTCGCCGACCGTGCCGATCGGGACGGGACGCATCGACTCGTCCAGCGCGTAGGCCCGGTGGTTGGGCATGGCGCGTCCGATGGGCGGCGAGGCGTCCCAGTGTCCCTCGCACTCCTGGGTGATGACGCCGACGGTGGTCTCGGTGGGGCCGTAGCTGTTGACGAACCTGCGTCCGGCCGCCCAGCGGGTGGTGAACTCACCCGAGTAGCTCTCGCCTCCGACGGCGACGACCCGCAGGTCGGGGAAGTCACCGGGCTCCAGCAGTCTCAGCACCCCGGGGGTGCCCATGTAGACGGAGATGCGGCGCTCGCGCAGCAGGTCGCGAAGGCGCGTCGAGGAGGCGCGGGTCTCGGTGGAGGCGACGTGCAGGGCCGCGCCCGACAGCAGCGCTCCGAAGGCGTCGAAGGTGGAGACGTCGAAGGCGATCGAGGAGAACTGCACGAAGCGGTCCTGGGGAGAGAGCCCGTACAGGTGCTGGGCGCCCCTGACGAACGCGGTGACCGCGCGGTGCTCGATGAGGACGCCCTTGGGTGCCCCCGTGCTGCCGGAGGTGTACATGACGTAGGCGAGGTTGGCCGGGTGCAGCCGGATCTCGGGGTCGCTCTCGTCGTTGCCGGGGTGGTCGTCGACGTTGACCACGCACCACGGGCCGGGCGGCACCTCGGCCTCGGTGGTGGAGTCGGCCAGCACCACGGCGGTGCCGGCGTCGCGCAGGATCGCCTCGACCCGTTCCGGCGGGTTGCCCTCGTCGATCGGCACGTACGCGCCACCGGCGGCCAGTGTCCCGAACATGGACACGACCATGCCGGCCGAGCGGCGCTGGTAGACGGCGCAGCGGTCCTCGGGGCGCAGGCCGAGGGCGAGCAGGTGTCCGGCGAGGCGGTTGGCGGCGCGGCGTACCTCGTCGTAGGTGAGGGTCGTGCCCTCCTCGTCCGTCAGCGCCGTGGCGTCGGGCGACCTGGCGACCTGGGCGGCGAACCGTTCGATGACGGTCGCCGGCTCGTCGGCCAGCTCGGTGCGGTTCCATTCCTCGACGACCAGGCGCGCGTCGTGCTCCTGGATCGTGTCCATCGGCTCCTCCTTAGGGGGACCGTCCTCGGGGGACCGTTCGTCGGCGGGCTCCTCGGCGGGCGCGCGGGTCAGGGGCGCTCGCCGTCCATCCAGCGGCGCAGGCTCAGGGGACGCATGTCCGTCCAGACCTCCTCGATGTGGGCCAGGCACTCCTCACGGGTGCCGTTGTGGCCGACGCTGCGCCAGCCCTCGGGAATGTCACGGTCGGCCCACCATATGGAGTACTGCTCCTCGTGATTGCGCACCACCGTGTACTCGGCCGTATCCACTGACTCTGCCATTCGACTCTCCTTTGCCTCATTCGCCATTCGACACGACGTTGCAATCAAACAATGCCATGGTCAAGCAGAAGCGATTTAACGCACTTTCCGCGAAATGTTAGGGTTTTGAAGGGGAGCTATGTGTGGAATAGCCGGCGTATCTGTTCTCGATGGGACCGCCGGGCGACCGGCCTTCGACGGGCTCGTCACCCTGCAGCACCGTGGCCAGGAGTCGTGGGGCATCGCGGTGGCCGGACCCGAGGGCGTGGAGGTCCGGCGGTCGCTGGGGTTCGCCTCGCGCTCGGACTGCGGTGACTCCGCCCGCGGCGACTGGCCCGCCGGGAGGCTCGCGGTCGCCCACACCCGTTACTCCACCACGGGCGCCACGCTGCTGGAGAACTCCCAGCCCTTCGTGCACGAGGCGCGGCGCATCGCGCTGGCGCACAACGGGGATATCACCAACGCCGCCGAACTGCGCGCCCGGCTCGGCCGCGAGGGCTACGCGTTCCGCTCGACCAGCGACTCCGAGGTCATCCTCGCCCTTCTCGCCGGCGCCCTGAGCGGCCTGAACGGGCCGGACGGTTCGGACGGCTTGCACGGCGCGGCCGCTCAGGACCGTCTGAACGGTCTGAACGACCTGAACGGTCTGAACCCCGTTGATGGCCCGGCCTCTCAGGACAGTGATTACCCCGACTCCGACCCGATCGTGGCGGCGGTCGCGCGGGCCGTGCGGGTGCTGCGCGGCGCGTACTCGGTGGTGTGCGCCGTCGGCGACCGGCTCGTGGCCTTCAGGGACCCGCACGGCATCCGTCCCCTGGTCGCCGGGTTCGCCGAGGGCAGGGCGGTCGTCGCCTCGGAGACCTGCACCCTCGACGCGCTCGGCTGCTCCGGGCAGCGGGAGGTGGAGCCGGGCGAGCTGCTCGTCCTGCGCGACGGACGGCCGATCGGGACGTACCGCGTGGCGGCCCCCGCCCCGCGCGGCTTCTGCGTGTTCGAGCACCTCTATCTGACCAGGCAGGACTCCAGGATCGGCGGCGCCAGGACCGGCGCGACGCGGATGGCGTTCGGTGAACGGCTGGCGCTGGAGTCCCCGGCGGACGCCGACCTGGTCGTGGCCGTCCCCGCCTCCGGTGTGCCCGCCGCCAGGGGGTACGCGCGAGCGGCCGGACTCCCGCTGGCCGGGGCGCTGGTCCGCGACGAGCAGGTGGGCAGGACGTTCATCGAGCCCGACCAGCGGCGGCGCGAGCGCAAGCTGCGGCGCAAGTTCTCCATCGGCTCGCCGGTGGACGGGGCCAGGGTCGTGGTGGTCGACGACTCGATCGTGCGCGGGTCCACCATGCGGCGCATCGTCACGCTGCTGCGCGAGTCGGGGGCGAGCGAGGTGCACGTGCGGATCGCCGCTCCGGCGCTGATCGCGCCCTGCCACTACGGGGTGGACATCGTCGACACCGGCGAGCTGGTCGCGACCGGCCGCGAGACCGGGGAGGTGTGCCGGATCATCGGCGCGACGAGCCTGGCGTACCTGTCGGTGGCGGGCATGCGTCACACGGTCGGCAGCGCGGCGGGCGAGGGATTGTGCGAGGGCTGCATCACCGGCGAGTACCCCACCCCGGTGAGTCAGGGACGCGACAAGTTGAAGCTCGTACCCGTACAGGCCCTGCGGCACGCGACGCCTCCGGCGGCCGTCCACCCCCGTTGACGGTGATCAAGGCCGCGCCTAGCCTCCGCCAGATGGGACCCAACACACAGCACACACAGCACATGCGGCCGACCGGCTACGACGACGACGGTGGATGCGACGCCCGGTACACCAGGACCGCCTGCCTGTGGGGACGCAGGCCCGACCGGATCTCCGACGCCCTGGCAGACGCGCTCTCCCTGCCGGCGGCCCCCGAGGAGATCGGCCCGCCCGCCTCACCACCCGGCGCGGGCGCGCCCGCCGTCCTCGACGTGGGGTGCGGTGAGGGACGCAACGCGGTGCGGCTCGCCCAGCGGGGCGCGCGGGTGCTCGCGATGGACGTGTCGGCCGCCGCGCTGGAGAACGGCGCGCGGGCGTGGGGTGACGCCGGGGGGATCGAGTGGCGGCGGGGCGACGCGCGCACCGCCGATCTGGAGCCCGCAGCGTTCGACGGGGTGCTGGCGTGCAGCGTCCTGCACTGGCTGGAGGACGAGGAACAGGTCGCCGACGTCGTCGCCGGACTCCAGGCCGCGACCAGGCCGGGAGGGGTGAACGCCCTGCTGATGTTCAACCGCGGCCACGCCTACGTACCTCCCGCCGGCGAGATGCGCATGCCGGTCCTGCTGCCCCACGACTGGTATCTCGCCAGGTACGCCGGGTGGACCGTGCTGAGCGCCACCGACACCGACTCCACGCACACCCACAAGGGCCACGAGGAACCGCACACCCACGCGGTGACCAGGCTCGTGGTCCGCAAGGGGGCGGTCGCGTGAGCCCGCCGCACCCGCTCGAATGGCCGGTCTACGACGACGGCGTGGCGGCCAGGGTCGCCGAGCTGGTGACACTGGGGCGCACGTTCGACTACGACTACGGCCCCGAACTGGCCGAGCTGGAGCGGTCGTTCGCCGAGCGGCACGGCCGCGCCCACGCCCTCGCGCTCACCTCCGGCACCGCGGGACTGCTCGCCGCCTACTTCGCGCTGGGCATCGGCCCCGGCGACGAGGTGATCGTCCCGGACCTCACGTTCTTCAGCACCGCCTCACCGCTGTTCCTGCTGGGCGCGGTACCGGTGCTCTGCGACGCGGGCGGCGCCGACGGGAACGTGGCCGCGGCGGACGTGGAGGCGCTGGTCACGCCCCGTACGGTCGCGATCGTCGTCACCCACCTGTGGGGCCACAGCTGTGACATGGACGCCCTGCGCGCGGTGGCCGACCGGCGCGGGCTCGCGCTGGTCGAGGACTGCTCGCACGCCCACGGCGCCACCTTCCGTTCCCGGCCCGTGGGCTCCATGGGCGACGTCTCGGTCTTCAGCGTGGGCGGCAGGAAGCTGATCTCGGGGGGCATGGGCGGCATGCTCCTCACCGACTCCGAGGACGTCTTCGCCCGCGCCTGCCTGCTGACCAACTTCCGGCACCGCACCGACCTCACCATCGACGCCGCCCGCTACCAGCCGTTCCTGCTCACCGGGCTCGGCGGCAACTTCCGCATCTCCACGCCGGGGGCCGTGCTCGCCCAGAGCCACCTCGACCGCCTGGACGAGCTGGTGGAACGCAGGGGGGGCAACATGTCCGCCCTGTCCGCGGGGCTCGGCGCGCTGCCGGGCGTGCGCCCCTCCCCCGTCGCCGAGGGCGTCACGATGGGGGCGTGGTACGACGGGGTCGTCGAGGTGACGCCGGAGTGCCCGTTCAGCCGGGACGAGCTGGTGGGTGCCGGTCAGGAGCGCGGCCTGAAGGTGCGCGCCCCGGCCACCCGGCCGCTGCACGTCTTCCCGCTCTTCCAGGGCACCGCGCCCGACTGGTCACCGGCGGTCGCCGCAGCCGTGCGGGCCGCCGCGGCGGTGAACGACCGGCCGTTCCCGCGTTCCACGGAATTGTTCGCCAGGTGGATGAAATTGCCGGTGAACTTTCTTTGGGAACCGAACTCACCACTGGTCGGCGCGTATCTCGAGGCGTTCGACGACGCATTCTCGATGGCGCGTACCGCGTAACGTCATTCCTGTTTCCAGCGTCGATTCCGGAGTAATCCACATGAGCCGACAAATGTCTCCCGTCATCCATGCCGTCGCCCCCGCCAGCCTGGAGAGCTGGTTCGGTCACTTCGTCGACCTCGGCCCGCGGGACCGGGTCGTCTTCACCGGCGAGGACCACCACGTCGACGTGGCCCCGCTGCTCGACGCGATCGGCGAGACGCCACGGGCGACGGTGGTCTTCCACTCCAGCCACACGACACTCGGCCGCGACCAGCTGCTCGCCTTCCGGCTCCGCGAGCTCGGCCACGGGGCCGAGTGCCAGTCACGGCTGTGCGCCTCGCTGGGCAGCGACAAGATCCTGATGAAGGAGTTCTTCGACCGCTACCGCCTGGTATCCCCGCCGTGGGCGCGGGCCGGTGAGCCGCTGCCCGAGACGGGCCCCGACACCCCCGTGGTCATCAAGGACCGGCACGGCACGCAGAGTGTCGGCACCCGGCTGGCCCGGGCGGACGAGTGCCGCCTCGCCCCCAACGAGCTGGGCGAGCTGTATGTCGACGGGATCGAGTACTCGGTGCTGGTCTACCGCGACGAGCACGGCACGGCGACGTTCCCGCCGGTGTGGAAGGGGGCGACCTCGCCCGACCTGGTCCCGCCGTGGCGGCGGCTGCGGCTGTGTCCCGGCCCGACGCTCGGCGGCACCTGGGAGCGCAAGCTGCGGGCCGTCGGCAAGCGGCTCGCCGACCTGGCCGAGGCGCACGGCTACCTGGAGGTGGAGTTCCTGCTGACCAGGACCGGGGAGGTGCACCTGCTGGAGATCAACCCCCGGGTGTCGGGCACCATGCGGCTGGCCGCGATGGCGACCCGGCTGCCGATCTTCTCCCTGCACGCCCGGCCCGAGCTGCGCGACCACCTGTACGCCGCCCGCTTCAGCGGCGAGATCCCCTACAGCGGTGACCCGATCACCGACGCCGACGGCGAGGTGTTCGCCACCTCCCGGCTCACCGTCGCCGGGGAGAGCCCGCAGGAGGTCCGCGCCAAGCTGCGCGAGCTGGGCACGGAGCCCCGGGTGCTGCCCTGCGCCTCCTGACCCCGCTCCCCCGCCTCCCCGCCCCTCCTCTCGCCTCCCCCGTTCACGGCTTCCCGCCTCCCCTGTTCTTCACCGGCCCCCTGCTCTCTCCTCGCCGGCTTCCTGCTCTCCCCCGCCCCGATTCCGGCCTCCCCTTCTCGGCCCCCGATCTCGGTTCAGGCGGATCGGGGCACCGCTCCCGCCGCCTCGGGCTCCCCTCGGCTCCCGTCCGACGCCTTCCCGTCGCGCCGCGCGTCCCACCGGTCGAGCAGCCCGAGCAGGGGCGCCGTCGCGGCCGTGGAGACCAGCGCGACGATCACCAGCATCGTGAACAGCGCCTGGGTGATGATGCCGAGGCCGAGGCCGATGCTCAGGATCACCAGCTCGGTCACCCCCCGGCAGTTCATCAGCACCCCGAGCCGCACGGCCTCCCGCCCGGGTACGCCCATCGGCCTGGCGATGACCATCACGCCGCCGACCTTGCCCACCACGGCGACGGCGAGGATCAGCAGGCACCATCCCCACATGGCCAGGTCCTGGCTGAGCAGCCCGATCTGGGTGTTGAGCCCGACGAAGGCGAAGAAGGGCGGCAGCAGGAAGGAGGTGGTGAAGTCCTGGGTGCGCTCGCGGACCCGCCGCAGCCGTACGTCGCCGTCGCGCGGGAACAGGACGCCGAACAGGAAGGCTCCGAAGATCAGGTGGATGCCGATCAGCTCGGTCAGCAGTCCGGAGACGAGCAGGCCCACGATGACGACGGGCAGCGTCGCCTCCTGGGAGAGCCCTCGGCGCAGCAGCCGGGTCAGCAGTGGCCGTACCACCCCGACCATGAAGGCGGCGAAGGCGACGGTGAGACCGAGCGTGCGCAGCGCCTCGGCGGGCGAGGAGCCCTTCGCCATGGTGACCGCCACGGCCAGCAGCAGCCACGCGGTGACGTCGGCGATGGCGGCGCAGGTGACGGTGAGCGCTCCGGTCGGGGTGTGGAAGAGCCCGCGTTCCAGCAGGATCCTCGCCAGTACGGGAAACGCGGTGACACTCAGCGCGGCCCCGACGAACAGTGCGAAGACCGGGAAGTCGACGGAGGCGGCCGCCAGCGGCGGGTAGATCAGCAGGGCGAGCGCGACCCCGAGCGCGAACGGGATCGCCACGCTCGCCTGGCCGCAGAGCGCCGCGACCCGGCCCCGGCCGCGCAGCAGGTCTCCGCGCAACTCCAGCCCGACCAGGAACATGAAGAAGGCCAGCCCGAACTGGGCCAGCAGGTTCAGATACGGCATCACGGCGCTGGGGAACAGCGCGCGGTAGGCCTCGGGCCACACGGCGCCGAGCAGGGAAGGGCCGAGCACGATGCCCGCGGCCATCTCCCCGATCACCCGGGGCTGACCCAGCCCGCGGAAGACGGCCCCGCCGAAGTGGGCCAGCGCGACGACCACCGTGACGGACAGCAGCAGCAGAGGGGTGGCCGGCACCTCCTGCTCCCGCCCCGGCTCCACCGAGGGCACCGGGACGGGACCGGTGGCCGTCCCCGGGTCGAGTCCCAGCATCAGCAGCGCCAGCACGGAGGGCAGCACGATCGCGAGACCGTACGCGACCAGAGAATGACGCAAAGTGCGCGTATTCGCGGACCGAAACCTTGGATACGGCATGATCGATTCCATTTCCGAGAGGTTGAATTCTGAACCGGCGCGTATATCACAGAGCAAAAAAAATCGCCAAGCTGATTGGAGACTCAGCTGGTCAACGGCGTGTTTTCGTATTTCCGTTGTACCTCAGGAGGGCCGTCTCGAAATTACTCATGATCGAAAGTGCGCTTTCCGGAACGACGGGTAAGGGACAGACCTGACTCACTCCAAGTGCACAGAAATCCGGAGGAACAGTCGCATGCAGGTGCTCTCCCCCAACCGAGAGGCGAACCGCCAAGTCCCCCCATCCTGTGATGAGAGGCCTCCCGTCCCGGCACCGCGCCGCAGTAGCCCACAGGGCTCCAAGCTGGCCCTGGACGCGTCCGCCAAGCCCCGGAGGACCGGGCTGCAGCTTCCGTCGAGCCTCCCCTTCGACACCTGGCGGCGGATCGGTCACCAGATCTCCCTCATCGCCGACTCCTCCGCCTGGTGGCTCGGCGACTGGCTGGTCTACGGCGAAACCGAATACACCGACCGTTACAAGAGAGCGGTCGAGGAGAGCTCCCTGGATATCCAGACCCTGCGCAATTACGCCTGGGTCGCGCGGCGATTCCCGGTATCCCGCCGGCGAGACAAGCTCAGCCTTCAGCACCACGCGGAGGTGGCCGCGCTTCCCGACCACGAGCAGATGCTCTGGCTGGACCGCGCCGAACGCTTCAACTGGTCCAGAAATCGTCTCCGCAGCCAGATCAAGGCCCACCGCACCGCGACCCTTTCCGCGTCGGACCGGGCAGCGCAGGCCGCCAAGGAGAAGGCCGTCATCCATATCGACGTACCGGTCGACCAGGAGCAGTCGTGGCGTGACGCGGCCCGCCGGATGAACCGCAGCGTGGAGGAGTGGGCGAGGCTCATCCTCAACCAGGTCGCCACCGGTGAGATCCCCGCACGCGAGCTCCGCGACGCCAAGGCCGGGTGAGGAACGGAGGACAGGTGGACGCCGTCCACACGCTGTTCGAGAAGAAGGCGTCCGAGGCACCGAACAGGACGGCCCTGGTCTCCGGGGCCGTCCTGTTCACGTATCGAGACCTCGACGCCCGTGCCAACGGCCTCGCCCGCTCGCTCCTGCGACGCGGCGTCGGCCCCGAGACCCTCGTCCCCCTGCGGCTTGACCGCTCCCCCGACCTGCTCGTCGCGCTGCTCGCCGTCTGCAAGGCGGGCGGCGCGGCGGTGCTGCTCGACCCCGGCTGGCCCACCGACCGTGTCGCCGCGGTCCTCGACGGCTGCCCCGTGGTGATCGACGGCCCCCTCGACGCCGAACCCTCCGCGGAGAGTCCCGGCGTCCCCGTGCACGAGGACCAGCTCGCGTACGCGGTGCACACCTCCGGGTCGACGGGGCGGCCCAAGCTCGTCGGGGTGACCCACCGGGCGATCGCCCACCGGGTCGCCACCCACGCCGAGGCGTACCGCATCACCCCCGCCGACCGCTCCAGCTGGCTGGCTCCCCCGGCCTCGTCGGTCTCGGTGGTGGAGTTGTGGCCGTACCTGTGCTCCGGCGCGAGCGTGCACGTCGCCGACGCGGCGACCGCGGGCTCGCCACCGGAGCTGCGCGACTGGATGGTCGCCTCGGGCATCACCCGCGCGTACGTGAACATGCCGCTCGCCGAGCTGCTGTACGGCCTGCCGTGGCCCGAGCGGACGGCGCTGCGGCTCATGACGGTCGGCAGCGACGCGGTGCGCGTGTGGCCCTCGCCCGACCTGCCGTTCGAGGTCGCGGTGGAGTACGGCTCCGCCGAGGCCAACGGCGTGACGAGCTGCCTGGTCCCGCTGGAGGACAGCCTCACCTCGGTCACCGCCGACGAGGCCGCCAGGCGCGCCCGGCCCCCCATCGGGCGCGCCTGGCCCGACGTCGGCGTGCCCGTCCTCACCTCCGGCCTGACTCCGGTCGCGGCCGGCGAGGTCGGCGAGCTGTTCGTGTCCGGGCCCGAGCTCGCCCGGGGCTACCTGGGTGAGCCCGCCCGCACCGCGGAACGCTTCCTGCCCGCCCCCTCGGGCGGAGGAGGCCGTCTCTACCGGACCGGTGACCTCGTGCTGGAGCGGCCGGACGGGCGGCTCGAGCACCGCGGCCGCGTCGACCAGCAGGTCAAGATCCGTGGCCATCGGGTGGAGCCCGCGGAGGTGGAGGCCGTACTGCTCGAACACCCCACGGTGCGCGAGTGCGTCGTGACGGGCGTGCCCGGTCCAGGCGGCGACCTGAGACTGTGCGCCTACGTCGTCAGGAACGGCGCCGCGCACGACGGCCCGAACGCTTTTCTGAGCGGCACCACGCCCGATGTCACAGACGGCACCGCGAACACCACCGCAGAGAGCATCACGCATGGTGCCGCGCGCGAAACCTGGGCCGGGGAGCTGCGCGCCTTCACCTCGGCGCGTCTGCCCGCACCGATGGTGCCGGTCGCCTGGACCGCGATGGAGCGGCTGCCGCTGAACTCCAGCAACAAGGTGGACCGGCGCGCGCTGCCCGCGCCCTCCTGGGGCGATCCCCGCGGAACGGATCACCCGGGAGCCGGCGCCCCACGGGAAGCCGCTCCCCCCGGAGACGGCGGGCACGAGAAAGAGACCGACCTCGTGACGGCGGGGGTGCTGGAGCTGTGGGAGCAGGCGCTCGGGGCGCGCGGCGCGCTGGGCGACCACTTCATCCGCTCGGGCGGCGACTCTCTTTCGGCCACCCGTCTCGTCGACCGGATCGGGACGCGCTACGGCGTGCGGATCCGGCTGCGCGACTTCCTGCGGGCGCCGACCCCCGAGACCCTCATCCGGAACATCAAGGCGGAAGGAAAGGCGAGATGACCGAGAGGAAGCGGAGGAGGAACCGCCCCACGTGGCTGTTGCGCACCCCCGACCCCGGGGCGAGGGCGAGGCTGTGGTGCCTGCCGTACCCGGGGGCGGGGGCGTCGATGTACCACGGCTGGCCCGCCGAGGTGGACGGGATCGAGCTGTGCCCCGTCCAGCTGCCCGGCAGGGAGAACCGGCTGCGCGAGCCGTTGTTCGAGAGCTACGCGGCCGTCGCCGCCGAGATGCTGGAGGGCCTGGAGCCCTACCTGGACCGGCCGTTCGGCTTCATCAGCCACTGCGGCACGGTCTTCATCGGCTACGAGGCGACGTTGCTGCTCATGGAGCGCGGCGGCCCGCTGCCCGGCCACCTGTTCGCCTCCTCGATGGTCCCGCCGCACCGGGCGTCGTGGCCGAGCATCCTCAAGCTCGACGAGGAGCAGGTGGGCGCGCTGGTGTCGGACCTCATGCGGGCGCGTGGCGCCGAGCCGATGCCCGAGCTGGTGGAGATGGCCGCGGACGTCATGCGCGCCGACGTGGCCGCCTACGGCCGCTTCGACAAGACCGACCCGGTGGAGCTGCCGTGCCCGATCACCGCGATCGGCTGGTCGGGCGACACGCAGATCCCCCCGGATCAGATGGCCGGCTGGGAGTCCTACGGCGAGGCCCGCTACACGGTGCTGGACGGCGGGCACTGGAGCTACCTCCAGGCGCCCGCCGCCCTGCTGGACGAGATCTCGCGGAGCATGTCCGCGCGTGTCCCCGGTTGAACGAGTCGAACCGTTGACCTCAGACGCCCTTGCCGTCCTCGCGCCCGCCGGGTCCTTCGGCCTCGGCGGGCTCCTCGTCGTCCCGCAGGAACTCGGCGTCCTCAAGCCTGCGCAGGTGCGGCACCGGGGAGCGGAACAGCAGGATGATCCAGGGCAGCAGGAACGCGGCCCCGGCGTAGATGGCGGGCTTGATGCCGATCAGCTCGCCCAGCACGCCGGCCAGCATCGCGGACAGCGGCAGGATGCCGAGGTAGACCGCGCGGCTCGCGCCGATGACCCGGCCCCGCAGGTGGTTGGGGATCACGTACTGGAAGAGCGTGAGCTGGCCGATGTTGCCGGCCACCACGCCGAACACGGTGACGAACCAGATCACCGAGAACAGGGTGATCTGCAGCCACTGCGGACCGGCCACGAACGGCGTGAAGCACAGCACCCGGAACGCGATCAGGGCGGCCATGATGCCTCGGCCGTAGCCGAGCTTCTCGAACAGCTTGCTCGCGAAGACGGCGCCGACGACGCCGCCGATGCTGCCCATCGCGTAGATGAAGCCGATCCAGGTGCCCGACAGCTGCAGTTCCCTCGCCGCGTACAGCAGGAACAGGGTCAGGATCATCATCGACCCGAAGTTCGCCCCGGCGGAGTTGATGATGAGCGGCCGGGCGTAGTCGTTGCGGTAGGTGACCTTCAGGCCGTGCTTGATGTCGTGGAGCATCGCCGCGACGGCACCGCGCCCGCCGCTGTCCTTGCGCTCGACGGGCGGCTCGACGTGACGGATGCGCGACAGGGCGAAGGCGGAGACGAGGAAGGCGATCGCGTCGCCCAGCATCACGTACGCGGGCCGGAACAGGTCGATGAGCACGCCGCCCGCGCTGGATCCCGCGATGGCGCCCACCGACTCGGTCGCGGCCATCCGGCTGTTGCCCGCGACCAGGTGCTCCTCGCTCAGCAGGGTCGGCATGTAGGCGGCGTAGGCGATCCCGAAGACCACCGACAGGCCGCCGACCACGACCGCGACCACGTAGAGCACCCACATGTCGAGGAAGCCGACGAAGGCCGCGATCGGGATCAGCATCACGATGCCCGCCCGCCCGAGGTTGGAGGCGACCATCAGCGGCCTGCGGCGGTAGCGGTCGATGAGCACGCCGGCGACCAGGGTCAGCAGGAGCGCGGCGATCGTGCGCATGCTGTTGAGCAGCCCGACCTCGAAGGAGGTGGCCTGCAGCATGAGGATCGCGGTGAGCGGGAGTGCCAGGGTGGTCAGCTCGGAGCCGAGGACCGAGACCGACTGGCCGGCCCAGAGCCGGTTGAAGTCGGGGTTTCGCCAGAGAGAGGGCGGCTTTTCCTCCGGCGCCCTGACTTCTGTTCCCTGAGTGTCCATGAGATCGTTCCGTCCTTGTCGGGTTTCACCTCTGGTTGACTGTAATAAGGTTTTTGTTAAGGGTGATGATATGCGAAATCACCGAAGAGGCACACTGGAAAACAATCAGCGAGTGCGCCAGATGACACTCCCCGACGGTCATGTGGTATTCCAGCTCAATCCCGCCGAGACCAGCCTGCAGTATCGCAGTATCGTGGGCGACAGAAGCTACTTCAGGCATGATGTTCGCCTTGAGCCCGGAATGACGGTGTTCGACGTGGGAGCCAACATCGGAATCGCCGCACTGGCGTTTCATTGGGAATGTCCGGGCACCCGGATTCTCGCGTTCGAGCCCGCCAGGCCGCTTTACGACGCGTTGTGCGCGAATCTGTCCGCCCACGGCCTGAACGCCAGGGCGTTCGACTGCGCGCTCTCCCGCGCCCCGGGGACGGCGGTCATCACCGTCTACCCGGAGACCACCGCGATGTCGGGGATGTACACCGACGTCGACCACGACGCCGAGGTGACCAGGACATTCCTCGCCAACAGCGGTTTCGCCCCCGAGGACGTGACCGACATGGCCGAGGGCAGGCACGTCACGGAGAAGCAGGAGTGCCAGGTGCGGACGATCTCCGAGGTGATGGCCACCGAGGGCGTGGACCGCATAGGACTGTTGAAAATCAACGTCGAGAAAGCCGAATGCGATGTCCTGGACGGAATCGCTCCCGGTGACTGGGAGGCGGTCGACCAAATCGTCATGCAGGTCCACGACATCGACGGCAGACTCGCGTCCGTACGCGACGATCTCACCGGCCGTGGATTCCAGGTCGACATCGGCCAGGACCCCCTGCTGAAGGACACGGACATCTTCGACGTGTACGCACGGAGGAATTCCCTATGACAGTGGACACGACCGTGAATCTGAAAAATCTGGATCTGGCGGATCCGGACATCTACACGGCCCCCGACTCCGGCCTCGGCGTCCTGCATTACCTGCAGGAGCACCGGCCGATGTTCTGGAACGCCAGGTCGGACGGGCCGAGTTTCTGGGCTTTCACCAAATACGCGGACGGCGTCGCCGTCTATCTCGACAAGACGAATTTCACCTCCGAGCGGGGCATGCAGGTGGGGCAGACCGAGTCCGCCGCCCGCGCCGCCGCCGGCAAGATGCTCATCGTCACCGACGGCCGCCACAGCCGGCTGCGTGACGTGATGAACCCCGCGCTCACCCCCCGGGTGGTACGCCGCCTGGAGGGCGCGATGCGCGAGACGGTGGGCGGGATGCTCCAGGAGAACGCCCAGAAGGACTCCTTCGACTTCGTCGACACGGTGGCGGGCAGGCTGCCACTCTCGGTCATCTGCGAGCTGCTGGGCGTGCCCCGCGCCGACTGGGACCTGATGATCCAGTGGACGCGCACCGCGTTCGGCTCCGCCGCCTCCGACGACGTCATCTCCGACGCCGAGAAGGCCGAGGCCAACGCCAACATCTTCGCCTACTACGCCGACCTGCTGGCCGAACGGCGCGACGACCTCGGCGACGACGTGATCAGCGTGCTGATCCGCGGCCGGATCGACGGGATCCCCCTCACCGACGAGGAGATCCTGCTCAACATCAACGGCCTCATCACCGGAGGCAACGAGACGACCAGGCACGCCTCGGCGGGGGCCGTCATCGCCCTGGTGGAGAACCCCGACGAGTGGCGACGGCTGCGCGAGGACCCCTCGCTCATCCCGACCGCCGTGGAGGAGGTGCTGCGCTGGACCGCCCCCAGCCTCAACGTCATGCGCACCGCGCTGCGCGACACGAAGATCGGAGATCAGACCATCCGGGCCGGTGAGCGGGTCAGCGTGTGGCACCCGGCCGTCAACCGCGACGAGGACGCCTTCCCCGACGCGCGCCGCTTCGACGTCGGGCGCACCCCCAACAGGCACCTCACGTTCGGCCTCGGCAAGCACCTGTGCATCGGCGCGGCGCTCGCCAGGTTCGAACTGCGCGTGCTGCTGGAGGAGCTGACCCGCCGGGTGGCCCGCATGGAGCTCACCGGGCCGGTGAAGCGACTGCGCTCGAACCTCATGTGGGGCGTCGACCGCGTCCCCGTCCACCTCGAACTCGACCACGCCGGGCACTGATTGGAGCACCCCATGCCGGACAGTAAGACTTCGCTGTCGCCGATCCAGGAGAGCGGGTGGAGGTCCTACCGGGCCAAACCCGCGGGTGACCACACCGACCAGGTCACGCTCGCGGCGCGGTTGCGCGGCCCCGTGGACGAGAAGGCCCTCATCGCCGCGCTGGAACACGTGCTGGAGGCGCGCGAGGACCTGCGGCCGGCGTTGCCCGGCGACTCCGGGGCCGAGCCCCGGCGCGCCGGTGTCCCTTCGCCGGTGGAACTGGGCAGGCACGACGCGAGCCGCCGCGAGGAGGCGCTCGCCCGGCTCGTCTCCGAGCAGGCCAACCGGGGCCTCGACCTGGAGAACGGCCCGCCGGTGCGGATCGCCCTGGCGCGGATGGCCGACGACGACCACGCGCTCGTCGTGACGGCGCACCGGCTCGTGGCCGACGAGCGCGTCCTGGCGGGCCTCGCGCGGGAGATCTCCCTGGCGTACGAGGACGCCTCGGGCGCCACGCTCCGCGCCTCCTCCAACGGCCACGCCTCCCCCGTCGGCTCCTCCAACGGCTCCCCTGCCGACCACGCCGCCGTCGACGGCGCCAGCGCCGGCGGGGAGGCCGCGGACCTCGCCTACTGGCGTGAGCGGCTCGACGGCATACCCCCGGCCCTGGACCTGCCCTCCGACAGGAGCCGTCCCGCCGTACCCGGTTTCACCGGTGCCCAGGTGACCTTCACCGTCCCGCCGGAGACGGCCGCGCTGGTCGAGACCATGGCCCGCGAGGCCGACGCGGAAAGCGCCACCCGGGCCGCGCGGGCGATGACGCTGTCCCGCTGGTCGGGGCAGGCGGAGACCGTCCCGCCCGGCGAGACCGACACCCGGGCCGTCACGCTGGCCGCGTGGGCGATCGCGCTGTGCCGCTGGTCGGGCCAGGACGAGGTCGTGGTCGGCGTACCCGTGCCCGCCGCGGAGCGCGCCCCGGCGTTCCCGATCCGGATCGGCTGCGAGGGCGACCCCTCGTTCACCGCCGTCGTCGCCCAGGTGCGCGACGCGCTGGACGAGGCGGCCGCGCACGGCTCCTACCCCGCGCACCGGCTGGCCGAGGAGCTGGAGCTGGACGCCTCCAGTGGCGTGCAGCCGTTCTACCAGGCGGAGTTCGACCAGGCAGCCCCCGCCTGGGGCGCGCTGCGGCTGCCGGGCGTCCAGGTCTCGCCCCTGGTGGCGGGCCGTTTCCCGCTCGCCTCGGACCTCGCGCTCGTCCTGGTGCCCGGCTCGCTCGACGGGGAGCTGCGCTACGGGCTCGACCTGTTCGACGCGCCGGGAGCCAGGACCAGGGCCGAGCAGTACGTCACCCTGCTGTCCGACGCCGTGCGCGACCCCGCGCGGCCCATCTCGTCGCTCTCGCTGCTGGACGCCGAGCAACTGCGGCTGGTGGTCGAGGAGTGGAACCGCACCGAGACGCCCTTCGACGAGGAGGCCGGCATCGGCGCCCTGTTCGAGGCGCGCGCCGCCGCCGCCCCCGACGCGCTCGCGGTGCTCGCCGGTGAGCGGCGGCTGACCTACCGGGAGCTGGACGAGCGCGCCAACCGGGTCGCCCACCGGCTGATCCGCGACGGGGTGCGGCCGGGCCACATCGTCGGCTCGATGACCGGCCGCTCGGCCGAGGCGCTCGTCGCCTTCCTCGGCATCGTCAAGTCCGGCGGGGTCTACCTGCCGTTGGATCCGGCGCTGCCGCCCGACCGGCTGGGCTACATCCTCGACGACAGCGGGGCACGGCTCGTCCTCACCGGCGCCGAGTACGCGGGCCGGGTGCGCGACGACCGGGTGCGCACGATCGAACTGGACGCCGAGTGGCGCACGATCGAGGCGGAGGAGCCGGGCACGAGTCCCGGCCTGACGCCCGCGCCCGACGCCCCCGCCTACCTCATCTACACCTCGGGCTCGACCGGGCGGCCCAAGGGCGTGGAGGTGCCGCACCGCGGCGTCGGCAACCTCGCCTCGGCCCTGTCCCGGGAGTTCTCCCTGACGTCCGACGACCGGGTGGCGCTGTTCGCCTCGCTCAGCTTCGACGCCTCGATCTGGGAGATCACGATGGCGCTGCTGAACGGGTCGGCACTGTGCGTGCTGGACCCGTCGGCCATGACCCCGCAGGAGACGGCGAAGGCCATCTGCGAGCAGGGGGTGACCGCGGCCACGTTCCCGCCGACGTTCCTCAGCACGCTCAGGGGCGACGAGCTGGACACGGTGCGGCTCATGGTCGTCGCGGGCGAGCACTGCCCGACCGGGCTGGTGCGGACCTGGGCTCCCGGCCGTGTCTTCGTCAACGCCTACGGGCCGACGGAGACGACCGTGTGCGCCACGATGGGGACCTGCGACCCCGCCGCCGCGTACGCGCCGCCGATCGGCCGGCCGCTCGCCAACTTCCGGGCCTACGTGATGGACCGCTGGCTCAACCCGCTCCCCGCGGGTGTGCCCGGTGAGCTGTACGTCGGCGGCACCGGCCTGGCGCACGGCTACCGGGGCAAGCCCGGCCTGACCGCGCAGTCGTTCATGCCCGACCCGTACGGCCCTCCCGGTGCCCGGCTCTACCGGACCGGCGACCTGGTCCGCTACCTGCCCGACGGCCGGCTGCAGTACGTGGGCCGGGTGGACCACCAGGTGAAGATCCGCGGTTTCCGGGTGGAGCCCGCCGAGATCGAGGCCGCGATCACCCGCTACCCGGGGGTGCGCGAGGCCGTGGTCGGCGTGCGCGACGACCGGCTCGTCGCCTACGTCGTGCTCGACGACGCCTCCAGGATCATCGCCGACCGCAGCGGCCTCACCGGCGAGCTGCACCGGTTCCTGCAGGGCTCGCTGCCCGCGTACATGCTGCCCTCCTCGTACGTGACGCTGGACGCGATGCCACTCACCTCCTCGGGCAAGGTGGACCGCCAGGCGCTACCCGAACCCGGCGGCGACGGCGGTGACGACGGTGACGACGGTGACGACGCGCCGCAGACCGCGACGGAGCAGACGATCGCCGAGATCTGGGCCGAGGTGCTGAAGCTCAGGCGGATCGCCCGCGAGGACGACTTCCTGGAGATCGGCGGTCACTCCCTGGTGGCCGCGCAGGTGATCACCCAGGTGCGGGAGAGGTTCGCGGTGAACGTGCCGATCCGGGTGCTGTTCGAGAACCCGGTGCTCGCCGACTTCGCCGAGGCGGTGGACGGCGCTCTCGCCAAGGCCGAAGCCAAGGCCGAGGCGAAGGTCTGAGCCGTGAGGCCCGGGCTTCGCGCCCGGGCCTCGGGCGGCGGGACATCCCGCCCGGCGGGATGCCCGACCCCCTGACCCGCGCATGACGAGGGCCCGTGAGGGGGTGTCTGGCCGGGGGCGGGGCCGGGGGGGGGCCGCGGCGGGGCGGCCCCCCGCGCCCGCCGCGGCGCGGCGCGGCGGGGGGGGGCGGGCGC
>NZ_JBEZEL010000035.1:0-48102 GCF_040648855.1 Streptosporangium sp. NPDC049078
CGGTGTTGATCACTGGTGGTACCGGTGGTCTGGGAGGGAGTCTGGCTCGGCATGTGGTGGCCGAGCGTGGGGTGCGGCATCTGGTGCTGACCAGCAGAAGAGGGCTGGAGGCTCCGGGGGCGGTGGAGTTGCAGGCGGAGTTGATCGCGCATGGGGTCGAGGTCACGGTCGCGGCCTGTGACATGGCCGACCGCGACCAGGTGGTGGCCCTGCTGGCGCAGGTGGACGACGAGCACCCGCTGACCGCGGTGATCCACACTGCCGGTGTGCTGGCCGACGGCACGATCCCGTCGCTCACGCCTGAGCGGCTGGAGACGGTCCTGCGGCCGAAGGTCGACGCCGTCTGGCATCTGCACGAACTCACCCGGGATCTGGATCTGGCGGCGTTCATCATCTACTCGTCCCTGTCGGGCGTGATGGGCTCCGCAGGGCAGGGCAACTACGCGGCCGCGAACACGTTCTTGGACGCCTTGGCGCAGGTGCGCAGGGCCGAAGGGCTGCCCGCGCTCTCGCTGGCCTGGGGGCCCTGGACTCAGGACACCGGATTGACCGGCACGCTGGGCGATATCGATATGCAGCGGATCACCCGTACGGGCATGCCGCCGCTGTCGGTGGAGCAGGGCATGGCGCTGTTCGAGGCCGCTACCGCGCTGAAGCACGCAGTGCTGGTTCCGGTTCGGCTGGATCTTCCTTCGATACGCACCTACGGCGAGGTGCCGGCGTTGTTGCGTGGTCTGGTGCGGGGTGGTCGGCGGTCGGCGGCGTCGGGTTCGGTGGTGGCCGCGACGTTGTTGCAGCGGTTGGCTCCGTTGGGGGCGGCCGAGCGGGCCGAGGTGCTGGTGGACCTGGTGCGTGTCGAGGCGGCGATGGTGCTGGGTCATGCCTCGTCCGACATGGTGGAGGTGCGTCGGGAGTTTCGTGAGCTGGGCTTCGACTCCCTCACCGCGGTCGAGTTGCGTAACCGGCTGAACGCGGCGACGGGGCTGCGGTTGCCGTCCACGCTGGTGTTCGACTACCCGACACCGACCGTACTGGCGGACTTCCTGCTGGCCGAACTGTTCGGTGAGGACGCCGATGTGCGGGTTCCCGCGATGCCGGTGCCGGTGACGAACGATCCGGTCGTGATTGTGGGCATGGCGTGCCGTTTCCCGGGTGAGGTCGCCTCTCCGGAGGATCTGTGGCGGCTGGTGGCCGAGGGCGGGGACGGGATCTCCGAGTTCCCGACCACGCGTGGCTGGGATCTGGGGGCCTCGTACAGTTCGGACTACGTGCGCGAGGGTGGTTTCCTGGAGAGTGCCACGCAGTTCGATCCGGGGTTCTTCGGGATCTCGCCGCGTGAGGCGCTGGCGATGGACCCGCAGCAGCGCCTGCTGCTGGAGACGTCGTGGGAGGCGATCGAGCGGACGGGTGTGGACCCGATCTCGTTGCGCGGCAGCCGCACCGGCGTGTTCGCCGGGGTGATGTATCACGACTACGGGATGAGCGCCGCACTCCCGCCGGAGGCGATGGGCTTCATCAGCACCGGTACGGCGGGCAGCGTCGCGACCGGTCGGATTTCGTACGCGCTGGGCCTGGAGGGTCCTGCGGTGACGGTGGACACGGCGTGTTCGTCGTCGCTGGTGGCGATGCACATGGCGGCGCAGGCACTGCGCTCGGGTGACTGCGACCTGGCACTGGCCGGTGGTGTGACGGTGATGGCCACCCCGGCGGTGTTCATCGGCTTCAGTGTGCAGGGTGGGCTGGCGGGAGATGGGCGGTGCAAGTCCTTCGCCGACGCGGCGGACGGCACCAACTACTCCGAGGGTGTGGGCATGCTGGTGCTGGAGCGGTTGTCGGACGCCCGCCGCAACGGCCACCAGGTGCTGGCGGTGGTGCGCGGTTCTGCGGTGAACCAGGACGGTGCGTCGAACGGGTTGACGGCGCCGAACGGTCCCTCCCAGCAGCGGGTGATCCGTCAGGCGCTGGCCGGGGCCGGGCTCTCGGTGTCCGAGGTGGACGCGGTCGAGGCGCACGGTACGGGGACGACGCTGGGTGACCCGATCGAGGCGCAGGCGCTGCTGGCGACCTATGGCCAGGATCGGGACGAGGACCGTCCGCTGCTGCTGGGGTCGATCAAGTCGAACTTCGGTCACACGCAGGCGGCGGCCGGTGTGGCGGGTGTGATCAAGATGGTGATGGCTCTGCGGCACGGTGTGCTGCCTCGGACGTTGCACGTGGATGAGCCGTCGTCGCACGTGGACTGGGCCTCGGGTGCGGTGGAGCTGCTGACCGAGCAGGTCGAGTGGCCTCAGACGGGTCGTCCGCGTCGGGCGGGTGTGTCGTCGTTCGGGATCAGCGGCACCAACGCGCACGTGATCTTGGAGCAGGGGCCGGAGGTTCCTGAGCGGGAGTCGCGTGACCAGGGTCAGGCGCCGGGTGCGGTGCCGTGGGTGGTGTCGGCGAAGACCGAGGAGGCACTGCGGGCACAGGCCGGGCGATTGCTGACGCACGTGCGGGCAGCCGACGAGCTTGACCCGGTGGATGTGGGGTCGTCGCTGGTGGTGTCGCGGTCGGTGTTCGAGCACCGTGCGGTGGTGGTCGGCGGGGATCGTGGGGGTTTGCTGGCGGGGTTGGGTGCGG
This sequence comes from Streptosporangium sp. NPDC049078, assembly GCF_040648855.1. Classification (NCBI taxonomy): domain Bacteria; kingdom Bacillati; phylum Actinomycetota; class Actinomycetes; order Streptosporangiales; family Streptosporangiaceae; genus Streptosporangium; species Streptosporangium sp. NPDC049078. The sequence goes on from NZ_JBEZEL010000035.1 coordinate 2,620, forward strand.
TGGCTTCGGGTGAGCCCACGGCGGGTGTGGTGTCCGGGGTGGCCGATGTGGTGGGCAAGTCGGTGTGGGTGTTCCCGGGTCAGGGGGCGCAGTGGGTGGGGATGGGTGCGGCTCTGTTGGAGGAGTCGGGGGTGTTCGCGGCGCGGATGGCCGAATGTGCGGCGGCGTTGGAGCCGTTCGTGGACTGGTCGTTGCTGGATGTGGTCCGGGGTGTGGAGGGTGCTCCGTCGCTGGATCGGGTGGATGTGGTTCAGCCGGTCTCGTTCGCGGTGATGGTGTCGTTGGCGGCGGTGTGGGAGTCGCTGGGTGTTCGTGCGGACGCGGTGGTGGGGCATTCGCAGGGGGAGATCGCGGCGGCGGTGGTGGCCGGTGGCCTGTCGTTGCAGGACGGCGCCCGGGTGGTGGCGTTGCGCAGCCGCCTGATCGGTGAGCGGCTTGCTGGACATGGAGCGATGGCGTCGGTGGCGCTGCCGGTGGAGCAGGTCACCGAGCGGGTGGCGGCGTGGGACGGGCGGATCTCGGTGGCGGCGGTCAATGGTCCGAGCTCGGTGGTGGTGGCCGGTGAGGTCGCGGCGGTCGAGGAGCTGGTGGAGCGGTTGTCGGCTGAGAATGTTCGGGTGCGGCGGATCGCGGTGGATTACGCCTCGCATTCGGCGCAGGTGGATCTGATCGCCGAAGAGCTGGCAGCGGTGCTGGCGGAGGTGGCGCCGCAGCCGGTGCGGGTGCCGATGCTCTCGACCGTGACCGGTCAGTGGCTGGAAGGGCCGGAGCTGGCAGCCGGGTATTGGTGTGAGAACCTGCGGCGCACGGTGGCTTTCGCTCCGGTGATCGGAGAGTTGCTGGAGCAGCGGTATCGGGTGTTCGTCGAGGTGAGTCCGCATCCGGTGCTGACGGTCGGCATCGGTGAGTGCGTGGACGCGGCCGAGGTGGAGGCCGTGATCGCCGGGACGCTGCGCCGCGATGAGGGCGGCCTGGAGCGGGTGCTGACGTCGGCGGCGGAGCTGTTCGTCCGTGGCGTGACGGTCGACTGGCAGCAGGTGCTGACCGGTGGCCGCAGGGTGGATCTGCCCACCTATGCCTTCCAGCACCAGCGGTTCTGGCCGAACGCCAAGCAAAGCGGTGACGCTCGCGTTCTGGGCCTGGCCGCGACGGATCACCCGTTGCTGGGTGCGGTGATGCCTCGGGCCGACTCCGATGGAGTGGTGCTGACCGGCCGGTTGTCGGTGAGTGCGCAGCAGTGGCTGGCCGACTACGTGGTGGCGGGCTCGGTGGTGGTACCGGCGTCGGCGTTCGTGGAGCTGGCGGTGCGTGCCGGTGACCAGGTCGGCTGCGAGGTGGTCGAGGAGCTGACCCTGGATGCTCCGCTGGTGCTGGGCGAGGACGACGCGGTGGCGGTGCAGGTGTGGGTGGGAGCTGCGGAGACGTCGGGCAGCCGGTCGGTGAGTGTGTACGCCCGTTCGGCGGACGCGGCCGAGGAGGTGCCGTGGGTACGGCACGCCACCGGCACGCTCGCCACGGATGCTTCGCCTGCCGAGCCGTTCGACATGGCGGTGTGGCCGCCGGCCGACGCGGCCGCGATCGAGCTGGCGGGGCTGTATGAAGAGCTGGCGGGGGAGGGCTTGGGCTATGGGCCGGTGTTCCAGGGACTGCGGGCGGCCTGGCGACGCGATGACGAGCTGTTCGCCGAGGTGAGGTTGCCCGAGCAGGCCGGTGACGCGGGTTCGTTCGGGGTGCATCCGGCGCTGCTGGACGCGGCGTTGCACATTGTGCCGTTCGCCGGGTTGGATGATGTCGCGGGTGGCCGCCTGCCGTTGTCATGGGGTGGGGTGTGCCTGCATGCGGCCGGGGCGTCGGTGCTGCGGGTGCGGCTGGCCAGGACGGGCGGCGGTGCGTTGTCGCTGAGCGCGGTGGATGCGACGGGTGCGCCGGTGGTGTCGGCGAGGTCGGTGGCACTCCGGCCGATCTCCACCGAGCACGTGGCCGGCTCCGACCCTCGCGGGGCCAGGCAGGACGCGTTGTTCCGGGTGGAGTGGCCTGCTGCGAGTGGCCTGTCGCAGGCCGACGAGGTGCCGGTGTCGATACCGGTGGCGGTGCTCGGCTTGGACGTGCTGGGTCTTGCCCCCGCGTTGCGGGCGGTCGGGGACATGGTGCCGGTGCATGCGGATCTGCCCGCGCTGGCCGGGGCGGGCCCGGTGCCGGGTGTGGTGCTGATGGAGGTGGCCTCCGACCCGGCGGTCGGGGTGGTGGAGTCTGCGCATGCACTGACCGCCCATGTGCTGGACCTGCTGCAGCGGTGGCTGGCCGAGGAGCGGTACGCCGACTCGCGCCTGGTGTTCGTCACCAGGGGCGCGGTCGCGACCGACGATGGCGAAGTGGTGGCCGATCTCCCGGCCGCTGGGGTGTGGGGCCTGGTCCGCAGTGCTCAGTCGGAGAACCCGGGCCGGTTCGCGCTGGTCGACGTGGATGATCAGGAGTCCTCGCTGTCGGTCCTGCTCGACGCACTGGTTGGGGTGCTGGCCTCGGGTGAGCCGCAGGCGGCGGTGCGCGGGGGTGAGGTGCGGGTTCCGCGGATGGCGCGGGTGGTGTCCGGCTCTGACGTCGGCGACGAGGCGGGCCGGGTCTGGAATCCGGAGGGGACGGTGTTGATCACCGGTGGTACCGGTGGTCTGGGAGCTTTGTTCGCGCGGCACGTGGTGGCCGAGCGGGGAGTGCGGCACCTGCTGCTGACCAGCCGTCGAGGGGTGGACGCTCCGGGAGCACTGGAGTTGCGGGCGGAGTTGATCGCGCATGGGGTCGAGGTCACGATCGCGGCGTGCGACATGGCGGATCGGGATCAGGTCGCGGGTCTGCTGGCCGGGATCGACGCCGAGCACCCGCTGACCGCGGTGATTCACACCGCGGGTGTGCTGGCCGACGGCACGATTCCGTCGCTGACGGCGGAAGGGCTGGATGCGGTGCTGCGTCCCAAGGTCGACGCCGCCTGGCATCTGCACGAGCTCACCCAGGACCTGGATCTGGCCGGATTCGTGGTGTTCTCCTCGTTCGCCGGGGTGATGGGCAATGCCGGGCAGGGCAACTACGCGGCGGCGAACGCGTTCCTCGACACGCTGGCCCGGCAGCGCCGGGCCGGGGGACTGCCGGGACTGTCGCTGGCGTGGGGCCTGTGGGAGCAGGAGACCGGGATGACCGGCACGCTGGGCGCGGTCGATCTGCGCAGGATGGCGCGGGCGGGGATGCCGGCGCTCTCGGCCGAGCAGGGGCTCGCGGCGTTCGAGGCGGCCACCGCGTCGGGTCGGGCGGCGGTGGTGGCGGCGCGGCTGGATCTCTCGGTGCTGCGCACGTTCCCCGAGGTGCCGCATCTGATGCGTGGCCTGGTTCGTGCGGGCCGTCGGTCGGCGGTTTCCGCCCTCGCGGGTGGGGATTCGGAGCTGGTGCGGCGGTTGGCGGGGTTGGGGGAGGCCGAGCAGGTTCGGCTGGTGGTGGAGATGGTGCGGGCGCAGGCGGCGGCGGTGCTGGGGCACGAGTCGGCGGAGACCGTCCAGGCGCGGCGGGAGTTCCGTGAGCTGGGCTTCGACTCCCTCACCGCGGTGGAGTTGCGTAACCGGCTCAATGCCGTCACCGGCCTGCGGCTGCCCGCCACCCTCATCTTCGACTGCCCCACCCCCGTGAGCCTCGCCGAACACCTTTTGGCGGAAATCGCGCCCGGAACGAACACCTCGGTGGAGCTGTCGTTGCTGGCCGATCTCGACCGGTTCGAGACCGCTCTTTCCGGCTACGCGCTCGACGATCTCGCCCGGAACGGTATCTCGACCCGGTTGCGGCACCTGCTGGCGAGGGTGAGCGAGAGCGGCACGGAAACTAGTGAAATCGCTGTCGCCGGCATGCTCGAATCGGCGAGTACCGAGGAAATCCTCAGCTTCATCGACAACGAACTGGGCCGCTCGAAAGATCTGTGATTCGAGCCCGCGTCTGAACAATGTGAAGGGCCACTCTCATGTCCGAAGACCGGAAGCTCGTCGAGTACTTGAAATGGGTCACCGCCGATTTGCACGAGACCCGTCGGCGGCTCGAAGAGGTGGAGTCGGGCAGGCAGGAACCGATCGCGATCGTGTCGATGGCGTGCCGTTACCCGGGTGGGGTCGACTCTCCCGAGGATCTGTGGCGGTTGCTGGTCGAGGGCGAGGACGCGATCGCGCCGGTCCCGACCGATCGGGGCTGGGACCTGGAGTCGATGTCGGCGGTGGGTATCGGATCCGAGGGTGGGTTCCTGGGGGATGTGGCGGGGTTCGACGCGGGGTTCTTCGGGATCTCGCCGCGTGAGGCGCTCGCGATGGATCCGCAGCAGCGGTTGCTGCTGGAGACGACGTGGGAGGCGGTCGAGCGGGCCGGGATCGACCCGGCCTCGCTGAAGGGCAGTTCCACCGGGGTGTTCGTGGGCACCAACGGTCAGGACTACATGAGCCTGATCATGAGTTCTCCGGCGGACGCGCAGGGCAACGGCGTCACCGGTGTGGCGGCCAGCGTGCTGTCGGGCCGCCTGTCGTACACGCTGGGCCTGGAGGGGCCCGCGGTGTCGGTGGACACGGCGTGTTCGTCGTCGCTGGTGACATTGCACCTCGCGGCGCAGGCGCTGCGGCAGGGGGAGTGCTCGCTCGCGCTGGCCGGCGGTATCACGGTGATGACGTCGCCGATGGTGCTGGTCGGCTTCGGCATGCAGGGCAGCGGGGTGGCGCCCGATGGCCGGTGCAAGGCGTTCTCCGACAGCGCGGACGGCACCAGCTGGTCCGAGGGTGTGGGCATGCTGGTGCTGGAGCGGTTGTCGGACGCGCGCCGCAACGGCCACCAGGTGCTCGCGGTGATGCGTGGCTCCGCGGTGAACCAGGACGGCGCGTCCAACGGCCTGACCGCGCCGAACGGCCCCTCGCAGCGACGGGTGATCCGCCAGGCGCTGATCAGCGCCGGTCTGTCGGCGTCCGAGGTGGACGCGGTGGAGGCGCACGGCACCGGCACGGTCCTGGGTGACCCGATCGAGGCGCAGGCGCTGCTCGCGACGTACGGCCAGGACCGGGACGAGGACAGGCCGCTGCTGATAGGTGCGATCAAGTCGAACCTCGGTCACGCGCAGGCGGCGTCGGGTGTGGTCGGCGTGATCAAGATGGTGCTCGCGATGCGGCACGGTGTGCTTCCCAAGACGCTCCATGTCGATACTCCCTCCTCGCACGTGGACTGGTCGGCGGGTGCGGTGAAGCTGCTGACCGAGGCGGCCGAGTGGCCGAATACGGGTCGTCCGCGTCGGTCGGGTGTGTCGTCGTTCGGGATCAGCGGCACCAACGCGCACGTGATCCTCGAACAGGGGCCGGAGGTACCGGAGTCCGGAGAGGTTTCGCAGGGCGAGGCGCCCGCGGGTGTGGTGCCGGTGCCGGTGTCGGCGAAGACGGGTCAGGCGTTGCGGGTGCAGGCCGGGCAACTGCTGTCCCTCCTGGAGGGTGAGCCCGGTCTCGGGTTGGCCGATGTGGCGTTCTCGCTGGCGACGACGCGGTCGGCGTTCGAGCATCGGGCGGTGGTGCTGGCCGATGGTCGTGAGGGTGTGCTGGCCGGGCTGGGGGCGTTGGCCGAGGATCGGCCGGGTGCGGGTGTGGTGCGCGGGGTGGCCGCGGGTGAGCCGCAGCTGGCGGTGCTGTTCACCGGTCAGGGGTCGCAGCGGGCCGGGATGGGCCGGGAGCTGTATGGGCGGTTCCCGGTGTTCGCCGAGGCGCTGGACGCGGTGATCGCCGAGTTCGAGCCGCTGCTTGAGGGGTCGTTGCGCGAGGTGCTGTTCGCCGAGCCGGGGTCGGCGGCGGAGGCGCTGGATCAAACGGGCTGGGCGCAGCCGGCGTTGTTCGCGGTGGAGACGGCGCTGTTCCGGCTGGTGTCCTCGTGGGGAATCCGGCCGGATGTGCTGGCGGGCCACTCGGTCGGGGAGATCACCGCGGCGCACGTGGCCGGGGTGCTGTCCTTGAAGGACGCGTGCGCGCTGGTGGCGGGCCGGGCGCGGTTGATGCAGGCGCTTCCCGCCGGTGGGGCGATGGTGGCGGTGCAGTCTTCCGAGGAGCAGGTCGCCGAGCTGCTCGCCGGACGCGAGAAGGAGGTCTCGGTCGCGGCGGTGAACGGCCCGGCCTCGGTGGTGATCTCCGGGGCTGAGCAGCCGGTCCTCGACATCGCCGCAGCCCTGGAGGAACGAGGGGCACGGACGAAGCGGTTGCGGGTGTCGCACGCGTTCCATTCGCCGCTGATGGACCCGATGCTGGAGGACTTCCGCGCTCTGGCGAGCGGGCTCACCTACGGGGCGCCGAGGACCCCGATCGTGTCCACGCTGACCGGACAGGCGGCCACGGCCGAGCAGTTGTGCTCACCGGAGTACTGGGTGGAGCAGGTGCGTGGTGCGGTGCGCTTCGCCGACGCTGTTCGTGCCCTGCGTGCGCAGGGCGTGCGGGCGTATCTGGAGCTCGGCCCCGACGGGGCGCTGACCGCGATGGCCCAGGACGTCATCGCGACCGAACCGGAGACGCAGGCGCATGAGTTGCCCACGGTGCTGGTGCCGGTGCTGCGCAAGGGCCGCGATGAGCACGCGGCGTCCATGGCGGCGCTGGCCGAGCTGCATGTGCACGGGGTGCCGGTGGAGTGGCGTTCGGTGCTGCCGGGTGGTCGCCGGGTCGATCTGCCGACCTATCCCTTCGAGCACCAGCGGTTCTGGCCCGACAACCTCGGTTCCGACATCGGGAACGTGGCGGCGGCGGGTCTGGCCGCGACGGATCACCCGTTGCTGGGCGCGGCGATGCCGCTGGCCAACTCCGACGGGGTGGTGTTGACGGGTCGGTTGTCGGTGAGCACGCATCCGTGGCTGGCCGACCACGTGGTGGCGGGCTCGGTGGTGGTACCGGCGTCGGCGTTCGTGGAGCTGGCCGTGCGTGCCGGTGACCAGGTCGGCTGCGACCTGCTGGAGGAGCTGACCCTGGACGCGCCATTGGTGCTGGGCGAGCGGGACGCGGTCACGGTGCAGGTGTGGGTGGAGGCCAAGGAGGAGTCGGGTCGCCGGAGTGTGAGCGTGTACGCCCGTTCGGCGGGGGCGGCCGAGGAGGTGGCGTGGACGCGGTACGCCACCGGCACGCTCGCGACCGGAGTGGCGGAGGTCGTGCCGTTCGAGGCGGCGGAGTGGCCGCCCGCGGGGGCGTCCGCGATCGAGCTGGAGGGACTGTACGAGGAACTGGCCGAGGACGGCTTCGCCTACGGTCCGGCGTTCCAGGGGTTGCGCGAGCTTTGGCGCGGTGCCGACGGTGAGGTGTTCGCCGAGGTCGCCCTGCCCGAGCAGGTGGCCCCGAGCGCGGGTTCGTTCGGGATGCACCCGGCGCTGCTGGACGCGGCGCTGCACGCGGTGGCCTTCGCCGATCTGGACGGTTCCGAGGGCGGCGCGCTGCCGTCTTCGTGGGAGCAGGTGTGCCTGCACGCGGCTGGGGCGTCGGTGTTGCGGGTGCGGTTGGTCAGGACGGGGCCGGACGCGGTGTCGTTGAGCGCGGTGGATGCCGCCGGTGGGCCGGTGGTGTCGGCGCGCAACGTGGTGTTGCGGCCGGTCGCGCTTGAGCAACTGAAGGTCTCCGATGGTGCCGGGGCGGGCTGGGAGTCGTTGTTCGGGGTGGAGTGGACGCCGGTGGCCGCTGTGCCGCAGGCGGAGCAGGCGTCGATGCCGGTGGCGGTGCTCGGCGTGGACGCGCTGGGCGTGGCGGCGGCGTTGCGCGGTGCCGGGGACGCGGTGCCGGTGCATGCGGATCTGTCCGCGCTGGCCGAGGCGGGGCCGGTCCCGGCCGTGGTGATGGTGGAGGCGCTCTCGGATCCGGCGGTCGGGACGGTGGAGTCGGCGCATGCGCTGACGACTCACGTGCTGCACCTGTTGCAGCAGTGGCTGGCCGATGACCGGTTCGCCGATTCGCGCCTGGTGTTCCTCACCCGGGGCGCGGTCGCGACCGACGATGAGGTGGTGACCGATCTTCCGGCTGCTGGGACGTGGGGTCTGGTCCGCAGCGCGCAGTCCGAGGAACCGGGCCGGTTCGCGCTGGTCGACGTCGATGACCGGGAATCCTCGCTGTCCGGACTGCCGGCGGTGCTGGCCGAGGCGTTTTCCTCGGGTGAATCGCAGGCGGTGGTGCGCGACGGCGAGGTGTGGGCACCGCGCCTGGCGCGGGTGGTGCCCGGCTCTGACACGGAGGGAACGGCGAGCCGGGTCTGGGACCCGGAGGGGACGGTGTTGATCACCGGCGGTACCGGTGGTCTGGGTGCGTTGTTCGCGTGGCATGCGGTGGCCGAGCGTGGGGTGCGGCGTCTGCTGCTGACCAGCCGCCGGGGCCTGGACGCTCCGGGTGCGGCGGAGTTGCGGGCCGGGCTGATCGCGCACGGCGTCGAGGTCACGGTCGCCGCCTGCGACATGGCCGATCGCGACCAGGTGGCGGCGCTGCTGGCCGGGATCGATGCCGCGCATCCGCTGACCGCGGTGATCCACACCGCGGGTGTGCTGGCCGACGGCACGATTCCGTCGCTGACGGCGGAGGGCCTGAGCGCGGTGCTGCGGCCGAAGGTCGACGCGGCCTGGCACCTGCACGAACTCACGCGGAACACGGACCTCGCGGCGTTCGTCATGTTCTCCTCCTTCGCCGGTGTCATGGGAGCGCCTGGTCAGGGCAACTACGCGGCGGGCAACGTGTTCCTGGACGCGCTGGCTCAGGTGCGCCGGGCCGAAGGACTGGCGGGGTTGTCGCTGGCGTGGGGGGCGTGGGCTCAGGACGCGGGAATGACCGGCACGTTGAGCGCGGTCGAGATGCGGCGGATCAACCGGCCGGGGATGCCTGCGTTGTCGGCCGAGCAGGGCCTCACGGCGTTCGAGGCCGCCACCGCGTCGGGCCGGGCGACGGTGGCGCCGGTGCGGCTGGAGCTGTCGGTGCTGCGGGCGGTGGGCGAGGTGCCGCATCTGATGCGGGGCCTGGTCCGCGCTGGGCGTCGCTCGGCGGTCTCGGCTGTGGCGGGCGGGGAAGCGGAGCTGGTGAAGCGGCTCGCCGGCCTGGAGCACACCGAGCAGGTCCGGCTCATGATGGACCTGGTCCGGACGCAGGCGGCGGTGGTGCTGGGACACGAGTCGCTGGACGCCATCCAGCCCGGACGAGAGTTCCGTGAGCTGGGCTTCGACTCCCTCACCACCATGGAACTGCGCAACCGGCTCAACGTGGCCACCGGACTGCGGCTGACCGCGACCCTCATCTTCGACTACCCGACCCCGGCCAGCCTCGCCGAATACCTCCTGGAGGAGATCGCGCCCGGAGCGAACGCCGCGGTGGAGCTGTCGTTGCTGGCCGACCTCGACCGGTTCGAGACCTCTCTTTCCGGTCTTCCCGGCAACGCGCTCGACGATCGCACCCGGAACGGCATCTCGACCCGGCTGCGGCACCTGCTGGCGAGGGTGAGCGAGAGCGGCACGGAGAACGGCGAAGTCGCCGTCGCCGACATGCTCGAATCGGCGAGTACCGAGGAAATCCTCAGCTTCATCGACAACGAACTGGGGCGCTCGAAAGATCTGTGATTCGAGCCCTTGTCTGAACACTGTGAAGGGCCACTCTCATGTCCGAAGACCGGAAGCTCGTCGAGTACCTGAAGTGGGTCACCGCCGATTTGCACGAGACCCGCCGGCGGCTCGAAGAGGTGGAGTCGGGCAGGCACGAGCCGATAGCGGTCGTGTCGATGGCGTGCCGCTTTCCAGGTGGAGTCGCCTCTCCTGAGGATCTGTGGCGGCTGCTGTCCGAGGGACAGGACGCGATCTCCACACACCCGGTCGATCGGGGCTGGGATGTGGAGACGATATCGATGCTGGGCGCGGAGTGTCAGGGCGGGTTCCTGTCGGATGTGACGGAGTTCGATCCTGGATTCTTCAGGATCACGCCGCGTGAGGCGCTCGCGATGGATCCGCAGCAGCGGTTGCTGCTGGAGACGACGTGGGAGGCGGTCGAGCGGGCCGGGATCGACCCGGTCTCGCTCAAGGGCAGCTCCACCGGCGTCTTCGTGGGCACCAACGGCCAGGACTACGGGAACCTGTGCCTGGAAGCCGGGGAAGAGGTGCGGAACTACGTCCTCACCGGTACGGCGGCCAGTGTGCTGTCGGGCCGTCTGTCCTACGTCCTGGGCCTGGAGGGCCCGACGATGACGATCGACACCGCGTGCTCGTCGTCCCTGGTCGCCATACACCTGGCGGCGCAGGCGTTGCGCTCGGGCGAGTGCGGCCTGGCGCTGGCGGGCGGTGTCAAGGTGATAGCCACCCCGCTCGGGTTCCTTGGCTTCGGCGTGGACGGCGGAATGGCGCCCGACGGGCGGTGCAAGGCGTTCTCCGACAGCGCGGACGGCACCGGCTGGTCCGAGGGTGTCGGTGTGCTGGTGCTGGAGCGGTTGTCGGACGCCCGCCGCAACGGTCATCAGGTGCTCGCGGTGGTGCGCGGGTCGGCGATCAACCAGGACGGCGCCTCCAACGGTCTGACCGCGCCGAACGGCCCTTCGCAGCAGCGGGTGATCCGCCAGGCACTGGCGGGTGCCGGGCTGACCGCCGCAGAGGTGGACGCGGTGGAGGCGCACGGGACCGGTACCAGGCTGGGCGACCCGATCGAGGCGCAGGCGCTGCTCGCCACCTACGGCCAGAACCGTGAAGCCGGTCGGCCGTTGCTGCTGGGATCGATCAAGTCGAACATCGGTCACACGCAGGGCGCGGCGGGCGTGGCCGGTGTGATCAAGATGGTGCTCGCGATGCGGCACGGGGTGCTGCCCAGGACGCTGCACGTGGACGCGCCGTCCTCGCACGTGGACTGGTCGACGGGCGCGGTGAGGCTGCTGACCGAGCAGGTCGAGTGGCCGAAGACGGGTCGTCCGCGCCGGGCGGGCGTGTCGTCGTTCGGGATCAGCGGCACCAACGTTCACCTGATCATCGAGCAGGAGCCGGAGGTGCCGCAGACGGAGCCGGGGGTGCGGGACCGGACGCCGACGGGTGTGGTGCCCTGGGTGGTGTCGGCCAGAAGTGCCGAGGCGCTGCGTGAGCAGGCGCGACGACTGGCGGCGCAGGTGAGTGCGCACCGCGAGCTGGACCAGGTGGACATGGGGTTCTCGCTGGTGGCGACGCGGTCGGCGTTCGAGCATCGGGCGGTGGTGGTGGCCGCCGATCGTGAGGGGGCGCTGGCCGGACTGGGTGCGGTGGCCGAGGATCTGCCGGGCGCCGGTGTGGTGCGCGGGGTGGCGGGGGTGGAGCCGAGGCTGGCGGTGTTGTTCACCGGTCAGGGGAGTCAGCGGGCGGGGATGGGCCGGGAGCTGTACGACCGTTTCCCGGTGTTCGCGACCGCGTTGGACGAGGTGTTCGCCGAGCTGGAGCCGCTGCTGGAGAGGTTCGACCGGGAGCAGGCTGGGCTGGCGGGGCACCACCGGGACTGTTCGTTGCGTGAGGTGCTGTTCGCCGAGCCGGGGTCGGCCGAGGCGGAGTCGCTGGATCGGACGGGGTGGGCGCAGCCCGCGTTGTTCGCGGTGGAGACGGCGCTGTTCCGGCTGGTGGAGTCCTGGGGGTTGCGGCCGGGTGTGCTGGCGGGGCATTCGATCGGGGAGATCGCGGCGGCGCATGCGGCCGGGGTGTTGTCGCTGGCCGACGCGTGTGCGCTGGTGGCGGGCCGGGCGCGGTTGATGCAGGCGCTTCCCGCCGGTGGGGCGATGGTGTCGGTGCGGACCTCCGAGGAGCAGGTCGCCGCTCTGCTGGCCGGGCGGGAGAAGGAGATGTCGATCGCGGCGGTGAACGGTCCCGCCTCGGTGGTGATCTCCGGTGTGGAGGAGCCGGTTCTCGGGATCGCCGCGGTGCTGGAGGAGCGGGGGGTGCGCACGAAGCGGTTGCGGGTGTCGCACGCGTTCCATTCACCGTTGCTGGATCCGATGCTGGAGGACTTCCGTGCCCTGGCCCGCACGCTGACCTACGGCGCGCCGCGCATCCCGGTCGTCTCGAACGTGACCGGCGAGGTGGCCACGGCCGAGCAGCTCTGCTCGCCCGACTACTGGGTCGACCAGGTCCGCGGCGCGGTCCGTTTCGCCGACGGTGTGCGAACCCTGCACCACCAGGGTGTGCGGGCGTATCTGGAACTGGGCCCCGACGGGGTGCTGGCCTCGATGGCCGGTGAGACCCTCGCCGCGCTCGCCGGCTCGTCCGCCGACCGGCATCGGCCGGACGCGGTGCTGGTGCCGGTGCTGCGTAAGGACCGGGACGAGCATACGGCGGCCACGGTCGCGCTGGCCGAGCTGTACGTGCGCGGGGTTCCCGTCGACTGGCGGCGGGTGCTGCCACCTGGCGGGCGCCGGATCGACCTGCCCACCTATGCCTTCCAGCGACGGCGTTACTGGCTCGGCGGAACCGGTTCGCCGACCGGGAACCCGGCGGAGACCGGGCTGGCCGCGGTGATGGGGCCGGTCGATTCCGAGTCGACACCCGAGGCGGACACCGCTCGGGAGCGGTTGCGGGGGCTTGGGGAAGCGCGGCAGCACGAGGTGCTGCGGGAACTGGTGGAGCGCCACGCGGCAGCCGTTCTCGGCCACGGCGACTCCTCGGCCGTCGATCTCGAACGTGATTTCTTCGAGCTGGGTTTCGACTCGTTCAGCGCGACCGAACTGCGTAACTCCCTGGTCAGGGCGATCGGCTGGGAATTCCCTTTGATGGCGGTGTTCGAGAACAAGAACTCCGCCGGTCTCGCCCACTGGCTGCGGCATGAGCTCTTCAACCGGCCGAACGACGGCGCGGCGGCCGCCACCTCGACGGCGGGCCAGCTGAACGACACCGTGGCGGAGTTGTTCCGTGGTGCTTTCCGTTCCGGGAAGACACAGGAGGCGTTCGGACTGCTGTATGCCGTGGCGAGGGCCCGGCCCATGTACGACGCACCTGTCGACCCGAAGGAGACACCCCGGCCGGTGACGCTGGCCGGTGGTTCGGCGCCGCCTCGTTTGATCTGCGTGAGTTCGTCCACGGTGACCGGTGGCGTTCACCAGTACGCGCGGTTCGCCGCGCACTTCCGCGGGGAAAGGCACGTCTCGGCGCTTCCCCTGCTCGGCTACGCCCTCGGTGAGGGTCTTCCCGCCACGATCGACGTCGCCCTCGGGAGTATCGCGGAAGGCGTCGCGCAGGCCAGTGAGGGGGAACCGTTCGTGCTCGTCGGTCATTCGGCCGGCGGCATCCTCGCCTACGGCGCGGCCGGTGTGCTGGAGAAGTCGGGGATCTCCCCGGAGGCGGTGGTGATGATGGACTCCTTCCACCCCCGCGCGGGCGGCGATTCGCAGACGCTGTCCGAGCAGGTGCTGCAGTACATCATGCGGATGGAGACGGTTTTCGGTGAGTTCAACACCGCGCGACTGTCCGCGATGGGGCACTGGTCCGCCATGACGCACGGTATCGAACTGGCCGAGGTGGGGGCGCCCGTGCTGTTCGTGCAGTGCACGGAGCCGTTCTCCGAGGTCGAACCCGAATCGGATTACTGGCGGGCGACGCCGTTCGACCCGTCGCACACCGTACGGACGATCGAGGCGAACCACTTTTCGATGCTCGCCGAGAAGGCGGAGGACACGGCCCGCCTGGTCGACGACTGGCTCCGACGGGCAGGTTGAGAGATGTCCGGTGCAGAACAGACGGATCGGGGGCCGGTGGAAGGCGCGGTAGGTCTCGAACTGTCCACGTTGCGGCTTGAGCAGTCGGGCCGGGTGCTGACGGCGCGGGTGGACGCCCCGCCGTTCAACTACATGACCTTGGCGATGCAACGGGACTTCATCCGGCTCGTCGAGGCGGTGGAGCAGGACGCCTCGGTCGGCGCGGTCGTCGTCACCGGCGCGCGCCCCGGCCGGTTCATCACCCACTTCGACATCGCCGACCTCTCTTCGCAGGCGGACGGCACGCCGGAGATCTCCCGCGCGGTCGCTCAGAACCTGTACCGGACTGTGCGGACCATGACAGGCCGGGCGGGCGAACGTCTGATCGCCCGTTCCTCGCTCAAAGGACTGCTCGCGGTGACCCGGTTCCATGACATGGCGCTGCGGCTGATGCACTCCCCGGCGGTGTGGATCGCCGCGGTGAACGGGCCGTGCGGCGGCGGTGGCCTGGAGATGTCGGTCTTCTTCGACATGCGGGTGTCCGCCGACCGTGATGCCGGTTTCAGCCTGCCCGAACTGTCGCTGGGGCTGAACACCTCCCTGGGCGGGCAGCGGCTCGTCCAGCTCGTCGGGCCGTCCCGGGCCCTGGAGATGATGCTCGAAGCGCGTTCCTACACGCCGCAGGAGGCTCTGCAGCTGGGCCTGGTGAACCGGGTGGTGCCGGCCGAGGACCTGCTGGACACGGTGCGGCGGATGGCGGAACGCTATGCCAGGCGACCGCGGAAGGCCGTGGCCCTGCAGAAGCGGATCTTCAATGACGCCCCTTCGCTCTCGGCCAGGGCCAGCCTCAACCAGGAGGCCGTCGCCGCGCTGATGAGCATGTCGTCACCGGTCACCCAGGCCGCCATGCGGCGGTGGGTGCGGATGCAGGAGGGCACCGACGGCGACTCGGTGTTCCTGACCCGGCCGGAACCCTGGACCGAGGGCACCGCGCTCGACATGAACGTTCCCGCGCACGGACCGACACCGTCATGACCGGTGCTCTCCCCGTCGCGACGGGGAGAGCACCGGCCGGCGGATCTCGCGGCCGAAGGTTCGAGCGCCCCACCGGAGCGGCCTCGCGGCTGTCGCCCACGAATGCCGCACCGGCTTCCTGAAGCGTCAGGACGTGACGAGGAACTGGGTCGCGGCGAGCTCGCGGTAGAGGTCGTCGGCGTCGACCAACTCGTCATGGGTGCCGTAGGCGCGGACCCGGCCCGCCTCCATGAGGATGATCCGGTTGGCGCCGGTGACGGTGGAGAGCCGGTGGGCGATGACCAGGACCGTGGTCTCCCGCGCCACCTCGGCCACCACCTCGCGCAGGCGCAGCTCGTTCACGGCGTCGAGCTGCGAGGTGGCCTCGTCGAGCAGCAGCAGACGGGGTTTGCGAAGCAGTGCCCTCGCGATGGCCACCCGCTGGCGTTCCCCGCCGGAGAGCAGGACGCCGCGGTGGCCGACAGGTGTGTCGAGGCCTTCGGGCAGGCGGGCGATCAGATCGTCCAGGCGGGTGCGGGCCACGGCGTGGGCGATCTCCTCCTCGGTGGCGCCGGGCGCGCCGAAGACGAGGTTCTCCCGGAACGTACCGGCGAGGACGGGGGCGTCCTGCTCCACGTAGCCGAGCGAGGCGCGCAGCTCGCTCAGCGGCCATTCGCGGATGTCCCGGCCGTCGATGAGGATTCGCCCGGCCTGTGGTTCGTAGAACCGTTCGATGAGCCCGAAGACCGTGGACTTGCCGGCTCCCGAAGGGCCGACCAGGGCGGTCATGCCGCCCGCGGGCACCTCGAAGTCCACCCGGTCGTGGACGATCGACCGGTTCTCGCCGTACCGGAAGACCACGCCGCTGAAGACGAGGCCGACGGGGTCGGTGCTCTCCGGCTCCCGCGTCCCAGGGGTGGGCGGCTCGGACGGAAGCTCGGAGATCTCCTGGATACGGGTTATCGCGGCCAGGCCGTTCTGCATCTGGGTGAGGTTGTCGATCAGCGTCCCGATCGGGGAGACCAGGTAGAACATGTAGAGAAGGAACGCGACCAGCGACGAGATCTCCAACGCCCCGCCGGCGACGCGCGCGCCGCCCACTCCGAGCACGGCGAGGAACGCCAGCTGGGTGGCCATCCAGGTGCCGACGCTCGTGACCGAGGTCCACGCGGCGGCGGCCACGCCGCGGTCACGTGCCTCGGAGGCCGCGACGCCCACCACCGCGATCTCGCGTGCCTCGGCCCCGCTGGCCTTGACCGTGCGGAACGCCTGGAGCGCGCGGTCGAGTATGGAGCTCATCTCGCCGAGGGCGACCTGGGCCTGGAGCGACGCCCGGCCGATGCGCGGCACGATCGACGCCGCTATCAGGCCGATCAGGGCGACCACCGCGAGCGTGACCAGGAGGAGCAGGCCGTCGATGACGGCCATCAGCACCACCGCGCCCAGGAACATGAAGATCGCGTTCACCGAGCTGGCCAGCGCGTCCGTGCAGACGGCGCGCAGCAGCGTGGTGTCGGAGTTGACCCGGGAGAGCAGGTCTCCCGGCTTGAGCCGGTCCACGTCGGCCACCCTGAGCCGCAGGATGCGGTCGACGAGGCTCATGCGCGAGGTCAGCACGATTCCCTCGCCCATCCGCTCCAGCAGGAAGCGACCCGCCCCCAGCAGCAGGGCCGCCAGCAGGACCGCCACCGACAGCCAGAGGATCGGGCCGGCGAGGTCGCCACCGTTTCCGAAGGCGTCGATCACGCTCTTGGCGAGGATCGGCATCGCCAGCCCGGCGGAGCTCCCCACCAGGGTGAACACGCCACCCAGCAGCAGCACGCGTTTGTGCGGCCGGACCAGGTCGAACAGCGGCCGCCACGAGTTCCACCTGCCCAGGCCGCCGAGGCGCACCCGCCCGCGCGGAACCTTCTCCATCCGAGGCGTCGTTGGTATGCCGCCTGCCTGCTGACCCCGAGGGTCTCCGCTGTCTGCGTCCATGACATCCTCTGTACGGCGCGTACCCGGCGCACCTGGACGGTGGCCGGCCGATCGACCTGGCGGCGCGACTCGGTGGCGGCGCGCAGTGACGGCCAGTGGTGACAGTAAACGGCGAAAGACCAGGAAATCACCGGAGTTCGTGGCCTGAGGACAGGTCGGCGGCCTCGGGGCGGAACCCACCGGCCCGGCTTCTAGTGTTTTTGTGAGTCGCGATGGGTTTCACTGGTCCCGAGTGCTATTCGGCGAGATGAAGGGGTCAACGGATCGTGAGTATCGCGGACGACGTCAGCACCGCATGGGTCCGTCGCTACCATCCGGCGGCGGGGGCGGGTAAGCGCCTGGTGTTCTTCCCGCACGCGGGCGGATCGGCCAGCTTCTTCCGTCCGGCCTCGGCCAGGTTCTCGCCGGGCGCCGATGTGGTGGCCATCCAGTACCCCGGTCGGCAGGATCGGTTGCGGGAGCCGTGCATCACCGAGATCGGCACCCTGGCGGATCGGATCGTCGACGAGCTGATCACGCTGTCGGAGAAGCCGACGGTCTTCTTCGGCCACAGCATGGGGTCGGTGATCGGCTTCGAGGTGGCCTGCCGGCTGGAGCGCAAGGGCGTCAACGCGCCCCACACGCTGATCGCCTCGGGACGCCGTGGGCCGTCCACCCAGCGGGACGAGTCGGTGCACCGGCGCGACGACGACGGCATCATCGCCGAGCTCAAGCTGCTGAACGGCACGGACGCCGGGCTGCTCGGCGACGAGGAGATCCTGCGGATGGCGTTGCCCGCGCTGCGCGGCGACTACCGCGCGATCGAGACCTACACCGGAGATCCCGAGCAGCGGATGAGTGGTTCGATCACCGTGCTGACCGGGGACGCCGACCCGAGGACGACGATCGAGGAGGCGGAGTCCTGGAGCCGGCACACCTCGGGGCGTTTCCGTATCAAGGTGTTCTCCGGCGGTCACTTCTTCCTCACCCGGCACCAGCAGGCGGTGAACGAGGAGATCGCCAGGGAACTCGGGGCGTAGCCGCGTCGGCCCGTCGCGGACGGCGGGCCGACGGCGGGCTTCGCCCGCGCGGCCGATCGTCAGGTGTTCCAGGCGTTCCACGCCTCGGTGATCATCTCGGTGAGGTCCGACCGTTCGGGAAGCCAGCCGAGCTCTTTCACGGCGCGGCCGTTGTCGGCCGTGAGGATCTGCGGTTCCGGCTTGGGCGGCGCCTTCCTGACCGGTACCGGGAGCCCGGTCACGGCTTCCGCCGTCGCCACGACCTGCGCCATGCTGGACGCGGTGCCGCTCCCGATGTTGTAGACGCGGTGCTCGCCCACCCGCACGGCGGCGAGGGAGAGCCGTATCGCCGCCGCCACGTCGAGGATGTGGACGAAGTCGCGGACCGCGGACCCGTCGCCGTTGAGGGTGACGTACGGCGACTCGCCGGTGAGCGCGCGGAAGATGTTCGGGATGATGCGCGCGGTGTCGGTGTCGGCGCGCCCGCCGGCCGCTCCGGCGATGTTGAAGCACCGCAGCGTGACCGCGCCGATCGCCCCGGTGGCGGCGTACGCGGCGACGAGTTGCTCCGCACCGACCTTCGACGCCGCGTAGGGACTCTCCGGATGGGGCTCCACGTCCTCGCCCAGGGCGCCGACGTGCCGCGAACCGTAGACCTTGTCGGTCGACGCGAACACGAATCGAACCGGCGGCACCGATTCGCGGATGTCGTCGAGCGCCATGAGGAGGTTGAGGGTACCGGCCACGTTCACGTCGTAGTACGTCAGCGGGTCGGCGAACGAGTCCCGCCCCCGCGACACCGCGGCGAGGTGGCACACCGCGTCGAAGCGTCCGGCGGCGACGATCTCCCGGATGCGGTCGCGGTCGCGGACATCGCCTTCCACCAGGCCGACGTCGGCGGGCCGCTCCGCGTCCGGGTGGCCCCGGGTCAGGACGGTGACCCGGTGACCGGCGGCGAGAAGCCCGGGGGTGAGCGCACGGCCGAGATAACCCAGACCTCCGGTGACCAGGACGTGCACGTCAACTCCTCCAGACGATCGTCACGCGATGTGCCGGGCCGACAGGATCGGCCTCACCGGATGGACAGCTCGGGGAACGGCACGACGAACGAGCCGCCGGCCGCGGAGAACGCCGTCGACCGTGCGCGGATACTGGCCTCGAAGTTCCAGGCGAACAGTACGCAGTAGTCGGTCGAGTCCGCGACGAGCCGCTCGGAGCCCACGATGGGGATACCGTCGCCTGGCGTGAACTTGCCCACCTTGCGCGGGTTGTCGTCGACGATCCAGTCGATCTCGCCGCCCACTCCCGCCTGGGAGAGGAGGGTGACGGCTCGTGCCGACGCGCCGTACCCGCTGATCCGCCGGCCGGTTTTCGACAGGCCGCCCAGCACGTCGTTGAGGGTCGTGCAGACCCGGTCGACGCGGTTCGCGAAGCCGTCGAGGAAACCGCCGTCGGGCACCCCCGCGTCCACCTCGGCCCACAGGATCCGGTCGAACTCGGCGCTCGGGGAGCGGCCGTCGTCGTCGCGGCCTATCCAGCAGCGCAGCGAGCCTCCCTGGGTCGAGATGAGCTCGGCGTCGAACACCGCGAGGCCGTTCGCCTCGGCCGCCCTGGCCAGCACGTGCAGGGAGAAGTAGGAAAGGTGCTCGTGGTAGACGAACTCGAAGATACCGTGCTGGACCATCGGCAGGACGTGCGCGACCTCGATGACGGCGCTGCCCCCCGGCTTGAGGAGCATGCGGATCGCGCGGAGGACTCCGTTCACGTCGTTGACGTGGGCGAGCACGTTACTGCCCAGCACCGCGTCGACGGGTCCGATGTCGCCCAGGATCCTCTCGACCGTCTCCACACCGAAATGTGTGGTCAGCGTGGGAACCCCGTGCTCCCGCGCGTAGGTTCCCACCTCTACCGCCGGGTCGACGCCGAGCACCCGCATGCCGCGCTCACCGAAGAAGCTCAGCTGCGTGCCGTCGTTCGAGCCGATCTCCAGCACCTTCGCCCCGGCGGCGAGCCCCAGCCGATCCGTGACCAGGGTGGCCAGCGCACGGCAGTGGTCGACGAGGGCGGGAGCGGCACCCGTGGCGTACCGGTAGTCGGCGAACAGCACCGACCGGGGAATGACGTCCACCAGCTGGACCAGGCCGCATCCGGCGCAGCGCACGAGGTCCAGCGGGTATCGGTCCTGGGCTCTGGCCAGCTCCGCGGTGGGCGCGATGTCGTTGGCGGGCGGAGTCGGGGTGAGCGAGACCACCTCCTCCAGGCGGTCGGCCCCGCACACCAGGCACCGGCTGGTGGTGTCCATCAGCGTTCTCTCCCTCCAGCTGTCGGGTCGCCCGGCCGCCGTGGCCACCGCGCTCGATCTGCCGGAAGGCGTTTCGACAGCTCACGACCAGTCCTCGATCGGCCGGCGGTCGGAGCCTACGTCCGACAACACTAGGGGAATTACCTGATCGGCTGAGGCACAATCGCCTGAACGAAACCCCTTGATCTGGGGGAATCACATGATCGCCGACACCGTGTTTCCGTCCGAGTTGTCCGCCAGAGGCGAGGCAGGTAACGCGGATGAAGGAGTATCAGATGCGAATCCTGGTCACTGGCGGAGCTGGGTTCATCGGATCCCATTTCGTTCGGTCAATGCTGGAAGGCCGATATCCCGGCCACGAGGACACCCGAATCACCGTTCTGGACAAGCTGACCTACGCCGGCAGGAGGGAGAACCTGCCCGAGGAACATCCAAGGCTGACCTTCGTACGCGGTGACATCTGCGATCGGGAACTGCTCGCCGACCTCGTGCCGGGGCACGACGCGGTCGTGCATTTCGCCGCCGAGTCGCACGTCGACAGGGCGGTGGACGACGCGGAGCCGTTCGTCTGGGCCAACGTGATGGGCACCCACCGGCTTCTCGAACAGTGCGGGATGAACGGGATCCAGCGGGTCGTGCACGTGTCCACCGACGAGGTGTACGGGTCGATCGAGCAGGGGTCGTGGACGGAACGGTTCCGGCTTGAGCCCAACAACCCGTACTCGGCGTCGAAGGCGGCCAGTGACTGCCTCGCCCGATCGCACTGGCGCACCTACGGCCTGGACCTCTCGATCACCCGATGCTCCAACAACTACGGACCCCGGCAGTATCCGGAGAAGATCATCCCTCGCTTCGTCACCCGCCTGCTCCAGGGGCGTGACCTCACCCTGCACGGCGACGGCAGCGCCGTCCGCGAGTGGCTGCACGTCGACGACCACTGCCGGGGCATCTCCATGGTCCTCGACAAGGGCCGCGCCGGTGAGATCTACAACATCGGCGGCGGGATAGAGCTCACCAACCGTGAGCTGACCGGTCTTCTGCTCGAACTGGCCGGTGCCGACTGGGACCGGGTTCGTTACGTGCCGGACCGGCGCGTCCAGGACTACCGGTACTCGCTGGACCACGGGAAGATCACCGAGGAGATCGGCTACGAACCCGTGATCGATTTCAAGGAGGGCCTCGCGGACGCCGTCACCTGGTATCAGGAGAACCGATCCTGGTGGGAGTCCCTTGACGCGTAGGGATCGCGACCGGAAGTCCCGGTGCCGCTTCGCGGGTTGGTGTGAGGGGCAACCCGCGCGGTGACGCGATCTCCGACGGCCCGCCGTACGGACCCTCTCGACGACTTCGATCGCCGCACCCCGACGGCACCTTGAGGGCACCCCGGCGGTACGGCCGCGCCCGGGTCATGCGCCTCGCCGCGCGGGTTTCGGGTGCGATGCGACTGCCGCCGCGGCCGTGCTCACCTGGCCGCGAACGCCTTCTCGATCGCGCGGACCGCCATACCGGTTCCGTCCTCCGCGCGGATCGCGGTGCCCAGCATCCGGGCACGGGCCGCCATGTCGCCGTTGTCGAGCAGGCTGTCGAGCGCGCCCCGCAACCAGCCGGCCTTGAGGGCGTGCTGGGAACGAGGAGACGGCCCGACACCGAGTTGCGCGATCCTTCTTCCCCAGTGGAGCTGATCGCCCTGGAGCCACACGACCGCCTGCGGGATACCGGCGCGGAACGCCGCCGCGGTCGTGCCCGCGCCCCCGTGATGGATGACGCACGCGGCGCGGGCGTAGAGCCACCCGTGCGGGACGAAGCCCGCCAGGAAGACGTGGGGCGGGAGCTCCTGGTCTCCGAGCCCCGCCCAGCCGGACAGCAGGACGACGCGCCGGCCCAGGCCGCTGACCGCGTCGAGCAGCTGCTCGGTGACCGCGTTGGCGTCGAACCCGTTGTTCGAGCCGAAGCCGATCACGACCGGCGGCTCGTCGGCCACGAACGCCGCGAGGTCGTCCGGGGGCACGTAGTCCGGCTCGTCGAGAAACCAGTATCCCGTGTTGAGGTAGGCAGGACCGAAGAGCGGATCGTGCTCAAGGGTGTGCGGGCTGATGGCGATGAGGTTGAGCAGGCGCGAATGGCTCGCGTCGAAGAGGATGTCGCGCCAGGGGGGAAGGCCGGCCGCGGCGACGACCTGGTTGAGGAGCTTGTCGGTCGCGAGCCTGACTCCCGCGCCGGTGACCGCCCAGGCAAGGGCGTTGCCGACGGGGCCGAGGTCGACATTGGTCGGGCCGTGCCCGCGTGCTCGGCGCAGCGGCCAGGTGTGGTGCACGCTCACGTGGGGCGTGCCGACCGCGCGTGCCGCGGCGACCGCGCCGATGGCCAGCGGTGAGTGGATGACGACATCGGCCTCACCGGCCAGCGCCATCAGCTGAGGTAGCGCGGCACGCTGCTCCTGCGCCAGGAATTCGATCACCACGGTCAGTTGCCGCAGCTTGTTCCTCTCGCTGATGATGCGGAGGTAGTTCGCCTGGAATTCCGTCTCGTTCCAGGTCGGCCTGCCGACGAAGGGAACGCCGACGGCGCCGGCGCGTGCGGTGTAGCTGTCGGAGGCCGAGAACACGACGTCGTGACCCTCGGCGATCAGGCGTTTTCCGAGGGCGAGAAAAGGCTGGACGTCCCCCTCGGAGCCGACGGTCGCTATGAGAGCGCGCATCGCGTCACGGTCGGACGTTCAAGGGCCGGGCCGGTGGTGGTCGAAGTCGGGTTCACCCTTGGTTGCCTCCCTGGATCGGCTGCCGAGGTGACATGTGTGACGGATCCGAGCAGCGATCTTGAGTTTCCTGTCCGGCACATCCTGGTGTGACCGATTCCCGGAAATCATTAGATTCGCGGCGTCGATGCGGGTGATGGGCGGGCGCTCGCGGCCCGGCGCGCGGACGGCTGTTAACGGCCCGCCTGATTCTTTGAAAAACGGTGTCCGTTTTATGGGTGCCGCACTTTCGTGGACACAGAATTCCCTTGTTGTCCCAGGTCAGAGGCATGATCGCAGGTGGCGTCGAATTCTCGGATTAAGTAGGCGTTTTCCTAGCCGAGCGTTCATAGCATCAGGTCTCAGTAGGGTGCCGGGGCCGGTGTCTGCGTTACCGGGGCGGGGTTGACGATGACATCTCCCCGATGTCGTCCAAGCCTCCAGCCGACAGGCAAGTGCCGGGTACGGGCCGCCCCCGGTGGAAGGCCAGGTCCGCGGCAGACCTCTCGACCCTCATCGGTGGTCTGCCGGGATACGACCGGGCAGGCCGCTCATGAGAGCCGCGGTCGATTTCTTTGACGGACAAGGAGAGAACCCTTTATGTGCGGGATCACCGGCTGGGTGTCCTATGACGCGGATCTGACCGAACGGCAGGCCACGATCGACGCGATGACCGCCACCATGGCGCTGCGCGGGCCCGACGCCTCCGGAACATGGCTTCAACGACACGTCGCGCTCGGTCATCGAAGATTGGCGGTCATCGACCTGGACGGCGGCGTGCAGCCGATGGAGTTCGCCACGCCGAACGGTCCGGTGGTCCTGGTGTACAGCGGCGAGGCCTACAACTTCATCGAGCTGCGCAAGGAACTGCAGGCCAAAGGGCACCGGTTCCTCACCGCGAGCGACACCGAGGTCGTGTTGCACGGTTATCTCGAATGGGGGGAAGGCGTCGCCGACCACCTCAACGGGATGTTCGCGTTCGCCGTCTGGGATTCCCGTGACCAGAAGCTCGTCATGATCCGTGACCGGCTGGGGGTGAAGCCGCTCTACTACTACCCGACTCGCGACGGTGTGCTGTTCGGATCGGAACCGAAGGCGATTCTGGCCAACCCCCTCGCCCGCAAGGCCATCGACCTCGACGGGATCCGCACCGCGGTGACCGGAATCGGGCAGGGCCAGGCGATCTGGAAGGGGATGCACGAGGTCGAGCCGGGCACGATCGTCACCGTCCAGGCGAGCGGAATCCGCGACAGGACGTACTGGAGACTCCAGACGGCGCCGCACACCGACGACCAGAAGAAGACGGTCGAACGAGTGCGGCAGCTGCTCGGCGACACCGTCGGCCGACAGTTGATCTCCGACGTGCCCCAGTGCGTCCTGCTCTCCGGTGGGCTGGATTCCAGCGCGATCACCGCTCTCGCGTCGCCCAGGCTGGCCGCGAGCGGTGAACGGGTACGTACGTTCTCGGTCGACTTCGTCGATCACGTCGACCGCTTCAAGGCGGACGTGTTCCGGAGCACCCCGGACGCGCCGTTCGTCAAGGACATGGTCGACCTGATCAAGCCGGTGCACCGGCAGGTGGTGCTGAGCGCGGATGATCTGGCCGATCCGACCATTCGCCGCTCCGTGATCACTGCACGGGACACGCCGAACGCGTTCGGTGAATCGGACATCTCGATGTACAGGCTGTTTCGAGAAATACGCAATGAATCGACGGTGGCCCTGTCCGGCGAGGCGGCGGACGAGAACTTCGGCGGCTACCGGTGGTTCCACGACGACATGCGCGCGCTTCCCATCTTTCCCTGGATGGCGACGGTGCTCAACTCGCAGCCCAGCGCCTCCGCCGTCATGCCTTTCACGGGGGAGGCACTGCAGGCGATGGGACTGGAAGGCTATCTCGGGGATCAGTACGCGACGGCGGTGGCGGCCGTCGATCACCTCGACAGCGCGTCGCGGGTCGAGCGCCAGATGCGCGTCATGTTCCACATGCACCTGACCCGGTTCCTGCGGATGCTGCTCGACCGTAAGGACCGGCTGTCCATGGCGGTCGGCCTTGAGGTGCGGGTTCCGTACTGTGACCACCGTCTCGTCGAGTACCTCTACAACACCCCCTGGAAGCTCAAGTCGTTCGACGGCAGGGAGAAGAGCCTGCTGAGGCACGCCGTGAAGGATCTGCTTCCGCCGTCGGTGGCCAATCGGGTGAAGAGTGGTTACCCGACGATGATGCATGACGTCCGCTATTCGAGCACCCTGCAGATTCAGGCCAAAGAGGTGCTGGCCGACGCGCACAGCCCGCTGTTCACGCTGTTCAACCGAGAATGGCTGAAGTCCATTGTCGAAATGGACTCGGCGAAGATATCGCACGGAGACAAGCTGCTGCTCGACAAGATAATCGACATGCACTGCTGGCTTGACATCTACTCGCCCGAGTTCGCCATTTCCTGACCGTTTCCCGGTGGGACGTCGCGGTTCGAGGAACAACAGGACGGGTGAGGGATGGGCGAGCCGGTGACGAAGGCGCGGGCGGTGGCCGGTGCGTCGGAGGACACGATCGCACCTCTCGCCCGGGGGCCGGTGTCGGTCATCGCCGGAGCGGTCGCGGTGCTGCTGCTGGTGACGAGTGGCCGATACGGCTACTTCGCCGACGAACTGTACTTCGTGGCGGCCGGCGAGCGCCTGAGCTGGGGGTACGCCGACCAGCCGCCAATGCTCCCGTTGATCGCGCATGCGATGGACACGTTGTTTCCCGGATCCCTGGTCGCGCTGCGGCTTCCGGCGACGCTCGTCACGGCGCTGGGGGTCGTCGTCGCAGCCCAGATCGCGAGGGAGCTGGGCGGCCGGCGCCGGGCGCAGGTGATGACCGCGGCGGTGTCGGGGATCGGCATGGTCGTCAACGGCCACCTCCTCGCGACGAACGCCTTCGACGGCTTCCTGTGGGCGGTGGTCTCATGGTTGGTGATCCGCTGGGTCCGGCTGCGTGAGGAGGGGCGGTCCGACGACCGCCCGCTGCTGTGGGCGGGTCTCGCCACGGCCGTCGCCCTGCAGGTCAAGTTCCTCATTCCGGTGCTGTGGCTCGCGCTGGCGGTGGCCGCGCTCGCGGTGGGGCCACGAGACCTGCCGCGCAGGCCGCTGCTGTGGGCCGGTGCCGCGATCACCCTGCTCACCACGCTTCCCGGACTGGCGTGGCAGGCCGGCAACGGATGGCCGCAGTTCGAGATGGTCCGGACGGTGTCGGAGGAGGTGGGCCTGAACGGTGGCCGCGCGCTGTTCCTCCCGCTCGTGCTCGCCCAGCCCGGCCTGCTGGCCGGGGCCGTGCTCGCCTGGTACGGCCTGTGGCGGCTGCTGCGTTCCCCGCTGCTCAGGCCCTACCGGTTCTACGGCGTGACCGCCGTCACGGTGATCCTGGTCTTCTGGCTGGCCGGTGGCCGGTGGTACTACGTGATCGGGCTCTTCCCCGTGCTGTGGTCCGCGGCCGCGGTCGAACTGCAGCGGCGCCGGGCGGCGCGCTGGTGGCGTTGGGTGCCCACCTGGCCGGTCGTCGCGCTGTCGGTGCTGCCGTCCCTCTACTGGCTACCGGTGCTGCCGGCGGAGTGGGTGCGGCAGCCCAGGGCCGGTGAGAACCTCGGGGTCGAGCTCATCACGATCGGTCAGTTCGGCTGGCCGGAGTTCGCCGACACGGTCAGCTGGGCGT
Organism: Streptosporangium sp. NPDC049078; assembly: GCF_040648855.1. NCBI lineage: Bacteria > Bacillati > Actinomycetota > Actinomycetes > Streptosporangiales > Streptosporangiaceae > Streptosporangium > Streptosporangium sp. NPDC049078. The sequence goes on from NZ_JBEZEL010000035.1 coordinate 29,001, forward strand.
ACCGGACACTGCCGCCGGACGAGCGGCGGGACGCCGTGGTGATCACCAGGGTCTACTGGCAGGCCGCCGCCCTCGAGTTCTACGGCGGTGAGCGTGGGCTGCCGAAGACGTACAGCGGCAGCCGTGGGTACTGGTACTTCGGCATGCCCCCCGAGGGGACCCGCACGGTGCTGTACGTCGGCGACGAGGGCGAGCGGCTGCGCACGTACTTCGGCGACGTGCGGCAGGTGGCCACCGTGGACACCGGACTCGGCCTGGAGGTCGGCACGCCCGTCTGGCGGTGCGACGATCCGCGGGCCCCGTGGCCGCAGCTGTGGCCGGAGTTCCGGCGAACGGCCATCTGAGGCGACGCGCCGGCGGTGACGCACGAGCCGGACGGGCGAGCGGTGACGTGTACGGACGGACGAGCGACGTGTACGCAGGGACGGACGGGCGGTGACGCACGGACGGACGACCGTCCGGAGCGACCGGCGGACAACGGCCCGGAGACGTACCGGCCGACGGGTCACATACGCGTGTGCCGACCCTCCAGATGGAACTCCCGCACCTTCTCGATCACGAAGTCCTGGTCGGACTCGGACAGCCCGGGGTCGGTGGGCAGGTAGAGCCCGTCGGCCGCGAAGCGGGCGGCGTTCAGCGCCGGCCAGTCGGGGTTGAAGTACATCGGCTGACGGCTCATGGGCTGGAAGAACGGCCGGGTCTCGATCCCCGCGTCGGTGAGGAACTCCCGCAACTCCTCCCGGCGCTCCGCCCGGATGTCGTACATCCACAGGACGTCGCGGGGCGGCATGAGGGTGAGCCCTTCGATGCCGTCGAGCCCGCTGTCGTAGTGGTTCTCGATCCGCTTGCGGATGGCGAGGATCTCGTCGATCTGCTCCAGCTGGGCGAGGGCGACCGCGGCCTGCATGTTCGTCATGCGGAAGTTGTAGGCCAGCTTCTTGTGGATGAAGTCGTGTTCCTTGCTGAAGGCCATGCTGCGCAGGTGGGCCATCTGCTGGGCGAGATGCTCGCTGTTGGTGACGCAGACACCTCCCTCGCCGGCGCTGATGATCTTGTTGGCGAACAGCGAGAAGCACGCGATGTCACCCACGGGACGCACGCCGTGCGCCTCCGCCGAATCCTCCACCACCCTCAGGTTGTACTCGTGCGCCAGCTTCATGATCGCGTCCATGTCGCACCGCCGGCCGTAGACGTGCACCGGCATGATGACCTTGGTACGGGGGGTGATCCGGGACTCGATCAGCGAGACGTCGATGTTGAGGTCGTCGCCACAGTCCACGAACACCGGCACCGCGCCGGTGTAGGTGACCGCCCACGCGGTGGCCACCATGGTGAACTCGGGCACCAGGACCTCGTCGCCGGGGCCGATCCCGAGCGCCCGTAGCGCGAGGGTGAGGGCGGTCGTTCCCGAGGAGCACGCGACGCCGTACGAGACGCCGTTGTACTGGGCGAACTCCTCCTCGAAGCGCCTGACGAAGGGGCCCTGCGAGGATATCCAGCCGGAGCCGACGGCCTCGGTGAGGTACTCCATCTCCCGTCCTGCGAGGTACGGTTTCGAAACCTGATATCTGAACGCCATGGGGTTCCTCACTCATCAGCCGGCCGGGCTCGTTGGCACGGGACGATAGGAGGCGCTCAGAAAATCCCGCCTTCCCCGCCGCGACGCGGGACTCTCCGGGCACGTGCCGGGCCAACCAAAGAAGAACCCGGACGGCACTCGTGAAAACACTAGGATCCGCGCCGGTCCGTCCCGCACCGGCTTCTCGCGCCGCCTGACCTGCGGTGGCCGCACAACTAGTGAAACGCGCAGCCCGTGCTCGGCATAGTTCGTGCTGGCCGTGAGGCCACGAGCCGAACGCGGTGATCCGAGCGCCCACCCTCGCCGGGCGGCGAATCGAGTCTCCGCGTATCGGCATGACGACGTGTATGGGGAGCGGTGCGTGAATCGACCCGAGTTCATGCCTGACCATGACTCCGGCACGGACGACGATCGCATCGCGATCGTCGGAGTGTCCTGCCGGTTGCCCTCCGCGCCAGGTCCGGCGGAGTTCTGGCGGCTGCTGCGCGACGGAGTGAGCGCCGTGTCCACGGTGCCACCCGGTCGCTGGAGCGCGAACACCGAGCCGGGGCCCGGCGAGCACGGCGCCTTCCTGGACGCGGTCGACCGGTTCGACGCCGGCTTCTTCGGGATCTCGCCCCGCGAGGCCCGTGCGATGGACCCCCAGCAGCGGCTGATGCTGGAACTCGGCTGGGAGGCGCTGGAGAACGCGCGTGTCGCGCCCGCGCTCCTGCGCGGTACCGACGTCGGCGTGTTCATCGGCGTGATGGCCGACGACTACGCGTTGCTGAGCCGCCAGAGCGGCGCGGCGGGAATCGGCCACCACTCGCTCACGGGCGTCAACCGCAGCATCCTCGCCAACCGGGTGTCGCACTTCCTCGCCCTGACGGGCCCGAGCATGGCCGTGGACACCGGCCAGTCGTCGTCGCTGGTCGCGGTGCACCTCGCCTGCGAGAGCATCCGCAGCGGTGAGTCGGACATGGCCCTCGCGGGCGGTGTCCAGCTCAACCTCGCCGCGGAGAGCGCCCTGGCGGCCGCGGAACTCGGCGCGCTGTCCCCCGACGGCAGGTGTTTCACCTTCGACGAGCGGGCGAACGGTTACGTCCGCGGCGAGGGCGGCGCCGTCGTCCTCCTCAAGCCGCTGGCGCGCGCCGTCGCGGACGGCGACCACGTGTACTGCGTCATCTCGGGCAGCGCGGTGAACAACGACGGTTCCGGCGAGACGCTCACCACCCCGAGCCCCCGGGCGCAGGAGCGGGTGCTGCGCTCCGCGTACCGGCGTGCCGGCGTGGACCCGGCGAGCGTCGGCTACGTCGAGCTGCACGGCACCGGCACCAGGGTGGGCGACCCCGTCGAGGCCGCGGCGCTCGGCGCGGTACACGGCAGTGGCCGCGCGGACGCGCCGCTGTGGGTGGGATCGGCCAAGACCAACGTCGGCCACCTGGAGGGCGCCGCCGGCATCGTCGGGCTGCTCAAGACCGTACTGGCCATCGAGCACCGGCTGCTGCCGCCGAGCCTGAACTTCGAGCGGCCGAACCCCGCGATCCGCTTCGACGAGTGGAACCTGCGGGTGGTGGGCTCCGCGACGCCGTGGCCGGTGAACGACGGTGATGCCGACGGTGATGCCGACGGTGACGGTGACGGGCGGATCATCGCGGGCGTCTCCTCGTTCGGTATCGGCGGCACCAACTGCCACGTCGTGCTCACCTCCGCCCCCGAACGCACCTCGCCGGCCCCGGTGACCGCCGCCGGGATCGCCGCACCCGAGGGCGTCGAAGAGGCGCCGGCCCCGGTGACCTGGCCGCTGTCCGGCCACACCGAGGGCGCGCTGCGGGCGCAGGCGGCGCGGCTCGCCCGCCACGTCAGGGAACGGGAGGACCTCTCGACCGGCGACGTGGCCTTCTCGCTGGCGACGACGCGGGCCGGTCTGCGCCATCGAGCGGTCGTCGTCGGCGACGGACGCGAGCAACTGCTCCACGCGCTGGACGCACTGTCGGAGGGGCGCTCCGCGCCGGGAGTGGTGCGCGGCAGGACCGAGGTCGAGTCCGCTTCCGGTGGTGTGCTGTCCGACCGGGTGGAGCGCCTCGATCAGATGCGCCTCGTCCTCGGGCTCGGTCAGCACACCGCGCCCCTGGCCGGCGTGTGGCAACGCCCCGGCCAGCACGTCTTCGTCTTCCCCGGTCAGGGATCGCAGTGGGCCGGGATGGGGGCGGAGCTGCTCGACTCCTCCCCGGCGTTCGCCGCCGCCATGGCGGAGTGCGAGGCGGCACTGGCGCCGTTCGTCGACTGGTCGCTCACGAGCGTCGTACGAGGAGAGCCCGGCGGCCCGCCCAGGGAGCGCGCCGACGTGATCCAGCCCGTGCTGTGGGCGATCATGGTCTCCCTCGCGGCACTGTGGCGGTCGTACGGTGTGGAACCGGCCGCGGTGGTGGGCCACTCGCAGGGGGAGGTCGCCGCCGCGTGCGTCGCGGGCGCGCTGTCACTGGAGGACGGCGCCTACCTCGTGACCGCCAGATCGAAGCTGATCACCGAGGTCCTCTCCGGCAGAAGCGGCATGGTCTCGGTGGGACTTCCCCTGGAGATCGTGCGGGAGCGGCTGACCCGCTGGGCGGGCCGCCTGTCCATCGGCGCCGTGAACAGCCCGTCCTCCGTGGTGGTGTCCGGGGACAACGAGGCGCTGGCCGAGATGACGGCCGAGTGGGCCGACACGGTGCGGATGGGCCGGGTCAACATCGACTACGCCTCGCACTCCTCCGTCGTCGAGCAGATCGAGGAGCGCCTGGCACCGCTGCTGGCGCCGATCCGGCCGCGCGGCTCGGAGATCGCCTTCTACTCGACGGTGACCGGCGCCCCCCTGGACACCGCCGAACTCGACGGCGACTACTGGTACCGCAACCTGCGCAGGCCGGTCGACTTCCAGGGCGCGGTCGAGCGGCTGCTCGCCGACGGGTTCGGTCTCTTCGTCGAGGTGAGCCCGAACCCCGTGCTGGTCGGCAGCATCCACGAGAGCGCACGGGCCGCCGGCCGTCCGGCGGTGGCCGTCTGCACCCTCCAGAGGCACAACGCGGGGATCTCCCGCGTGCTGACCTCGATCGCCGAGCTCTACGCGAACGGGGTGGAGGTCGAGTGGGAGAGGTTCCTGCCCGCCGCCTCCCGGGTCGAGCTGCCGACGTACGCCTTCCAGCGGGACCGCCACTGGCTGGAGGAGTCCGGCAGGGAACGGGAGCGGACGGCACCGCGGACGGGAGCGGCGGCGACGGACGCCGCGAGGCCGGACGAACCGGGCGGGTCAAACAGGTCCGACGGGCCGAACGAGTCGGACACCGTTCGGCGGCCCGGCTCCGGCGACCCGCTGGGCCTGGTCCGCGACGCCTGCGCGGCGGTCCTAGGCACCTACGACCCCGACGGGATCGACCTCGGCCTGCCGTTCAAGGAGCTCGGCTTCGACTCCGCGATGCTCGTCGAGCTCACGACCCGGCTCGACACGGACGGCGGGCCGGCGCTGACCGCCACCGCCCTCTTCGACCACCCCACGCCGGCGAGACTCGCCGCGTTCCTGGGGTCCACAGCCGCCACCGGTTCCGAACCTCCGCCTCCGGAACCGGTGGCTTCAACTCCCGCGGCCGGCGAGCCCATCGCGATCATCGGGATGGCCTGCCGCTACCCGGGCGGTATCGACTCCCCGGAAAGCCTGTGGCGGCTCGTCGACACCGGCGAGGACGCGGTGTCCGCGCTGCCCGCCGACCGCGGCTGGCGGATGGGAACCCTCGCCGCGGACCATCCCGGAGGCTTCCTCCACAACGCGGGAGACTTCGACGCCGGCTTCTTCGGCATCTCGCCGCGCGAGGCGCTCGCGATGGACCCGCAGCAGCGGCTCGCGCTGGAGGTGACCTGGGAGGCGGTGGAGCGGGCCGGGATCTCGCCCGCGTCGCTGGACGGCACCCGCACCGGCGTGTATCTCGGCGCGATGGCGCAGGACTACGGCGCCCGGATGCACGAGGCGTCCGGAGACGCCGAAGGCTACACGCTGACGGGCACCTCGCCCAGCGTCCTGTCCGGCCGGGTCGCCTACACCCTCGGGCTGGAGGGCCCCGCGATCACGGTGGACACCGCGTGCTCGTCGTCGCTGGTCGGCCTGCACCTGGCCGCGCAGGGGCTGCGGTCGGGGGAGTGCTCGCTCGCGCTGGCGGGCGGGGTCACCGTGATGTCGACGCCCGGCATCTTCCTGGAGTTCGCCAAGCAGGGCGGACTCTCCCCGGACGGGCGGTGCAAGGCGTTCGCCGACGCGGCCGACGGCACGGGCTGGGCCGAGGGCGCCGGCGTGCTGGTGCTGGAACGCCTGTCGGACGCCCGCCGCAACGGCCACCGGGTGCTCGCCGTACTCCGCGGATCCGCGGTCAACTCCGACGGCGCCTCCAACGGCCTGACCGCCCCCAGCGGCGTCTCCCAGCAGCGGGTGATCCGCCAGGCCCTCACCGGCGCCGGGCTCGCCCCCTCGGACGTGGACGTGGTGGAGGCGCACGGCACGGGCACCAGGCTGGGCGACCCGATCGAGCTGCAGGCACTGCTGGCGACGTACGGGCAGAACAGGGAACGGCCGCTGCTGCTCGGGTCGATCAAGTCGAACATCGGTCACACCCAGGCGGCCGCGGGGGTCGCGGGCGTGATCAAGATGGTGATGGCCATGCGGCGGGGGATCGTGCCGCGGACGCTGCACGTCGACGCCCCCACCTCGCGGGTGGACTGGTCGGCAGGCGAGGTCGGGCTGGTGACCGAACGCGCCGGATGGCCGGAGGCCGGGCGGCCCCGCCGGGCCGGGGTGTCGTCGTTCGGTATCAGCGGCACCAACGCGCACGTGATCGTCGAGCAGGTGCCGGACTCCTCCGTCGAGTGGCCGTCCGGGCAGGCCGATCCCTCCGAGCCCGCCGCTACACAGAGCACGACCCCGAGTACGACACAGAGCACGACACAGAGTGCGACGACGGAGGCACCCGCGCCGGTGCCCTGGGTGGTCTCCGGCAAGACCGAGGCCGCGCTCGGCGCCCAGATCGACCGGCTGGCGTCCTTCGCCGCCGAGAGCGGAGCCGATCCGGCCGACATCGGGTACTCGCTGGTGACGGGCCGTTCGGAGTTCGCCCACCGGGCGGTGCTGCTGGCCGGAGCCGACGGTGTGACCGAGATGGCCCGCGGTGTCGCGGGCGCGCCCGGCTCGCTCGCGATGCTGTTCGCGGGACAGGGCGCGCAGCGGATCGGGATGGGCCGCGAACTCGCCGCCCGCTTCCCGGTCTTCGCCCGCGCGCTCAACGAGGTGTTCGCACGACTCGCCGGCAGGCTGGAGAGACCGCCTGTCGAGGTGATGTTCGGCGCGGACGCCGGGCCGCTGAACCGCACCGAGTACGCCCAACCGGCGCTCTTCGCGATCGAGGTGGCGCTCTTCCGCCTGGTCGAGTCCTGGGGCGTGACCCCCGACCTTCTGGTCGGGCATTCGATCGGCGAGATCGCCGCGGCCCACGTGGCGGGCGTGCTGTCGCTGGACGACGCCTGCACGCTGGTCGCCGCCAGGGGCCGGCTGATGCAGCGCCTGCCCGAGGGCGGGGCGATGGTGTCCGTCCAGGCCGGCGAGGCGCAGGTCGAGGCGGCGCTGGAGGACGGTGCCGTCATCGGCGCGGTGAACGGCCCCTCCTCCGTCGTGATCGCCGGAGCCGAGGAGGCCGTCCTGCGCGTCGCCGCGCGCTTCGACGGGGCCAGGCGCCTGCGGGTGAGCCACGCCTTCCACTCGCCGCTGATGGAGCCCATGCTGGCGGAGTTCAGGGAGGTCGCCGAGGGGCTGACCTTCCACCGGCCGAAGACGGCCATCGTCTCCACCGTGACCGGCGCTCCCGTCGACGCCGCGTACCTGTGCTCGCCGCAGTACTGGGTGGACCACGTCACGCGTCCGGTGCGCTTCGCCGACGCGATCCGCGCCGCCGCGGCGGCGGGGGCCACGGTCTTCCTGGAGCTCGGCCCCGACGGCGGGCTGTCGGCGCTCGTCCACCAGAACCTCGCCCCGGAGGCCGGCCGTGACCTCGCCCCGGCCACCGGCCGGAACCCGTCCCCGGAGACCGGCCGGAACCCCGCGGGGACGCCGGAACCGCAGGCGTTCCCCATCCTGCGCAGGGACCGCGGCGAGGAGGCCGCCGCCCTGACGGCGGCCGCCCGGCTGTACGTGCGCGGGACGCCGGTGCGCTGGCCGGAGCTGTTCTCCGGTACCGAGGCTCGCCGGGTGGACCTGCCGACGTACGCGTTCCAGCGGGAACGGTACTGGCCGGACCCCTCGGCGACCGTGGGCGACGTCACCTCGGCGGGACTGGACCGGCCGCGACACCCGCTGCTCGGCGCGGCGGTGGAACTGCCCGACACCGGCGGGTTCCTGTTCACCGGCCTGGTCTCGACGGCCGCGCACCCGTGGCTGTCCGACCACGTGGTGGCGGGGCGGGTGCTGTTCCCCGGCACGGCCTTCGTCGAACTGGCCACGCGGGCGGCCGCCGAGGTCGGATGCGGCCTGGTGGAGGAACTCACCCTCACCGCGCCACTCGCGCTGCCCGAACGGGGCGGCGTGCGGCTGCAGGTCGCGATCGGCGCCGCCGACGGCGACGGAGCCCGGACCATCGGCGTGTACTCCCAGGCGGCGGACGAGCCGGAGGCGCCCTGGACCCGGCACGCCACCGGCGTGCTCACTCCCGGCGTGCCGGGTGTCCCCGACCCCGGTATGGGTGAATGGCCCCCCGCCGACGCCGTCCCGATGGACCTCGACGGTTTCTACCAGCGGCGGGCGGAGGCGGGCTTCTCCTACGGCCCCGCGTTCCAGGGGGTGCGCGCCGTCTGGCGTACCGGCCGGGACGTGTTCGCCGAGGTCGTCCTGCCGGACGGCCCCGCCGCCGACGCGGGTTCCTACGGGCTGCACCCGGCCCTGCTCGACGCCGCGCTGCACGTGGCGTCCCTCACCGGGATCGACGAGGCGAACGGTGGGCTGCTCCCGTTCGCCTGGGCCGGGGTGTCCCTGCACGCGTCCGGCGCCTCGACGCTCCGCGTCCGGATGAGCGGGACCGGTACGGACGCCATCACGCTGGCCGTGGCCGACGCCGAGGGCGGCCTGGTCGCCTCGGTACGCTCCCTCGCGCTCCGGCCGAACGACGTACGGCCCGCGACGCGCACCGGCGGGCCTCTGCTGCGGCTGGACTGGCCGCTCGCACCGGAGTCCGGGAGCGAGGACCGTCCGGCGAGGCGCTGGTCGGTGCTCGGCTCCGACGAACGCGGTCTCGTCGCCGCCCTGCGCGCGGCCGGGCAGACGGCGGATCTCGTACACGAGCCCGACCCGGCCGCGGACGTGACGCTGGTCGAGGTCTCCACACCGGCCGGGGACGACGTGCCGGCCGCCGTACGGTCGGTGACCTCGGCGGTCCTGGCCCGGCTGCGGGAGAGCGGACGCGACGAGCACCCCGACACTCCCGTGATCTTCGTGACGCGTGGGGCGGTCGCCGCCGACGCCGACGCCGAACCGGATCCCGTCGCCGCGGCGGCCTGGGGTCTGGTGCGCTCGGCGCAGGCGGAGAACCCGGGGCGGTTCCTCCTGCTCGACCTCGACGTCGAGCGGGTGACCGGTGAGACGCTGGTCGCGGCGCTCGACTCCGCCGAGCCGCAGATCGCGGTGCGCGACGGTCTGCTCCGGGTGCCGAGGCTCGTCGAGGCCGGCGACGCCGCCTCGTCCACCCCGGACACCTTCCGTGCCGGGTCCGCATCGAGCACTCTTCGTGCCGGGTCCGCACCGAGCACCTTCCGTACCGGGGGCACCGTCCTCGTCACCGGTGGCCTGAGCGGGCTGGGCGCGCTCGTCGCCCGCCACCTGGTGACCGAGCACGGCGTACGGCACCTGACCCTGGCCGGCCGTCGCGGCATGGACACCGAGGGCGCCGCGGAACTGACCTCGGAGCTGACCGCCCTGGGCGCCGAGGTCACGGCCGTCGCCTGTGACGTGTCCGACCGCGAGGCCCTCGCCGAACTGATCGCCGAGATCTCCCCGGAGCACCCGCTCACCGGGGTGGTCCACGCCGCGGGCGTGCTCGACGACGGGCTGGTCGAGTCGCTGACACCCGAGCGGATCGACACCGTGCTGCGGCCGAAGGCGGACGGCGCCTGGCACCTGCACGAACTCACCCGCGATCTCGACCTGACCGCCTTCGTGCTGTTCTCCTCGGTGTTCGGGACGCTCGGCAACGGAGGCCAGGCGAGCTACACCGCGGCGAACGCCTTCCTCGACGCCCTCGTGCGGCAGCGCACCGCCCGAGGACTGGCGGGTCTGTCGATCGGGTGGGGGCCGTGGCGGCAGGACACCGGCATGACCGCCGGCCTCACCGAGACGGACATGCGACGCATGGCACGGGTCGGGCTGCGCCCCCTATCCGGAGAGCAGGGGCTCGCCTTCCTCGACGCCGCGCTGGCGAGCCCCGAGCCGACACCGGTGGCGGCGCGGCTGGACCGGGCCGCACTACGGGCGCGGAGCCACGTGCCGGAGGTCTTCCGCGCCCTGGTACCCGCTCCCATCCGGCGGGCCGCCCGTCGGATGGGGGTCTCCACCGGCTCCGACGCCCTCGGCGCCCTGTCGGGAGAGGAACTCGGCGAGGCCGTCTCCACGCTGGTGCTCGGGCAGGTGGCCGCCGTGCTGGGGCACGCCTCGGCGGACGCGATCTCGCCGCACCTCACCTTCCAGGACCTCGGCCTGGACTCCCTCACCTCGGTGGAACTGCGCAACCGGTTGACCGAGGCGACCGGTATCCGGCTGCCCGCCACCCTGGTGTTCGACCAGCCCACCCCGACGGCGGTGACCGGCTTCATCCGCGAGCGCCTCGACGGCGTCGAGGCGACCCACACGCCCCCCGCGCAGGTCACGGCCCCTCTCGCCGGGGATCCGATCGTCATCGTCGGCATGGCCTGCCGCTATCCGGGCGGCGTCACCTCTCCGGAACAGCTCTGGGAACTGGTCGCAGAGGGCAGGGACGTCATCTCCGACTTCCCCGCCGACCGAGGCTGGGAGGTTCCCGACGCGTCCTTCGCCCGCGCGGGCGGATTCCTGTACGACGCGGCCGAGTTCGACGCCCCGTTCTTCGGGATCTCGCCGCGCGAGGCGCTGGCGATCGACGCCCAGCAACGACTGCTGCTCGAAACCTCCTGGGAGGCCGTCGAACGGGCGGGCATCGACCCGCTCACCCTGAAGGGCAGTCGGGCCGGTGTCTTCGCCGGGATGATGTACCACGACTATCCGTCGACGGGAGACGGCGCACCGGAGGAACTGCGCGGGATCGTGGTCAACGGGACCACGGGAAGCGTGACCTCCGGGCGGGTGTCGTACACGCTGGGCCTGGAGGGTCCGGCGGTCACGGTGGACACCGCGTGCTCGTCGTCGCTGGTGGCGCTGCACCTGGCGGCGCAGGCGCTGCGTTCGGGTGAGTGCTCGCTGGCGCTGGCCGGTGGGGTGACGGTGATGGCGACCCCGGACACCTTCGTCGACTTCTCCCGCCAGGGCGGTCTGAGCTCTGACGGGCGGTGCCGGTCGTTCGCCGACTCGGCCGACGGGGTCGGCTGGTCGGAGGGCGTCGGGGTGCTGGTGCTGGAGCGCTTGTCGGACGCGCGCCGCAACGGCCACGAGGTGCTCGCGGTGGTGCGCGGTTCCGCGATCAACCAGGACGGCGCGTCCAACGGACTGACCGCGCCGAACGGTCCCTCGCAGCAGCGGGTGATCCGTCAGGCCCTGGCCGGAGCGGGGCTCTCGGCGTCGGATGTCGACGCGGTGGAGGGGCACGGGACCGGTACGACGCTGGGTGACCCGATCGAGGCCCAGGCCCTGCTGGAGACCTACGGCCAGGACCGGCCGCAGGACCGGCCGGCACTGCTGGGTTCGATCAAGTCGAACATCGGTCACACGCAGGCGGCGGCCGGTGTGGCGGGTGTGATGAAGATGGTGCTCGCGATGCGGCACGGGGTGCTGCCTCGGACGCTGCACGTGGACGAGCCGTCCTCGCACGTGGACTGGGCCTCGGGCGCGGTGGAGCTGCTGACCGAGCCGGTGGAATGGCCGCGGACGGGCCGTCCGCGCCGGGCCGCGGTGTCGTCGTTCGGGATCAGTGGCACCAACGCGCATGTGATCATCGAGCAGTTCCCCGAGGTCGGTGCCGACGAGGCGCGGCGGGAGCCGGAGGCTCCGCACGGTGAGGTCGAGCCGGGTGTGGTTCCGGTGGTGGTGTCGGGCCGGTCGGCGGGGGCGTTGCGGGCGCAGGCCGGGCGGTTGGCGTCGTTCCTGGAGGGTGAGCCTGATCTCGGGTTCGCCGATGTGGCGTTCTCGCTGGCGACGACGCGGTCGGCGTTCGAGTATCGGGCGGTGGTGGTCGGTGATCGTGAGGGGGTGCTGGCCGGGTTGGGTGCGCTGGCCGGGGACCTGCCGGGTGCGGGTGTGGTGCGCGGGGTGGCAGCGAGTGAGCTGAAGCCGGCGTTCCTGTTCACCGGTCAGGGGTCGCAGCGGGCCGGGATGGGCCGGGAGTTGTATGAGCGGTTCCCGGTGTTCGCGGCGGCGTTGGACGCGGTGGTCGCGGAGCTGGATCCGTTGCTTGAGGGGGTGGAGCGGGGATCGGCCGGAGGGTTGGGTGGCCGGTCGTTGCGTGAGGTGTTGTTCGCCGAGCCGGGGTCGGCTGAGGCTGAGTTGCTGGATCGGACGGGGTGGGCGCAGCCGGCGTTGTTCGCGGTGGAGACGGCGTTGTTCCGGCTGGTGGAGTCCTGGGGGGTGCGGCCGGGTGTGCTGGCCGGGCACTCGGTCGGGGAGATCGTGGCGGCTCATGTGGCGGGGGTGTTGTCGCTGGCCGATGCGTGTGTGTTGGTGGCGGGTCGGGCGCGGTTGATGCAGGCGCTTCCCTCCGGTGGGGCGATGGTGTCGGTGCGGGCCTCCGAGGAGCAGGTCGCCGAACTGCTGGCCGGGCGCGAGGGTGAGGTGTCGGTCGCCGCTGTGAACGGCCCCGCGTCTGTGGTGATCTCCGGTACCGAAGAGGCGGTGCTTGGGGTGGCCGCCGCTCTGGAGGAGCGGGGAGTGCGGACGAAGCGGTTGCGGGTGTCGCACGCGTTCCACTCGCCGTTGATGGACCCGATGCTGGAGGACTTCCGCACCCTGGCCAGGACGCTCACCTACGACCCGCCGCGAATCCCGATCGTGTCGACCCTGACCGGGGAGCAGGCCACCGCCGAGCGACTGTGTTCGCCGGAGTACTGGGTGGAGCAGGTCCGCGGCGCGGTCCGCTTCTCCGACGCCGTCCGTACCCTGCACGACCAGGGCGTGCGCGCCTACCTGGAACTCGGCCCCGACGGCGTGCTCACCGCGATGGCGTCCGACACCCTCGCAGCGCTCGCCGACGTGGCGGCCGGAACCGCTTCAGGTCCGGACGCGCTGCTGGCGCCGGTACTGCGCGGAGGCCAGGACGAGCAGAAGACGATCGTGACGGCGCTGGCCGGGTTGTACGTACGCGGCATACCGGTGAGCTGGCCGGCCGTGCTCCCCGACGCCCGCCGGGTGCAGTTGCCCACCTACGCCTTCCAGAAGGAGCGGTTCTGGCCGAGCGGCAGACGAGGCGGGGACGCGCGGGGTCTGGGGCTTGAGACGGCGCTCCACCCGCTGCTGGGTGCGGTGATGGTGTCACCGGAGTCGGACGGGGTGGTCCTGACCGGGCGGCTGTCGGCGTCGACCCACCCGTGGATTCGCGACCACGAGGTTCTGGGCCGGGTGCTGCTGCCGGGAACGGGATTCGTGGAACTGGTGGTCCGCGCGGGCGACGAGGTCGGCTGCGCGGTGCTGGAGGAACTGGCGCTGCAGGCGCCGCTGGTGCTTCCGGAGACCGGTGGAGTGCGGGTCCAGGTGGTGGTCGACGGCCCCGGTGAGGCCGGCAGGCGCGCGGTCCGGGTGTATTCCCGGGCCGACGGTCGAGAGGGCGGCGACTGGACGCTGCACGCCCAGGGAGTGCTCGCCGAGCGAGCGGAGGAGCCGGGGTTCGATCTGGTGCAGTGGCCGCCGGCGGGTGCGGCCGAGGTGGACGTGACGGGGGCCTACGAACGGCTGGCCGAGGTCGGCTACGGCTACGGTCCGGCGTTCCAGGCGTTGCGCGCGGCGTGGCGGCGAGGGGAGGAGCTGTTCGCCGAGGTCGTGCTGGGTGAGCGGATGGCCACGGAGGCGGGGCGGTTCGGAGTGCATCCGGCCCTGCTGGACGCGGCGATGCACGTGTCACTCATCGATCCCTCGGGCGTGGCGAGCGGTGGGCGGGCGGTGTTGCCGTTCGTGTGGCGGCAGGTGGTGCTGCACGCGGCGGGCGCCTCGACGCTGCGGGTGCGGGTGCGGCATTCGGGCGAGCACACGCTGGTCCTGGACGTGGCCGACGAGAACGGCCGGCCGGTGCTGTCGGCGGGCTCGATGGTGGGGCGTCCGGTGTCGGCGGAGCAGCTGGGCGCGGCAGGGGAGCGGTCCCTGTTCCTGGTGGAGTGGAACCCGATCGAGATGCCCACGGCCGGTTCGGCGCGGGTGACGGAGTGGTCCGCGCTCGCCGCCGACCATGCCTCCGACGTGTCCGGCCCGGCTGTCGGCGCCGATGACTCGATCGCGGTGGTGGACTGCGCGGCGCCGCCGACCGGCGAGACGCCGGACGTGGTGCGCTCGGTGACCGGAGACGTGCTCGAGGCGCTGCAGGCGTGGCTGGAGCGGGAGAGCCGGGGATCGGCACCTCTGGTGGTGGTGACCAGGGGAGCGGTGGCGGTGGGTGAGAGCGCGGACGTGGATGTGAAGGTCGCGCCGGTATGGGGACTGGTGCGGGCGGCCCAGGCCGAGCACCCCGGGCGCTTCGTGCTGCTGGACCTTCAGGAGGACCAGGAACGGGACGCGGCGGTGCGGGCGGCGGTGGCCTCCGGCGAGCCGGAACTCGCGGTGCGGTCGGAGACGTTCCTGGTGCCCCGGCTGGTCAGGATGGCCAGGCCCGAACGGCCCGCCGACGGCTCGGGCCCGGACTCCGTCGAGCCGGCCGACGGCTCCGCCGGGTTGGCTGCGGGGACGGTGCTGGTGACGGGAGGTACGAGCGGACTGGGGGCGTTGCTGGCCCGTCGTCTGGTGACCGATCACGGCGCGCGTTCCCTGCTGCTGGTGAGCCGGCGGGGACCGTCGGCGGAGGGCGTCGAGACGCTGGTGCGGGAGCTGACGGCGCTGGGCGCCGAGGTCCGCGTGATGGCGTGTGACGTCGGGGATCGGGAGTCGCTGGCACGGGTCGTGGAGTCGGTTCCCGACTCGGCTCCGCTGGTGGGTGTGGTGCACGCGGCGGGAGCGGCGGACAACGGCGTGCTGGAGGCGCTGTCACGAGACCGGCTGGAGACGGTGCTCCGGCCGAAGGCGGACGCCGCCTGGCATCTGCACGAGCTGACCAGGGATCTGCCGCTGGAGATGTTCGCGCTGGTGTCCTCGGCCGGCGGGCTGGTCCTGGCGGCGGGGCAGGGCAACTACGCGGCGGCGAACGTGTTCCTGAACGCGCTGGCGGCCCATCGACGGTCGCGAGGGCTGGCGGCGACGTCGCTGGCGTACGGGCTGTGGGATGTGGCCACCGGCATGAGCTCCGAGCTGTCCGACGCCGACCGGGACCGGCTGGCCAGGCTCGGGCTGCCCGTGCTGTCCGCGGCCGAGGGAGTGCGGCTGTTCGACGTGAGCGTGCGGACGGACGCGGCGTTGACGGTACCGCTGCGGGTGGACACGGAGGTGATGCGGGGCCGTGGCGGCGAGGTGCCGGCGTTGCTGCGCGGGCTGGTACCGGCGAGGCGGCCGATCCGGGTGGCCGCGGGGGGCGGCGGAGAGGACGGCTTGCGGCGGCGCCTGGACGGGTTGGACACGGCCGAGCGCCGGCGGGTGCTGGAGGAGCTGGTACGACGGCACGTGGCGGTGGTGCTGGGGCACGCGTCGGGGGATGCGGTGGAGCCCGGTCAGGCGTTCAGCGCGATGGGGCTGGATTCGCTCGCCGCGGTGGAACTGCGCAATCAGCTGGCCACGGCGACGGGGCTCTCGCTGCCCGCGACACTCGTCTTCGACTACCCGACCTCGTACGGCGTGGCGGAGTTCCTGCACGGGGAGCTGTTCGGCTCGGTGGACGCCGAGCGGGCCGAGGTGGGTGTGCTCTCGCCGGTGGTGCGGTCGGTGGCCGACGATCCGGTGGTGATCGTGGGGATGGCGTGTCGTTATCCGGGTGGGGTGTCTTCTCCGGAGGATTTGTGGCGTCTGGTGGTGGAGGAGACCGACGCGATCACCGGGTTCCCGACGAATCGGGGGTGGGATCTGGAGGGGATCTATGATCCGGATCCTGGTCGGGTGGGGACGTCGTACACGCGTCATGGTGGGTTTTTGCATGACGCGGATGAGTTCGACCCTGGGTTTTTCGGGATGTCGCCGCGTGAGGCGTTGGCGGTTGATCCGCAGCAGCGGTTGCTGTTGGAAGTGTCGTGGGAGGCGGTGGAGCGGGCGGGCATCGAGCCGGGGGCGTTGCGGGGGAGCCGGACCGGGGTGTTCACCGGTTTGATGTACAACGATTACGGTCTGGCGTTGGGTAACGCGGCCGGCCGGGTGCACCAGGCGGCCGTCGGTGAGGTGGTCGAAGGTCTCGGCCAGCGTGATGCCGTCGAGGGTTACGAGGGCACCGGGACGGCGCCGAGTGTGGCGTCGGGTCGGGTGTCGTACACGCTGGGCCTGGAGGGTCCGGCGGTGACCGTGGACACCGCGTGTTCGTCGTCGCTGGTGGCGGTGCACCTGGCGGCGCAGGCGTTGCGGTCGGGGGATTGTTCGCTGGCGTTGGCCGGTGGGGCGACGGTGATGTCGACGCCGAACACGTTCATCGGGTTCGCTCGGCAGCGGGGTTTGTCGGTGGATGGGCGGTGTCGGTCGTTCGCGGAGTCGGCCGATGGGGTGGGCTGGGCCGAGGGCGTGGGCATCCTGGTGTTGGAGCGGTTGTCGGATGCTCGGCGCAACGGTCACCAGGTGCTCGCGGTGGTGCGCGGATCTGCGGTGAATCAGGATGGTGCGTCGAACGGGTTGACGGCGCCGAACGGTCCGTCTCAGCAGCGGGTGATTCGTCAGGCGCTGGCGAGTGCGGGGTTGTCGGCGTCCGAGGTGGACGTGGTGGAGGCGCACGGCACCGGGACGCGGTTGGGCGATCCCATCGAGGCGCGGGCGCTGATGTCCACCTACGGACAGGGCCGTGACACCGGAGAGCCGTTGCTGCTGGGGTCGATCAAGTCGAACATCGGTCACACCCAGACGGCGGCCGGTGTGGCGGGAATCATCAAGATGGTCATGGCGATGCGCGAGGGCATGGTGCCGCGCACGTTGCACGCGGACGAGCCGTCCTCGCATGTGGACTGGAGCGAGGGCGCGGTCGAGTTGGTGACCGAGGCACGGGCGTGGCCTCGGGTGGAGCGGTCGCGTCGGGCCGCGGTGTCGTCGTTCGGAATCAGCGGTACCAACGCGCACGTGATCTTGGAACAGTCTCCGGTGCCGGTGGAGGAACCGGTGGACGCCGGTGGTGAGGAGGTCGACGGCGGGACTGTCGCGTGGGTGGTGTCGGGGCGTAGTGAGGTGGCGTTGCGGGCTCAGGCGGAGCGGTTGTTGTCGCACGTGGAGGGCTTGTCCGGGTCGAGGTTGGCTGGGGTGGGGGTGTCGCTGGCGACGGTTCGGTCGGCGTTCGAGCATCGGGCGGTGGTGGTCGGTGCCGGGCGTGCGGAGTTGGTGGGGGGCCTGGCGGCGCTGGCTCGGGGGGCGGCGGATCCGGGGGTGGTGACCGGTTCGGTGCGGAGCGGCGGCAAGGTCGCGTTCCTGTTCACCGGTCAGGGCAGCCAGCGGGCCGGGATGGGTCGGGAGTTGTATGACCGGTTCCCGGTGTTCGCCGAGGCGTTGGATGAGGTGTTCGCCGAGTTCGAGCCGCTGCTTGAGGGGTCGTTGCGTGAGGTGGTGTTCGCCGAGCCGGGATCTGCGGCGGCGGAGGCGCTGGATCGGACGGGGTGGGCGCAGCCGGCGTTGTTCGCGGTGGAGACGGCGCTGTTCCGGCTGGTGTCCTCGTGGGGGGTGCGGCCGGATGTGCTGGCCGGGCACTCGGTCGGGGAGATCGTGGCGGCTCATGTGGCGGGGGTGTTGTCGCTGGCGGATGCGTGTGCGTTGGTGGCGGGTCGGGCGCGGTTGATGCAGGCGCTGCCTGCCGGTGGGGCGATGGTGGCGGTGGCGGCTTCCGAGGAGGAGGTCGTCGAGCTGCTGGCCGGGCGTGAGGGTGAGGTGTCGGTCGCGGCGGTGAACGGTCCGTCCTCGGTGGTGGTCTCCGGGGTGGAGGAGGCGGTGCTTGAGGTGGCCGCCGCCTTGGAGGAGCGGGGGGTGCGGACGAGGCGGTTGCGGGTGTCGCACGCGTTCCATTCGCCGTTGATGGATCCGATGCTGGAGGAGTTCCGGGCGGTGGCCGGGAGGCTGACCTACGGTGCGCCGGAGATCCCGATCGTGTCCACGCTCACCGGGGAGCAGGCGACGGCCGAGCGGCTGTGTTCGCCGGAGTACTGGGTGGAGCAGGTGCGTGGCGCGGTCCGCTTCTCCGACGCCGTCCGTACGCTGCATGGCCAGGGTGTGCGGGCGTATCTGGAGCTGGGCCCCGACGGTGTGCTCACCGCGATGGCCGACGACACCCTCGCAGCGCTCGCCGACGCGAACATCGATGGGATGACGCGCGGGGCTGCGTCAGCGGGATCGGCGGCGGATCCGGACGTGCTGCTGGTACCGGCCCTGCGCAGGGGCCAGGACGAGCAAAAATCGATCATGATGGCGCTCGCCGCCCTGCACGTGCGCAAGGTGCCGGTGAACTGGTCGGCGGCACTTCCTCGGGCCGCCCGAGTGGATCTGCCGACGTACGCCTTCCAGCGCGAACGGTTCTGGCCCGATGGCGTCGGCTCGCAGGTGGGAGACGTGACGGCGGCGGGACTCGCGGCCGCGAGCCATCCGCTGCTGGGAGCCGCTGTGGGAGTGGCCGGTTCGGACGGGGTGTTGCTGACCGGCCGTGTCTCGCTGACGTCGCATCCGTGGCTGGCCGATCACATGGTGGACGGGACGGTGATCTTCCCAGGCACGGGGTTCCTGGAGCTGGTGGTGCGGGCGGGTGATGAGGTCGGCTGTGACCTGGTCGAAGAACTCACCCTGACCGCTCCGCTGGTGCTCGGCGAACGAGACGCGGTGGCGGTGCAGGTATGGGTGAGGACACCGGATGAGTCAGGCCGGTGTGAGGTGAGCATTCACGCCCGCCCTGCGGAGGCCGGGGACGAGGAACCCTGGGTACGGCACGCGATCGGTGTGCTGGCGTCCGACGGCCAGGCCGGGGAGCGGTTCGACGTCGAGGTGTGGCCGCCGAGGGGTGCGTCGGTGGTCGAGTTGGGTGGGTTGTACGAGCGGCTGGCCGAGGGTGGGCTGGGGTATGGGCCGGTGTT
>NZ_JBEZEL010000036.1:0-39450 GCF_040648855.1 Streptosporangium sp. NPDC049078
GTTCTGCTTGAGCCGTGTGCGGTGTGAGTCGCACGCACGGTTCTGAGGGGGCCGGGATACGGCGACGTATCCCGGCTACCCGACCGGTCGAGACCGGTGATGAGCCGCTGCCCGAAACGGCGTCCGAGGTCACCGCCGAGGTCGGCATCGACCTCGGGCTCACGCATTTCGCGGTGCTGTCCGACGGTCGGAAGTTCGACAACCCGCGTATCCTGCGGCGGGCGGCCAAGAAGCTGCGTAAGGCGCAGAAGGCGCTGAGCCGCACGCAGAAGGGTTCGGCGAACCGTCAGAAGGCTAGGGTGAAGGTCGCCAGGGCGCACGCCCGGGTGGCTGATGCGCGCCGGGATTTCACGCACAAGCTGTCCTCTACTTTGATCGGTGACAACCAAGCCGTCTACGTGGAGGACCTGTCGGTGAACGGCCTGGCCCGCACCCGGCTGTCCAAGTCGGTGCACGACGCGGGCTGGTCACAGTTCGTGACCATGCTGGAGTACAAGGCGAAACGCTACGGCCGCACCTTCGCCAAGATCAACCGCTGGTTCCCGTCCTCGAAGACGTGCTCGCAGTGCGGCACCCGGCAAGAGTCGATACCGCTGAACGTCCGGGAATGGACCTGCCCCTGCGGCGCCGTCCACGACCGCGACGTCAACGCCGCACGCAACATCCTCACCGAAGGCCAACGAACCGTCGCCGCTGGACGGAAACCCGCCGCTGAAACGCGGCGGGAGGCGGAGACGTTAAACGCCCGTGGAGGTGACGTAAGACCACCGCTCGCGGTGGCCGACGCCGATGAAGCAGGAAGCCACAGAGGTGCCGCATGACGCGGCACGGACTGAATCCCGGCCCTTCAGGCCAGGGAGCGCGTCAATTCAACGTCAACCCCGGGGTCGTGGCGGCCCGCGCGTTCGAGGTCCCGAACAAGCCGGGGGTGCGCCTTCACAACATGGTGACGGTCTCGCTCGGTGGTGTCGGCACGATCCGCAACGTCGTCAACACCACGGGCGGCCCGTCCAACTCCAGCACCAACGTGGCCAATCTCGTCGATTACCCCTGAGCCGGTCTCCCCCTCGTTCCTGAACCGCACGGAAAACGAGCCCTTCCCCGGGCGGGGAAGGGCTCGTCGACGGTCAACGACTACAGCGTGCCGGGGCCGTAGTAGCCGCCCAGCTTCTCGCGGTAGTCGGGCTCCCTGTAGGTCGCCTCGTCGAACTCCGGCGCGTCCTTGATCTCCTGCTTGGTGCGCGAGACGTAGATCTTGCGCTCCTGCGGGTCGATCTGGTGCACGGTGCCGGCCGGCAGCAGGACCTTCTTGCCGAAAATCCAGAACCCGGTGTCGACGACGATGTAGCTGTTGCCCACCGTGTTGCTCTCCTCGTCCACCGAACCGATCTTGCCGTCGGTGGCCTCCACGTCGAACCCCACGAGATCCAGCGCCTGCTCGCCGCTGTAGGTGTCGGGGCGGTAGCTCCACACGTCCGTCATGGTGTTTCTCCTCGTCGGTGAAGGTGGGACAACCGCCCCCTACCCGCCGCGCCCGCGCTAAACAGGCCGTCGGAGATCCGGGACCGTGCCCCCGGCGGCCGCGTCGCCCTCCCTCCGAGGTCGAGAGCCGAATCCACCGGTGCCGACGACCGCGTAATCATTTCGCGGCGAAGTACTCCGCCACGATCCGGGTGTGCAGCGGAAAGGCGAGCTCTCGCGGTCCGTCGATCAGCAGCCACTCCGTCGTCTCGTCCGTCGGCACGACCGGCGGGAGGTCGGCCGCGCCCGTCCGAGGTCCCAGCGCGAAGACCAGCACGGTCCCGTCGGGGGCGCTGAGCACGTCGAGGAGGCGCACGCCGTCCGGGTCGACGACGACCCCCGTCTCCTCGCGAAGCTCCCGGACGGCCGCCTGCTGCCAGGACTCGCCCATGTCGACGAAGCCACCGGGCAGCGCGAGAGCGCCCCGGTGCGGTTCGACGCCACGACGGACCACCAGCAGGCCCTCGTCCACCGGCAACACCATCACCGCGACCGGCAACGGGTTGAGGTAGGAGGTGTTCCCGCAGCCGGAGCAGGTGCGCGGCCACGCCTGGTCGGGGGCGAAGGCTCCGCCGCAGAAGGAGCAATGTGAGTTCCTGATCGTCACGATCGCGAGACTAGACCAGAACGAGGTCTTGATCCGACTTCTCCGCCCGAACGACCCGAAGCCCGAACGACCCGAACGGGAACCCGCGACGAGATCCCGCCCCTCACCGCCCGGCCGGGTCCTGCCGGGAAGCGGTCGTCCGGCCGGTTTCCGCCGGGGTAGGCCTTCCCGGGTGACGCCCGGCGCGACGTCCTCTGCGCGCAGGGGGCAGACTTTCCCGCGTGAAGCGAATTCTCATCATCGGCATCGGCGCGGGAAACCCCGACCACCTCACCCTTCAGGCGGTCAAGGCCATCGCGGCGGCCGACGTGTTCTTCGTCCTCGACAAGGGCGAGGCCAAGCACGACCTCGTCCAACTCCGGCAGGACCTCGTCGACGCGCACGCCCGCGCCCCGTACCGGCTGGTCGAGGCCCGCGACCCCGAGCGCGACCGGACCACCCCCGCCTACGCGGGCGCGGTGGAGGACTGGCGGTCGCGCCGTGCCGACATCTACGAGCGGCTCGTCCGCGACGAACTCGGCGACGACGAGACCGGCGCGTTCCTCGTCTGGGGCGATCCCTCCCTCTACGACAGCACGCTGGCCATCGTCGAGGAGGTCCTCGCCCGGGGCACGGTGCGGTTCGAGTACGACGTCGTCGCCGGCATCAGCAGCGTGTCCGCGCTGGCCGCCCGGCACCGCACCAGCCTGACCCGGGTCGCACGGCCCCTGCACATCACCACGGGCCGCCGCCTGTCGGAGGAGGGACCCGGCGAATCCGACGACATCGACGACATCGTCGTGATGCTCGACGCCCGCAACGCCTTCGCCTCCCTGCCCGACCCCGCCGACTTCGAGATCTACTGGGGCGCCTACCTCGGCACCCCCGACGAGATCCTGGTGGCGGGGCCGGTCGAGGAGGTCGCCGACCGGATCCGCGACGTCCGTGCCGAGGCGAGGGAACGCAAGGGCTGGATCATGGACACGTACCTGCTGAGGCGGGTTCCTCGCGGGAGCTCTCCCTCCTGACGGGAGGTCGCGGCGGGTGGCGCGCGAGGGCCTGGCGTCGGATCGGCCTCGTCGAGGAGCGGCGTCGGCGTTCCGCTTCGACAGGGGCACGGGGAGTTCGGCAGGACCGAGGTGAGAGCCGCCTCGCCGTAATGTGTTCGTACGGAGGGCGGCTCGGAGGTAGTGTTGCCCTCCAGCAATGGACGTGATCGAGGAGGTGAGACCCATTACCGCTGTGTCAGGTCGGGTGCTCCCGTCTCACGGTCGCGCGGTCCTTCCGGCGTAGGTGACCGAGGGAGCCCTATCGGCATCCCGAAAGGCTCCAATGTCGGCTTTACCGCCGTTTCTCCCCCAACCCGTTGTCGTCACCAGGCTCCGGGCCGCCGGTTGCGTCTTCGCCGAGGACGAGGCACGGTTGCTCCTCTCCACGGCGCGGACGCCGTCCGAACTCGCCGCCATGCTGGACCGGCGGATCTCCGGTCTGCCCCTCGAACACGTTCTCGGCTGGGCGGAGTTCTGCGGGCTGCGGATAGCCGTGGACACCGGGGTCTTCGTTCCCCGGCGCCGCACCGAGTTTCTCGTCCACCAGGCCGTCGCCCTCGCCCACCGAACCGCCGGATCGGCAGATCGGTCCGCCCCCCTCCCCCGCCCCGCCTCCGATCCCCCTGTTTCCTCCGGTTCCGAAGACCTCACCGCTCCCGGCGACCAGGCCCCCCGGCCACGGATCGTCGTCGATCTGTGCTGCGGCTCCGGAGCGGTGGGGGCCGCACTGGTCGCGGCCCTGGAACCGGTCGAGTTGCACGCCGTCGACATCGACCCCGCCGCGGTGCGCTGTGCCCGGCGCAACGTCACCCCCGGCGGCCGGGTGTACGAGGGTGATCTCTACGAGCCGCTGCCCGCCACGCTGCGGGGCCGCGTCGACATCCTGACCGCCAACGCCCCCTATGTGCCCACGGAGGCGATCGGACTGCTGCCCCCGGAGGCCCGCGTACACGAACCACGGGTGGCACTCGACGGCGGCGCGGACGGGCTGGAGATCCAGCGGCGGGTGACCGCGTCCGCGGCGCGGTGGCTCGCACCGGGCGGTCACCTGCTGATCGAGACGAGCGAACGCCAGGCGCCGCGGACCGCCGAGGCCTTCGCCCGCAACGGGCTGGTCCCGAGGGTGGTCGAATCCGAGGAGCTGGACGCCACCGTCGTCGTCGGGACCATGCCCGCCCTCCCTCCGCCCCGCGATCGGGAAACGGGCACGGTCGGATAGGGTTTAGCGGTTGAATCGCTGTTCGCGGCCCTGTTTCGAGGACCGCGAACAGCGCGACCGCCCCGCATGAGGAGATCCCCGCATTGTCCGACAGCCGTGAGCACACGGCCCCCTCCACCGGGGGAGATCGTGCCGATCTGCGAGCCGACTGCGAGAGCTGCTTCGCGCTGTGCTGCGTCGTGCCCGCCTTCTCGGCCTCGTCGGACTTCGCGATCGACAAGAAGGCCGGGCAGGCCTGCCCCAACCTGCTGACGGACTTCCGCTGCGGCATCCACACCCGCCTCAGGGACAAGGGTTTCCGTGGTTGCACCGTCTACGACTGCTTCGGCGCCGGGCAGAAGGTCTCCCAGGTCACCTTCGGTGGGCAGGACTGGCGGCGGGCGCCACAGACCGCGAAGCGGATGGCCGAGGTGTTCCCGGTCATGCGCGACCTCCACGAGCTGCTCTGGTACCTGACCGAGGCGCTCACCCTGCGACCGGCCCTTTCCATCCACGATGAGCTCGGCCTCGCCCTGGAGAGGACCGAACGCCTCACCCGCGACACCCCCGACGTTCTCGCACGGCTGGACGTGGCGGCACACCGGCGGGAGGCCAACGCCCTGCTGCTGCGCGCGAGCGAGCTCGTGCGCGGCGAAGCCGGGCGCGGGAAGAGGAAGGACCGCAGGGGCGCCGACCTCATTGGAGCCAAGCTGAAGGGTGCCGACCTGCGGGGCGCCAACCTGCGGGGCGCCTACCTCATCGGGGCCGATCTGAGGGGCGCCGACCTCCGGGCGGCCGACCTCATCGGAGCCGACCTGCGGGACGCGGACCTCTCGGGCGCCGACCTCACCGGGAGCATCTTCCTCATCCAGTCCCAGCTGGACGCGGCCAAGGGTGACGCCCGGACCTCGCTGCCGCCGTCACTCACCCGACCTGCCCACTGGTAGCCCGGCCCTCGCCCACCCGGCCCGAGCTCAACGGAGGCCCCTGCCGCCCACCTCCGGCTGGCTCCACAGCCGTCCGGCTTCTCATGGGGAAGCCGGATGCTTCACTGCCGGGGCGTCCGCTCCTCCGTACGGCGGGTCAGGGTGGGATACAGGCACGCGGTCGCCACCAGCGACGCGACGCCCGCCAGCGCCATCGCCGCGGAGACCGGTACGAACTCGGCCAGCGTCCCCGTCCCCGAGGCCGCCAGCGCCTGTCCGGCCATCATGCCGCTGCCCGCCAGCCCGAGTGCCTGTCCCCTGACCCGCGCGGGCACCGCCGCCACGTAACGCTCCTGCGTGCCCAGGTGCCCGGCGAACCCGAAGGAGGCGACCGCCACCAGCGCCGTCGCCACCCACACGCCCGGTGACAGCGCGAAGAAGAGGTACGGCACCGCCAGCAGCGTGAACAGCGGCACCGCGAGCCGGATCCGCTGCTCGGGGGTGGTCCATCGGCCGACCAGGAGGTCACCCACAAGCATGCCACCGGCCGCCGCGACGAACAGCGCTCCCGCCGCTCCCGCCGAGTCGTCCGCGTATGGCACGTAGAGCGCCTCCGCTCCGACGATCAGCCCGTTCGGCACCCACTGCACCAGCAGCAGCCCGCGGATCCGTCGGTCACCCAGCAACTCGGCGTTCACCGCCCATGACTGTCGCCAGACAGCCCGCCCCGACACCCTCGGCGGCCTGGCCCGCAGCCCCAGCCGCTGCGTGAGCGCCACCAGCACGCCGAGCGCCGCGCCCGACCACAGTGCCGCGTACGGCCCGGCCACGGCGAGCAGCGTCCCGGCGAGGGCGAATCCGGTGATCTGCACGGCGCCGACCGCGATGTTCAGGGCCGAGCGGCCCAGCACGTAGCCGTTACCCGGCAGCAGGTCGGCCAGCAGCCCCTGGCGTGCGCCGCCCGCGACGGCGTCGAACAGCCCGCACGCCATGACCAGCGCCAGCATCCCCCACACCGGCAGCACTCCGAGGGCAAGCGTCGCGACCGCGACCGCCCTCGTCAGATCCCACGAGACCAGCAGCGCCCTGGGCGGCAGCCCGTCGGCCAGCCCTCCGAGTGTCAGCGCGCCGACGGCCTGCGGCAGGAAACCCGCGAGGTAGGCGAGTGCGGCCAGAAACGGCGACCCCGTGTGGGCGTAGACGAGCGTGGACAACGCCAGGCTTTCCATGATCTTGCCCATGACGCTCGTGGCCTGCGCGACGAACAGCGTCCTGAACTGGCCGACGGCGAAAAGCTCCCGATAGGTGTTCACGCACCGGAGCTTGCGGGCCGATCCGTACGGCGGGCTACTGTTTCGTCAGGAGGCGAAACGTGGCCTATCTGGAGTGCACCCCCGAGGATCTGGCGCGTACCCGTTTCGTGATGTCGCCGATGGCGCAGGTGGTCACCGCCCTGCCCCTGCTCGCCGGTATCCGGTCTTCGCCGGGGATGTCGCGGTGGACGGCCAGGGTGCGGGACCGCTACGAGGCGCTCGTCGCCGCCGACCCCGTCCTGCGTGCCCTGGCCGACCTGCTGGTGGTCACCGACTACGTGCCCGACTTCTTCTGCGTGCCACCACCCCGCGCGGACACCACGTTCGCCCAGGAGGCGCTGGCCGTGCGGCACACCCCGTACCACAAGGCCCGCGCCGACCTGGAGCTGAGTTATCGGGGCCGGCCGACGGCCGCGGCACTGGACGTGCCCGACGTCGCCGAACGGGTCGCCGAGAGCCTGGTCGCCGTGTGGAGCGCGCTGATCGAACCCGACTGGCCGAGGACACGCGCACTGCTGGAGCGTGACATCGTGCGGTGGGCGGGACGACTGGCGGTGTACGGCTGGACCGCGGTGTTCGAAGGGCTGGACGTGCAGATGTCGCTGCGGGGCGAGCGGATCCTGCTCGGCCGGGTCAGCGGCGCCTCGCACCGGCTGGGCGGTGTCGGCCTGGTCCTGATGCCCAACGCGTTCGGCGGGAGGATCGTCTACCTCGACCCGCCACGCGCCTTCGGGGTCACCTATCCCGCGCGGGGTGTGTCCGCGCTGTGGGAAAGCCGGCCACCCGCGCCCGACAGCCTGGCCGCGCTGCTCGGCAGGGGCAGGGCCGCGGTGCTGCTGGAGCTGGCGACGCCCGCGAGCACCAGCCAGCTCGTCGCCAGGCTGGGCATGACGCTCGGCGGCGTCGGCGACCACCTCGCGGTGCTCAGACGATCGGGGCTGGTCTCGCGCGGCAGGAGCGGGCGTTCGGTGCTCTACACGCGCACCCCGATGGGCGACGCCCTGACGGAGTGGAACGCGTGAACAGCGACGCACCGCGTGGTGCTTCGAGAAAAACACACGCGCCCGCTCGGGGCCCGCGGGCCTCAGGTCAGCTCGCCGAGACCCTGAGAACGATCTTTCCTCGTACGTGGCCGGTCTGGCTCAGCCGGAACGCCTCGGCCGCCTCGGACAGGTCCAGGACGGTCGTGATCTCGGGGACGGCCAGGCCGCCCTCGATCATCCGTCGCAGTTCGTCGAGGTCCTCCGTGCTCGGCCGGGCGAACACGAAGGTGCCGCCGTGCTCCATGACGCCGTCGTTGGTGAGCGAGACGACCCGTCCCCCTGCGTCCTCGCGCAGCAGGCCGAGGGACGAGACCAGTTCCTCGCCGCCGTACATGTCCATGATCGCGGTGACCCCTGTCGGTGCCAGCGAGCGCACCCGCTCTTCGAGACCGGGACCGTAGGTGACGGGTTCGGCACCGAGACCTCGCAGGTAGTCGTGGTTGCGAGCCGAGGCGGTGCCGATGACGCGCGCCCCCAGGGCTGCGGCGACGCCCACGGCGAACGATCCGACGCCGCCCGCCGCGGCCTGCACCAGTACGGTGTCACCGGATCCCACCCGCAGCGCGTGGACGAGTGACTGGTAGGCGGTGAGACCGGCGATCGGAACGGCGGCCGCCTGCTCCCAGCTCAGGTTGGCGGGCTTGCGGGCGATGGTGCGCAACGGCGCGGCCACCCGCTCGGCGTAGGTTCCCCGCCCGATGGAGTCCTCGCGCACATATCCGATCACCTCGTCCCCCACCTCGAAGCCGGTGACCGTCGGGCCGACCTCCGCGACCAGCCCGGCGACGTCCCAGCCGGGGATGACGGGGAAGTGGACGTCGAAACGGCTGTCCAGATGCCCGGAGGCCGTCTGCCAGTCGACCGGGTTGACCGAGACCGCCTTCACGTCGATGAGAACGGACTCCGGGCCGAGCTTCGGCTCGGGAACGTCCTCCAGCTCCAGGACCTCCGGCCCACCGTAACGCCGGTAAACGATCGCTTTCATCCCCCTGCTTTCCGAAGCATGCACCGGCCCGCGCGCAGCGCGGCACCATGGGTCGTTTCGTGACGTCGAACAGCTGTGAATCCTAGGGCGGCGGACGGTGTACGCGTCGAATCCGGCGAGGGGCGCGCGTCCCCGTACGAACTCAGCGCCTGCGCCGCCGACCGGTCCCTGTCCGGCGTGGGGCCTATGAGGCGAGTGTCTGGCGGACGCCGGTCCGCGAGGCGTTCTCGATGGCGGCGAGCACGCGGTGCTGGCGCACGGCGGTGTGGAAGGAGGGGTACGCCTCGCGTTCCTCGGTGATCGCGCGGGCGACCTCCAGATAGAGGGCGGCGACGTTCGCAGGCGGGCCAGGGGGGACGTTGGCGAGTGAGGGCTCGGAGGTGTGGGCGAGGGCTTTGGCGGCGGGCGTGGGCGCTGTCCTGCCTGGTGGTCGCGACCGCGGTGACGGCGTACTCCCCCAGGTTGAGCAGGGCCGGTAGGTGGGCTGCCGTTCCCCATCCCCGGCCGAGGCTTGCACCGACGACGCCGATACGGATCGGACCGGCGGGTGATCTGCTCATGGTCCCCCTTCACGAGTTAAGTATCGATCGGTAAAAAACTAGCCCGGAGCGGACCGGCCCGTCAACGGGGTAACGTATCGATCGGTAAGAAACTAGGGAGGTGCGCATGCCAGGAGGGCGCCCGCGCGCGTTCGACCCCGAGAACGCCCTGGACCGGGCACTTGAGGTCTTCTGGAGCCAGGGCTACGAGGGAACGGCGATATCGGATCTCACCGCGGCCATGGGCATCAACCGTCCCAGCCTCTACGGCACCTTCGGCAACAAGGAGGAGCTGTTTCGCAGGGTGTTCGACCGCTACGTCAACGGTCCGGGGGCGTTCACCGTCCGCGCCCTGGAGGCGCCCCGGGCACGAGAGGTCGTCGAACGCCTGGTGTACGGCGTGATCGAGCTGACCACCGGCCCCGACACCCCCCTCGGATGCCTCAGCATCCGCTGCGTGCAGGCGTGCGCGCCGGAGGCCGAGCAGATCAGGAGCGAGGTGGTGGCGCACAGGCAGGCCGGGGAGGCGACACTGCGGGCGCGCCTGTCACGGGCGAGGGACGAGGGCGACCTGCCCGGCGACTGCGACCCGGCCGACCTGGCCCGCTTCGTCACCACCCTCGCCGACGGCCTCGCGGTACAGGCGGCCGCGGGCTGCGCCAGGGAGGATCTGCTGCGGGTCGCCGAGACGGCACTGCGCGCCTGGCCCACCGAGGGGTGAGCCAGAGCGCACGCGGCTACCCGTTTTCACGTGTAGTAGCCCTCGACCGGGACGCGCGCCTCGTCGAACAGCGCCGGGCCCTCCTGGGACACGTGCGGCCAGCCGCCTCCCGGCTTGAGACTCGCGAGTTGCTCGTTGGAGAGCGCGAACACGACGCGGCCGAGACCGGATCGTTCGATGGCGCCCGCGCACATGGGGCAGGGCTGGCAGCTGGTGTACATGGTCGTGGCCGCCGCGACGTCGGGGGTGAGCTCGCGGGCCGCCCACCTGGCCAGCTTCAGCTCGGGGTGGGCACTGATGTCGCGGTCGCTGAGAACCGTGTTGTGGTCCTCGGCGAGGATCGTGCCGTCCGGGCCCACCAGCAGCGACCCGAAAGGGGCGTCTCCGGTCGCTCGCGCCCCGGCGGCGAGTTCGATCGCCCTGCGGAGATGCTTCTCGTCGTCGTGCGTCATGATCGTCCTGTTCGTGGTCGATGAGTGTCCAGGTCCCAGTGTGCCGCCACGGTCGCGAGCGCCTGCCAGGCCACCTCCGGGTGGCGCGTCTCCTGCGGGTCGCCGTTGAACGGATCGAGCACGACACTGTCGGCGCCAAGCAGGCGCAACTGTTCGAGGTCGTCGATGACCTGGTCGATCGTGCCTTCGCCGGCGAGACGTCCCGGAGCGGTGATCGGGACCTGCGTGAGCCGCAGGACGATGCGGGGTGCGAAGCCCGGTACCGGCCGCCGTTCCTCGTCCGCGAGGACCTTCAGCCGGTCCAGCCCTTCGCGCATCCGCTCCAGGGTGAGGCGAAGCGGGTGCCACGCCTCCCCGAGACGTACCGCCCGGCGCAGTCCCACGTCGCCGTTGCCGCCGACCCAGATCGGTATTCGCCCGGCCTGGTAGTCCTCGCCGTTCTCCCAGGCGGCGCGTATCACCCGGAGGTGATCGTCGGTCAGCGCCCCGCGTCGCTCGAACGGAACCCCGAGCGCCTCGAACTCCTGCCGCGCCCAGCCGACGCCCACGCCGAGGACGAGCCGCCCGCCGCTGAGCCGGTTGAGGTTGGCCGCCATGCGGGCGACGAGCAGCGGGTGGCGGTACGGCACGATGAGCACCGTGGTGCCGAGCCGGATCCCGTCGGTCACCCCGGCCAGCCAGGACAGGGTGGTGAAGGGCTCGTAGAACGGCGGCGGGTACTGCTCGGCGACATCGGGGGTTATCGCGACATGGTCCGAGACCATGAGGAGGTCGAAGCCCAGCCCCTCCACAGTCCGTGCCCAGCCGCGCAGCACCCCGGGATCGGTGCCCGGCCCGAAGTTCAGTACGTTGACGCCTGTTTTCACCGCTTCAGGCTAGCGAGCGATCATGGAGATCCGGAAGGGATACCTCGATCAGCGCTGCATCCTCTTTGAGGACATGCGACCGTGAAATCACCCGGTCGACCGCTTCAGCCGTCGGAGACCTCGGGCTGAAGGACCTCGAGAGCCTCACGCAGCACGGGTGTCGGCGCGAGGTCACAGGCGGCCCGGATCGCGCCCGTCAGAAAGGCGACGAAGACGTCGACCAGCGCCTCGATCTCGTAGGGACGACCGCTTCTCAGCCAGACCAGGGCCGTCTCGTCGCAGGCGGCGCTGAACCCGCGCATGGTCAGCCGGAGCGCCGGCGCGTCCGCGTCGAGGCCGAGTAACCCGCAGATCGCACGGATTCCCTCCTGGCTCGTCGTCTCGAAGGCCTTCCAGGCCGCGTCGGTGGTGTCCGCACGCCGCAGGATGAGGTTCAGGGCGGCGTCCTCGTTCTCGGCCAGAAACCTCAGATGGGCGGCGAGGTGGCGGCGGAGCCGCTCGATGACGGGCCCGTCGGAGCCGATCTTCGCGGCGGCGCGGAGCCGTTGGTCGATCACGCCCACGACTTCCGCGTAGAGGTTCTCCTTGCCGTTGAAGTGGTGGGACAGAAGCCCGTGGGCGACCCCTGCCGAACGGGCGATGTCCGCGACGGTGACGTCGGCGTAGGGGCGCCTGGAGAAGTGCTCCAGCGCGGCTTCCAGCAGTTTCCGGCGCGTCTCCTGAGCGGCCAGTTGCCGCCGGGTGGGCGGCTTGCCCACGACGGACTGGGTCACGTCCATTCCCCTCCTCGCGACGCCGGCTCGACCTGTCATCAGCGTATTCCACGATCGTCCCCCGCCCGGTCACGGAGAACGCCTACCGGCATTTGATTGATTATCATTCAATGAAGTATGTTCAACGTAACGCATCGCCCACGGCGGCCGGACGGCGAAGTGGGACAACAGATCGCTGGAGGAAGAGCGATGACCAAGGTTCTTATCGTCGGGAGCACGGGCACCGTGGGCAGCCTGGTGCTCGAAGAGGTGCTCAGACGCGGTACCGACGCGCGAGTGCTGGTGCGCGACGAACAGCGCGCCGCGCACCTTCCCGCGCACGTCGAGCGCCACGTGGGCGACCTCGGCGACCCCGAAGCGGTGCGCAGTGCCATGAAGGGCGTCCAGGCCGCTTTCTACGTCCCCCCGCACGAGCCGGACGAGGTGCGACTGGGCACGTCGTTCGTACGAGCGGGCGAGGAGGCCGGCATCCGGCTCGTCCTCGCCGGCACACACATCAGCGACCCCCCAGATGAGAGCCGCGTTCGTGGAGAGCATGCCCGCCTACCGCGGCAAGATCGAGGTCAGCACCGCCTTCGCGGCGTCGACGGCGAACCCCGTCGTGATCGCTCTCGCCAACTACAACCAGAACGACGAGATCTTCAAGGAAGACATCCTGAACGGCGTCTACCCGACGCCGATCAAGCGATCGAACCGCATCGACCTGCGAGACATGGCCGAGTTGGCGGCGACCGCGCTCATCGATCCCGCTTTCCCGAGCGGTGAGTACGCCCTGATCGGGCCCGAGTCGTTCACCGGGGCCGAGGCCGCCGAGATCTGGGCGGCCGAACTCGGGCGTCCGGTGACCTACGTGGACGGCGATGGGGAGTGGCAGGCGATCTTCGGCAAGCGGCTCGCCGCACAGAAGCTCGAGGACTGGATCTCGAGCTTCGTCCTGCTGAAGAACGCGGAGTTCCCGACCGATCCGGCGCAGGTCCAGGAGGTGACCCGGCTGCTTGGCCACGCGCCGCGCGACTACCGTAGCTACGTGCGCGAGACCGCGCGACTGTGGAAGAGCCAGGAGCGCTCGACGCCTCCGGCCACCTCGTCGATCTGACCCCGTCCAGGGAAGGCGCGCGCCGCGGCCCGTGAGCCGCGGTCCGTCGTCGGCGGGAACACGGGCCGCTCGGGTACGCCGGTGAGACGGTCCGTGATCCCGCCGGGCGACTTTACGATGTAGATCAACAAAACGCGGGCCGGAGATTTTAGCCGACGAAGCCTCGCCCGCGAGCGGGCCCGGCGCGGCCCCCGGCACGAGTGTGTGAAATGGGTCCATGGCTGCCGTACCGATATGGACCGACCTGCTCAAGACCCGATCCGCCCTCTGCCTGGGAATCGCCCCCTCCCCCAAGTGGCTGGAGGCGTGGAGGATGGACGACGACGTGGACGGGGCCCGGCGGATGTGCGGGGTGGTGCTGGAGGCCGCGGGCGAGCGGGTGTCCGTCTACCGGATCCAGGTCCCGTTCTTCACCCGCTTCGGCGCCCCGGGCACGGACCTGCTGCGCGAGGTCGTCGACGGCGTGCACGAGCGGGGCTCGCTCGCCGTGCTGGACGCGAAGGTGTGCGACGCCGACGACACGATGGACTCCTACGCCGACCTCTACCTCGGTCCCGGCAGTGTGCTGGGCGGGGACGCGGTGACGGCGAACCCGTTCATGGGCTTCGCCGCCCTCGATCCGCTGCTGCGCAGGGCCCGTGACAGCGGGACCCTGGTCATGGTGCTCGTCCGCACCTCCAACCACGCGGCCGGCGGGGTCCAGGGCGCCGTGACCGGGTCGCGCACCGTCGCGCAAAGCACCGCCGACGAGGTACGGGAGTGGAACGACGAGCACGGCGTGGCCGCCGCGGCCGTGGTCGGGGCCGGCCGCGAGGAGGCGACCGACCTGGTGGCCCGCATGCCGTCGGCGGTCGTGGAACTGCCGGGCCTGGGCAGGGCCGGACGCGAGACCCACGACCTTCTCGCCGTCGCCGCCGAGGCTCCCGGACGTGCCGTCCTGCCGGTGACGACCGGGGTACTGCGGCACGGGCCCGACGTCGCCGCGCTGAGCGCGAGCATCGCGGCCTGGCGCAAGGAGATCGACGCCGGGGTCCCGGCGTGCTGATCGAACTCCGGCCCGGCACCTCCGCCGAGGTCGCCGAGGAGGTGGCGGCGCTGGCCGGGGCGCACGAGGACGTCGCCGCCTGGCCGGTCAGGCTGGCCGGGCGGGTCTTCGTCGTGGTGAGCGGCGACGAGTCCCTCGCCCGCGCATCCACCTCGCCCGCGGTGCTGGCCCGTCACCCGACCCCTGAGGGCCACTGGCTGGTACGGCGGGAAAGCGGCGTGGCACCGAGCGAGGTGACGATCGGCGACGGGGTGGTGGGGGGAGATCGGCTGTGGTGGGCGGCGGGGCCGTGCGCGCTGGAGTCGGCCGAGGACACGGCCGAGACGGCCCTGGCGGTCAAGGCGCAGGGGGCGCACGCCCTGCGGGCCGGGCTTTCCAAGACGCGCAGCAGCCCCTACCACTTTCCCGGCAAGGGCAGGCGTGGCCTGGAGGCGCTCGCGGAGGTCCGGCGGGCGGCGGCCATCCCCGTGATCACCGAGGTGTGCGACCCGCGCGAGGTGGAGGCGGTCGCCGAGGTGGCCGACTGCCTGCAGGTGGACGGACGGCAGCTGGACAACCGTCCGCTCCTGGCAGAGCTGGGCGCCCAGCCCAGGCCGATACTTCTGATGCGGGGGCCTCGGGCGAGCCTGGACGACTGGCTGCGGGCCGCGGAGTTCGTCCTCACCCGGGGCAACGACGCCGTGGTGCTCTGCGCGGGCGCCTCGGGAACCCCGCCGCAGCCCGGGTTCGGGGCGATCGCCGCGCTGCGCGCCCGCACCGACCTGCCGGTGGTCTTCGACCCCAGTCACAGCACCGGCTCGGCCTCGCTGGTCGCCCCCGCCTCGCTGGCGGCCGCGGCGTACGGCGTGGACGGGCTGCTCATCGAGTCGTGTTTGAGGCCGGAAAGGATGTACCGGCCCGGCGACGCGGCGCACATGTTCCCCCCCGAGTCCCTCGCGGATCTCATCGCCGCCTGCGAGCGGGCCCGGGACTCCGCACGATCCCTGGCGGTTCCGCGATGACCGTTTCCCCGACCTCTGCGAGCTCTGCGACTTCCATGACCTCAGTGACCTCGACGACCTCGACGACCTCGACGCGCGCCGCGTCCCCCTCGCCCCCCGCGGTCCACCCCGCGAGCTGGCTGGTGCCGCTGCACCGGCCGGAAAGGGCCCGCGCGAGGCTGGTCTGCGTGCCCAACGCCGGAGGCGGCGCCACGACGTTCCGCGGCTGGGCCGACCTGCTCCCCGGTGACGTGGAACTGTGGGCGGTGCGCTCGCCGGGCAGGGAGACCCGCATCTCCGAGAAGCCCAGGCACAAACTGTCGATGATCGTCGACCCGGTGATCGACGGGCTGTCGCGCCTGGAGGCGCTGCCGTTCGCGCTGTTCGGGCACAGCATGGGCGCACTGGTGTCGTTCACGGTCACACGGCGGCTGCGCTCGCGCGGGTTGCCTGGCCCCGGACGGCTGTTCGTGTCGGGCTGGAACGCCCCCCAGGTCCGCGACGGCATGCCACGGCTCGGGCAGCTCGGTGACGAGGACCTGATGCGGGTGCTGCACCGGCTGGACGGCATCCCCCCGGAAGTGATCGGCAACGCGGAGCTGATGAGCCTCATCATGCCGGTGCTGCGGGCGGACCTGAACGCCGCCGAGTCCTACGTCCACGAGGACGAGCCACCGCTCGCCTGCCCGATCTCGGTGTTCGGCGGGAACGGGGACCCGACCACGACGGCGGCGGGCCTGAGCGCGTGGAGCGCGCAGACAGGGGCGGCGTTCCGGCTGCGGCTGCTGCCGGGCGGGCACTTCTTCATCCACACCCAGCGCCGCACCATGCTGCGCGCGATACGGGAGGATCTCGGCGCCTGCCGCTGAGTCCGTCGGGGGGAGACTTCCGCCGCCGCACTCCCGGCCGGGAGTGTCCCGGGAGGGGCTCAGCGCTTCTTGCCGACGAGCTTCCCCATGGACAGGGTGGCCTCGGCTCCGTAGAAGCGGCCGACGCGCTCGACCTCCTTCTCCAGCTCCCCGCTCTGGCCGGAGTCGAGCTCGACGAACGACTCCAGCTTGATCTCGACCTTGCCGCCCTTCTCCCTGCGCTCCCACATCCCGGCCACGACCCCGTCGACGAGCATGATCTGGTGGGCGACCGCGCCCTCGTACCT
Source organism: Streptosporangium sp. NPDC049078 (assembly GCF_040648855.1). Lineage (NCBI taxonomy): Bacteria > Bacillati > Actinomycetota > Actinomycetes > Streptosporangiales > Streptosporangiaceae > Streptosporangium > Streptosporangium sp. NPDC049078. The sequence continues at coordinate 16,250 of NZ_JBEZEL010000036.1, forward strand.
GCCCCTGCCGTGTTCGAAGACGCGAGCGGCGGTGTCCTTGGGCACGACGACCTCCTTGGGGCCGCTGCCGAGGACGTACGCCTCGTACTGCGGCAGCAGCCGCACGCAGCTCGGGTCGGACGGCCAGCGGCCCTCGTCGGCGGCGAGGACGTACGCCTTGCGTCCCTCCACCTCGACCTGGGCGACCTCCTCGCCGAGCGACTCCAGCGTCTCGCGCGCCTCGGGCGGCCTGAGCGCGAACCAGCGGGCCAGGTCCTGGTGGGTGGCGGGACCGTACGCGCGCAGGTAGCGGCGCACGATCTCCATCGCCGACTCCTCGGGGTCCGGCTGGTCCTTCACCTCGGTCTTCAGCCCCGCCCACCGGTCGGGCCTGACGTAGGTGACCTTGGCTCCGCGTACCGGCCCGAAACAGAGCACGCCGAGGTAGGCGACAGGACGCAGCAACTCGCCCCAGTTGGAGGCGAGCTTGTCCTTCGCCCACGCTCCGACGCGTCCGGAGACCTCCTTCGCCAGCTCCTCGCGGGTCAGGCACTCGCCGTCCAGCGCGTCACGGACCGCGTCGACGAACGCCTCGCCCTGCTTGGCGGTGAGCCCGTGGTGGGCGTGCCAGCTGTCCTTGGCGCGCCAGTAGGGCTTCCAGCGCATCGCGGCCATCCACAGGGCCAGCTCGTCGGCGGCGTGCACGTGCAGGGTGCCGCGCAGGCTGTACGTCTTGACCAGGCGCTTCTTGTCGTACAGCTCCGCGCGCACCTGTTCCTGCGTGGCGTCCTTCACCCGTGCCCCGATGGCCAGCTCGGCCGCGGCGGCGACCTGCGACTGCACCCCGCACACGTCGCGCACGGGTTTGCGCAGGTCGCCGGAGACGGGTTTCACGAGGTGATGGCGGGCCAGCCGCCGCGCGTGGACCTGATCCCAGGTGAGTGAGTTCATGGTCGACGCTTCTACCCCATGGGATGGAGCCGAACCTGGACGTGCTTGACGCCGTTGATGACGGGAGAGCGCAGATAGTCGGGCGGGCCGAGCAGTTCCGCCCCCGACACCGAGTTCGCGAGTTCGTCCAGGAAGACGGTGAGTTCCAGCTCGGCGAGGGCGGCTCCCAGGCAGAAGTGCGGGCCGGAGCCGAACGCGACGTGCCCGCTGCGGGAGCTGCGCGGACGCCCGACGTCGAACACCTCGGGAGAGTCGAACACGCGCTCGTCGCGGTTGGCGGAGGTGTGCCAGATGACGACGTCCTGGCCCGGCCGGATGGTCTTGCCGTGCAGCTCGGTCTCGCGGGCCGCGCGGCGCAGCACGTGGCGGCTGGGCGAGGTCCAGCGCAGCAGCTCGCCCACCGCGTTGGGCACCAGCTCTGGTTCCTTGCGCAGCCGCTCCCACTGGTCGGGGTGCTCCATGAAGGCGAGCAGTCCCCCGACCGCGGCGTGCCGGGTGGTCTCGTTGCCGCCGAGCATCAGCACGTCGAAGAAGAGCAGGCACTCCTCCTCGCTCAGCACCCCCGCGTCCTGGGAGCGGGCGAGCAGGCTGACGATGTCGTCGCCGGGCGACCTGCGGCGTTTCTCCACCAGGCCCTGGCAGTACAGCAGGAGCTGGCCGTGCGCCTGGGCGGCGTTGGCGCGCACGTCGGAGGTCATCTGGTACTCGCTGTCGTGCGAGCCGAACGCCGTGGAGGTGAGCCTGAGCATCAGGTCCCAGTCCTGACGCGGCACGTCGAGCAGCGCGGAGATGCCCGCGACGGGCAGGGCCGCCACGACGGTGGCGAAGTCGCACTCTCCCTGTTCCAGCGCGTCGGCGAACACGTCCTTGACGACCGAGCGCAGGTACGGCTCCAGGGCGGCGATCGCCCGGGGGGTGAAGCACTTGTTGACCAGCTTGCGCAGCTCGGTGTGTCGGGGCGGGTCCGTCGTGTTGATCATCTTCCCGGATCCCTGGTCACCGGTGTTGCGGTGCGGGCCGAGGGTGTTGGTCTGGTTGGAACTGAAGGTCTGCGGGTCCTTCTGGACGTTCACACAGTCCTCGTAGCGGGTGACCGACCAGAAGCCGGGCTCCTTGCCGTCGGGGTTCCAGTAGAGCGGGTCGTTGTCTCGCAGATGGCGGAAGACCTCGTGTGGTCTGTCGCCGACGTGCAGATCGGCATCGGCCAGATCGACATCAGTCATTTAGGAACTTCCCATTCCTCGGAGAATTTTCCGGCAGAAGTCATCTCGCCGGCGGGATGGCTCGATTACCGGCGGGCCCGATTACCGGCGGGGCGGCCCCGATTAACCCGCGTACCGTCCCGATTAAGGCGAGGGCGGGATTATAGGCCGCCTTCCGGAGACCCGTCCGAGCGTTTTTTCCTGTTTCCGGTGACATGGTTATCGTCCTCCCATGGTTCTACGTGTCAAGCTCGCCCTGTCATTGCTCACGGCCGCCGCCCTGGTGGGAGGTGCTTCCCCACCGGCTTCCCCGGTGGTGGAACGACCCGTCGCCGCGGGGGCCGCGCGGCCGTTCGCGATGCAGGACTTCATGACCACGAAGAAACTCGGTCAGGTCGTGCCGTCCCCCGACGGTAAAGCGGTGGCGGTGGTCGTGAAACGCGGCCCGAGCGAGTCGAGCAGATATGGGGCATCATTTGTCGACGGAAACGAGCGCGCGGACATCTGGATAGTCGACGGCCAGGGTCCGGCGCGCGACGTGACGCACGGCGCGAAGGACGGCACCGGCCACTACAACCCGGTGTGGTCGCCCGACGGGCGCATGCTCGCCTTCGCCTCCACCCGGGGCGGCGACGACGTGTTCCTGCACGTGTGGGACCGCGAGACGGGCGAGACCCGCAAGCTGACCCCGCGCGGAGTGCAGACGATGACGAACGCCTCGGGCTACCTCATCCAGTGGCTGGACGAGCGGCGGGTGATCGCCCCGATGGTGAACGCCGGCCGCTGGGCGCTGGAGTACGGCCAATGGCTGGAGGCCCAGCGCGTCGCCCCGAAGCAGTGGGCGAAGGTCGAGAAGGGCAAGGAGGCCACCGCCTCGGTGCTCGACAGCTCCACCGCCCAGGGCGAGGACAAGCTGGACGAGGAGATCGCCGTCATCGACGCCGTCACCGGGAAGCTCACCTCGGCGGGCCCTGCCCGTACCTACACGGCGGGCAACCTGGTGGCCGACCCGACCGGACGCCTCATCGCCCGGGTGGACGACCTCGGCCCCACCCCGGCGGTCGCCGGGCAGCTCAAGCGTGTCCTGGAACGGCGCACCCAGCTCGCGATCGCCTCCGCCTCCGGCGGGCAGCCGCGCGTGGTGACCGAGGTGCCGAACCCCTCGGTCACCGTGCAACCCCGCTGGGCCGCCGACGGCTCCCAGTTGCTGGTCGTCGGCAAGACCACCCCCGAGACGCCCGACCCGTTCACCGCCTACCTCGTACCCTCCGCCGGTGGGAAAGCCACGCCGCTCGCCGCCGACCGGCTGGTCGCGACGGGCCTGCTGTGGGGCGCCGGAACCCCGCTGGTGCGCGGGGTGAAGGTCAAGGACGCCGCCAACCCGGCGGCCCGCCAGGACTGGTGGGCGTTCGACCCCGCCGACCCGGCAGCCGCGCCGCGCGACCTCACCTCGCGCTTCAAGGTCCCGCCGCTGGAGCTGGTACCGGTGCCCGGCGGCGTGCTGGGCGTGGCCGACGGGCGCGCCTGGCTGATCGACCCGCGTACCGGAAAGGCGCGCGACCTGAACGCGGGCGGCGCCGCGCCGCTGGCGGAGCTGGCCTGGCCGCTGGACGACGGCGTCAAGCGCAACGGCGTGCGGCCCACCGACCGGGGAGGGGCCGAGCCGGCCAACCCCCGCCTCGACCGCGACTTCCCCGTGGTGCTCGCCCGCGACACCAAGGGCGGCCTGTACGAGCTGGCGCCCGGCGCCTCACCCGTGCTGACCCCGCTCCCGCTGCCGCACCCCGAGGCGGGCGTCGCCGGGTACTCCCCCGCGAGCCGCACCGCGGTCTTCGGCGCGGGCGGCGACCAGGGCACCGCACTGTGGACCTCCCAGGCGGGCCGCCACACCCAGCGGCTCTCGCTGAACGGCCACCTCGCACAGGTGACCCCTCCGAAGCGTGAACTCATCACCTACAAGGGGGCGGACGGGGAGAAGCTCACCGGCGCGCTGCTGCTGCCGCCGGACCACCGCGACGGGCAGCGCCACCCGCTCGTGGTCAACGTGTACGGCACCAGGATCGTCTCCACCCTGGAGGACGTGCCGGAGTTCCAGGTGAACAATCCGAGCTACCTCACCCTGCAGTTCCTCGCGGCCGAGGGTTACGCGGTGCTCGTCCCCTCCATCCCCCGCCCTCAGGGCAAGGCCGCGGCCGAGCCGATGACCTGGCCCACCAAGCCGATCATGAACGCGGTGGACGCCGCGATCGACGAGGGCGTGGCCGACCCGAAGCGGCTCGCGGTGCTGGGACACTCCTTCGGCTCCTACAACGTGCACAGCCTGGTGACGCAGACCGACCGCTTCAAGGCGGCGATCGCGATCTCCGGCTTCTCCGATGTGATCAGCAGCTACGGCGTGTTCGACTCCCGCTTCCGCTACACGCCCCGCGCGCAGGAGTGGTTCGCGCCCGCCTACATCGAGGACCCCGCGTTCGAGTTCGGGCTGGGCAAGCCGCCGTGGGAGGACCCGCAGAGGTACGTGCGCAACAGCCCGCTCCTGCACGCGGGCAAGATCAAGACGCCGGTGCTCATGCTGCACGGCGAGCGTGACTACCTGACCCACACCGGCTCGGAGGAGATGTACACCGCGCTGGCCAGGCAGGCCAAGAAGGTACGGCTGGTCAGCTACTGGGGTGAGGCGCACATGCCGTACTCGATGATCTCCCCCGCGAACTTCCAGAGCATGATCGAGCAGGAGCTGGACTGGCTCCGTCTCAACCTGCCCGGAGGCACCCCGTGAGACTCTTCTCGCCCGCCCAGGAACGGGCCTGGCTGGAACACCGGATCCGCGGTGACGCCGTACCCGACGGGATCTCCCTGCGGCTGCGGCTGACCGGCCCTCTCGACGAGAAGGCGCTGGGCTCGGCGCTCGGCGACCTGGCCGCGCGGCACGAGGTGCTGCGCTGGACCCTGCCCACCCGTGGCGACGGACCTCGCCCGGTGGTGTCGGCCGGGGCTCTGCCCGCGCCCCGGGCGGTGCCGGTCGAGCCGGAGAAGCTCGGCGCGACGCTGGCCGAGGTGGAGTCCCGGCCGTTCGACCCGGTCACCGGGCCGCTGGCGCGCGCCTCCCTGCTCGCGCTCGGCCCTGAGGAACACGTGCTGGTGGTGCGCATGCACCCGTGCGTCGCGGACGAGGGCTCGGTCGCGGTGCTCGCCGCCGACCTGGCCGAGCTGTACCGGGCCAGGGCCGAGGGCGACTCCCCGCGCCTGCCCGGCACGCCCCGCGTACCCGCCGAGGACGACTTCCCCCGCCCGGACGCGAAGGCTCCCAACGCGAAGGCCCCTGACCTGTCGGCGTCGTTTCCCGGCGCCCGGGACTCGGCGCCCGTTCGCGGCCGGGACGCCGCGCCCGCCGACACCGCGGCGGTCTCGGACAGTGGTCCCGGGGCGACGGGCGACGACAGGCGGGAGTTCTGGCGCGAGGCGCTGCGGGACGTGCCGCCGCTGGAGACGGCCACCGACCGGCCCCGCCCCGGGCGCCGCTCCGGCGCGGGCGGGACGCACCGCTTCGAGGTGGCCGTGCCGTCCGAGCCGGCCTCCCCCTCCCTCGCGGTGCTCGCGGCGTTCGCCGTCCTGCTGTCGCGCTGCTCGGGCCAGGAGCGCTTCACGATCGGCGTGCACGCCCCGGGGCGTGTCTCGGGGCTGCTCGGCGGGGAGCCGAACGAGTTCGCGGGGACGGCCGGGCCGCTGGACGACCTTCTCCCCCTGCCGGTGGACCTGTCAGGCGACCCGGACCTCGCCACCCTCTCCGCCCGGCTGGGGCGGGCCGCGGACGACGCCTGGCGGCACCGGCTGCCCCTGCAGGACCTGGTCTCCGCCGTCGCGCCGCCCCGTGACCCCAGCCGGGGCGCGCTGTTCGACGTGGCGTACGGCGTCGTGCCCCTTCCCCCCTCGCACGAGGCGGCGGGCCTGCGCCTCGAACCGCTCGGCGACGAGGAGCCCGCCGCCCGGCGTACTGCCTGCGACCTGGACCTGCGTCTCACCGCGAAAACACCGGACAGGACAGGAACCCGGAACGGCGAAAGCCGGGGAAACGGGGCCGGAGAAGGAACGGGGATCGGGAACGGAGAAGGCGCCGAGGACGGCCACCTGTTCCAGGCGACGCTGACGTACGCCACCGACGTCTTCGACCACGCCACGATCGAGCTGATGGCCGCCCGCCTGAGGAGGCTGCTAGGCGAGATGACCCGCTCCCCCGCGCGGCCGGTGTTCGACCTGCCACTCGACGACCGCTCAGGACCGATCGCGGGCCCGCCCGCGGCGGTGGACCTGGACTCCCCGACCTCCACCCTGGCCGCGCTGATCGCCGCCCAGGCCCGGCGCACCCCAGAGGCGACGGCCGTGGACGGGGACGACGAGCGGCTCACCTACCGCGAGCTGGACGAACGCGCCCGCGAGCTGGCCGGATGGCTCGCGGCCGAGGGGGTGGGCCCCGGCACCGTGGCCGCGATCTGCCTGCCGCGCTCGGCCCGCCTGGTCACGGTCGTGACCGGGGTGCTGTACGCGGGCGGCGCGTTCCTCGCCCTCGACCCGTCCCAACCGGCTCCCAGGCTGGAGTACCTGCTGGCCGACGCGGCGGCGGCCGTCCTGGTGAGCACCGGGGAGATCCTCGGCGGCCTGCCCGAGGGCGGGGGGCGCCGCCTCGACCTCGACCGGCGCGATCCCGTTCCCCTCGACCGTCTCGTCCCCGGGCCGTCCAACCGGCATGCCCCCGCCAAGGAGACTCCGCCCGGCCCTGCCGGACCCCACGACCTCGCGTACATGATCTACACCTCGGGCTCGACCGGCCTGCCCAAAGGGGTGCTGCTCGAGCACTCCGGCGTGTGCAACCTGGTCATGGCCCTCGCCCCCGAGCTGGGGATCGGCCCCGGGGTACGGCTGCTGCAGTTCGCACCGCCGACCTTCGACGCCTGGGTGTGGGAGGTGTTCACCACGCTGACCTCCGGGGGCACCCTGTGCGTGCCGGAGGCGGGGAACATCCTCGTCGGCCGGGCGCTGAGCAGGTGCCTGTCGGAGCGCGAGGTGAACGCCGTGCTGCTGCCCCCCTCGGTGATCGCGACGCTGCCCGGCGACGACCCACTGCCCGCCCTGCGGGTGCTGGTCACCGGTGGCGAGGCGTGCACTCCCGACCTGGTGGAGCGCTGGGGAACCGGCCGGCGCATGGTCAACGCCTACGGGCCGACCGAGGCGACCGTCATCGCGACGCTGGCCGACTGCTCGCCCGGCGAGGGCGTACCGCCGATCGGGCTGCCCATGGCGGGGGCGTACGCGCTGGTGCTGGACGCCGCCGGACGCGTCGCGCCGTGTGGGGTGCCCGGGGAACTGCACGTCGGCGGCGCGGGCGTGGCACGCGGCTACCACCGGCGGCCCGCGTTGACCGCCGAGCGATTCGTCCCTCTCGCCGGACGACCACCCACGGCACCGGACACACCCTCACCTTCGGCCCTGGATGGCCCCCCGCCCTCGGCGCCGGACGGGCCTTTCCCTTCGACGTCAGACGGGGCGTCCCTCTCGGGGTCGGATGTTCCTCTCCCTTCGACGTCAACCGGCCCCTCCCCCTCGGCCCCCTCGGTGCCGGGCGGGCCGCCTCCGGTGTGCGGTGAGCGGCTCTACAGGACCGGTGACCTGGTGCGGCAGCGCCCCGACGGCCGCCTCGACTTCATCGGCCGGGTGGACCACCAGGTCAAGCATCGCGGCTACCGGATCGAGCTGGGCGAGATCGAGCAGACGCTGCGGGCCTGTCCCGGCGTGGACGACGCGGCGGTGGCCCTGGAAGACGAGCAACTGGTGGCCTACGTGGCCACCTCCGCCTCCACCGCCGCTTCGGGGACCGCCGCCGCGTCCGTTTCCACCCCCGCGCCCCGCTCGGGATCCACCGCGACCTCCACCTCCGCGATGACGGTCACGGCGAAGGACGCCAGGGCGTGGACGGCCGGGCGGCTGCCCGGCTACATGGTGCCGGGGATCGTGCACGTGCTGGACGAGTTGCCGCTGACCACCGCGGGCAAGATAGACCGCCGCAGGCTCGCCTCCTCGGCCGCCCGCGCCGCGAGCCGGTCCGACGAACCGCGCGACCGGCTGGAGCTGGAGGTGCTTGAGGCTTTCCGGCGGGTGCTGGACGAGCCGGGTATCGGCCCGCACGACGCCTTCTTCGAGTCGGGCGGCGACTCCCGGCTCGCGGTGACGTTGCTCGGCCGCCTGCGCGGCGGCCTGCGCAGGCCGGTGGCGGCCCGCCTGCTCTGGGAGCGCCCCACGGCCGCGAGCCTGGCCTCGGCGCTACGCGAACTCGGATAGACCTTTCGGCCACACTATGACCTGAATCACGTCAGGGATGCCTTATTGGTGTGGTTTTGAGATGACCGCCGGTGAGGGCTTTGCCTGGCGGTGCGGGCGGCCTGTGGACTGGTAACGAGAATTACCGGTGGGCTTTTGGTCGTCCGTAACGGGCGCGTGCTGGGCGTCTGTCTGCCGTGAGCGGAACGGGGAATAGAAGTTCTCCGTTGGTCAATTCGCAAGCGCCGCCGAGCAGGGGAGCGCGAATTGACACTACAGGGAGGATCCATCCCTGTACGACTTGAAGATATTTTCCCGCACAGGCGTTTGAAGCCGGAGAAAGTTCTGACCATCCAATGAAAAGATCGCACTAAACCGGTAGACATGAGCGCACGTAATTTCGACGGGAAGGTAGCGGGTGGGTTTCGACTTCGACGGGTTCATAGCGGGAATCAGCTGGTTCCAGTGGGCGATCTTCGCGATCTTCGGGCTGATGGTGCTCGTCAGATTGGTTCATGAATCGGTGGAGTGGTGGCGAGATCGGGAGTGGCGGAAAACACGCGGGCTGTCGGATGAGGACGCGCGGGAGGTGCTGGCGGATCGTCAGGCGCGGCGGGTGCGGGAGGAGCAGCAGTCCAGTGTTTACCGCCACTGGCGCAGCTAGAACAGCCGGCGCTCGCAGGAAGGGAGGTACCGGTGTTCGTAGCGGCGTATGAGGCCGCCATGTGGGTCTTGTTCGTGGTCGTCGTGATCGGGTCGATCAGAAGCGTGGCGAAATACGGCGTCGGGTGGCGCGGGCAGGAGCGCGCGGTACTCGCACGGATCAAGCGGCGGGAAGAGAAAAGGCTACGAGAGCAGGAGAGGGCGTGGGCGGAGAAAGAGCGCCGGTGGCCGGGCCGTCTGGTTGAAGGGGTGGTGCATGAGCGTGCGGCGGAGTCGGGGGTGCGGTGGCCGGTGAGACCGTACGTGGTCACAACGATCAAGACCGGTTCGATCACCCCGGGCCGCGCCCCCAAGAGTGATGTGCAGGAATGGCTGGTGAACTGGCCGCAATTGAAGGAGTGGGGCGGGAAAGCCTCGGCGGTGCCGGAGGTCCTGGCCATGGCGGTGTATGAGGATCAGGGGGCGCGGATCAGTACGGTGTGGACGTGGGAGAACGGGCGGTTGGAGAGCAAGGTCGCTTATCGCGGGTCGTGGCAGTCAGCGGTGCGGGCTCATTGCATCTAGTGCTGTGACCTCATAGGTTCGCCGGGTGGCTGGGTCAGGCCTTGATCGCCAACCGACGGCATGTGGAACGTCCTCGGCGAGGCGTTGTCGTACCCCCGGTGTAGCGTCCGGGCCGGAGTCGGGTTCATGCTCTGCGGTTAACGGAGGTACGCGGATGACGAGTACGACAGGCGAGCCCGTGGTGGTGTCCCGGCGCATCGGAGCCTCGGCGGAGGAGATCTTCCGGATCCTGGCCGACCCCGGACGGCACCCGGACCTCGACGGCTCGGGGATGCTGCGCGGTGGCATCTCCGACGCCGTGGTCTCGGGCGTCGGGGACGTCTTTGTGATGCGGATGCATTACGAGCGATACGGCGACTATGAGATGAACAACCACGTCGTCGAGTACGAGCCGGACCGTCGCCTCGGCTGGGAGCCGAGGCCCGGTCGCGGGCACCCGGACGCCACCGCGCTCGGGGCCGCGTGGGGCCACCGGTGGATCTTCGATCTGCTCCCGGACGGAGCCGGGGCGACGGTCGTGACCGAGACCTTCGACGGTTCGCGCATGCCGGAGGACAAACGCGCGGAAGTGGACAGCGGGCGCGCCTGGTGGCAGACGCAGATGGCGAGCACCCTGGAACGCCTCGCCGAACTGTGCGCCGCCCGGTGAACACCGAACTCGACGCCCTCAAGGGAGCCCTGGACCGTCAGCGCGAGCATGTCCTCGGGGTCCTGGAAGGGCTCTCGGAGGAGGATCTGCGGCGGCCGGTGCTGCCCAGCGGCTGGAGCTGCCTGGCACTGCTGCGCCACCTCACTCTGGATGTCGAACGCTTCTGGTTCCCCGGGGTGATCGCGGGCGAACAGGATGTGGCCGGACAGCTCGCGGCAGGCGCGGAGGCGCACTGGTACGTACCCGAGGGGATGACCATCGACGAGGTCTTCGCCGACTACCGGGCGGCCATCGCGCGTGCAGACGCAGTGCTCGCCGCCGCCGCGCCCGAACAGGAGCCCGCCGCCTGGCCCGTGGAGATCTGGCCGACCTGGCAGCTGCCTGACGTGCGGCACATCCTGATCCACGTGCTCACCGAAGTCGCCTGCCACGGCGGCCACTTGGACGCGGTGCGCGAACTGATCGACGGCACCACTTGGCTCGGCGGCAACCCCTACGCCGGATAGTTCTGCGACCGGGTGAGGTGCGTCGGGTTCTTCTGGCCGGACGGCTGTCGGACCGGATCGGCGCACGCGGGCCGGCCTGCGCCGGCGCGCTCGTGGCCGCCCTCGGCGCGCTGGCCCTCACCCGGGTCGGAGCGCAGACCCCCGAGGTATGGCCCGCACTGGCCGCCTTCACCATGGGCCTGGGCACGGGCTTCTTCAGCGCGGCCACGATGGGATCGCTGTACCGGACGCTGCCCGCTCCGCTGGTGGCGCAGGGCAGCTCGGTGCTCTACATGCTCAACCAGCTCGGCGCCGCGATCGGCGTCGCCGTCGTCACGCTCATCCTGCAGACCGCGGACGACGTGATCACCGGCTTCCACGGCGTCTTCCTGTTCGCCTTCGCCGTGATCGTGGTCGTCCTCGCCGCCGTCCCGCTCCTGCCCCGCCGCGAGGACGCTCCTCGCGGCGTCGACGTCCCGGTGTGACCCGCCGACGGCCCGTCATGGGCAGGCCCGCAGGCGCGGGACGGCGGTGTGCCCCCTCGCGTCACATCGAGGGTTCCGCGCCCGGTGCCGGGGTGGCGGCCTTGGGCTCGCGGCGCAGCATGGCCCGCAGCCGCTTCTCGATCGGATACTCGTACAGCCGGTACAGCCCCCACGACAGCAGCACGCTGACGACCAGCCCCGCCAACGCGTACGGCAGGTGCGCCCAGGTGGGCTCGGGGAAGTCGTAGAGCGACTGCCGCCCGAAGGCGTGCTTGGCGATGGGGAAGAGCACCAGGAAGTGGACGAGATAGAAGGCGTAGGACCACTGGCCGAGCGCCACCAGCGGGCGTGAGCTGAGCAGGCTGCGCCGCCCGGCCAGGTCGTTGGTCGCCGCCGCCGCGATGAGCAGTGCGAACACCACGATGCTGCCCCGGTTGGTGGTCTCGGCGAGCGCGGTCGGCCACACCCCTGACCAGGACCACGCCCACAGCAGCGCGAAGTAGCCGACCGTGATCGCGGTCGCCGTGCGCAACCCGATCGGGCTGCGCCAGCCCCGGCGTACGGCGGCGGCGATCACGATGCCCAGCACGAACTCGCTGACCCGGGAGATCGGCGAGTGGGTGGCGAAGTAGTACAGGTCGGAGGTGAACCAGTTCTCCGCGGTGAGCTGCGGGTTGGCCAGCCAGAGCCACACGCGCGTGCCGATGCTGATCGCGATGAGCGCGGCGGCGATCATCACCATCTGACGCAGGGTGCGCCGCACGATCGGGCGCACCACGAACGGGAAGACCGCGTAGAAGAACGCCTCGCACGACAGCGACCAGGAGACGGTGTGCGGCACGGCGTCGCTCTGGAACGACGCGGGGAACCACGCCTGCACCATGAGCAGTGTCGCGACCGTCCACCACACCAGCGCCGTGCCGCCCTCGGTGGGCCAGAGCTGGCCCCCGACGAGCAGCGCGACCGCCGCGACGGTGGTGATGAGGAGCGAGGGCCAGATCCTGGCGAAACGGCGCCAGTAGAACTTCGGCGCGGTGTCCCTGTCGAAGAACGTCCAGGTGAGGACGTAGCCGGACAGGACGAAGAAGAACGTCACCCCGGCCGTGCCGAGGACGAACAGTTCGTTGAGGTAGGGCAGGGGCAGCAGGATCGCGACGTGGCTGAAGAAAACGCCGAACGCGGCGAACCACCGCAGCCCGGTGAGCGATTCCAGCCGCGTCCTCGGCGGGCCCTCGATCGTGTCCGGTGACGGCTTGGCGGCTACCGAGGTCATGACGCCGCCTCCTCTCCCGCGAGGCCGGCTTGCGCGCGGCGCTCGTCGAGGAGCGCCGCCTGTTCGCGGACGGTCGCGTGACGCAACAGGTCGGGCAGCTCCACCTCGACGCCGAACGCCACCTCGTAGCGCAGGCTCAGCCTGGCCAGGGTGAGCGAGTGGCCGCCGAGGTCGAGGAAGCCGTCGGAGGCGCCGATCTCCTCCACGCCGAGCAGCTCGCGCCAGATCCCGGCGACGGTCTCCTCGGTGCCGCCCTGGATCGGTACGTGCCCGCCCTCTTCGCCGGGGGCCTCGGGGCTGGGCAGCTCCTCATGGGCGATGTGGCCCTCGGCGGTCCTGGGCAGGAAGTCCAGGACGGTGACGGAGCCGGGGAGCTGGTATTCGGGCAGGTGGGCGGTGAGCCCGGTGAGGTCCGTGAGGTCGATCCCCTCCCCCGTCACGTACGCGGCGAGCCGGTCGTGGCGCACGTCGACGGCGGCCTCGGCGACGCCGGGCCGCCCCGCCAGGGAGCGGGCCAGCTCGTCGGTGTCCACCCGGAACCCGCCGACGGTGAACATCCGGTCGAAGCGGCCGAGCAGTTCCAGCGAGCCGTCGGGGAGAACGCGGCCGCGGTCGCCGGTGGCGGTGCCGCCGACGTGGATCTCGCCGGGAACGCCGACCGCGCCGGGGCGCCCGGTCCGGTCGGCGATCTCGATCGGCGTACCGGCGAGGGGCGCTCCGAGCTGGACGCCCCTGCGGGGTTCCGCGAGCGGGTCGACCCGGTGGGCCGCGGCCCAGTGCTCGCCGTACAGGGTCCAGGTGGGAATCGCGGCGGCCAGTTCCCGCGCGAGGGCGGGCGGGGTCGTGGCCGCGTCGCAGAGCGCGGTGAACGGGCGGTCGGCGGGCAGGCCCTCACGGAGCAGCAGCCGCCACGCGGCGGACGGGGCGTGCACCACGGTGGCGTCCGCGACCAGGTCCCTCAGCCGTCCGGCGTCGCGGGCGGCCTCGGGGGGCGCGGTCACCAGGTGCGCGCCGTGCAGGAGCGCGAGCAGCACGGCGTCGGCGAACGCGCCGGACGTGGGCGGGGCGAAGGTGAGCACGGTGTCGGCGACGCCCAGGCCGATCCGCGAGGCGAGGTCGGCGATCGGTGCGGCGCCCGCTCCCTCCGTACGGCCGTCGAGGACGTCCGCCTTGAGGTGGGCGTATCGCCAGACGGCCGGATCAGGACTGTCGGCGGCCGGGGGGCCTGCTCCCCTGCGTACAGCGGGCGCGAGGTTCTCGGCGCGGGCGTCGAGCTCGGCGTAGGTCAGCGTGACGGCGGAGGGGGCGCCCGTGGAAGACGTGCCCGTGGCGGTGCCTGTGGAAGTGCCCGTGGCGGTGCCGGTGGAAGGCGTGCCCGCGTGGGTGGTGACGGCGGGCGCGTCGGGGGTGAGCCGCACCCGCTCGGCGAGGACGGCGGCCGGTCCCTCGGCGCCGGTCCCTGGCTCCGCGGGCCGGGGCGCGGGAGGAAGGGAGAGGTCACCGACCGGCAGGTCCGGGTGGGCGCAGGCTCCGGCGACCAGGAGCTCGAACTGCTCGGCGAGGACCTCGACCGTGGCGGGGTCGAACAGGTCGTCGTTGTAGCCCCACAGGCCGGCCATGCCGTCGCCGTCGACGCTGAAGTCCACCATCAGGTCGAAGTGCGACACCTCGACGTCGGGGACGAACTCCGAGGCCCGCACGCCCGGCAGGTTCAGGAAGACGCCGTCGTTGTCGCGCACCCCGAGCCCCGCCTGGAACAGCGGCGTGTGGCTCTGGGGCCGCTGCGGGTGCAGCTCGCGCACCAGTTCCTCGAAGGGCATCTCCTCGTGGTCGTGTCCCTCGACGGAGGCGTGACGCACGCGGCGCAGCAGTTCGCGGAAGGTGGGCTCCCCGCGCAGGTCGAGGCGCAGGCAGATGATGTTGATGAAGCATCCGACGAGCGCTTCGAGTTCGGGCCGGATGCGCCCGGCGGCGGGTACGGCGGTGACGATGTCGGCCTGGCCCGCGTAGCGCGACAGCAGCACGCCGTAGGCGGCGAGCAGCACGGTGAACGGGGTGGTGCCCTCCTCACGTGCCACCGCGCGCACGGAGGCGACGGCGTCGCCCGGCAGCCGGGAGCGGTGGAAGCGGCCCGCGCGGCGCCGGTGCGGCGGCCGGGGCCGGTCGGAGGGCAGGTCGAGCAGGCGGGGTACGCCGTCCAGGGTGCGCCGCCAGTAGTCGACCAGGCGTGAGCGCACGTCCTCGGTGCGCAGCCGTTCGCGCTGCCAGAGGGAGAAGTCGGTGTACTGCAGGTCAAGGTCCGGCAGGCTCACCGGTTCGCCGGAACCGGTACCGGCTCCGGTGCCGGTCGCCCCGCCGACGGCCCCGGTGTAGAGGGCCTCGACCTCGCGCCCGACGATCCCGAAGGACGGGTCGTCGAAGACGATGTGGTGGAAGGTGAGCACGAGCACGTGGTCGTCGGGGCCCAGCCGCAGCAGCAGCGCCCGCCAGAGCGGCCCGTGGCGCAGGTCGAACGGGGCGAGGATGTCGTCGGCGGCCATCCGCGCGGCCTCGGCCTCGGCGTCCGGCTCGTCACCCAGGTCGACGGAGCGCAGCACGCTCGCGGGCGCGTCACCGACGCGCTGCACGGGCATGCCGTCGACCTCCGCGACGGTGGAGCGCAGGATCTCGTGCCGCCTGATCACCTCGCACAGCGCCCGGTCGAGGGCTTGAACGTCAAGGGGGCCGCGCAGCCGCAGCGTGGCGGGCACGTGGTAGAACCCGAAACCCGGGTTGAACATCTCGCCGAACCAGATGCGCTCCTGGGTGGAGGAGACCGGCACCCCCGAATCGGGCACGGCGTGTCGCGGGATGCGATCTCGCTCGCGCCTGCGGCGGGCGATCAGGTCGTGCACATTGTCCGCGCTCTTGGAAATCGTCATGTGAATGGTGTCCTCACGTCTGTGGGGTGCAGCGTGAATGCAGAATTTTGCGTCAGGATATGTCTTGATAAGCGAGAGCATTTACCCTCTATTGCGAAAAGGCGGCGAAGCGGATATGGAGCTGCAGGGTGTGACGGCGCTGGTCTCCGGGGGCGGCGGAGGGCTCGGCGCCGCCACCGCGCGCGAGCTCGCCAAGGCCGGAGCGCACGTGGTCGTGGCCGACCTGGAGGCCGCCGCAGCGGGCCCGGTGGCCGACGAGGTGGGCGGCACGTTCGTGGAGACCGACGTGACCGACGCGGGCTCGGTCGAGCGCGCCGTGCGGACGGCCACCGAGGTCGCGGGACCGCTGCGGGTGGCGGTGAGCTGCGCGGGAATCGCGCCCGCCGCCCGTACGGTCGGGCTGGACGGCCGCCCGCACGACCTGGAGACCTTCGAGCGGGCGCTCGCGGTCAACGTGGTCGGCACCTTCAACGTGATGCGTCTGGCCGCCGCCGCGATGGCCGCGACCGAGCCGCTGGAGGACGGCGAGCGTGGCGTGGTCGTCAACACCTCCTCGGCCGCCGCCGAGGACGGCCAGGCGGGCCAGGTCGCCTACGCCGCCTCCAAGGGCGCGGTCGCGGCGCTCACCCTGCCGGCCGCCCGCGACCTCGCCTCCGTCGGCGTGCGGGTGTGCGCGCTGTCACCGGGCCTGTTCGACACCCCGCTGCTCGCGGCGATCCCGCCGGAGTTCCGGCGCCCGCTGCTGCGGCAGATCGCCTTCCCGCCCCGGCCGGGAACCCCCGCGGAGTTCGCGCGAGCGGTCCGCGCCGTATGCGAACTGGGTTACCTCAACGCCGCCGTCGTCCGCCTGGACGGCGGCCTGCGCCTGCCGAACACCTGAGGGAACTCGCCGTACGTTCGGGAGTGGAGCACCGGAAAGACCCGCCGAACACGTGAAAGACCAACGGGGCGTTTGGCGGCGCAACTTCCGAGCAGAACACCGATCCCGTGAACGCCGGCACGTCTCGCCGGCGGGATGCGGGGTAGCGTCCCGTTACGTTTCCATGGTCGTCGATCGAAGGAGATGAGGAAATTGCTCACCCCACCCGACGGAATGCCGAGAATCACCCCCGTCATCTTCTACTCCGATGTCGAGAAAGCCATCGAATGGCTCATCGAGGCGTTCGGATTCGAAAAGCGCAAGGTGCTGAACGACGACGACGGGTCCGTCGTCCACGCCGAGCTGTCGTTCGGCGAGGGGGTCGTGCAGCTCGCCGGAACGGGTGACGGCCGCAGGCACGAGCCGCAGGGCGAGGGCGAGCTGCGCCAGAGCCTGTACGTGTTCGTGGACGACGTGGACGAACACTACGAGCGCGCGAAGGCCGCGGGAGCGGTGATCCGCGACAAGCCGGACACGCGTTTCTACGGTGACCGCAACTACACCACCGAGGACCTGGAGGGCCATCACTGGGTCTTCGCCCGCAGGGTCGAGGAGATCCCGTACGAGGAGATCGACACCCCATGAGCGCCGTCGAGCAGGTCAGGGAGCTGTACGAACGCTACCCGTGCCCGTCGCTGACCGTCGGCGACGACCTGATCCTGGACCTGGCGCTCGGCATCGGCATGGTCGCCAGGGACAAGACCCTGGCGGGCAAGCGGGTGCTGGACGCCGGGTGCGGCACCGGGCACCAGCTGCTCGGGCTCGCCTCGCAGTATCCCCGGGCGCACTTCACCGGCATGGACCTGTCGCAGTCGTCACTCGACGTCGCCGAGGAACTGCGCGAACGCAACGGGCTGACCAACGTGGAGCTGGTGCGCGGCGCCATCGGCGGGGAGGGGTTCGAGGGCCCCTACGACCTGATCGTGATGACCGGGGTGCTGCACTGCCTGGACGACCCCCGCGCGGGCCTGGCCTGGCTCGCCGAGCGGCTGTCGCCCGGCGGGCTGATGTACCTGTGGCTGTTCCACAGCTTCGGCGAGCACCAGCGGCTGATCGACCGCGAGCTGGTGCGGCTGCTGTCGGGCGGCGACACCGGCGAGGAGGGCCTGTCGGTGGTGCACCGGCTGGGCCTCGGCCGCTCCGCGGGCCGCTACGGCACGGGCACCGCGCCCGGCGCCGACCCACGCGACCAGGACGTGCTGGACGCCGACGCCTACCTGCACCCGGTCATGCGCACCCACCGCTTCGGTGACGCGGCCCGCCTGTTCGAGGGCCTCGACGGTATCGGCTGGGTCGCGCTGAACGGCGTCAACTGGGACGGCGGCGGCAAGATCCTGGACCTGGGCCGTCGCCACCCCGCCTCACCGGTGTTCCTGTCGGACGCCGACCTGTTCGACGACGAGGAGCTGCTCGCCCGCTACGCGGCGCTGCCCGTCGCCGAACGGGCCGCGGTGATGGAGCTGCGGCTCGCGCCGACCGGCTTCACCGTCGTGGCCGGCACCCCGGAGGCGGAGAGGCTGTGCGAGTCCAGGATCTCGGGCAACGTGCTCCTGCGGAACCGGACGGCCGCTCCCGGCGGGACCGGCGACCGGTGATGACCGTGACACCCTGCCGGACGTGCGTCCGGCAGGTGAAAGGCGCGTCCGGGCCGACCGGCGTGGGCCGGCCCGGACGCGCCGAACAGCTCACTCAGGCGAGGTCGAACCGGTCGAGGTTCATCACCTTGACCCACGCGGCGACGAAGTCCTTCACGAACTTCTCCTTCGCGTCGTCGCTCGCGTAGACCTCCGCGAGCGCGCGCAGCTCGGAGTTCGACCCGAAGACGAGGTCGGCGCGGCTGCCGGTCCACTTGACCTCGCCCGTGGCGAGGTCGCGGCCCTCGAACGTGCTCTCGTCCTCCGACGTCGCCTTCCACCTCGTGCCCAGGTCGAGCAGGTTGACGAAGAAGTCGTTGGTCAGGACCCCGGGGGTCGTGGTGAGGACGCCGAGCGAGGACTGCCCGTGGTTGGCGCCCAGGACGCGCAGGCCACCGACGAGGACCGTCATCTCGGGGGCGCTCAGGGTGAGCAGGTTCGCCCGGTCGATCAGAAGGTACTCGGCGGGCAAGCGGTTGCCCTTGCCGAGGTAGTTGCGGAACCCGTCGGAGGTCGGCTCGAGCGCGGCGAACGACTCCACGTCGGTCTGCTCCTGCGAGGCGTCCACCCGGCCCGGCGTGAAGGGGACCTCGATGTCGAAGCCCGCGTCCTTGGCGGCCCGCTCGACGGCGGCGCTGCCGGCGAGCACGATCAGGTCGGCGATCGAGACCTGCTTGCCCCCGCTCCGCACGGCGTTGAACGCCTCCTGGATCTCCTCCAGGGCGCGCAGCACGGTGGCCAGCTGGTCGGGGTCGTTCACCTCCCACCCCTTCTGCGGCTCGAGGCGGACGCGTGCGCCGTTGGCGCCGCCGCGCTTGTCGCTGCCGCGGAAGGAGAAGGCCGACGCCCACGCGGCCGACACCAGCTGGGAGACCGGCAGCCCGGAGGCGAGGATCTTGCTCTTGAGGAAGGCGACGTCATCGGCGTCGATCGGCTGGTACGTCGCGGTGGGCAGGGGGTCCTGCCACAGCAGCGTCTCGGACGGGACCTCCGGGCCGAGGTAGCGCACGACCGGGCCCATGTCGCGGTGGGTCAGCTTGAACCACGCCCGGGCGAAGGCGTCCGCGAACGCGGCGGGGTTCTCCAGGAAGCGCCGCGAGATCTGGTCGTAGACCGGGTCCACCCGCAGCGCGAGGTCGGTCGTGAGCATCGTCGGGGCGTGGCTCTTCGACGGGTCGTGGGCGTCGGGGACCGTACCGGCACCGGCGCCGTCCTTGGGCTTCCACTGGTGCGCGCCCGCGGGGCTCTTGCTCAGCTCCCACTCGTAGCCGTAGAGGATCTCGAAGAAGCTGTTGTCCCACGTCACCGGGGTGTTCGTCCACGCACCCTCGAGACCGCTGGTGATCGTGTCGCCACCCTTGCCGGTGCCGTAGGTGTTGTTCCAGCCCAGGCCCTGCTCCTCGATCGAGGCGGCCTCCGGGTCGGCGCCGACGTGGTCGGCCGGACCCGCGCCGTGGGTCTTGCCGAAGGTGTGACCGCCCGCGATCAGGGCGACCGTCTCCTCGTCGTTCATCGCCATCCTGCGGAACGTCTCGCGGATGTCGCGGGCCGAGGCGAGCGGGTCCGGGTTGCCGTTCGGGCCCTCGGGGTTGACGTAGATGAGACCCATCTGGACCGCGCCGAGGGGGCTTTCGAGCTCCCGGTCACCGGTGTAGCGCTGGTCGTCGAGCCAGGTGGTCTCCGGACCCCAGTAGACGTCCTCCTCGGGCTCCCAGACGTCCGCACGACCGCCGGCGAAACCGAAGGTCTCGAAGCCCATCGACTCCAGGGCGACGTTGCCGGACAGAACGAGAAGGTCGGCCCACGAGAGCGCCTGGCCGTACTTCTTCTTGACCGGCCACAGCAGGCGGCGGGCCTTGTCGAGGTTGGCGTTGTCGGGCCAGCTGTTGAGGGGGGCGAAACGCTGCTGACCGGCACCGGCGCCGCCGCGGCCGTCGCTGATCCGGTAGGTGCCCGCGCTGTGCCAGGCCATCCGGATGATGAACGGGCCGTAGTGACCGTAGTCGGCCGGCCACCAGTCCTGCGAGGTGGTCAGCACCTGCGCGATGTCCCGCTTCACGGCCGCGAGGTCGAGGCCCTTGAACGCCTCGGCGTAGTCGAACTCCTCGCCGAGGGGGTTGGCCACGGCGGGGTTCTTGGCGAGGATCTTCAGGTTGAGCCGGTCCGACCACCACTGGCGGTTTCCGCCGCCCTGAGTCGGGTGCGGGGCGCGCTCGTGCGCGACCGGGCAGCCACCTTCGCCCTCCGCCTTCGCGTCCGTGACGATTGCATCATGGTTCTCAGACATGGAATCCTTCTGGATCTTCTGTTTCAGGGAGTCGCGGCGCTCAGGAGCCGCGAGGGGTGGAACAGCCGGGGCACAGGCCCCAGAAGATGACCTCGGCCTCGTCGATCGAGAAGCCGTGGTCGTCGGACGCGGTCAGGCAGGGCGCCTCACCGACCACGCAGTCGACGTCGGCGACGACACCGCACGACCTGCACACGATGTGATGGTGGTTGTCGCCGACACGCCCCTCGAACCTGGCCGGACTGCCGGCAGGCTCGATGCGGCGTAAGAGCCCGGCCGCGGTGAGCGCCTGGAGGGCCTCGTACACGGCCTGGAGTGAGATGTGGCCCACCCGATCGCGCACTCCGGAGGCGATCGCCTCGACTCCGAGGTGGTTGCCGTCCCGGACGGTCTCGAGCAGGGCCACCCGCGCGGCCGTCACCCGCAGGCCCACCCCGCGCAGCTCATCTGCGGTGGTCGGAGTGCCAGGTGCGGTCATGGGGCCAAATCTAGCGCCACAAACACGAAGAGTTCAAGTTAACGAACGATGCAAATTTAGAACCCCGCCAGGCGAGGAGACGGTCCGGGTTCCCCCGAGGACCCGAGGACCGGCTCCGAGTGGCGACTCCGGCCACCCGGAACGGCCCGGCGGGAGTTTCGTCCTGGTTGTTCCGTCTCAGTTGGGGAGGACCGAGAGGCCGGACTGGGCGACGATGGCCTGAAGCGCGGCGACGTGGCCGGTGTAGGCCGCGCGCCCCTCCCGGGTGAGGCTGAACCATGTCCTCGGGCGTTTGCCGACGTACCCCTTGCGGATCTTCACGTAACCGGCCGCCTCCAGGGCGCTCGCGTGCTTGGACAGCACCGAGTCGCTGACGCCCAGGTTGTCGCGGACGAAGGCGAACTCCGCCTCGTCGGCGGCGGCCAGCAGCGAGACGATCCCCAACCGGGTCGGCGCGTGGATCGCCGGGTCGAGTCGCGGCGTCATCGCGTCACCGTCTCCGCCCGGCGGACGGCCCGCCCGGACATCCAGCGGGCCAGAAGAGGCGTGGTGATCGCCGCGACCACAGTCATGATCACACCCATGAGCGTACGCGGGTAGGTGAGGCCCAGTTCCGTGAACCACAACGCCATCAGGGCGGCCCCGAAACCGGTGGCGACCAGCCAGCCGGTGAAACCGATCCACGCCCACGGGTCCACCACGGAGGAGTGCAGGCGCATGTTCGCGTTCCTGACGTCTGTCACGAACTTGAGGACGGCGACGGCGAGACCGGCCGACAGGACCGGCACCGCGATCCAGATCCACCAGGCTGGCGGAACCTCGGTGACGAACTGTATTCCGGCGACGAAGACCCAGACCGCCACGGGATACCAGGCGGGGAACATCGGCGGCGCGGCGCGCAGGGCCCTGCGCCGCGTCTCGTGGACCTGGTCCAGCGTCCGCGCAGCCTCTTCCGGGGAGATTTCCATGCCCACTCCTTCGCTCTTTCCTATCTGGAAAGTACTTTCTACTTTCCAGATCGTCAAGTACTTTCCGAGACTGGCCCAGCATGGACAGGCCCTTCCGACGACCGCCCCCGCCAGGAGAGAATTCCGCGCCTTTCCGCGGACGATGCAACAGTTCGCCCGGTCAATCCATCTGAGAGGTGATGGGACGACGAAAGGCGAGGGCAGTTGGAAGCAGATCCCCGGTTCGCCGGGTTCGTCGCCGAGCGCGGTGACGCACTGTTGCGTTACGGCTACGTCCTGGCCGGGAACCCGCACGACGCGGCCGACCTGGTACAGGAGGCGCTGCTGAGGCTACGCGCCGCCTGGCCGAGACTGCGCGCCAAGGACAACCCGGAAAGTTACGTGCGTACCACCATGGCCAGACTCCACACGGCGACCTGGCGACTACGACGGCGCGAGCTGCTCGCCTGGGACCCACCGGAGCACGGGTACCACGACACGCCGCCCGGCGAGGACGAGCGGGCGCTGGAGGAGGCGCTGGCCGGGTTGCCCCGCAAGCAGCGGGTGGTGCTGGTGTTGCGCTACCAGAGTGCGGGCCAGTGCTCCGGTCTTCAGACCGGGGTGAAGGCCCGTGCGGGAGTGCCCGCCAGGGCGCGAGCGTGCCCTGACCTTCCTGGTCGTGCCGCTCGGCCCACCAGGCGTAGGAGACGAGCGCGGCGCGTGGTTGCCCGTGTCGCTCCACAATGGTGGGTTTGCCGGCGAAGGGGGCGACGCCGATCCGGTACCCCAGGTTGTCGCAAAGTTGTCGAACACTTATGCGTTCCGTCATGGAACCATCGGTGCCGTGCAGCTTCGATACCGGTACCGGCTCTACCCCGACGCCGCTCAGCGCCAGGCGCTGGCGCGAGCGTTCGGGTGCGCACGGGTGGTGTTCAACGACGGGCTGCGCGCCCGCACCGACGCCCACCGGGCGGGCCTGGCCTACCTGTCCGACGGGGAGTTGTCCCAGCGTCTGAGCGCCGCGAAGGCGGCGCCGGAGCGCGCCTGGCTGGGCGAGGTGTCGGCGGTGGTGTTGCAGCAGGCTTTGGCCGACCTGAACACCGCCTACCGCAACTTCTTCGCCTCCATCACCGGCAAGCGCCAGGGGCCGAAGGTCGGCTTGCCCCGGTTCCGGTCGCGTAAGGACAACCGCCAGGCGATCCGGTTCACCCGCAACGCCCGGTTCGCGGTCACGGCGGGCGGGAGGTTGCGGCTGCCGAAGATCGGTGAGGTGGTGGTGCGCTGGTCGCGTTCGCTGCCGTCGGAGCCCTCGTCGGTGACGGTGATCAAGGACGCGGCCGGCCGGTACTTCGCCTCGTTCGGTGCGACACGAAGTCGCTCTGCGCAAGTGGGGGTCTCCCCCGGAGAGGGGGAAGTAGGGAGACTCCTCTGATCAGTGTCCAAGATCAGTCC
>NZ_JBEZEL010000037.1:0-5573 GCF_040648855.1 Streptosporangium sp. NPDC049078
GGAAGGCCGACCCGACCACCCGGATTATCCGGCCCTCAGCCGCACCGGACGATGAAACGAGCAGGCAGGCGGCTGTTCCGGAGCCCGTATTTCTTTGCGGGAATTTAGGCGGCCCGACGATGGCATATCCGGCGGTAACGGCACGCCCGGCACTAAAGTCGGCGGGCAATGCCCACTCCCCCACTCCGCCCTCGCGCCGGAGAACCGACTCGCCTTCGGCACACGAAATCTCGATCCGGCCATGACATCGTACGGGTGATTCTCTGTGGAGTACATAATCGTCGCGGCCGCCGTGGTGGGGCTGGTGTTCGTCGTCCAGACGGCTCTCGGCGCGCAGGTGGCTCGGCGCGCCCTGTGGGTGCTGATGCTGGCCTTCGTGGTACGACTGCTCGTTCACGTCCTCGTGATGCGGTCCAACTCGATCGCGTACGGCGGGGACAACTTCGTCTACGAGGGCAGGGCACTGGAGGTCGTGGCGTACTGGAAGCGCGAGGGCTTCATGTTCGTCACCTCCGATCAGATCGACAGCCTCTACTCCGTGGCGGTGCCGTGCAACATCTTCGCCGCGATCATGTATCTGTGCGGCGGCCCTGCCCCCCTGGCCTGCACCGCCTTCGTGGCGCTCATCGCCTGCGGGCTGTGCGCCGTCATGTACAGGTTCGCGCGGCTCATCGGCGCCGACGAGCGCGCGGCGTTCAGGCTGATGACCCTGATGGCATTCATGCCGGCATTCATGCTGCACACGTCCGACACGTTCAAGGACGGATTCAACGCGTTTCTCGTCATATCCTGTCTCGGCCTCGCCGCTTCGAACGTCCAGCGTTTCGACATGCGCAAACTCCTTCTTCTCGGGCCGCTGCTGTGGACGCTCTGGAACGTGCGCCCCTACATGGTTTTCATGTGCGCGATACCGCTGATTCTCGGCCTGGCGGGCCTCAGGCGCGCTTTCCCGTTGTGCGTGCTGGCCATCCTGGCCACACTCGTGGTACCCATCCTGATATTTCCGGATATGGCGGAGAGCACACCGGTTGGCATGATGCAGGAGCAGCTGGAGCACGGACAGTCGGAGGTCGTCCTTCAGGCCAACGCCGCGGGAGGTTCGGGAATCGTCTTCGACGACGGCGGCAATCCGTGGAGCGCGTTCCTGCCGAAGCTGGTGTACACGCTTCTCTCGCCGTTCCCCTGGATGGACGGCAGTCTGGTGCTACAGCTGGCGAAGGTCGAGACGGTGCTGTGGTACTACCTGCTGTGGTGCGCAGTCGTCGGGGTCCGGCGAATGTGGGGTGAGAACCGCAGGATGCTCCTCATCCTCCTGCTCTTCGCCGTACCGTGCACGATCATGTACACGACCACCATGTCCAACATCGGTCTCATCTTCCGGCAGCGGATACCGATCGTCATGGTCGTGAGCCTGCTGTCCGCGGTCGCCTGGACCAGGGTCCCCCAGGAGCGGCGGCAGCTCGTCTCCGGCGCGGGAACGAGGCCGGACACCGCCGGTTCGACGATGTCCGGCCACCCGTCCGGCCACCCGTCCGGCCACCCGTCCGGCCACCCGTCCGGCCACCCGTCCGGCCACCCGTCCGGCCACCCGTCCGGCCACCCGTCCGGCACGGCGCGGAGGGCGCCGGCCGGGATCTCGCGAGTGCCGTGAGGCTAGTCGACGGCGAACACCACGTCGACCCAGTAGTTGGTGGTCTGGTAGGTGCTGGTCGGGAAGGGATTCGCCGCACCGTAGGTGTAGACACCGTTGCCTCCCACCGCGCCGCTGGCCGGCGCGATGAGCGGTTCGCTCGTGTACTGCACGTTGAAATACGGCCGTGTCTGCGAATAATAACCAGACAAAGTGTTGTAAGAGACCACATAATTTGTGTTCTCCGTCACCGGGACGGGCGTGTCGAAGTTCACCTGCTGCCATCCGCTCGCCGTCTCATTGGTGAAGGTCGCGCTGGCGAGCAGCTTCCCGTCACTCGTCCACAGACTCCCGACATGCGTCCCGGTGTTCTGGACGCCCTTGTAGAAACGGACGCCCCTGATACTGCCACTCGTCATAGCCTGGAACTTGACGCCGACGGTGACGGGCTGATTGTCGGGATGGGAGGTGACCGCAGGCGTCGCCGTCTTCTCCCAGAGGCTCGTGAACGGCACGAACAGCACGTCGACCCAGTAGTTGCTCGCCTGGTAGGTGCTGGTCGGGAAGGTGCTCGTCGCGCCGTAGGTGTAAACGCCGTTGCCCCCCTCGTCGCCATTGCCCAGCGCGACGAGCGGACCGTTCATGTACGGCGCGGTGAAGTACGAGGATGTCAGCGAGTAGAACCCCGAACTCGTGAAGTACGAGGCGACGTACGTCGTGTGGGCGGTCACCGCGACCGGCGTGTCGAAGCGCACCTGTTGCCACCCGCTCGCCGTCTCGTTGGTGAAGGTCGCATTGGCGAGCAACTGCCCGTCACTCGTCCACAGACTCCCGACATGCGTCCCGGTGTTCTTCGCGCCCTTGTAGAAACGGATGCCCTCGATGTTGCCGTCGGTCAGCGCCTGGAACTTGACGCCGACCGTCACGGCGTTGGGATCGTTCTGTGAGGGGACCTGCGGAACCGTCTGATCGTCCCACAGGCTTCTGACCGGGACGAACAGCACGTCGACCCAGTAGTTGCTGGCCCGGTAGGTGCCGGTCGGGAAGGTGCTCGTCGCACTGTAGGCGTAGACCCCGTTACCGATCTGCACGCTGCTGGCCGGCACCACGAACGGGCCGTTCGTGTACTGCGCGGTGAAGTAGGGAACCGTTGTCGAGTAGTTCCCGGATGTCGTGTGGTACGAGGCGACATACGTCGTGCCGGCGGTCACCGCGACCGGCGTGTCGAAGTCCACCTGTTGCCACCCGCTCCCCGTCTCGCCGGTGAACGTGGCTCTCGCCAGGAGTTGCCCGCTCGCGCTCCAGAGGTTCCCGGTGTGCGTTCCGGTGTTGAGCACGCCCTTGTAGAACCTGACGCCCCTGATGGTGCCCGCGGTCGTGGTCTGGAACTGCACCCCGAGCTCGACCGGCACGGGGTCGTCGGCCGAGTCGACGGCGGGCACGGCACTGGCTGGCCAGATGGTGCAGGCGTCGCACGACGTGTAGACGGTGACGGTGGTCGTGGTCGGTATCACCTGGAGGTTGCCGATGTCGTCGACCGCCCGGACCGCGATCGTCACCGTTCCGGTGGTCTGGGGTGTCCAGCGGTACTGCCAGTTCTCCCGGCCCGTCGCCGGGAACCACCGGTTACCGCCGTCGGTCGAGACCTCGATCCCGGCCACGACACCGCCCCCGGTGTCGGTCGCCGTTCCCTTGATCACGACGGTCGTCAGCTCGGGCAGGGCGGCTCCGCTCGACGGGCTCGTGATCGTCGACGTGGGAGGGCTGGTGTCCGTCGACGCGGTGGCCGGTACCAGCCCCGGCTGGAGGCTGGCGGGCTGGGAGTGCATGTCGGCGAGGAGGTTGACCGTCGCCTGCTGCATCCGGATGTCGGTGGGGGTGCCCGCTCGATCGTGGTTCGCGTCCAGCCCCCACGACCACTGGATGGTCCCCGCGCCGAAGACGAGCGCACCGCTGGAGGCCCGGTAGAGCGTCAGGTTGTGGTTCGCGGTGCCGAGACCGTACGTACTGCCGTAGTCGAGCAGGTATTTGGAGGTGAGGTTCATGATCGTGCTTGAATACCTGGCCACGCCCGGCGGTTCGGACCCGTTGCTGGGCGACACATCCCATTCGTAGCCGAGCGTCCCTGTGGGGAAGACGGCCGTCTGCCCGGGAGAGAGGTTCGCCACGGAGGTGTTGCGCCAGATTCGCATCTTGCTGAAGTCGGCCGACACGGTTATCGCGTCGTTGGAGACGCCGTTGACCCTGAACCACGTCCCGTTCAGCGCGTTCTCCGGCTTGCCGCCGTTCGAGGGCGGGGAGAAGCGTGGATCACGCCACGATCCGGTCCACTGTGGGCTCGGGTCGATCTTGGCGTTCGCCAGCGTCTCCTTGTAGCAGACGAAGGTCCTGAAGGGGGTCCCGTCGCTCAGGGCCTGCTCCCAGCGGCCCTTCCAGAAACCTTCGTTCCCGGAGAAGAAGGTTATGTTGACGCCGTTGTCGCGGGCGTTCGTGACGTTGTCCCGCATGTCGTTGGACCAGTACTCGTCATGGCCGACGGAGAGAAAGACCTTGTGGTTGAGAATCTGCTGGCCGCGCATCGCGGTGTCGATACTGCTGGTGTAGCTGACGTCGTAGCCGTTGGCCTCGATCCATCTGATCATGGGGTATTCGGCGTTGAAGAACCAGCTCTCCACCGAACCGGAGCAGCAGCTCCCGACGCGCGTGATGAACGGCCGGTTGTAACTGACCTTGAAGGCCCGCCCCGCCGCGACGCTCGCCGAGTAGAGACTGCTGCCGCCGTACTTGTTGTACGCCTGCCAGGTGCTGTCGGAGGTCTGCAGCAGCAGGTCCGACCCGCGTTCGTCGTCCCGGATCACGAATATCATCTGACTGGCACCGGGTGTCGCGTCATCGCGGATCAGGTTCGCGATGTAGACCCCCGAGACGGCGGTGGCCGGCACGGCCCACGAGGCCGAGACCGCCCAGTTCCCGCAGTCGACCAGTGCGGTCGCCTGATCCGTGAGGCAGGGCGGCTGCGCCTGGGGCAGTGGGACCGAGGGAGTGAGCGTTGTGATCTTTCGTGCGCCCATGCCGCCGTAGTAGCCGATGCGGTAGACGTCCACGTGGTAGGCGGTCGCCGGAGTGTTCACCTTGAACTGGACGGTCTCCCCTTTGTCGACGCTCATCTGGGTCGCGTATCCCTGGATGCTGGGGCTGCCCGCTCCGGGTATGTCCCATTCGCTCGGCGGGTTTCCCGGCAGGCTGTTCTCCAGGCAGATGACGGAGGTCGGCGGGCAGGCCGCGCGGCGAGCCCGGCTGCGAGGTCTCGCGTCCGCGGCCTTCTTCTCCGGCGTCTCCGCGCCTTTCCCGGGAAGCCCGCGCAGACCGACCTCGGCGAGCCTCCGTTCCAGCGAACGGGCCCGGCCGCCTTCCGGCGGCGCCGCCTTGACCTCCACGGCCTGGCGTCCGTCGGCCGGCGCCCGCCCCGCTCCCGCGGCGGTGCCTGGAGCGGGCCGCCCGGGTGGGTGTCCGGTCGCCGGGCCAGGGGCGGCATCCGGTTCGAGCGGTACGACATTTCCCACGGTCGCCCACTTCCGCGGGGTGACGGTGCCTGGCTCAGGTGCCCAGCTCGCACCCAGCAGACCGATCAGGGTGAGAAGACCGATCCCGAAGGTGAACGGCGACCGCCGCCCGAACCCGACCTTCCCCGCATTGTCCGTACCGCCTGCCATGTGCGACCTCCCGCAAGCACCCCCTTGGCCGACTTTCCGCCCCGGCCAGGGTCATAAGTAGAAAGAAAGGCAATCACATCCAACCCTCGACAAGAATCAACCTCAAATAACGGCGATTTACCTACAACGCAGAAGAACGATCTAATATGGCACCAAAAGATCACCTAAACCGCAAATCAATCCCAACGTGGTCGTGGTGTGGAGTAATCGGGTCGGCTGCCTTCGCGTCA
>NZ_JBEZEL010000038.1:0-4163 GCF_040648855.1 Streptosporangium sp. NPDC049078
CGTGAGTGGGGTGGGGTGCGGCGGGCGGGGGTGTCGTCGTTCGGGATCAGTGGGACCAACGCGCATGTCATCCTCGAACAGGCACCCGACGACCCCGCCGAGACACCGAATGTCTCCGGCCACGCCGATCGGCCCGCGACCGCGCCCGCTCCCCCCGTGCTGTTGTCCGGGGACAGCCCCGCCGCTCTGCGCAGGCAGGCCGAGGCGCTGGCCGACCACCTTCAGGCCCATCCGGGGCTGGACCCGCGTGACGTGGCGGCCACCCTCGTCTCCAGGGCGCGGCTCGGCCACGGCGCCGCCGTACTCGCCGACCACCTGCCCGCCCTGCGCGCCCTGGCACGGGGCGAACTCCACGACGAGGTCGTCACCGGCGAGAAGGCCCCGGGCAGGACGGTCTTCGTCTTCCCCGGCCAGGGATCGCAGTGGCCCGAGATGGCCCGTGCGCTCCTGGACTCCGACCACACCTTCCGCGCCGAGATCGAGGCCTGCGAGGAGGCGTTCGCCGGGCACACCGACTGGTCCCTCACCGCCGTGCTCCGTGGCGACGTCGGCGCGCCACCACTGGAGCGCGTCGACGTCGTGCAGCCGGTGCTCTTCGCGATGATGGTGTCGCTCGCGGCGATGTGGCGCGCCGCCGGAGTGCGGCCGGACGCCGTCGTCGGGCACTCACAGGGCGAGATCGCCGCGGCCTACGTGGCGGGCGCGCTGTCGCTGGCGGACGCCGCGAAGATCGTCACACTCCGCAGCAGGGCGATCGCCCGCATCGCGGGGAACGGCGGCATGGTGTCGGTGGCGTTGGGCGCCGACGAACTGGCCCGGGTCCTGACGCGCCGGCCGGGGGAGATCGAGATCGCGGTGCGCAACGGACCACGCTCCACGGTGGTCGCGGGAGGCGCGGACGCCCTCGACGAACTGCTCGCGTGGTGCGACGAGCAGGGCGTGCGCGCCCGCCGCGTCCCGGTGGACTACGCCTCGCACACCCGACACGTCGAACCCCTGCGCGAGGACCTGCTGGAGACGCTCACCGGCCTGGAACCGAGGCCGGCCGAGATCGCGTTCCACTCCTCGGTGACCGGGGAACCGGCCGACACCGCCACGCTCGACGCCGGGTACTGGTATCGGAACCTCCGCGAGACCGTGGAGTTCGAAGCCGCCGTCCACGGCCTGCTCGACACGGGACACCACCGGTTCGTCGAGGTGAGCCCGCACCCGGTGCTCACCGTGGCCGTCGAGGAGATCCTCGCCGAGCGGGGCCTGCCCGGGCTGGCGGGCGGCACGCTGCGGCGCGGCGAGGGCGGCACGGAGACGTTCCGCCGCGCCCTCGCCGTGGCCCACCTCGGCGGCGTCCCCGTCTCCTGGACGACGACGGGCACCTCTGTCGTGGACCTGCCGACCTACCGGTTCGAGCGCGAGCGCTACTGGCTCACCCCCTCCGCCGGCTCGGCCCTGGCATCCGGGCTCGGGCCGTCCGCCGTCCGCCACCCGCTGCTGGGGGCGATGGTCGCGCTCGTGGACGGCGGCGCGGTGCTGACCGGCCGACTCGACACGGCGGCGCAGGGGTGGCTCGCCGACCACTCGGTGTTCCGCACCGTGCTGGCACCCGGCACGGTTCTCGCCGAACTCGCCACGCGGGCCGGGGACCTCGTCGGCTGCTCCGAGGTGCGCGAGCTGACCGTCCAGGCGCCTCTCGTCCTCACCCACGGGCGCCCGGCGCCGCTGCAGGTGCTCGTCGCGGCCCCCGACGAGCATGGCCGCCGGACCGTGGAGGTGCACGCGCGCTCGTCCGAGAACGCGCCGTGGACCCGGCACGCGGCCGGGACCCTCGCCCCCGGGACGACAGGGGCCACGCGGGTCGCATGGCCTCCCCCCGGAGCCGAGAGCGTCGACGTCACCGACGTGTACGCACGGCTGTACCGGCTCGGCTACGACTACGGCCCGGCCTTCCAGGGGCTGGCCGCCGTATGGCGAGCCGGCGACGGCGGCGACGGCGGCGACGGCGGCGACGGCGGCGACGGCACGGTCTACGCCGAGCTCGTCGCGGCCGAGGCCCGGGGTACCGCGGGTGAGGATTTCGTCCTTCACCCGGCACTGCTCGACGCCGCTCTGCATCCGGTGGTGGCAGGGCTGGCCGGACTCGCCGACCCCGACCCGGACCACCCTCTCCTGCCGTTCGCCTTCGAGGGCCTGCGCCTGACCGGCGGGGCGAAGCGAGGGCGGGAAGGGCTGCGGGCGCGCATCGAGCCGCTCGGCGCCTCCCGGTTCCGCTACACCTTCGCGGACCTGGAAGGAGAGGTCGTCGGCGCCGTCGAGTCCGTGGCGTTCCGCCCGGCCGCCCGCGCCGAACTCGCCGCGGCCCGCCCCGAGGCCGACACCTACCGGGTCGGCTGGGAGCGACCGGCCGAGACGGGTCCGGCTCCCGGGAACGTCGTCGTGCTCGGCGGCTTCAGTAGCCCCGACGGCCCCGACGACCCAGGTGGCCCCGGTGGCCTCGTCACGACGGACGGGGACGTCGGCGTGGTCGACGACCTGCTGTCGGCGGCCGGCGCCGGGGCCGTGCTCGTGCCCGTGGGCGGGCGGACGGGCGACGTGGTCGCGGAGGCGTACGAGCGGACCGCCGCCGTCCTGGGACTGCTCCAGGAGTGGCTCCGCCATCCCGGTTTCGACGGTATCCGGCTCTCGGTCGTGGTGGCCGAGTCCGACCTCGCGTCCGCCCCGGTCCGTGGTCTGGTCCGCACCGCCGCCGCCGAACACCCCGGCCGGTTCACCCTGGTCACCGTCGACGGTCCCGCCGCCGCCGCGCTGCTCGCCGCCGAGCACGGCGAACGCGAGGTGGCCGTACGCGGCGGCGAGCTGCTGGTGCCCAGACTCGCCTCCCACGACCTCGGCGGGAACACCCCCCACGACTCCGCCCCCCACGACTCCGCCTCCCGCGACTCCGGATCCCCGGTGGGGACATCGGCCGGCACCGTCCTCGTCACCGGAGGCACCGGAACCCTCGGCACGCTGGTCGCCCGCAGGCTCGCCGCTTCGGCGAACCCTCCGCACCTGCTGCTGGTGAGCCGCTCGGGGCCGCGAGCGCCGGGCGCCGAGGACCTGGCCGAGGAACTCACCGCGACCGGAGCCGGGGTGAGCGTGGTGGCCTGCGACGTCGCCGACCGTGCGGCCGTGGCGGAACTGCTGGAGTCCATCCCCGCGGACCGCCCGCTCAGGTCGGTGATCCACACCGCGGGACTGCTCGCGGACGCCACGGTCACCGGGATGACCACCGAGGAACTGGCCGTCGCGCTGCGGCCCAAGGTGGACGCGGCGTGGCACCTGCACGAGCTGACCGCGGGCCTCCCCCTGGAGGGCTTCGTGCTCTTCTCCTCCGCCGTGGCCACATTCGGCGTACCCGGGCAGGCGAACTACGCGGCCGCCAACGCCTTCCTCGACGCACTGGCCGAGCACCGGCGCCGTGCCGGTCTGCCGGCCACGGCCGTCGCCTGGGGCCTGTGGGAGGAGGCGAGCGCGATGACCGCCCACCTCGGCGTGGCCGACCGCGCCCGGCTCGCCAGGTACGGTGTCGGCACGGTCGAGACCGGCCGCGCGCTGGACGTGCTCGAACGGGTGCGTGACGCCCACACCGTGGTGTCCCCGCTGGACGAGGGCGTGCTGCGGGACGAGGCGGCGGCGGGCCGCCTGCCCGCCCTGTTCTCCGGAATCGTCAAGCCGCCCGCCGCGGCCCGGCGCACGACGGCCGACGGTGCCTGGGCGCGGCGGCTGCGGGCCGAACCGCCACACGAGCGGTCTAGAACCGTCACCGGGTTCGTACGCGAACAGGCCGCGGCCGTCCTCGGCCGCGAGGACGCGAACGGGGTGGGCGCGGACCGGCCGCTGAAGGAGCTCGGCTTCGACTCGCTGACCGCCGTCGAGCTGCGCAACCGGCTCAACACGCTCACCGGCCTCACCCTGCCCCCCACCGTCGCCTTCGAGTTCCCCACCGTCGCGGCGCTCGCGGGGCACCTGCTGGACGCCCTGTCGGCACAGGAGAGCACCGCACCCGTGACCGTGAAGGGAACCGACGTCTCGGACCCGGTGGTGATCGTGGGGATGGGGTGCCGGTTTCCCGGTGGGGTGGCCTCGCCCGAGGATTTGTGGGAGCTGGTGGCGTCGGGGACGGACGC
>NZ_JBEZEL010000039.1:0-2160 GCF_040648855.1 Streptosporangium sp. NPDC049078
CGGGCCGCCAAGGCATAGCTCGTCTTGTCCATGGCGGGGGGCACCTTCTTGCGGTGCCTCGATGCCCAGTAGTCCTGGAGTGAGGGGTCGTCAGGAGATGCCGCCCCCTTCACCATGACGTGCCGGACAATCGATGTCCAAGCGAATTTGTGCAGGTAGGCGCCCGAGAGGCGGTCGCCGAACACCCACTTATCCGCTCGGGACTTATTGAACGTACCGAAGTACTGTTTCACCACCCAGTCTTTCGGCTTACGAGGGTGGCTGCGTCTGGCCCACTTGTAGGTGAGTTTCCAGACGTAGGTGTCCAGCGACGCGAAGATCTTCGAGGACACCACCCCCCGGTAGTACGTCGCCCACCCACGCACGATCGGCGTGAGTTTCCTCAGTACCGCCGCCGAGTTGGAGCCGTTGAGTCCGTGGACCTCGGCCCGCAACCTGGCTCGTATCCTTCGTACCGCGTCCTTGCTCGGCCTGATGATTACCATGTGATTGGCGTTCCTGCGGATGTTGTATCCGAGGAAGTCGAAGCCTTCATCGAGGTGGGTGACCTGGGTCTTATCCTCGTTGAAGCGAAGTCCTCGGAGCTCCAGCCACGTTGCCAGCCTTTCCTGGATCTCAAGCGCCTGATCCTTCGTCTGGGTGAGTACGACGAAGTCGTCGGCATACCTCACAAGGACCGGGGTTCCGCTTCTGGCTCCAGGCTCTTGCCCTTTGCGAGCGCGGTACTGCACCCCGACGGCCTCTTCCATTCCATGTAGCGCAACGTTCAGCAGGACGGGGCTGATTACCCCGCCTTGTGGGGTGCCCTCATCCGTCGGCGTCGTGCGACCGTCCTCCATGACCCCGGCCTTCAGCCACCTCAGGATCATCGTCCGGGCGGGGAACCGCCCGATCGCCTGCATGAGATGGTCATGATTGATCCGGTCGAACGCCGCCGCCAGGTCCGCTTCCAGTACCCATCTTCTTTCCGGGGACTTCCCTCGGGTCATGCTGAAGATGGCCTGAATCGCGTCGTGGCATCCCCGCCCTGGTCTAAACCCGTATGACCTGGCCTCGAACCGTGCCTCCCATTCGGGCTCCAGAGCGTTTTTGACCTTGGCCTGGATCACTCGGTCACGAATGACCGGGATACCGAGGGGCCGCAGCTTTCCGTTGTTTTTGGGAATGTACACCCGCTTGACCGGCCGAGTTGTCCATGAGGCATCCTCAGCGTGAACCCAGCGGGCGAGCTGTGCTCGCCCTTTTGGGGTGAGAACGACTTCCTTGTCCACCCCGGCGGTCTTGCGGCCGGAGCTCTGTTGCGTCACCCTCCGTACGCTGACCAGCGTATTGCTTCGGGAGCGCAGCATGAGCTTTTGCAGGTTGCGAACCCGTTTGAGGTCGCCTTCCTGCGACGCCTTGAAGATACGCTGCCGCAGTCCCCGTACGCCTTTGTTGGCCTTGGCCCAGTCGATGCTGTTCCAGTCCGCCGCGACGTCCTCTGGTCCGTTCTTCAGGGAGCCTGACTCCCTGTCGTCCAACTTGTCCATTGGTTCTGGTTTCCCGGTAGCTCTCGTCAAAGTTCCACCTGGTCCACGTCAGCTCCCTTTTCGGGCCGGACCTGAGTCCGTATCCGGCGGGTTATACGGGGGCGGGAGAGCGCCCCTCGATTTCCCCTTGCCTTTCGGCGTGTCGGCGTTGGCTTCTTGGACCATCCTGTTCCCGCCACGGCATTGGCCTTCCTTGCGGTTGGCCTACTGCACCGCAGACCGTGTCGGGGTTTCCACGTTCCGCTCTTGCAAGATGCGTCTGGGGAGGGCGTCTCCTCTACCCCGGGTCCGACGGTGTCCGCACCCCCGTTCATTCGTCTCAGGGGATCGTCTGACGCTTTGCTGCGTCTGGGACCTGTCAGCCGCTGTTCGTCCTGTCTTGCGGCTGTTTCGCTCACGAGGCATAGCCGGAGATTCACGCAGGTTCGCCCGTCCAGACTTCCCCTCGCCTGTGGCTCCCGGACAGAACGGGAGCTTCTTGAACTTTACGGCTCGGCTTCACACCCCGCCGTTACCGGCGACGCATGCGAGCTTGGGGACTGATCTTGGACACTGATCAGAGGAGTCTCCCTACTTCCCCCTCTCCGGGGGAGACCCCCACTTGCGCAGAGCGACTTCGTGTCGCACCGAA
>NZ_JBEZEL010000040.1:0-2154 GCF_040648855.1 Streptosporangium sp. NPDC049078
ACTAACCGGTCCCCTTAACGTTCCAGCACCGGGCAGGCGTCAGTCCGTATACATCGTCTTACGACTTCGCACGGACCTGTGTTTTTAGTAAACAGTCGCTTCCCCCTGGCCTCTGCGACCCCCACCAGCTCAGAACGCAAAGGTTCATCACCAGCGAAGGCCCCCCTTCTCCCGAAGTTACGGGGGCAATTTGCCGAGTTCCTTAACCACAGTTCACCCGATCGCCTTAGTATTCTCTACCTGACCACCTGAGTCGGTTTAGGGTACGGGCCGCCACGACACTCACTAGAGGCTTTTCTCGGCAGCATAGGATCACCCACTTCGCCACAATCGGCTCGGCATCACATCTCAGGATACATGAGAGGCGGATTTGCCTACCTCTCTCCCTACATGCTTACCCCAGGACAACCATCGCCTGGGCTGGGCTACCTTCCTGCGTCACCCCATCGCTTACCTACTACCAGTTCAGGCCAGGCGTTCAGTCTCACCCACACCCCGAAGGGCGTTAGGGACTTAAGGACCCTTAGTATCACTGGATTCAGTATTGGCGCATCGTAGCGGGTACGGGAATATCAACCCGTTGTCCATCGACTACGCCTGTCGGCCTCGCCTTAGGTCCCGACTTACCCTGGGCGGATTAGCCTGCCCCAGGAACCCTTGGTCATCCGGCGCAGAAGTTTCTCACTTCTGATTCGCTACTCATGCCTGCATTCTCACTCGCACAGCCTCCACAACTGGATCACTCCGCTGCTTCGCCGGCCGCACGACGCTCCCCTACCCACCCACACACCTAAACCACAAAGGCTCGGATAATGTGTGAATGCCACGACTTCGGCGGTGTACTTGAGCCCCGCTACATTGTCGGCGCGGAATCACTTGACCAGTGAGCTATTACGCACTCTTTCAAGGGTGGCTGCTTCTAAGCCAACCTCCTGGTTGTCACTGCGACTCCACATCCTTTCCCACTTAGCACACGCTTAGGGGCCTTAGTCGGTGGTCTGGGCTGTTTCCCTCTCGACTACGGAGCTTATCCCCCGCAGTCTCACTGCCACGCTCTCACTTACCGGCATTCGGAGTTTGGCTGACGTCAGTAACCTTGTCGGGCCCATTAGCCATCCAGTGCTCTACCTCCGGCAAGAAACACGCAACGCTGCACCTAAATGCATTTCGGGGAGAACCAGCTATCACGGAGTTTGATTGGCCTTTCACCCCTAAACACAGGTCATCCCCCAGGTTTTCAACCCTGGTGGGTTCGGTCCTCCACGCGGTCTTACCCGCGCTTCAACCTGCCCATGCCTAGATCACTCCGCTTCGGGTCTACAGCATGCGACTCAAACGCCCTATTCAGACTCGCTTTCGCTACGGCTCCCCCACACGGGTTAACCTCGCCACACACCATAACTCGCAGGCTCATTCTTCAAAAGGCACGCAGTCACATCACAAACAAGAGCAAGCCCTCGTTTACGCTCCTACGGCTTGTAGGCACACGGTTTCAGGTACTATTTCACGACCCCTCACCGGGGCGCTTTTCACCTTTCCCTCACGGTACTTGTTCACTATCGGTCACCAGGGAGTATTTAGGCTTACCAGGTGGTCCTGGCAGATTCACACAGGATTTCTCGGGCCCCGTGCTACTTGGGATCCCCTCAAACAGTCCAACCGATTTCGCCTACCCGACTCTCACGGTCTACGGCGCCACTTCCCAGAAGCTTCGACTATCGGAAAGATTTCTTACTGTCTATGGTCTCGGCAGAAACCATCAGAGGGTCCCACAACCCCGCAAACGCAACGCCTGCCGGCTATCACACGCCTACGGTTTAGCCTGATCCGCTTTCGCTCACCACTACTCACGGAATCACTAAATTGTTTTCTCTTCCTACGGGTACTGAGATGTTTCACTTCCCCGCGTTACCACCAACCGCCCTATACATTCAGGCGGAGGCAACACCACATGACTGGTGCTAGGTTTCCCCATTCGGACATCCCCGGATCAAAGTCTGGTTGGCGACTCCCCGGGGCTTAACGCAGCCTCCCACGTCCTTCATCGGCTCCTGATGCCAAGGCATCCACCGTGTGCCCTAAAAAACTTGGCCACAAAGATGCTCGCGTCCACTATGCAAATCTCAAACAACAAACAGCGACCAGACCAGACCC
>NZ_JBEZEL010000041.1:0-2090 GCF_040648855.1 Streptosporangium sp. NPDC049078
TGCTCAATTTTTTATAAGCAAAGATGATCACACGTAGTCATGTATCTTGCGCGCGTGAAGCTTTCGGAGTGGGCACGCCGGCAGGGCGTGAGCTATCAGACCGCCTGGCGGTGGGTGAAGAGCGGCAAGATGCCCGTCGCCGTCCACCAGGCGCCCTCCGGCACGTGGATCGCCGAAGAGCCCGCCGCTACCGTTGGCCGGGTGGTCGCCTACTTCCGGGTGTCGTCCGGCGATCAGAAGGGCGATCTGGACCGGCAGGCCGTACGGGTCGTCGAGGGCGCCAACGCTCTGGGCCTGGCCGTCGGCGAGGTGGTCAAGGAGATCGGGTCCGGGCTGAACGGCACACGCCGCAAGCCGCACCGCCTCCTCGCCGATCCGACCGCGGCGGTGATCGTGGTCGAGCACCGCGACCGTCTGGCCCGCTTCGGCGTCGAACACCTGCAATCCGCGCTCGCCGCGACCGGCCGCCGCCTGGTGATCCTGCAACCGCAGGAGAGCGCCGATGACCTGGTCCGGGACATGACCGAGGTATTGACCTGCATGTGCGCGCGCCTGTACGGGCGGCGCTCGGCCAAGCGGCGCGCCGAACTCGCCGTATCGGCCGCAACAGACGCCGGCGTATCGGCGTAGGGGCCGGTGACCGATGGCGAAGCTCCAGGCCAAGTTCCAGGCGCGGAGCGGTTTCGTGGTGCAGGCCTACCGTTTCGCTCTCGACCCGAACGCGGGCCAGGCCCGCGCACTGGCGTCACACTGCGGTGCGGCGCGCATGGCGTTCAACTGGGGCCTGGCCCTCATCAAGGCCAACCTCGGCCAGCGGGAGGCCGAACGCAGCTACGACATCCCCGACGAACACCTGACCCCGCCGCTGTCGTGGTCGATGTACTCGCTGCGCAAAGCCTGGAACACCGCCAAAGAGCAGGTCGCGCCGTGGTGGCGGGAAAACTCCAAAGAGGCCTACAACAGCGGGCTGGAACGCCTCGCCGTCGCGTTGAAGAACTGGAGCGATTCCAAGAACGGTAAGCGCAAGGGCCCGAAGATGGGTTTTCCGGCCTTCCGCTCCAAGCGCACGGCCGGCCTGTCGGTGAGGTTCACCACCGGCACCATCCGCCTGGAAGACGACCGTCGTCACGTCACGCTGCCCCGGCTGGGTGCGATCCGCACCCATGAGTCCACCCGCAAACTCCATCGGCGGCTGAGCGCCGGGAGTGCCCGCATCCTGTCGGCCACCGTCCGGCACGAGCGTGGACGCTGGCTGGTGTCCTTCCAGGTCGAGGTCCAGCGCGCCGCGAGCGTTGCCGCGCGGCCGCAGGCCGTCGTGGGTGTGGACCTGGGCGTCAAGCACCTCGCCGTACTCGCCGAGGGCGCCGGTGAGGTGCGCTATGAGCCCAACCCCGCCCACCTGCAGGGCTCTTTGAAGCGTCTGCGGCGCCTGTCTCGCCGTGTCTCGCGCCGTCAAGGACCCGACCGGCGCACCGGCGCTCAGCCGTCCAACCGGTGGCTGAGCGCCAACGCCGAGCGCAACCGCGTCCATCACCGGGTGGCGAACCTGCGGGCCGACGGCCTGCACAAGCTCACCACACGACTGGCCGCCGAGTACGGCACCGTGGTGATCGAAGACCTGAACGTCGCCGGGATGCTTCGCAACCGGCGCCTGGCACGCCGGGTCTCCGACGCCGGGTTCGGCGAGATCCGCCGGCAGATCACCTACAAAACAGGCTGGAACGGTGAGGCCGTGCGGGTCGCCGGCCGCTGGTATCCCTCCTCGAAGACCTGCTCGGGCTGTGGCGCGGTGAAAGCCAAGCTGCCGCTGCACGTTCGAGTGTTCGACTGCGACGACTGCCCTGTTGTGATGGATCGGGACGAGAACGCGGCCCGAAACCTTGCCGCCCTCGTGGCGTCAACGTCTTGACTGGTACCGGAGTGGCCGGAGACCAGGACGCGCGAGCGTCGAAACCGCGTGGAGCCGACCGCAAGACCCGCACCACCCGACCCGGCCGCGAGGCCGGGCCGGGGCGGGCAGGTGGCGCAACCCCGCACCAGCGGGAAGAAACGCGAGACCGTACTCAGGACACCGAAGCGCAGCCCGCGCT
>NZ_JBEZEL010000042.1:0-1767 GCF_040648855.1 Streptosporangium sp. NPDC049078
CCCAAGGCCGGGTAGTTAGAGCCTGGAGCTGCGGCGCAAGGGCGTCTCACAGAGTGAACGGGGCATGAACGAAGGAGCGGAGCTCCGGTAGAAGGGCTTTCGACCAAGATCGCTCTTCGTGAGGAGACTCCGCTGTCCGCAAAGTCTGCCATCACCCGTCGTGTCACGGTAGCCGAGGGCGTGTTCGCGCCAGGGCACCTCGGGGAGCTGACCGCGCTGGTGCCGTTCGAGCTGGTCGACGCGGTGTTGGACGAGACCCGAACCGTGCAGCGCCGCCTGCGGGACCTACCCTCACGGGTCGGCGTCTACTTCCTGCTGGCGATGTGCCTGTTCCCGGAGATCGGCTACCGGCTGGTCTGGCAGAAGCTGACGACGGGC
Organism: Streptosporangium sp. NPDC049078; assembly: GCF_040648855.1. Lineage (NCBI taxonomy): Bacteria > Bacillati > Actinomycetota > Actinomycetes > Streptosporangiales > Streptosporangiaceae > Streptosporangium > Streptosporangium sp. NPDC049078. The sequence goes on from NZ_JBEZEL010000042.1 coordinate 379, forward strand.
CTGGCCGGGCTGGTGGTGGTGACACCGACCGCCAAAGCTCTGCGTGACCTGCGTCGACGGGTCGGCAGCGTGTCGATGCGCCGATTGTTCGAGGTCGTGTCCGGGCCGTTGGCCGGGCGTCGAACACCAGGTGCGAGGTTCGGCGCCTATCGCCCGGTCTCCTTCGATGGCTGCAGCTCGCTGAAGGCCCCCGACACCGCCCGTAACCAGGCATGGCTCGGCTCGGTCGGGCACGGCGGTTACCCCCTGCTGGAGCTGATGACGCTGGTGGAGACCGGCACCCGCGCCGTGATCGGCGCAGTCTTCGGCCCGACCAGCGAGGGCGAGACGAGCTATGCCCGGCGACTGTTACACCTACTGACCCCGGACATGCTGGTGTTGTGGGACAAGGGCTTCGACAGCAACGACTTCCTGGCCGAGGTGAGGGCCACCGGCGCGCAGGTCCTGGGCCGACTGCGCGGTAACCGGCGCACTCCCATCCTGCGCCGGCTCGGCGACGGCTCCTATCTGTCGGTGATCGGCGCTGTCCAGATGCGCATCATCGAGGCGCGCATCACCGTGACCTGCGCGGACGGAACCGTCTTCGCCGGCTCCTACCGGCTGGCCAGCAGCCTGGTCGACGCCGACCGCTACCCGGCCGCGGCCCTGGTCGACCTCTACCACCAGCGGTGGGAACACGAATCGGCCTACTACGCCCTCCGTCACACGATCATGAACGGCCGCGTCCTGCGCTCCGGCGACCGCCCCGGCCTGGAACAGGAGATGTGGGCCCTGCTCACGCTCTACCAACTGCTGCGCACGGTGATGGTGGACGCGGCCGAGTCCCGCCCCGGCACCGACCCCGACCGCTGCTCCTTCACCATCGCCTTCCAGACCGCCCGCGACCAAGTCCTCCAGGCCACCGGTGTGATCACCGACGGGACGGACCTGGTCGGCGCCATTGGCCACGCCACCTTGACCGCCCTGCTCCCACCACGCCGCCCGCGCGTGAGCACCCGCAAGGTCAAGTCACCCATGTCCCGTTACAAAGAACGCCTCCCCGACGGCAGACCCGATCGCAGCCGCGCCGTCACCAGCCTCGATATCACCCTCCTCGATCCCCCGCCCACACTCCCCACCGCCTCCCGCGACGACCGGCACACCACCCCGAACAAGCGCCGCCACCACCGCGTCCTGACACTGATCCACGAACATCCCGACCGGCTCTGGCACCCCCGCGACATCGCCCTCCACCTCGGCGACATCACCCTGAACACGATGTATCGGCAGCTGTCTCGCTGGGCCGAACGCGGCCTCATCCGCAAGATCGGCCACGGCATCTACACCGCGACCACGGCTTCGCCCGGCCCCTTGCCAGCAGGCCAGAAACCCTAACTACCCGGCCTTGGG
>NZ_JBEZEL010000044.1:0-1645 GCF_040648855.1 Streptosporangium sp. NPDC049078
ACCACGTAGGAGGCGCACTTGTCGATCTCGTTGGGCGCGCAGTCCTGCCAGATCGCGGTGCTGCCGTCCATCAGGATCTTGTCGGCGTCCTTGACGACGTTGTGCTCGGCACCGAAGTTGATCAGTGCCCAGGCGTCCTTGGCGTAGTACGTCTCGTCGAACATGATCGCGCGCGGGTGGCCGAGGTTCGTGAAGCGCAGGATGCCCCCGAACACCGCGACCAGCAGCGGGCCCAGCCAGCCCCACAGGGCGCCGCCGGGCATCGGCGGCACCAGCCGGTCGCGCACCGAGCCCTCGTGCCCGCCGGACGGCTGGGGCTCGGGCTGCTCTGACGCCTGGTTGGTGAAGTCGGTCACGGCCACTCCGACATCGTACGGTCCCCCCACCCCCTCCAGCCCAGAGAAAACCTGTCAGATGTCTAATTCGAGAGCTTCTTCCCAGGCTGGGGGCGATCAGGAATGCGGGAGGATGAAACGGTGAATGAAAACGGCAGGCTTGTGCTGGCAGGGGCTCCGATCGGGCAGGCGGGCGACGCCTCGCCCCGGCTGCGGCTCGCGCTGGAGAGTGCCGACGTGGTCGCGGCGGAGGACACCAGGAGGCTGCGCCGCCTCGCGGGGGAGCTGGGCGCGGAGATCGGCGGCCGGGTCGTCTCCTACTACGACGCCAACGAGGCCGGACGTGCCGCCGAGCTCCTCCAGGCACTCCAGGACGGCAAGACCGTGCTGATCATCACCGACGCGGGCATGCCCGGCGTCTCCGACCCCGGTTACCGCCTCACCCACCTCGCGGTCGAGGCGGGGGTCACGGTCACCTCGCTGCCGGGTCCGTCCGCGGTGACCACGGCGCTCGCAGTCTCCGGCCTGCCCAGCGACCGCTTCTGCTTCGAGGGCTTCCCGCCGCGCAAGTCCGGTGAGCGCTCCCGCAGGCTCTCGGCCCTGGCGGAGGAGGAGCGCACGATGGTCTTCTTCGAGGCGCCGCACCGGCTGCACGCCGCGCTCGCGGCGATGGCGGAGGCGTTCGGCGCCGACCGCCGGGCGGCGGTCTGCCGGGAGCTCACCAAGACGTACGAGGAGGTGCGGCGCGGCGGTCTCGGGGAGCTGGCCGAGTGGGCGGCCGGGGGCGTCAGGGGGGAGATCACGGTCGTCGTCGCGGGATACGCCGGGCAGGCCCTGCCGCCGGTGATCGAGGACCTGGTCGGTGAGGTGGCGCGCAGGGAGGAGTCGGGGGTGTCGAGGAAGCAGGCGATCGTGGACGTGGCGAAGGCGGCGGGCATCCCAAAACGCGATCTTTATGATGCTGTCCATCGAGGCTGATTTATCACCATAATTGCCCGAATGGGATTGATACGGGATCGCCTCTTACCCCCCATGCGGGGAAGCGTGCTCTGGGGGTGGCTGGGACCGTCGCTGGTCGCGGTGTTCGGAGGGATCCTTCGCCTCGTCGATCTGGGCAGGCCGCGCGCGGTCGTGTTCGACGAGACGTACTACGCCAAGGACGCCTGGGCGCTGATCCACCACGGGGTGGAGCGAGCCTCGCTCGGCACCGTGGAGGACCCGGTCGCCGACCGCATGATCATCGCGGGGAAGACGGACTTCCTGGTCAAGTGCACGCCGCCGGAGGCCGACCCCTGTCCCCTCTACGTGGC
>NZ_JBEZEL010000045.1:0-1302 GCF_040648855.1 Streptosporangium sp. NPDC049078
TAGGGCGTGTTTTAGAAGTCGGTGATGTGCCTGGTTGGCCGTCCGGGGAAGTGGCGGGCGGCCAACCAGACGGTGAGGTCGCGGGCGATGTCGTTGATGCTGCTCGAGGTGGTGACCTGGTGCTCGTTTCGGGTGCTGTCGCGGCGAACGACCTCGTATCCGCCTTCGTCCAGCACAGCCACCGAGGCGAACCAAACAGGGGCGTCCTCATCGGGCTGGATCACGACGAAGGTGTTGTCGGAGTCGTTCAGATCACTGATCATCATGAACAGCGCGTCCTCGGATGGGTCGTCGATGCGGTCGCCGTTTTCGCTGTCGGCGCCGTAGTACTGAGCCCCCATCTACGCTCTCCCTCTTCGCCCCGCTCAACCTGGTCGCGGTCAGCATGGCATGCGAAAGCGGCCGCTTTGCCGGGTCACAGCCATTCGCCGATCGCGGCAATCAGCACGGTGGCCTCGAAGCGGACCGCGAGCTTGTCAAAGCGGGTGGCCACCGCCCGGTTGCGCTTGAGCCGGTTGATCCCGCATTCGACCGCGTGCCGGGCCTTGTAGTCCTCGCGGTCGAAGGCCGGAGGCCGCCCGCCGGCCCGCCCGCGGCGCTTACGGTTTCCGGCCTGATCGGCCGGCTCGGGGATCGTGCTCCGGATCGCCCTGCTGCGCAGGTAGGACCGGTTGGCGCGAGAGGAGTACGCCTTATCGCCGCGCACCCGCAGCGGACGGACTCGGGGACGACCCGGCCCGATACGAGGGACCCAAATGCCTTCCAAGACAGCCGTGAACTGTGGGCTATCGCCGCGCTGTCCGGCGGTGACCAGCAAAGACAGCGGCCGCTGGCCTTGCTCGCAGGCCAGGTGAATCTTGGTGGTGAAGCCACCCCGGGACCGGCCCAGGCCGTGATCGGCGGGCTCGACACCGATTCCGCCCGGCGGCTCCTTCTGGGCCGATCCATCGCGACGGGCGCCCGCGGCGTGCTGATGGGCCCGGCAGATCGTGGAGTCGACGTTGACCTCCCACGTGATCAGTCCTGCCGCATCCGCCCGGGCTTGCAGCCCGGTCAGCAGCCTCGGCCACGTGCCATCGCGCTGCCAGCGGCGAAACAGACCATAAACCGTCTGCCAGGGCCCATACTCCGGCGGCAGATCCCTCCACGGAGCACCGGTCCGCACCCGCCAGCGGATCCCGTCTATCAACCTGCGCCGGTCCACCACCGGCCTGCCCAACACCGCGACCGGCAGCAACGGCTCCAGCACCGCCCACTGCTCATCAGAAAGATCCCCTCGCCCCACACCGAGATCATTACGGT
>NZ_JBEZEL010000046.1:0-1276 GCF_040648855.1 Streptosporangium sp. NPDC049078
TCCTCACGCGCGATCAACGCCCGCCAGTCGGTCTCGGCCGCACCCCAGCCCAGCTGCTCGGCCGCCGCCGCCGTCCCCTCAGGTGAGCGCCCGCACACCGCGGCCATCACCGGGCGCACCGGCAGGTCGAAGAACGCCGACACACTGCGCCACGCCTGGGAGTGCACCCGGCCCATGAAGGCGTAGCCGACCATGCCGATGCCCAGCGTCGGCTTGCTGTTCGCAGCCGCCATCAGGACTCGAATCCCAGCGGCAGGTACTCGGCCACGTTCTCCTTGGTGATCGTCTCCGAGGCCAGGGTGATCGACTGGGGCACCTGGTTCTCCACCAGGTCGCTCATCCCCTTGCCCTGGGCGATCAGGCGGGCCAGCTTGATCGCCGAGGAGGCCATCGTGGGGCTGTAGGTCACCGTGGCCTCCAGCACCCCCGAGCCGGCCTGGATGTCGCGCATCGCGTTCGCCGACCCGGCGCCGCCGACCATGAAGAACTCACTGCGGCCGGCCTCCTTGATCGCGGCCAGCACGCCGATGCCCTGGTCGTCGTCGTGGTTCCAGATCGCGTCGATCTTCTTGTGGGCCTGCAGCAGGTTCGCCGCGACCTTGGTGCCCGACTCCACGGTGAACTGCGCGTCCTGCTTGGCCGTGACGCTGAAGCCGTAGGTCTTGAGCGCCTCTTCGAAGCCCTTGCTGCGGTCCTGGGTCAGCGGCAGGGTCGCGATGCCCTGGATCTCCAGGATGACCGGGTCGGACACGCCCTTGTCCTTGAGCTTCTTGCCGATGTAGTGGCCGGCCGCGACCCCCATGCCGTAGTTGTCGCCGCCGATCCAGGTGCGGTAGGAGAGCTTGTCGGGGAAGACCCGGTCGAGGTTGATGACCGGGATGCCGGCGTCGGTGGCCTGGCGGGCGATCTGGTTGAGCTGCTGGCCGTCGTTGGGCAGGATCACCAGGGCGGCGACCTTGGCCGCGATCAGCGACTCGACCGCGGAGATCTGCGCGTTGATGTCGTTGGTCGGCTCGACCGGCTTGAACTCGATGTCGGAGTACTCCTTGGCCGCGGCCTCGGCGTTCTTGGCGATCGCGGCGATCCAGCCGTGGTCGGCCGCGGGGGCGGAGAACCCGATGACGACCTTGTCGCCGGGGGCGTCGTTACCGCCGGTCGCGGCCGGGGCCGGCGCCGAGGCGGCAGCGGCCGACGGCGCGGGCGCCTCGTTACCGGTGCACGCCGTGACCAGCGCACCCGCACCGATAACCGCACCGCCGACGAGGAAACCCCTGCG
>NZ_JBEZEL010000047.1:0-1032 GCF_040648855.1 Streptosporangium sp. NPDC049078
GCGAAGCTGAGAACTTAAGCGCCAGTAAACGGCGGTGGTAACTATAACCATCCTAAGGTAGCGAAATTCCTTGTCGGGTAAGTTCCGACCTGCACGAATGGCGTAACGACTTCCCCGCTGTCTCAACCGCAGACCCGGCGAAATTGCACTACGAGTAAAGATGCTCGTTACGCGCAGCAGGACGGAAAGACCCCGGGACCTTCACTATAGCTTGACATTGGCGTTTGGAGCGTCTTGTGTAGGATAGGTGGGAGACGGTGAAGCCTTCACGCTAGTGGGGGTGGAGTCATTGGTGAAATACCACTCTGGTCGTTTTGAACGTCTAACTTCGGTCCGTGATCCGGATCAGGGACAGTGTCTGGTGGGTAGTTTAACTGGGGCGGTTGCCTCCTAAAGAGTAACGGAGGCGCCCAAAGGTTCCCTCAGCCTGGTTGGCAATCAGGTGTCGAGTGTAAGTGCACAAGGGAGCTTGACTGTGAGACCGACGGGTCGAGCAGGAGCGAAAGCTGGGACTAGTGATCCGGCGGTGGCATGTGGAAGCGCCGTCGCTCAACGGCTAAAAGGTACCCCGGGGATAACAGGCTGATCTTCCCCAAGAGTCCATATCGACGGGATGGTTTGGCACCTCGATGTCGGCTCGTCGCATCCTGGGGCTGGAGTAGGTCCCAAGGGTTGGGCTGTTCGCCCATTAAAGCGGTACGCGAGCTGGGTTTAGAACGTCGCGAGACAGTTCGGTCCCTATCCGCTGCGCGCGCAGGAGACTTGAAAGGAGCTGTCCCTAGTACGAGAGGACCGGGACGGACGAACCTCTGGTGTGCCAGTTGTTCCGCCAGGAGCACGGCTGGTTGGCTACGTTCGGAAGGGATAACCGCTGAAAGCATCTAAGCGGGAAGCTCGCCTTGAGATGAGGTCTCCCACCACGAGAGTGGGTAAGGCTCCCGGTAGACGACCGGGTTGATAGGCTGGAAGTGGAAGCGCAGTAATGTGTGGAGCTGACCAGTACTAATAGGCCGAGGACTTGACCACAAAGCA